>NZ_JBICLB010000055.1:0-454198 GCF_043104845.1 Delftia sp. WSY_7 | reverse complement strand
ATGTCCGCGACCCTCCGCTTCGCTGCGGGTAACCTGCGTCGTGGCGGCTGCGGGGTTCGCCGTGAAACTCTCTTCGCGCTGCGCGCTACGTTCGGACAATCACGGCGAGTCAGATCACGAAGCAAGCCTGTCCTTCGGCAGGCTTGCAACCCCGCAACCGCCACGCCGCAGGCGCTGACATACGGGGAGTTGGCTCGGGCCTTCGCTTCGCTCGGCCCGCTGGTTTTGATCAGCCCTCTGCTGTGAATCCCACGCGCTTGACGATGGGGCCCCATTTGGCGAGTTCGGACTGCAGCAGCGCGGCCAGTTCGGCGGGGGTGGAGGATTGGGCGTCCAGGCCGAAGGTGGCCAGGCTGTCCACCACGTCGGGCGTGGCAAGGGCCTTGCGCATGTGGCCGTTCAGGCGCTGCACGGTCTCGGCAGGCGTCTTGGCGGGCACGAAGAAGGCGAACCATTCGCTGTGCGCCATGTCCTTGTAGCCCTGCTCCACCAGCGTGGGGACCTGGGGTGCGAAGCGGCTGCGCTTGGCGCCGCTGACGCCCAGGATGCGCATCTTGCCGCCGGCCAGGTGCTGCAGCATGTCGCCCACGGGGCCGCAGACGGCGGAGACGTTGCCGCCCAGCATGTCCAGCAGCGCCGGCTGGGTGCCGCGGTAGCCGGCGTGCTTGAAGTCCACGCCGGCATGCTGGCCCAGCAGGGCGCCGATGAAGTGCGGCGTGGAGCCGGGAGCGGGCGAGCCGAAGTTGGCGCCTGCGGGGTTGGCCTTGGCCCAGGCGAAGAATTCGGGCACGGTGGTCACGCTGGCGGGCACGGCGGGGCCGACGGCAAAGCCGAAGTCGAAGATGCAGCCCACGGTGACCGGCGCCAGGTCGGCCACCGGGTCATAGGGCAGCTTCTTGTAGATGTGCGGGTAGATGGACAGCATGGACGTGGGCGTCTGCAGCAGGGTGGCGCCGTCTGCGGGCCGGCCCTTGACGTAGCTGATGGCGATCTGCCCGCCCGCGCCCGTGCGGTTTTCCACCACGGCGGTCTTGGCATAGCCCGACAGCTTGGTGCCCACGCGGCGGCAGATGGCGTCCGAGGTGCCTCCGGCCGCGAAGCCGGTGATGATGTTCAGGGTCTCGATGGGGCCCTGGGCCTGCGCCCAGGCCTGCTGGCCCAGGCTGGCCAGCAGCGCACCCGCTCCAGCGGTGCCCAGCCATTGGCGGCGGTCGATGTTCATGCGTATGTCTCCGGTTGAAATTGAAACTCTGAAAAAAACAGTGGGGGAACAGCGGGGGGAAATGCGTGCCAGCCCGGCGGCTTCAACTGTCGTCGCGCAGCCAGACCACCTGGCCCGAATGCGTGACCGCTCCCTGGTGGGCCGGGCGCACGGTGAGCGCGTATTTTTCCAGCACGCCGCCCAGCGGCGGCATCTGGCGGCGCGCGGCGGCCGATTGTTCCAGACGTGCGGCCAGTTCGGCCTCGCCGATTTCCACCGTGATGCTGCGCGCATCGGCGCGGGCGTCGATGGCGATGAGGTCGCCGTCGCGCAGTGCGGCAATGGGGCCGTTGTCGGCGGCCTCGGGGCCTGCGTAGCCGATGCACAGGCCGCGCGTGGCGCCGGAGAAGCGCCCATCGGTCAGCAGGGCCACCTTGTCGCCCATGCCCTGGCCATAGAGCAGCGCCGTGATGCCCAGCATCTCGCGCATGCCGGGGCTGCCGCGCGGGCCTTCGTTGCGGATGACGATGACATCGCCGGCCGCGTACTGCATGGCCTGCACGGCGGCCTGGGCCTGTTCCTCGGACTCGAAGACGCGCGCCGGGCCCCGGTGCACCAGGGTCTTGAGGCCGGCCGTCTTCAGCAACGCGCCATCGGGGCAGAGGTTGCCCTTGAGCACGGTCAGGCCACCGTCGCGCGTGATGGGATTGCCGGGCGTGCGCACCACCTCGCCATCGGGCGGCGCGGCATCGGCCAGTTCTTCGGCCAGGGTGCGGCCCGTGAAGGTGAGCGCATCGCCGTGGACAAAGCCCTGCTCCATCAGCGTGCGCAGGATCACGCCGGCACCGCCGATGTAGTACACGTCGCGCGCCAGGAAGCGCCCGCCGGGGCGCAGGTCGGCGATCAGCGGCGTGCGCGCGAAGATCTCGGCCACGTCGTCCAGGTGGAAGCGGATGCCGGCCTCGTGCGCGATGGCCGGCAGGTGCAGGGCGGCATTGGTCGATCCGCCCGTGGCGCTGACCACGGCGCAGGCATTCTCCAGCGCCCGGCGCGTGATGATGTCGCGCGGCAGCGGGCCGCCGCCTTCGGCGCTGGCCCACACGGCCTGCATGAGCTGGCGCGCGGCGCGGCGCATCAGCGGTGCGCGCTCGCTGAACACGGCGGGCACCATGCTGGAGCCGATGGGCGCCAGGCCCAGCGCCTCGCTCACCATGCCCATGGTGTTGGCCGTGAACTGGCCAGCGCAGGCGCCGGCCGTGGGCAGGCAGGCGCGGCTCATGGCCTCCAGATCCTGCGCCGTGGCGGTGCCGGCCAGCACCTGGCCGATGGTCTCGTAGGTATCGACCACGTTCAGGTCGCGCCCGTGCACGCCGGGCGCCTGCCCCGGCAGGGCCGAGCCGCCATGCACGAAGACGCTGGGCACATTGCAGCGCACCATGCCCATCATCAGCCCCGGCAGGTTCTTGTCGCAGGCGCCGATGGCGAAGATGCCATCCCACTGGTGGCCGCGCACCGAGGCCTCCACGCTGTCGGCGATCAGCTCGCGCGAGACCAGCGAGAACCGCATGCCCGAATGCGCCATGGTCAGCCCGTCGCTGACCGACACCACCGGGCATTCATGCGGCGTACCGCCCCCGGCATAGATGCCGGTCTTGGCATGCTGGGCCTGGTCGCGCAGGTTGAGGTTGCAGGGGCTCATCTCCCCGCCCGTGTGGAACACGCCGATGTGCGGGCGCTCCATGTCTTCGTCGTCCTGGCCCAGGGCATGCAGGAAGCTGCGCGTGGTGGCACGGATGGTGCCGGAGCGGATCAGGGCGGAGCGAAAGGGCGTGGGCGTGGGCGCTGCCGGGCTGCTGCCGGTGGTGCCGGTGGGGGCGGCCAGCGATGCGGAGGCGCTGGATTCGGAAAAGACGTTGTCGGGGGAGGCAGGTTTCTTGTTCATACGCGGGACGGAAAACAGCCGCCCACCATAGCGGGGTCTGCGGATTTCCCTATGAGCATTTACACCAGATCGTGTCGCCCGGGAGTCGCCCGCATACCACCCTTGTGTCGCCCCGGCTCAGAGGATGGCCTGAAGGCCTTTGTCGGCGATGACGTTGAGCAGCTTGAGCGCCGGTCCGGCGGGACGGGTTTCGCCCTGCTCCCATTTGCGCACCGTGGAAGCCGTGGTGTGCAAATGCAGCGCAAACACCGGTTGGCTGAACTTCAAAGTCTCGCGCAGCTGTTTGATGTCGGCCGCCTCGAACTCCCGCACCGGGGGAGGACAGATCGCGTCGAACTCGCGCATCGTCACCTTGTCGATGGCGCCCGCTTCGTACAGCGCAGCCAGATCGCCGCGCAGGGATTCAATGATCTTGCTCACAATGCACCTCCAACAAAACGCCTGACTGCAAGGCTTCGGTAGACACAGGGTAATGCCAATGGGATGCAGCGTGCTGCCACATCCTGTCCGCACGAATCCTGACCCGTGTCGTCAAAGACTGTTCGCAAGTTTTGCCCCTGCCGGGCGGCAGCTTTTCGAGGCCGGGTCTCGGCCCGGCAGCCGACTGCCCTTTCTTGATTCGCCAAGAAAGGTCAGATCAAAGAAGGCGACCCCGGATGTCCGCGACCCTCCGCTTCGCTGCGGGCAACCTGCGTCATGGCGGTTGCGGGGTTCGCTGCGGAACTCGCTTTGCGCTTCGCGCGCCGCTCAAACAACCGCAGCGAGTCAGATCACGAAGCAGCCCTGTCCTTCGGCAGGACTGCAACCCCGCAACCACCACGCCGCAGGCGCTGACATACGGGGAGCCGTGACGGGCCTTTGCTTCGCTCGGCCTCTGGTTTCAAGCAGCCAAGTTCACTCATGAGGCTGGCTGTGCCGACTGAGGAAGACGCATCAATCTCACTACAAAAAAAGGCCCCGGAGAAAATCCCGGGGCCTCAAAACCGATGCCAGCCCGCGCTGCAGCGGACCAGGCATCGTGCACAACAACTGCGCCGTACTCCTGAATCAATCCATCCAACCGGCCCTTCAGCGCGGCACAAGGAACGTGCTGTGCGCCTGCTTGGAAAGCGCCGGATCACCCACCGCCGTGGCCGTGATCTCCACGCCGTGCGAGCCAGGGCCGGCCGCGCCATAGGGCGCCTGCAGCCGCACCACGACCCAGCGGTCCTGGGCCGCGCCCACGTCCACCTCGGTCTCCGAAGCCACGCGCAGGCCCTCGATGCCCGAGGCCGACAGCACATAGCGCTGGTCCTGCTCCGTGGCATTGCCGATCTGCACGCGGTAGATGTTCTCGATCTGGCCGCCGGCCACGATGCGCGACAGCGTGCCCCGGTCGCGCACCACGTCCACCTTCAGCGGCGTGCGCAGGGCCAGGCTGGCCACCATGGCCGTGGAGATGGCCACCAGCGCCGTGCCGTAGATGAGCACGCGCGGGCGGAAGATGCGGCGCACCAGCTCGCTCTGGCGCCAGCCCCGGGCCACGCCGTTCTGCGTGGACAGGCGGATCAGCCCGCGCGGGTAGTGCATGCGGTCCATGACGCTGTTGCAGGCGTCGATGCACAGGCCGCAGCCGATGCACTCGTACTGCAGGCCGTCGCGTATGTCGATGCCCACCGGGCAGACCTGCACGCACAGCGTACAGTCGATGCAGTCGCCCAGGCCCTGGGCCCGGTAGTCCACGCCCTTGTGGCGCGGGCCGCGCGATTCGCCGCGTGCGGTGTCGTAGGTGACGACCAGGGTGTCCTTGTCGAACATGGCGCTCTGGAAGCGCGCATAGGGGCACATGTGCTTGCAGACCTGCTCGCGCAGGAAGCCCGCGTTGCCGTAGGTGGCCAGCGCATAGAACAGCACCCAGAAGATCTGCCACGCGCCGGTCAGCGCCAGCACCTCGGGCAGCAGGCTGCGGATGGGCACGAAGTAGCCCACGAAGGTCAGCCCCGTCCACAGCGCAATCAGCAGCCACAGCGCATGCTTGCCGCCACGCCGCGCGATCTTCTCCGGACCCCAGCCGCTGGCATCCAGGCGCAGGCGTGCGCTGCGGTCGCCCTCCAGCCGGCGCTCCACCCACATGAACAGCTCGGTGTAGACCGTCTGCGGGCAGGAAAATCCGCACCACAGCCTCCCCGCCACCGTGGTGAACAGGAACAGCGCCAGTGCCGAGACGATGAGCAGCACGGCCAGGTAGATGAAATCCTGCGGATACAGCAGCCAGCCGAAGATGTAGAAGCGCCGCTGCTCCAGGTCGAACAGCAGGGCCTGCCGGCCGTGGATCTGCAGCCAGGGAATGCCATAGAAGAACAGCTGCGTGAGCCAGACCATGGCCCAGCGCCAGTTGGCGAAGCGCCCCGAGATGGAGCGCGGCTGGATCTTGCGGCGTGACTCGAACAGCGGGGAATCCGCGCTGGCGTCGGCGATGGGAATCACCTTGCGCTGCGCGGGCCGCGGCCGGGGGGCTGCGGCGGTTTCATCGGGAAGCGGTTTCGGTCGTTCTGACATGCGGGGCCTTCGCCCCGGCCGGTGCGCCCGTGATGCGGGCTTGTCATGAATTGCCGGGGACTGCCTGGACTATGCCCAGCGCCCTGCTCCGCGGGTAGCAGCAGATGCGGTGAATTCGACCGTATCAGATGGAGCTTCAGGCCTGGGGAGCACGAAGACGCAGCACCGCCAGCCGCAACCCCCACGCCACCAGGCACAGCCCCAGCAGCGACGTCAGCGTGCCGATGCGCACATCGGCCTGGAGCACGCCCCAGCGGCTGAAGATCTCCGTCCAGTCATGGTCGCCGCCGCCCACCAGCGGCAGGACCTGGGCGCGCGCGTCCTTCATGTAGCGGGCCACGTTCATCAGGTTCTCGCCCAGCCACATCAGCGAGGCGATCCAGCCCGTGCGCTGGCCCTGCCTGCGGAAATGGCGCATGAACAGGGCGGGGAACAGCAACTGGAACAGCGTGCCGCCGTAGACCGAGAGATGCTGCGAGAACAGGGCCACCAGCGTGTGCCCGGCCTCGTGCAGCGCGAGGTTGGCGTTGTCCAGCAGCATCAGCCAGCGGTCCTCGCTGAAGAAGTGGCCCCAGATGATCCAGGCGCCGAAAGCCGTCAGCGCGATGGCGGCAGGGCGTGTGACCGGCGTCCATTCGACCGTGTCGTCGAAATCGTCGAGGTCGGCGCCGCGCTTCATGGCGCCAGCAACGCCGTTGCGTTCAGAGGGCATGCCAGCGGCTTGGCGGGGTACATGCGAGGTCGGCAAAAAGGGGCAGGCGCAGGATGCATGGCGGCAGTGTTCCGGAGAGTGGGAGGAAGATAGCAGGTTGCACCGGCACCGGGCTGCCGCGTTGCAATCCATCCCGGACAGGTTCTGGCAAAGTCGGGCATCCGCATCTTCAAGCCAAGGAACATCCACACCATGAACCTGCGCCCCCTATTGCATGACCTTGTCCGCCAGCATGGCCTGGACCGCAAGGCCGCCGTGCAGCTGTTTGCACTGGCGGGATTCGGGCATGAACCGGCCGCCCTCAGAACCCGCCTGTGGCCCGTGGTGGCCTTGCTGGGCGCGGCGCTGGGCGGGCTGGGCATCGTGCTGTGGATTGCCGCCAATTGGGAGAGCATGGGCCGCATGCAGCGCTTTGCCCTGCTGCAGGGCTTCGTGCTCGTGATGTGTCTTGGCGCGGCATGGCGCGCGGCGGCGCGCGTGCCGCTGTCCGTGCTGGCACTGCTGGGCACGGGTGCGCTGTTCGCCTTTTTCGGGCAGACCTACCAGACGGGAGCGGACCCCTGGCAGCTGTTTGCGCTGTGGGCAGCGCTGACCCTGCCGCTGGCCCTGGCGGCGCGCAGCGATGGCGTCTGGGTGCCCTGGGTGGTGGTTGCCATGACGGGCATTGCGCTATGGGCGCAGGCCCATACGCCGCAGTTCTGGGAGGTGGAGTCGCGCGACCTGGGCGTGCATGCCGTGGCCCTGGGCGCCGCCCTTGCCGTCACCGCGGTCATGGCACCGGCCCTGCGGCGCTTCACGGGCGCGGGGCTGTGGGCCTTGCGCGGCGCGGGCGCACTGGCGCTGGCGATGATCACCTCCACTGCCATCAGCGGGCTGTTCCACAGCAC
This sequence comes from Delftia sp. WSY_7, assembly GCF_043104845.1. Lineage (NCBI taxonomy): Bacteria > Pseudomonadati > Pseudomonadota > Betaproteobacteria > Burkholderiales > Comamonadaceae > Delftia > Delftia sp. WSY_7. Next base: position 446,918 of record NZ_JBICLB010000055.1, on the reverse strand, counting down.
GGTGGCGCCGCAGTACCCGCTGGGGCTGGTGCTGCTGGCAGGCGCGGCGGCGCTGGCGGGCCTGCGCAGGCATTTCGACATCTTCCTGCTCAGCGGTGCGGCGCTGGGCCTGAACGTGCTGCTGGTGTGCGGCCTGGTCTACCTGCTGCTGGAGAAACTGGGGGCGGACTTCACGGGCATGCTGCTGCTCGTCGGCCTGGGCGCTGCGTGCCTGCTGGCGGCCACGGTGAGCCTGGTGCTTCGAATGTCCCGCAACGCGGAAGGAGGCCTTCAATGAGCCACGAACACGACACCCTGCTGCGCCAGGCCGTGGACCAGGGCATCCTGCCGCCTGCCGCCTTGCAGGACCGCCGCCCTGCCGCCAACGACCGCCATTGGGCGGTGGTGCTGCTCACGGCGCTGGGCGCCTGGCTGGCCCTTCTTCCCTTGCTGATTCTGTTTGCGTTTGCCCTGTCCGACTGGATAGAGCGCGGCGCCGGCACCTATGTGATCGGCGCCATGATGCTGGCCGCAGCCGTGGCCGTGCTGCGCGCCGAGGAGCTGCCCGTCTTCCTGGAGCAGCTGGCCCTGCCTGCCATGCTGACCGGCGCCGGCCTGCTGGGCTTTGGCCTGGCGCGCGACCTGTCGGGGCAGGCTGCGGCCGCGATAGGCCTGGCCATTGCGCTGGCCTGCACGGCCGCCATTGCAAGGCCCTGGCTGCGCGTGCTGCTGGGCGCCGCCTGCGCGCTGCTGTTTTGCACCATGCTCTGGCCGGACAACGATCCATCCACCCTGTACGCAGGCGTGCCGACCTGGGTCATCGTGCATGCGGCGCTGCTGCTCTGGATGCTGCTGCTGGCAGCCCAGTGGCGCGCGCTGGGGCAGTCTGCGGCACAGACCCGCATGGCGGCGGCGCTGGAGCCCTTTGCCACGGGCTGGCTGCTGGCGGTGCTGGCTGGCCTGGCCTTTCTGTCCGGCAGGAGCTTCATGGTGGCCGGCGTGCTGGGCGGCGGCCTGGCGGGCGAGCTGGCGCAGGAAGCCGCCCCGAACACCTCCATGGGCGTTCTGACGCAGGCCGGCTCGGCCGTGCTGGCCCTGGCAGCCGCCTGGTTCGCCCAGCGCGCATGGCCCACGCTGCGGCAGCCGCGCGCCGCCGTGGCTGCCATGGTGCTGGCCGTGCTGAGTGCCTTCCTGCCCTGGCTGGGCGCCTGCCTGCTGGCGCTGGCGGTGACCGGCACCAGCGGCCGCTGGCGGCAGGCCGCAGCAGCCGCCCTGGCTGCGGCCTGGATCGTGGGCAGCTTCTACTACCAGCTGGCCTGGCCATTGGCGACGAAGGCCATGGTGCTGGCCGGCTGCGGCGCCTTGCTGGGCCTGCTGGCCTGGGCAGGGCCGCGCGCCGCAGCCCTGCCAGGCAGCGCGGAGACCGCCGCCGCATCGGGCGCGGCGCCCCTGCAGCGCTGGGCGCCGTGGCTGGTGGTGCTGACGGCGGCCTGCACGCTGGCGGTGGCCAATATCGGCATTGCGCAGAAGGAGCGCACCATCGCCCAGGGCCGCAAGGTTTTCGTGGAACTGGCGCCGGTGGACCCGCGCTCCCTGATGCAGGGCGACTACATGCGCCTGAACTTCCGCCTGCCTTCCGAGGACAGGGACGTGGAGAAAGAGAACCTGCGCAGCGGACGCCTCTACGCCATCGGCAAGCTCGATGAGCAGGGCGTGGTGCAGTGGCTGCGCACCGGCACGGCCAGCGAGCCGCTGGCGCCCGGCGAGCAGCGCTTTGAACTCACCCCGCGCGGCGGCCGGTGGACGCTGGTGACCGATGCCTGGTACTTCCGCGAAGGCGATGGCCAGCGCTGGGAGCAGGCCCGCTACGGCGAGTTCCGCGTGGAGCCCGACGGGCGTGCGCTGCTGGTGGGCATGGCCGATGCACAACTGCGCCCCATCGTGCCCTGAGCGCACCAGGCAACTCACTCGAAGCGGTCGCCCTCGGCCAGCGGCGCATGCCGGTAGCTGGCCGGCGTGCGGCTGAGCTTGACGGGCGCGCCCAGGCCCCGGTAGCCGCCCGCCATCTCCACCACCATCTCGCGGTGCAGGGTATGCGGGTGGTTGAGCGCCGCGTCCACGCCCAGCACGGGCGCGGCGGGCACGCCGATGGCCATCAGCGCATCGGCCAGGGCGGGGCCGTCGCAGGACTGCAGGGCCTGCTCCAGCAGCGGCTTGAGCGCATCGCGGTGGTGCGAGCGCTGGCCGGCCGTGGCAAAGCGCTCGTCGGCCACCAGTTGCGGGCATCCCAGGTGCTCGCACAGCAGGCGGAACTGGCGGTCGTTGCCCACGGCCAGGAAGACCGGCGTGGTGCGCGTGGCAAAGCTGTCGTAGGGATAGATGTTGGGATGGGCGTTGCCCGAGCGCCCTGGCGTCCTGCCGCTCATGAACCAGTTGCCCGCATGCGGGTGCAGCAGCGAGATGCCGCTGTCGTACAGCGAGACATCGACCAGCTGGCCCAGGCCGCTGCACTGGCGCTCCTGCAGCGCCAGCAGCACGCCGATGACGCCGTTCATGCCCGTGACCATGTCCACCACCGGCAGGCCCACGCGCAGCGGATCGCCGCCGGCCTCGCCGTTGACGCTCATCAGCCCCGTCATGGCCTGGATGGCCGCGTCATAGCCGGGCCAGGCACCCAGCGGGCCATCGGCGCCGAAGCCGCTGACGCGGCACCAGATGAGGCGCGGAAAGCGCTCGCGCAGCTGCTCCCAGCCAATGCCCCATTTCTCCATGGTGCCGATCTTGAAGTTCTCCACCACCACGTCGGCCTGCTCCATCAGCGCCACCACGGCCTGCTGGCCTTCGGGCAGGGACAGGTCCAGGAACTGCAGCCGCTTGTTGCGGTTCAGGCCCCGGTAGTAGGAGGACACTCCGTCCTGGAACGGCGGCCCCCAGGCGCGCGTATCGTCGCCCTGCGGCGGCTCCACCTTGAGCACGTCGGCGCCGTGGTCGCCCAGGATCTGGCCGCACAGCGGGCCACCAAGAATGCGGGAGAGGTCGAGGACACGGATGCCCTGGAGGGCACCATTGGCTCTGCTCATAAAGTTTCTTTCTTCATTGGCACAAGGTGCAAGACTGGCGTGTTTCAAGCCACTGGGGCGCCCAGCAAGGGCCGCCCCGCAGCGAAGGCGCCGTCCCACTCCCGCGTGCGAGAGAGGGGGAAGCGGCGTAGCCGCTCAGGGGGTGTTCTCCATCTATTCAATCCAGTTTGGCGCCGGAGGCATCGACCACGGCCTTCCACTTGGTCACTTCCTGCGCGATGAAGGTCGACAGCCCCGCTGGCGACAGATCCGATGCCGGCTCCAGCCCCTGGTCGGCAAAGGTCTTGCGGATGCGCTCGCTGCCCAGGGCCTTGCGGAAGGCCGCGTTCAGCGTCTCGATGCGGTCGGCCGGCGTGCCGGCCGGTGCCACCACGCCGAAGAACACGCTCACGTCGTAGCCGGGCAGGCCCTGCTCGGCGATGGTGGGAATATCGGGCATGGCCTGGGAGCGCTTTTCCGTGGCCACGCCAATGGCCTTGAACTTGCCGGCCTTGATGTAGGGCATGGCGGTGAGGATGTCGGTGAAGGTCATGTTCACCTGCCCCGCCAGCAGGTCGTTGAGCGCCGGGCCCGTGCCCTTGTAGGGGATGTGCTGCAGCGAGGTGCCGGCCATCTTGTTGAACAGCACGCCGGCCAGGTGCGAGGAGGCGCCGTTGCCCGAGGACGCATAGTCCAGGCTGCCCGGCTTGGCCTTGTCCTGCGCGATCAGCTCCTGCACGGTGGTGGCCTTGGTGGTCGGGTTGACCACCAGCACATTGGGCAGGTGGCCCACGCGGATGATGGGCGCGAAGCTGGTCTGCGGGTCGTAGTTGATCTTGCGGTACAGGTGCTTGTTGATGGCCAGCGGCCCCGAGGTGCCGAACATGATGGTGTAGCCGTCGGGCCTGGCGCGGGCCACGAAGTCGGCGCCGATGTTGCCGCCTGCGCCGGCCTTGTTCTCCACGATCACGCTCTGGCCCAGCGTCTCGGTCAGCGCCGTGGCCAGCACGCGTGCCATGGCGTCCGTGGGCCCGCCGGGCGGGAAGGGAACGACGAAGCTGATGGGCCGCTCGGGAAAGCGCTCGGCCAGTGCGGCGGCCGGCAGCGCGGCGGTGGCGGCGAGCGCACAGGCGCACAGGAATCGGCGTTTCTGGAAGGACGGCTTCGGGTCAGTGCAAGGCATGGTGTTTGTCTCCGGTACTTGTGCGGTCATCCCTGTGGACGGGATGTGTGTTCTGGGTCAGTGCGGTCGATGGGCTCAGCGTGTCCAGCCTTCGGGCAGGTCGCCTGCCGCCAGCGGGTCGCGCGGCAGCACGCGGTGCAGCAGCACCAGCTGGGCCCAGCGCATGCGTTCGGCACTGCGTGTGCAAGAGGCCTCCCAGGCCATGGCCGTGGCCGTGAAGCAGTGGTACAGGCCCGAGGCGGCGGCGCGCGCCAGGCGGTCACCGCCCTCCTCCGCTGCGCGCAGGGCCAGGGCCGCAGCCTTGTCCATGCTGGCCGACAGCGCGGCCTTGAATTCCGTGGCCGCCTCGGTCTGGGCCAGCAACTGGGCCGCGTGGTCGCGCAGCACGGGCAGCGAGCCTTCGCGCTTGATGGCGCGGATCACGTCCAGCGCCACGATGTTGCTGGTGCCTTCCCAGATCGATCCCAGGTGGGAGTCGCGCACCAGGCGCGGATCGCTCCATTCCTCGATGTAGCCGCATCCGCCGCGCACCTCCATGGCGTCGCCCGTGACCTTGCGCGCGTCGCGGCAGGCGCGGAACTTGATCATGGGCGTGAGGATGCGCAGCAGCGCGTAGGCGCCGTCTTCGCCTGCGTCCGAACGCTGCAGCGCCTGGGCCGTCTGCAGCACCATGGTGCGGGCCTGCTCGGAGTAGATGCGCAGCTTGTCGAGCTGGCGCTGCATCAGCGGCATGTCCTGCAGGGCCTTGCCGAAGGCGCGGCGCTCGCGCGCCACGTACTCGGCCTCGGCCACGGCACGGCGCATCAGCCCGGCCGAGCGCACGCCGTTGGACAGGCGCGAGTTGTTGACCATGTCGGCCATCTGCACGAAGCCCCGGCCCTGCTCGCCCACCAGGTAGGCGACGGCGCCGTCGAGCACGATCTCGCCGCTGGCCATGGAGCGCGTGCCCAGCTTGTGCTTGAGCCGCACGATGCGGTAATGGTTGGCCGAGCCGTCATCGAGCCGGCGCGGCAGCAGGAACAGCGAGATGCCCTTCATGCCCGCGGGCGCGCCCTCCACGCGCGCCAGCACCATGGCGAAGTCGGCATCGGGGTTGGAGCAGAACCACTTGTCGCCCGACAGGCGCCAGCTGCCGTCGGCGGCCGGGCGGGCCAGCGTCTGGGTGTTGGAGATGTCCGAGCCGGCCGCCTGCTCGGTCATGAACATGGCGCCCTGGGCCTGGTCCTCGAAGCGCAGCTGCGTCATGCGCGGCCAGTACTTCTCGACCAGGGCCGGCTCGCCGTACTTGCGCAGCGTGCGCGCCAGCGAGTCCGTCATGGACAGCGGGCAGCACAGGCCGAACTCGGCCTGCACGAACAGATAGGTCAGCGCGTACTTGGCCAGCGGCGGCAGCTTGCCATCCCAGCCCAGCACGCCCGTGCGGTGCGACATGACGGCCAGGCCGAACTCGCCGTAGGCAATGCGCTCCATCTCCACATAGGCCGGGTGCTTGACGATGCGCTGCGCATCGCGCCCCGTGCGGTCGCGGTGCTCCAGCTCGGGCGGATTGCGGTCGGCGGTCAGCGCCCATTCATCGATCTCGCGGCCGGCCAGCGCGCCCATGCGCTCCAGATGGGGCTGCAGGTGCGCGTTCACCTCGGGCGGCAGGTACAGCGCCAGCAGCGGCTGCAACTGCGAATCGGTGGTGTACAGGTTGCTGCCGTGGCGGTCGGGCACGGCCTGGAAAGCCTGGGCGGGGGAAGACTGCATGGCGGCCAGCGCCTGCGGTTCGGGGTTCATGGTCTGTCTCCTGTGCGGGAACCTGGCCCGGGCGCATGGGCTCCGGGTCTTGGGGATGCCCCCATTCTTGGAAACAGTCCTATTCGAGTCAAATATCGATAACGTATTGATCAATAGTCAAACCGGATAGAACACCATGGAGCTGAGACAACTGAGGTACTTTCTGGTGCTGGCCGAGGAGCTGCACTTCAGCCGTGCAGCCCAGCGCCTGTCCATCTCCCAGCCGCCGCTGAGCGTGGCCATCCGCCAGCTGGAGGAAGAGTTGGGCGCCCAGCTGTTCGAGCGCACCAGCAAGGAGGTGCGGCTCACGGCCGCCGGCAAGCACCTGCGCGTGCAGGCCCAGGACATCATGGAACAGGCCCAGCGCGTGCGCCAGGACATGCGCGCCATCGCCGACGGCGTGCAGGGCCGCATCCGGCTGGGCTTTGTGGGTTCGGCCATCTACCGCGGGCTGCCCGAGGCGCTGGAGAGCTTTCGCGCCCGGCACCCGCTGGTGCGCATCGACATGCTGGAGCTCAACAGCGCAGAGCAGATCGCCTCCCTGCAGCAGGAACGCCTGGACCTGGGCCTGCTGCACGCCACGCGCCCCGCGCCAGGCCTGCAATCACACACCCTGGTGAGCGAGCCCTTCATGGCCTGCCTGCCGGACAGCCATGCGCTGGCCGGCCAGCGCACGCTGCAGGTGCGCCAGCTGGCGGGCGAGCGCATGGTGCTGTTCTCGCGCCAGGTCTCGCCCGACTACCACCAGCAGATCTGGCAGATCTGCCAGAGCGAGGGCTTCACGCCCGACCTGCACCACGAGGTGCGGCACTGGCTGTCGGTGCTGTCCATGGTGTCGCTGGACCAGGGCGTGTCCCTGGTTCCGTCCTGCCTGCAGCGCGTGGGCTTTCCGGGGCTGGCCTTCGTGCCCATCCAGGGCCGGCACCCGCAGTCGCAGATGCAGGCCATGTGGCATCCGGGCCATGTGCAGCCCCTGGTCGAATCGCTGCTGGCCCACCTGCGCGACAGCGTGGGCAGGCTGGTGCAGCAGCCCTAAACGCCACACCCTTGCTCAGTTCACTCTGTCCAAAACTGGCGTGACCCAAAAGCGAGGGACACCGAGCAAGGGCCGCCCCGCCGCCAGGGTGTCGTCCCCCTTCCAGGGGGAGGCCGCATAGCGGCTCAGGGGGTTTCCAACTTCATTCAAGGAGCTGCCTGAGAACGTACGGCAGGATGCCGCCGTGCTTGTAATAGTCCACCTCGATGGGCGTGTCGATGCGCAGCTTGACCACCACGGTCTGCTTGCTGCCATCGGCACGCGTGATCACCAGCTGGGCCTCGCTTTGCGGTGCCAGGTCGGCGGCGGGAACCACCTCCACGAACTCCTCGCCCGTCAGGCCCAGGGTCTGCCAGCTGTCCGTGCCCAGGAACTGCAGCGGCAGCACGCCCATGCCCACCAGGTTGGAGCGGTGGATGCGCTCGAAGCTGCGCGCCACCACGGCCTTGATGCCCAGCAGCTGCGTGCCCTTGGCGGCCCAGTCGCGGCTCGATCCCGTGCCGTACTCCTCGCCCGCGAAGATCACGGTGGCACGGCCCTCGGCCTGGTACTTCATGGCCGCGTCGTAGATGGGCATCTTGGTGACCTGGCCCGTGCCGTCGCGGTACAGCGTCAGGCCGCCCTCCTCGCGCGAGCCATCGGGCTGCGCGGGAATCATCAGGTTCTTGATGCGCACGTTGGCAAAGGTGCCGCGCATCATCACCTCATGGTTGCCGCGCCGCGAGCCGTAGCTGTTGAAGTCGGCCTTTTGCACGCCGTGGGCCAGCAGCCACTGGCCTGCGGGCGAGCTTTCCTTGATGGAGCCGGCCGGCGAGATGTGGTCGGTGGTGATGGAGTCGCCGAACAGCGCCATCACGCGCGCGCCGTGCACCACGTAGGGGTTGGAGCCTTCGGCGCCAGCGGCGGGCGCTTCCAGCTCAAGCCGGAAGCCGTCGAAGAACGGCGGCTCGGCAATGTAGGTGCTCTCGGGCCAGGTATAGGTGGCGCCCGTCACGCCGTGGATCTTTTCCCAGAGCTTGCCGGGCTCGGAGCGCACCTTCTCGTAGTTCTCGCGGAAGGCCTTGCCGTTCATGGCGTACTTCATCAGCGCGTGGATCTCTTCGCTGGTCGGCCAGATGTCGCCCAGGTAGATGTCACGGCCGTTCTTGCCCTGGCCCACGGGCTCGGTCATCAGGTCGCGGCGCACCGTGCCGGCAATGGCATAGGCCACGACCAGGGGCGGGCTGGCCAGGAAGTTGGCCTTGATGTTGGGGTGGATGCGCGCCTCGAAGTTGCGGTTGCCCGACAGCACGGCCGCGCAGACCAGGTCGTTGCTGGTGATAGCCTCGTTGAGCTCCGGCGTGAGGTCGCCCGCGTTGCCGATGCAGGTGGTGCAGCCGTAGCCGGCCAGCGCAAAGCCCAGCTTTTCCAGGTAGGGCAGCAGGCCGGCTTCGGTCAAATACTCGGTCACCACGCGCGAGCCCGGCGCCAGAGAGGTCTTGATGTGCGGCTGCACCGTGAGCCCGGCCTTCACCGCCTTCTTGGCCAGCAGGCCGGCGGCCAGCATCACGCTGGGGTTGGAGGTGTTGGTGCAGCTGGTGATGGCGGCAATCAGCACGTCGCCGTTGGCGATGCTCAGGCGCTTGGGCGGCGTGGGGGCATCGACCGGCGCCTCGCTGTGGGCGGCCTCCAGCTTGGGCTTGTTGGCCTCCATCTCGGCCAGCGAGCGCTGCGCGCCGGGCGGATGGGCCGGCGTCTCGGGAGCCACCTCGCCCTCGCCGCCACCGCCTACGGGAAAGCTCCGGCCCAGCCGTTCGATCGGCTGGTTGAACCCGTTGTGCGCCGCAGGGGCACTGAACAGCTCATCGAACTTGGACGACACATTGCCCAGCTCGATGCGGTCCTGCGGGCGCTTGGGTCCGGCCAGGCTGGGCGCCACCGTGCCCAGGTCCAGGCGCACCACATGCGAGTAGTCGATCTCGCCGGCGGCCGGCACGCCGAACAGTTCCTGCGCGCGGAAATAGCCCTCGAAGGCCTCGATCTCGGCCTTGCTGCGGCCCGTGCCCTTGAAGTAGTCGATGGTCTTTTCATCGACGGGGAAAAAGCCCATGGTGGCGCCGTACTCGGGCGCCATGTTGCCGATGGTGGCGCGGTCGGGCAGCGCCAGGCTGCGCGTGCCTTCGCCGAAGAACTCCACGAACTTGCCCACCACCTTCTCGCGGCGCAGGATCTCGGTCACCGACAGCACCAGGTCGGTGGCCGTCACGCCCTCGCGCAGCTGGCCCGACAGCTCGAAGCCCACCACATCGGGCGTGAGGAAGTACACGGGCTGGCCCAGCATGGCGGCCTCGGCCTCGATGCCGCCCACGCCCCAGCCCACCACGCCGATGCCGTTGATCATGGTCGTGTGGCTGTCCGTGCCCACCAGGGTGTCGGGGTAATGCACGCCGTCCTTGGTCTTGTGCACGCCGCGCGCCAGGTACTCCAGGTTCACCTGGTGGACGATGCCGAAGCCCGGCGGCACCACGCCGAAGGTGTCGAAGGCCTGCATGCCCCACTTCATGAACTGGTAGCGCTCCTTGTTGCGCTGGAACTCCAGCTTCATGTTCAGGTCCAGCGCCTTCTTGGTGCCGAAGTAGTCCACCATGATGGAGTGGTCCACCACCAGGTCCACGGGCACCAGCGGCTCGATGGACTTGGGCTTCTTGCCCAGCCTGGCGGCCGTGCTGCGCATGGCGGCCAGGTCGGCCAGCAGCGGCACGCCCGTGAAGTCCTGCAGCACCACGCGCGATACCACGAAGGGGATCTCGTCCACGCGCTCGGCCTGGGGCTTCCAGTTCGCCAGTTGCTCCACATGCTCGCGCGTCACCTTGTTGCCATCGCAGTTGCGCAGCACGGACTCCAGCACGATGCGCAGCGACACGGGCAATCGCCGGACCTGTGGATATTGCCTTGCCAGCTCAGGCAGGGAGAAGAACTTGCCCTTCTTGCCCCCCGCCGCAGCAAAGGTCTTGAGGGTGTTTTCATATTCGTGGCGCATCGTGAGACTCCTGGATGAAACTCTGGGAAGGCACATGCGCGCCGCCTTTTTCCGGGCTGCTGGGCATGTACCAAGACTCTGATTTCCATTGTGCCCAGAAGTGCCCGCGGATGCTGTGGTCCATTGGCGATAGTCACACGCGGACAACGCTGTCCGCGCGGAAAAAGCGGCAGGCTTTCACGGGGCTGTCATCGAACCGGCCAGCGAAGCCCTGCTGCGCCACAACCCCGCGCACTGCAGATCGCCCAGCGCCACGCCGATGGCCGCCTGGCCCAGCACCCATGCCCAGCCTGCGGGCGCAGGCTCCAGCACGCCGCTGTACAGCACAACCCCGCAGGCCAGGGCCCAGCCGAAGTTGCCGAACACGGCAATGGCCACCAGCCCCCGGCTGCGCGGCATGCGGCACGCGCCCCAGCCAGCCACGCAGGCCCAGACCAGCAAGAAGCACCCCGTGCCCAGCAGCAGCGCCTGCGGCAACCCCGTGACAACGGCCAGCGGCTGCGCAAAGGCCAGTTGCACCGCACCGGCCGCGGCGCAGCAGATGGCGTCGGCCCACAGAGTGCGGGGCAGGAAACGGGCATGGGAAAACATCGGCATCAGCACTCCTTGTGGATTGCCGGGCATGCACCTCGCAAGCCGGCCCTGCCGATGCTCCGCCGCCACAGCCCCCGAGTCCATGACCTGCCAGGTCATGCCAGCCCCGCTGGAGCAACTCCAGTCGCTATGCCACAATCCGCACCAGCCCCCTGTCACGGGGCCGGTGCTTGAAAACACCTTTGAAGAATAGCGGAGCGGCCTCCCCGATAGCGAGGCCTTGTCACGTCTGATTTGCTTGGATCGTGGGCGCTTGCCTGCATCCGAACGGTTTGGGACGGGATGGGGCTCACCGCAAGGCTGCCCGCACGACTATTCTCGTGTTTTCAACATCCCGTCCACCATTGCTGTGCTTGAAAACCCGGCCTGGTGGTTCAGTCTCGAATAGGAGCACGGAACCATGTACATCGCATCCACCTCGATGGCCCGCCTCACCTTTGCACGGAGAGCCGAGCCATGACACCCAGACCCCCACCCAGCGCCGAGCATTTCACCCAGGTCGTGACCGAGGTGGACCGCCTGGTGCAGCAAGGCTGTGCCGAAATCTCGGCACTCTCCCGCATGGCCCTGCTGTGGCTGGAAACGCCCGAAACCAGCAACCGCCTGGACGTGCTCGCCAGCGCCCTGCGCACCATCCGCAACAGCGCCGACATGCTGGCCAGCGAAACCAGCGGCGAAGTCGTCGCCGTGGGCTGCTCCCACCACGTCAAAAGCAGCGCAGTCCCCTGAACCCGGCCGAGCGCAGCAAAGGCCCGCACCAGCTCCCCGTATGCCAGCGCCTGCGTCGGGCCGCCTGCGGGGTTGCAGTCCTGCCGAAGGACAGGACTGCTTCGTCAACTGACTCGCCGCAGTTGCCAGGTCATGCCAGCCCTGCTGGAGCAACTGCAGTCGCTATGCCACAATCCGCACCAGCCCCCTGTCACGGGGCCGGTGCTTGAAAACACCTTTTCCAAGACTAGCGGTGCAGCCTCCCCGTCAGCGAGGCTTTGTCACGTCTGAATCCTGTATTCGTGGGCGCTTGCCCACGTCTGTGCGATTTCGGGCGGGATGGGGCTCACCGCAAGGCTGCCCGCACGACTAGTCTCGTGTTTTCAACATCCCGCCCACCTGCCTGCGCTTGAAAACGCAACCCGGTGGTCTCAAGCCTCGACTAGGAGCACGGAAGCATGCGCAACGTTTGCCTTTCCACGGCCTCTCTCAACCTTGCACGGAGAGCCGAGCCATGACACCCAGACCCCCACCCAGCGCCGAGCATTTCACCCAGGTCGTGACCGAGGTGGACCGCCTGGTGCAGCAAGGCTGTGCCGAAATCTCGGCACTCTCCCGCATGGCCCTGCTGTGGCTGGAAACGCCCGAAACCAGCAACCGCCTGGAGGTGCTCGCCAGCGCCCTGCGCACCATCCGCAACAGCGCCGACATGCTGGCCAGCGAAACCAGCGGCGAAGTCGTCGCCGTGGGCTGCTCCCACCACGTCAAAAGCAGCACAGCCCCCTGAACCCGGCCGAGCGCAGCAAAGGCCCGTACAACTGCCCGTATGCCTGCGCCTGCGTCGGGCCGCCTGCGGGGTTGCAGTCCTGCCGAAGGACAGGACTGCTTCGTCAACTGACTCGCCGTGATTGTTTGAACGTAGCGCGCAGCGCGAAGTGAGTTTCACGGCGAACCCCGCAGGCGGCCCGATGCAGGTTGCCCCGCAGCGCAGCGAAGGGGTCGCGGGCATCCGGGTCGCCTTCTTTGGCCTGACCTTTCTTGGCGAATCAAGAAAGGGCAGTCGGCTGCCGGGCCGAGACCCGGCCTCGAAAAACAACGGCCCGGCAGGGTCAAAACAAGCCCGCTGTAGTCATGACATGGCAACACGCGCACCGCCAACCACATCGCGCGTGCGCCTCAACCCAGTCCACTGCAACTCAGCCAACACCACAACCACCACCGCCTGAGCCAACACCCACGCCACCCCCCAGGCAGACAACCCCAACCCACCAAACGCCAACAGCGCAACACAGCCCGCAGCCCACCCCAAATTCCCCACAACCACCAGCCCGATCAACCGCCGCGGCACAGGCGAGCGCGCCGCCATCCACGCAGCCAGCAGCGCATAGCCCAGCAAAAACCAGCCTGTGGACTGCAGCAGCGCCAGAGGCAACCCCGTCACATCCGACAGCGGCTGCCCCGCCACCAGTTGCAAGGCGCCCGAGGCGGCGCAGGAAGCAGCATCGGCCCACATCACGCGGGGCAGGAAACGGGGGGAAGCGAACATCGACATGGCGAACTCCTTGAGAGCAACAGGCACACACCGTGCATGCCATGGACTGCATGGTCCGCCGCAGGCTGCACAGGGTCGATAACCTCGCAGGTCATGGCCGCCACGCCAGCCCCGCCGCTACGATGCGGACCATGACCTCCACCGCCCATCCACCGTCCGCGCGCTCGCCCTTCGGCGACCATCTGCGCCACTGGCGCCAGCACCGCCGCCTGAGCCAGCAGGGCCTGGCGCTGGAGGCCGAGATCTCCACGCGCCACCTGAGCTATGTGGAAACCGGCCGCGCCCAGCCCAGCCGCGAGATGGTGCTGCGCCTGGTCGAGCGCCTGGGCGTGCCGCTGCGCGAGCGCAATGCCCTGCTGGTGGCCGCAGGCTACGCCCCCATGTACCAGGCCCGGCCGCTGGACCACCCGGACCTGGCCGCCGCGCGCCAGGCCGTGGACCTGGTGCTCAAGGGCCACGAACCCAATCCGGCCCTGGCCGTGGACCGTCACTGGAACCTGGTGGCCGCCAACGCCATCGTGCCGCTGCTGCTGGCCGGCGTGGCGCCCTGGCTGCTGGAGCCGCCCGTCAATGTGCTGCGCCTGAGCCTGCACCCCGAAGGCCTGGGCCCGCGCCTGGCCAATGCAGCCCATTGGCGCGCGCATCTGCTGCACCGCCTGCAGCAGCAGATTGCCGCCACGTCGGATGCGCAGCTGCAGACGCTGCACGACGAGATTGCCGCCTACCCGTTCAAGGAAGATGAAGCGGACTCACATGGCGCAGCACCTGCCAGCCACATTGCCGTGCCCTTCGCGCTGGACACCGACCATGGCCGGCTGAACTTCATCAGCACCATCACCATCTTCGGCACGCCGGTGGATGTGACACTGCAGGAGCTGGCCGTGGAGTCGTTCTTTCCGGCGGATGCGCAGACGCAGGAGGTGCTGGGGCGGTTGAGGCAGGCTGCGTAAACCGGAAAGTACAGAGCCAGAAAGCAGCAAAGCCCGCCGAAGCGGGCTTTGCTCATGGAGCCGGATCAGGCCGGACTCAGGCGCTCACGCCCTTGGCCACATCCGCGTACTCTTCGATCTGGTCGAAGTTCATGTAGCGGTAGACGCTGGACTTGTCGGCATCGATCACGCCCATTTCCTTGAGGTATTCCTCCTTGGTGGGCAGCTTGCCCAGGCGCGATGCGATGGCGGCCAGCTCGGCCGAGCCCAGGAACACGTTGGTGTTCTTGCCCAGGCGGTTGGGGAAGTTGCGGGTCGAGGTGGAGATCACCGTAGCGCCTTCGCGGACCTGGGCCTGGTTGCCCATGCACAGCGAGCAGCCCGGCATTTCGGTGCGGGCACCGGCCGTGCCGAAGGCGGCGTAGTGGCCTTCCTTGATCAGCTCGTTCTGGTCCATCTTGGTGGGCGGAGCCACCCACAGCTTGACGGGGATGTCGCGCTGGCCGCCCAGCAGCTTGGCTGCTGCGCGGAAGTGGCCGATGTTGGTCATGCACGAACCGATGAAGGCTTCATCGATCTTGGTGCCGGCCACTTCGGACAGGAACTTGGCGTCATCGGGATCGTTGGGGCAGCAGACGATGGGTTCCTTGATGTCGGCCAGGTCGATCTCGAACACGGCAGCGTATTCGGCGTCCTTGTCGGCTTCGAGCAGGTCGGGCTTGGCCAGCCAGGCTTCGACCTTCTCGATGCGGCGCTGCAGCGTCTTGGCGTCGGCGTAGCCGTCGGCGATCATGTTCTTCATCAGAACGATGTTCGAGGTCAGGTACTCCTTGATCGGCTCGGGGTTGAGCTTGATCGTGCAGCCGGCAGCCGAGCGCTCGGCCGAGGCGTCGGACAGCTCGAAGGCCTGTTCCACCTTCAGGTCGGGCAGGCCTTCGATTTCCAGGATGCGGCCCGAGAAGATGTTCTTCTTGCCGGCCTTGGCCACGGTCAGGGCGCCTGCCTTGATGGCGTACAGGGGAATGGCATGCACCAGGTCACGCAGGGTGACGCCGGGCTGCATTTCGCCCTTGAAGCGCACGAGCACGGACTCGGGCATGTCCAGGGGCATCACGCCCGTGGCGGCGCCGAAGGCCACCAGGCCGGAACCTGCGGGGAAGGAGATGCCGATGGGGAAGCGCGTGTGCGAGTCGCCGCCCGTGCCCACGGTGTCGGGCAGCAGCAGGCGGTTGAGCCAGGAGTGGATCACGCCGTCACCGGGACGCAGGGCCACGCCGCCGCGGTTGCTGATGAAGGCAGGCAGCTCGCGGTGGGTCTTGACGTCCACGGGCTTGGGGTAGGCGGCCGTGTGGCAGAAGGACTGCATGACCATGTCGGCCGAGAAGCCCAGGCAGGCCAGGTCCTTGAGCTCGTCGCGGGTCATGGGGCCGGTGGTGTCCTGCGAACCCACGGTGGTCATGCGCGGCTCGCAGTAGGTACCGGGGCGTACGCCCTGGCCTTCCGGCAGGCCGACGGCGCGGCCGACCATCTTCTGGGCCAGCGTGAAGCCGGCGTTCGAAGCAGCGGGCGCCTGGGGCAGGCGGAACACGGTGGAGGCAGACAGGCCCAGGAATTCGCGGGCCTTGGCGGTCAGCGAACGGCCGATGATCAGGTTGATGCGGCCGCCGGCGCGCACTTCGTCGAACAGCACGTCGCTCTTGAGCTGGAACTCGGCGACGGTCTCGCCGTTCTTGACCAGCTTGCCGTCATAGGGCAGCACGTCGATGACGTCGCCCATCTCCAGCTTGGAGACGTCCACTTCGATGGGCAGCGAGCCGGAGTCTTCCTGCGTGTTGAAGAAGATGGGGGCGATCTTGCCGCCCAGGGTCACGCCGCCGAAGCGCTTGTTGGGCACGAAGGGGATGTCCTGGCCCGTGGCCCAGACGATGGAGTTGGTGGCCGACTTGCGCGAGGAGCCGGTGCCGACCACGTCGCCCACGTAGGCGACCAGGTGACCCTTCTTCTTGAGGTCGTCGATGAACTGCATCGGGCCGCGCTTGCCGTCTTCCTCGGGCTTGAAGGCCGCGTCGGGACGAGTGTTCTTGAGCATGGCCAGGTAGTGCAGCGGGATGTCCGGACGGCTCCAGGCATCGGGTGCAGGCGACAGGTCGTCGGTGTTGGTCTCGCCGGGCACCTTGAAGACGGTGACGGTGATCTTCTTGTCCACTTCGGGGCGCGAGGTGAACCACTCGGCGTCGGCCCAGCTCTGCATGACTTCCTGGGCCTTGGCGTTGCCGGCCTTGGCCTTGGTGGCCACGTCGTTGAAGAAGTCGAACATCAGCAGCGTCTTCTTCAGCGCGTCGGCAGCGACGCCGGCGACTTCGGCATCGTCCAGCAGCTCGATCAGGGGGTGCACGTTGTAGCCGCCCACCATGGTGCCCAGCAGCTCGGTGGCCTTGGCCTTGGAGATGAGAGCCACCTGGATGTCACCGTGGGCCACGGCCGCCAGGAAGCTGGCCTTGACCTTGGCGGCATCGTCCACGCCCGGAGGAACGCGGTGCGTGAGCAGGTCGAGCAGGAAGGCGTCCTCGCCAGCGGGCGGGTTCTTGATCAGCTCGATCAGTTCGGCAACCTGCTTGGCATCCAGCGGCAGCGGGGGGATACCGAGCGCGGCGCGTTCGGCCACGTGGTCACGGTAGGCTTTCAACATGATTCTCTCTCCATGGTTTTCTAAAGTGGGGCTGCTTGCGGGACGCTCAGGTCCGGGCCTGGATTACTGGCCGGCGGGCTTGGGTGCTTCCAGCAGGCTGGGAGGCGGGTTCTTCTTGATGGCCTCGGCCACCTGAAGCTGGTCAGGGCTCATGCATTCGTCGGCCAGGCGCTGGCCGACCTTCTGGTTCATGAGCATGGACTTGTTAGCGATCTGCAGCCAGACGGCGCCGGCATGCTTGTCTTCCAGGCGCACGGTGCCGGTCGAGGTCTTGACGGGCGCCATGTGGTACTTGAAGCCCTTGCCGTCGATGTTGAAGTAGCCGGGGTTGGACTGGTCGGCCGTCACATTGACGAAGGCGCCCAGCTCGCAGGGAATGCGGCCGGTGTGCACGCGCTCCGAGATGGCCAGGTCTTCGGCGGACAGCGGCTGCTGGGCAGCAGCTGCCACGGCCGCCGCACCGCCGACTGCGGCAGCGCCGGCAGCGGCCTTGGCCGCGGTGGCCTTCTTGGCGGGAGCCTTCTTGACCGCAGGCTTGGCGGCGGCCTTGGCCGGAGCCTTCTTGGCAGGTTCGGCGGCGCTGGCGCCCAGGCCCATGGCCAGCAAGGGGGCTGCGATCAGGATGGAGGCGATAGCTGTCTTCATACGTTGGGCTCCTGCAAATTCCCGGTGTGGGCTAAGCAAGTGATTCTGATGCAAACCAGGGCTGCACCTGCGGGGGCAGCGCCTGGCCGGTCTGGTGGGCACGTGTGAGCAACTGCCAGAAATAGCGGTAGCTCGCCCGGTCATGTAATACACCATCCACGCTGACGGGCGCCCAGTCGGCGGCCTCGGCGGCGGTAAGTATTTGTGCGGCCTGCGCCACTTCGTCGGCCTGGGGCGCGAACGCGGCGAGGATGGGACGGATCTGGTCCGGGTGGATGCTCCACATGCGGGTATAGCCGAGCCGCCGTGACGCCTGTGTGGCAGCGGCCTGCAGCGCCTGTGGATTCCTGAACTCGGTGACCACGCAGTGCGAAGGCACCTTGCCGTGCGCGTGGCAGGCAGCTGCGATCTCCAGCTTGGCACGCACGACCAGCGGATGGTCGAACTGGCCGGCCGAGCCCATGGCCGAGGCAGGAATCGCGCCGCCATGGGCCGAGACGAAGTCCATCAGGCCGAAGGAAATGCTCTGCACGCGCGGGTGTGCCGCGATGTCGAAGGCGCGGTGCACCGCGGCGGGCGACTCGATGAGCACATGCAGCGGCAGTTCGCGGCAGCCCAGTCGGCCCAGATGCCGCTCGGCCAGCAGCACGTCGTCTACGCTTTCCACCTTGGGCAGCATGAGGTGGCACAGGCGGTCGCCGGCCTCGCCGACGATGATGTCCAGGTCCTGCGCGAAGCTGGCGTGGTCCACGGCATGCACGCGCGCAGCCACGCGGGCACCGGGCGCGGCATCGCGCGCCAGCGAGGCCACCAGGCGCGCATGGGCGGCCTCCTGGCCCACGGGGGCACCGTCCTCGCAGTCCAGCGTGACGTCGAACACGCAGGTGCCGAACTCGGCCATCATCTCGGCCTGCAGCTGCAGGCTCTTGCGCATGCGCACTTCCACGCCGCTGTAGTGGTCGCAGACGGGCAGGTGCAGGGCACCGCCCTGCGCATCGAGCAGCACCTGGGCCGGGTGTGCGCGAGAGGGTGTGGACGTGGCGGCGGTCATGGCTTGCGCTGGGCGACGATGAACAGGCGGGGGAAGGCCAGCAGGCGCCGGCCGTCGGCGCGCACGCCGTAGGCGGCGTCCACGCGGTTTTCGTATTCGGTGAGGAAGTCGGCCTGCAGGGCTTCGGGCAGGCCTTCGACGAAGGGCTTGAGGCCGGTGCCGCGCAGCCACTGGACGATGGCGCCGGCCGAGTCCATGGGATGCTGGTAGACGGTGTGCCAGACATCGACGGCGCCGGCCTCGACGCCGGCCTGCTCCTGCGGTCCGGCCAGCAGGTCGTAGTAGCTGCGGATGGGCAGGATGTCGGCCCGCACCTTGGCGGCATCGCCGATGTAGGCGGCAAACTTGGGCAGGCTGGCGATCTCGCGCATCACGCGGTGCGTGGCTTCCTGCCGGTTGTCGGGCATCTGTATCGCCAGCACGCCCCCTGGCGCCAGTTGGGCGAACAGGCGGGGTACCAGCGTTTCATGCTCCCCCACCCACTGGAGGGAGGCATTGGCATAAATCAGGTCGGGAGCGCTCTCGCCGGGGGCGGGCGTCCAGGAAGCAATGTCGGCCAGCGCGAAGCGGGCCTCAGGCAGATGCTGGCGCGCGGTGGCCAGCATCGCCTGGGAGTTGTCTATGCCGGTGATCGTGGCACCGGCATAGCGCTGTGCAAGCAGCTCGGTGGAATTGCCCGGCCCGCATCCCAGGTCCACCACATGGCGGGCCTGGGCCAAGGGCACACGCGCCAGCAGCTCGGCTGCGGGGCGCGTACGCTCATTGGCGAAACGCAGGTAAAGCGCGGGATTCCAGTCGAGCATGGCTTGCCGGCGGCTTACAGCAGGTGCTTGACGCCGTCCTGTTCGCCTTGCAGCTCGGCCAGGGTCTTGTCGATGCACTCTTGCGAGAAGGCGTCGATTTCCAGGCCTTCGACGATCTTGTACTCGCCGTTCTCGGTGGTGACCGGGAAGCCGAAGACGATGCCGGCGGGGATGCCATATTCGCCGTTGGAGGGCACGCCCATGGTGACCCATTCGCCACCCGAGCCCAGGGCCCAGTCGCGCATGTGGTCGATGGCAGCGTTGGCAGCCGAGGCAGCCGAGGACAGGCCGCGCGCTGCAATGATGGCGGCGCCACGCTTGCCGACGGTGGGCAGGAACACGTCCTTGTTCCAGGCCTGGTCGTTGATCTTGGCCTTGACGCTTTCACCGTTGACGGTGGCGAAGCGGTAGTCGGCGTACATCGTGGGCGAGTGGTTGCCCCAGACGGTCAGCTTGCGGATGTCGCCGACCTTGAAACCGGCCTTGGCAGCCAGCTGCGATGCAGCGCGGTTGTGGTCCAGGCGCAGCATGGCGGTGAAGTTCTTGGCCGGCAGGTCCGGAGCCGACTTCATGGCGATGTAGGCGTTGGTGTTGGCGGGGTTGCCGACGACCAGCACCTTCACGTTGCGCGAGGCCACGGCGTTCAGCGCCTTGCCCTGGGCCGTGAAGATCTGTGCGTTGGCAGCCAGCAGGTCGGCACGTTCCATGCCGGGGCCGCGGGGACGCGCGCCGACCAGCAGGGCGTAGTCGGTGTCCTTGAAGGCTTGCAGGGGGTCGGAGTGGGCTTCGATGCCGGCCAGCAGGGGGAAGGCGCAGTCTTCGAGTTCCATGATCACGCCCTTGAGCGCGTTCTGGGCTTTCTCGTCGGGAATCTCCAGCAGTTGCAGAATGACGGGCTGGTCCTTACCCAGCATTTCGCCGGAGGCGATGCGAAACAGCAGGGCGTAACCAATTTGACCGGCGGCACCGGTGACGGCGACACGAACGGGCTTCTTGCTCATGATGAAACTCCAGGGATGGGGAAAAAATCAGGTGTTATCGGCGCCAGGTCGCACCAGCGTCAGAAACCAGCAGCCCGTGCTCCGCAAACAACGCGAAAGTGTACTCCCGATTTCGGAGCCCGGTCAATTTGTCTTATGTCTTATATAAGATATGATCGACGTCTGTTTCCAAGTCTTTCATCTGCGTCGCCGGGAGCCTCCCCACCCCGAACTTTCCCATGCCAGCCCTGCCTCCCCTCGCCTCAGACAACGCCGCTCCCACCATCGGCGCGGGCGCATCGACCCCGGCCTTCAGCCCGCTGTACCAGCAGATCAAGGGACTGATACTGCAAAGCCTTGAAGCAGGCGAATGGCGGCCCGGCGAGCTGATCCCCAGCGAGATGGAGCTGGCGGCGCGCTTTCGCGTGAGCCAGGGCACGGTGCGCAAGGCCATCGACGAGCTGGCCGCGGAAAACCTGGTGATGCGCCGCCAGGGCAAGGGCACCTTCGTGGCCACCCACGCGGCCCAGCATGTGCAGTACCGCTTCCTCAAGCTGCAGCCCGACGCCGGCGACCAGCAGGGCGAGGGCCGTGCCGAGCGCCGCATCATCGACTGCCGGCGCCTGCGCGCATCGGCCGACGTGGCGCGCGGCCTGGCGCTGCGCAGCGGCGATGCCGTGATGCACGTGCGCCGCGTGCTGTCGTTCTCCGCAATCCCGACCATTTTGGAAGACATCTGGCTGCCGGGCCACGCCTTCAAGGGCCTGACCGCCGAGCAGATGTCCGCCTACCAGGGCCCCACCTACGCCATGTTCGAGCTGGACTACGGCGTGCGCATGGTGCGCGCCGACGAAAAGATCCGCGCCGTCCTGCCCGAGGCCGAACAGGCCCTGCTGCTGGACGTGCCCAGCACCACGCCCCTGCTGAGCGTGGAGCGCACCGCTTACACATACAACGATGTTCCCATGGAGTTACGCCGTGGCCTGTACCGCACCGACACCCATCACTACCGCAACGCGTTGAGCTGAACGATCCGTTCCCCAGAGAAGCGGGCGAAAATACGCAATTCCCAGCAAAGCTGTTTTTATTGCATTGCAATAGAATTTTGCATCGCCGCCCCTGAGCGATTACGAAGCAGTTACATCCACGAAAGTACCCTGCCATGACTGAGCAAGCCAAAAAGCGGCCAGAGTTCCGCAACATCAACTTCTTCAAGGACCTCCCCACCTACCGGTTGCCGCCGGCCGGCATCGTGTCCATCCTGCACCGCATCAGCGGCCTGCTGATGTTCATCCTGCTGCCTTTCATCCTGTGGATGATGGACATGTCGCTGACCTCGGAGATCTCCTTCGACGGCTTCACCTCGGTTTTCGCGGGTCCCTTCGGATGGTTCCTCAAGCTCGTGTGCCTGGCATTGATCTGGGCCTACCTGCACCACTTCTGCGCCGGCCTGCGCCACCTGTTCATGGACGTGAACCACCATGCGGTCAACAAGCAGTTCGGCAAGACCTCCGCCCTGGTGGTGCTGGTGCTGAGCGTGGGCCTGACCCTGATCCTGGGCGCCAAGCTGTTCGGCCTGTACTGATAGACGATCTCCCCTCACGATAAGGAAAAAGAACCATGTCCGTGAATTACGGCTCCAAGCGCACCGTGGTCGGTGCGCACTACGGCATCCGCGACTGGATGGTGCAGCGCGTCACCGGCGTGCTGATGGCACTGTTCACCATCGTGCTGCTGGCCAAGCTGATCTTCAGCACCGGCTCCGTCGGCTATGACCTGTGGGCCGGCATCTTTGCCCCGCAGTGGATGAAGTTCCTGACCTTCGCCGTGATCGTCTCGCTGGCCTGGCACGTCTGGGTCGGCGTGCGCGACATCTGGATGGACTACGTCAAGCCCGTGGGCCTGCGCCTGGTGCTGAACGTTTTCACCCTGGTCTGGCTGGTCGGCTGCGCCGGCTGGGGCATCCAGATCCTGTGGCGTATCTGATAGAGACTCGGTCTCCACGATTGAAGGTTAAGAATGAGCTACTCCAAAGCAAACATCACCAAGCGCAAGTTTGACGTCGTCATCGTCGGCGCTGGCGGCTCCGGCCTGCGTGCCGCGCTGGAACTGTCGCGCGCCGGCCTGTCCGTGGCCTCGCTGTCCAAGGTCTTCCCCACGCGCTCGCACACCGTGGCCGCGCAAGGCGGCGTGTCCGCTTCGCTGGGCAACATGAGCGAGGACAACTGGCACTACCACTTCTACGACACCATCAAAGGCTCCGACTGGCTCGGCGACCAGGATGCGATCGAGTTCATGTGTCGCGAAGCGCCCAACGTCGTGATCGAGCTGGAACACTTCGGCATGCCGTTCGACCGCAACCCCGACGGCACCATCTACCAGCGCCCCTTCGGCGGCCACACGGCCAACTACGGTGAAAAGCCCGTGCAGCGCGCCTGCGCCGCGGCCGACCGTACCGGCCACGCCATGCTGCACACGCTGTACCAGCAGAACGTCAAGTCCAAGACCAACTTCTTCGTGGAGTGGATGGCGCTGGACCTGATCCGCAACACCCAGGGCGACGTGGTCGGCGTGACCGCCATCGAACTGGAAACCGGCGACCTGTACGAGCTGCACGCCAAGGCCGTGCTGCTGGCCACGGGTGGCGCTGGCCGCATCTTCCAGGCATCGACCAATGCCTTCATCAACACCGGCGACGGCCTGGGCATGGCTGCACGCGCAGGCATCCCGCTGCAGGACATGGAGTTCTGGCAGTTCCACCCCACCGGCGTGGCCGGCGCGGGCGTGCTGCTGACCGAAGGCTGCCGTGGCGAAGGCGCCATCCTGCTCAACAGCGAAGGCGAACGCTTCATGGAGCGCTACGCTCCCACGCTGAAGGATCTGGCACCGCGTGACTTCGTGTCCCGCTCCATGGACCAGGAAATCAAGGAAGGCCGTGGCTGTGGTCCCAACAAGGACTACATCCTGATGAAGCTGGACCACCTGGGCGCCGACACCATCCGCAAGCGCCTGCCTTCGGTGGAAGAGATCGGCCACAACTTCGCCAACGTGGACATCACCAAGGAACCGATTCCCGTGGTGCCCACCATCCACTACCAGATGGGCGGCATTCCCACCAACATCAACGGCCAGGTCGTGGTGTGGGACGGTCAGCAGAACAACGTGGTCAATGGCCTGTATGCCGTGGGCGAATGCTCGTGCGTGTCGGTGCACGGCGCCAACCGCCTGGGCACGAACTCGCTGCTGGACCTGCTGGTCTTCGGCAAGTCGGCCGGCAAGCACATCGTGCAGTTCGTCAACGGCTTCGGCGACCACAAGCCCGTGCCGGCCGATGGCTCCGAGCGCACGCTCACGCGCCTGAACCAGCTCGACGACTCCAAGGAAGGCACCTACGCCCAGGACCTGGCTGGCGACATCCGCGCCACCATGCAGCAGCATGCCGGCGTGTTCCGCACGCAAAAGAGCATGGACGAAGGCGAAGTCAAGATCAACGCCATCCGCGAACGCGTGGGCTCCGTGACTCTCAAGGACAAGTCCAAGGTCTGGAACACCGCCCGCATGGAAGCGCTGGAAGTGGACAACCTGATCGAAGTGGCCCAGGCCACCATGATCTCGGCCGCTGCCCGCCACGAATGCCGCGGCGCCCACACCGTGTACGACTACGAGCATCCTGCCGACCACGCCGAGTTCCCGCTGGGCCGCAATGACAAGGAATGGCTCAAGCACACCCTGTGGTACAGCGCCACCAACAGCCTGGACTACAAGCCCGTGAACCTGAAGCCCCTCACGGTGGACAGCGTGCCGCCCAAGGTCCGCACGTTCTAATCCAGCAGCCCACGAGAGAACAGACAAATGAAGCGCACTTTCAAGATCTACCGCTACGACCCGGACAAGGATGCCAAGCCCTACATGCAGACCGTCGAGGTCGAGCTGGACGGCCACGAGCGCATGCTGCTGGACGCCCTGGTCAAGCTCAAGGAGATGGACCCCTCCATCTCGTTCCGCCGCTCCTGCCGCGAAGGCGTGTGCGGCTCGGACGCGATGAACATCAATGGCAAGAACGGCCTGGCCTGCCTGACGAACATGAAGACCCTGCAGGGCGACATCGTTCTCAAGCCCCTGCCCGGCCTGCCCGTGATCCGCGACCTGATCGTGGACATGACGCAGTTCTTCAAGCAGTACCACTCGATCAAGCCGTACCTGCAGAACGACAGCTTCGCGTCTCCCACCAAGGAACGCCTGCAGTCGCCTGAAGAGCGCGAAGAGCTCAACGGCCTGTACGAGTGCATTCTGTGCGCCAGCTGCTCCACCAGCTGCCCCAGCTTCTGGTGGAACCCCGACAAGTTCGTGGGCCCGGCCGGCCTGCTGCAGGCCTACCGCTTCATCGCGGACAGCCGCGACGAGGCCACGGGTGACCGCCTTGACAATCTGGAAGATCCGTACCGCCTCTTCCGTTGCCACACCATCATGAACTGCGTGGACGTGTGCCCCAAGCACCTGAACCCCACGCAGGCCATTGGCAAGATCAAGGAACTGATGGTCCGCCGGGCCATCTGATGACCATGACGAATACTCTGCTCGACGAACGCGAGCGAGACCTGCTGCGCTGGCGCTGCCGGCGCGGCCTGGTCGAGAACGACCTGTTCATCGCGCAGTTCTTCGCCACCTACGGAGACCAGCTCACGCGGAGACACGCGAGCGGTCTGTCTGCCTTGATGGACCTGGCAGACAACGACCTGATGGACCTCTTCTTGCGCCGCAAGGAGCCTGAAGGTGAACTCGATACCCAAGAAATCAGGGAAGTTCTGGAACTGGTGCGCAAGCGCAAGCCCGGTTCTCTCCCGCTAGTAGGCTAGGCAATCTAGAGAAGGAAGTTTGGAAATGAAACTCGCAGACAACAAAGCAACGCTGTCTTTCAGCAACGGCGCCCCCAGCGTCGAGCTGCCCGTCTACCAGGGCAACGTCGGTCCCGACGTGGTGGACATCCGCAAGCTGTACGCGCAGACCGGCATGTTCACCTATGACCCGGGCTTCCTCTCTACCGCCTCGTGCCAGTCCGCCATCACCTACATCGATGGCGACAAGGGCGAGCTGCTGTACCGCGGCTACCCCATCGAGCAGCTGGCCAAGAACTGCGACTACCTCGAGACCTGCTACCTGCTGCTGTACGGCGAGCTGCCCAACGAGTCGCAGAAGGCCGACTTCGTCGAGCGCGTGACCAAGCACACCATGGTCAACGAGCAGATGCAGTTCTTCCTGCGTGGTTTCCGCCGTGACGCCCACCCCATGGCCGTCCTGACGGGTCTGGTCGGCGGCATGTCGGCCTTCTACCACGACAACATGGACATCAACAACGCCGAGCACCGCGACATCGCCGCGATCCGCCTGATCGCCAAGATGCCCACGCTGGTCTCCATGGCCTACAAGTACGGCATCGGTGCGCCGTACATGTACCCCAAGAACGACCTGAGCTACGCCGGCAACTTCATGCGCATGATGTTCGGCAACCCCTGCGAGGAGTTCAAGGTGAACCCCGTGGTCGAGCGCGCGCTGGACCGCATCTTCATCCTGCACGCAGACCACGAGCAAAACGCCTCCACCTCCACCGTGCGTCTGTGCGGCTCGTCGGGCACCAACCCCTTCGCCGCCATCTCGGCCGGCGTGGCCTGCCTGTGGGGCCCTGCCCACGGCGGCGCCAACGAAGCCTGCCTGAACATGCTGGAATACCTGCAGGCCAACGGCGGCGTTGCCAAGGTCGGCGAGTTCATGGAACAGGTCAAGGACAAGAACAGCGGCGTCAAGCTGATGGGCTTCGGCCACCGTGTCTACAAGAACTACGACCCCCGCGCCAAGCTCATGCAGGAAACCTGCAATGAAGTGCTGGCCGAACTGGGCCTGGAAAAGGACCCCCTGTTCGCCCTGGCCAAGGAAGTCGAGAAGATCGCCCTGGAAGACGACTACTTCGTGCAGCGCAAGCTCTACCCGAACGTGGACTTCTACTCCGGCATCGTGCAGCGCGCCATCGGCGTGCCCGTGAACCTGTTCACCGGCATCTTCGCCCTGGCCCGCACCGTGGGCTGGATCGCCCAGCTCAACGAGCAGATGGCCGACCCCGAGTACAAGATCGGCCGTCCCCGCCAGCTGTTCACGGGCTCCGTGTCCCGCGACGTCAAGCCGATCGGCCAGCGCTGATCGCAGGTCCGGACCTCAGCGGCCCGGCACCCAAAAGCCCCATGCCTTTGCATGGGGCTTTTTTCATGGGCGAGTCCACCGTTCCAGAAGGCCACGCCACTCCTAGGAACACCATTCTGGCTATCGTGGCATGAACCTCGATTGATCACATCTACCCTAAGGTGACCGTTGACCCTCCCTGAAACGGGATGGAGGCGCAGCGCAATGCCCGCTGCCGTTCAACGCAACCCCGGGACTCACATGCTTGTCGAAATCACCAAGGACGGAATGCTCATCCATGCGCGCGTCAGGAACGCGCGCAGCCCCGCCATCGAGAGAGGAAAGCGGACCGCCGCCATCACCGGCATCGTCGTGCACCAGACCGATGCCAACACGGCCCAGTCTTCGCTGAACAGCTACAAAAACCCGAAGGCCAATGCGGCACACTTTCTCATCGACAAGGACGGAACCATCTACCAGACTGCGGCCATCTACCAGCGCACCAACCATGTGGGGCCGCTGAAGGCAAGATGCCTGCTTGTGGGGAAATGCAAGGCCAGGGACTATGAAGGAGCAGACGTAAAGGGAATGCACCGCATCGAGATGATGAAAGCCCCTGGCGATCGCTATCCGAGCAACATGGAAGCCATAGGCATCGAGATGGTTGGCAGGGCTGTGCTGCCGAAAGGGTTCAAGCCCCCTCAGCGACGAAAGGAACTGAGTCCGGAAGGGATTCGGGGAGAATTTGGCGTCTACCCCACACCGACTGAGGCACAAAACCGTGCTCTGACATGGCTGGTTGAAGCACTGCAAGATTCCATGCAACTATCGCCCAGTGAAGTCTTCAAGCACCCTGAAGTAAGCCGGAAGAACCTGTCCGAGGCAGAAGGCGCAAACTGGGAAATGGCACCATGAGCTTCATTTTCTTTCGCACTGTGACTGTGATTTCGGCAATGGCCATGGCATCGATGCTCCATGCGGCCGATGCCAGATACCCAGTCAGGCAAGTACAGAAAATCGACATCATCGAGCCCTCAGGCGGCTCTTCTTGGGAAGACAAGAACTGGCTTGATTGCAACGATGTGATATTGACCGAAGAGGATGTGCGATATGCGCTGCAGCACATGCGCAAAATTTCAGAGAAGCACTACTTCGGTGAATATATGGAAAGAACAGGGTGTTCAGGAGGAGCGTCCGTCAAGTTCAAGAGCGGAAAAATCATCGTCATGGGAATCGAACCCACAGGACGTATTAATCTTTTCGAGGCCAACAAAAAGCTGGACCCTATTGGAGTACCCGGAAGCTTCTACGACTGCCAACCCTGCAACAAACGCAAGATGGACCTGCTGCAGGACGCCCTGGACCGCGCAACCGAACGACGGCTCAAGGAGCTGAAGAGGCAGGGACGACTTCCTCCATGAGCCGCCTCCATTCGATCTTCTGGGCACTCATTTCGGCGATGCCCGATCCCTGGACAGGCATGCGCCACCGGCCCGGCTGCAACGGCTGGCGGCCTGGTGAACAGCCTGCTGGTCGGCAGCGCCACCTGGCCTGAGCGCCCGGGCCAAGCCCCCTGCTTCACGCAGCGGCACGGTTTCGCCGACAATGCCCCCCCGGCCCTCGTGGCCGGGCCTTTCTTGCGCCGGGGTTCCGGCCCCAGCCATTCCTGCACACCATGAACTTTGCCTCCCTCGGCCTGAGCCCGGCGCTGGTCTCCAGCCTCCAAGACCTGGGCCTGGTCGATCCCACGCCCATACAGACCCAGTCCATCGCCCCCGTGCTTGCGGGCCGCGACCTCTGGGCCTGTGCGCCCACGGGCTCGGGCAAGACGGCCGCCTACCTGCTGCCGCTGCTGCAGCGCTGGATGGATGGCGGCAAGGCCCAGGGTGCCCAGGGCGGCTTTGTGCGCACCCTGACCACGCTGATCGTGGTGCCCACGCGCGAGCTGGCCCAGCAGGTGGGCGAGACGCTGTCCGACCTGGGCCGCGCGCTCAGGCAGCCGCCGCGCATCGGCGTGGTCTATGGCGGCGTGTCCATCAATCCGCAGATGATGATGCTGCGCGGCAGTGCCGACTTCCTGGTGGCCACGCCCGGCCGCCTGCTGGACCTGGTGGAGCACAACGCCGTGCGCCTGTCCGCCGTGCGCCATCTGGTGCTGGACGAGGCCGACCGCCTGCTGGACCTGGGCTTCCAGGAAGAGCTGCAGCGCGTGCTGGCCCTGCTGCCGAAGCAGCGCCAGACCCTGCTGTTCTCGGCCACCTATCCCGATGCCGTGCAATCGCTGGCCACAGGCCTGCTGCACGATCCCGTTCAGGCCCGCGTCGATGCCGCCGAAGGCCAGGATGCCGCCAGCCCCCAGAGCATTGCCCAGCGCGCCATTGCCGTGGACCGTGCGCGCCGCACCCAGCTGCTGCGCACACTGGTACAGGGGGAGACGGCGCCCGGCACCGACCCCGCCACGCTGGAGCGCGCCTTGGTCTTCGTGGCCACGCGCCACACGGCCGAACTGGTGGCGGAAAAGCTCTACAAGGCCGGCATCTTCGCCACGGCATTCCATGGCGACCTGAGCCAGGGCGCACGCAAGGAAGCGCTGGCCGACTTCAAGGCCAGGCGCTGGCAGGTGATGATCACCACCGACCTGGCGGCGCGCGGCATCGACATCACCCAGCTGCCCCTGGTCGTCAACTACGACCTGCCGCGCTCGGCCACCGACTATGTGCACCGCATCGGCCGCACGGGCCGGGCGGGCGAGGATGGCACGGCCATCAGCTTTGTCACGCCGGCCGACCAGGCGCACTGGGCGCTGATCTGCAAGCGCAACCAGCTGGACCTTGAACTGGAGCAGTTGCCGGGCTTCGAGCCCACCGAGCCCGTGCCGCCGCCCCCGGTGGCCCAGGACGGCAACGGCGGCATCAAGGGCCGCCGCCCCAGCAAGAAGGACAAGCTGCGCGCAGCGCAGGCTACCGAGGCAGCAGCCAAAAGAGGCTGAGCTCTCCAGGCCGATCCGCTCAGCCCGCGCCGCCGCGCCCGCCAAAGCGATCCCGGTACGCCACGGGCGTGATGCCCAGGTGGCGCACGAACAGGTGGCGCAGCGCCTGCTCCGAGCCCAGGCCCACGCGCGCGGCCACGGTCTTGAGCGGCAGATGGGCCTGGCTTTCCAGCAGTTGCTTGGCCGCCTCCAGCCGCGCGCTCTCCACAAAGGCCGTGGGGCTTTGCCCGGTTTCCTGCTGGAACACGCGGCGCAGGTGCCGCTCGCTCATGTGCGCCTGCTCGGCCATCTGCGCAAGGGTCAGGGGCTCGGCCAGATGGGCCATCACCCACTGCTGCACGGCCTGCACGCCGCCGTGCTGCGCGGCCTGGGCCGCCAGCGGCACGCTGAACTGCGACTGGCCACCGGGACGCTTGAGGTACATGACCAGGTCGCGCGCCACCTCCAGCGCCAGCGCGTGGCCGAAATCCTCTTCGACCACGGCCAGGGCCAGGTCGATGCCGGCCGTCACGCCGGCCGAGGTCCACAGCTGGCGGCTGCCTTCGCCATCGCGGATCTCCTCGCGCAGGTAGATGGCATCGGCATCGACCTGCACGCGCGGATGGCGCTGGGCCAGTTGCGCCGTCACGCTCCAGTGCGTGGCCGCGCGCCGGCCGTCCAGCAAGCCCGCCTCGGCCAGGAAGAAGCTGCCCGAGCACAGCGCAATCAGCCGCTGCACGCGTGGCGCCACGCGGCCCAGCCAGGCGACCAGCTCGGCCGAGCCGCCCAGCACCTGCTCGATATGGCGCGAGCCCACGACGACCACGGTGCAGCCCATGCCTGCAGCCTCCAGCCCGGCCAGCGTGTGGGTGGCCTCCAGCGACATCAGCGTGTCCGAGCGCACGGGCCCTTGCCGCTGCGAGACCACGCGCACCTCGTAGCCGTCGCTCTGGCCGCGCGCGCGCAGGTGCACGTTGGCATAGTCGAACACCGACATGGGTCCTATGGCCTCCAGCGCCTTGAAGCCGGGGTAGACGACAAGATCGATGCGGTGGGCGCTGGCGTGGCGGTGGTCCATGGGAAACGGCGGGCTCGGAGGCGGTCAGGGTGGAAAGAATGGGGCGGACTATACGAAAAGACGCAAGCACCCACGGCCTGCAGGCCCGGCCGACGCCGGCCACACCCCTCAGATTCGGACATATCACCTGAGGCTGCGGCCATGATGCGGCCGGTCCGCGCGGCCATGGCCTACATTCAAGGCTTCGCGGAGCGCGCGCACTGCCGCTCCTGAGCCACCCCGACAGAAAGACACGCCCATGAAATCCAAAGCCGCCGTCGCCTTCAAGGCTGGAGAACCCCTGCAGATCGTCGAGATCGACGTGGCCCCCCCGAAGAAGGGCGAGGTCCTGATCAAGATCACCCACACCGGCGTCTGCCACACCGACGCGTTCACGCTGTCGGGCGACGACCCGGAAGGCATCTTCCCCGCCGTGCTCGGCCATGAAGGCGCGGGCATCGTCGTCGAGGTCGGCGAAGGCGTGACCAGCGTCAAGCCCGGCGACCACGTGATCCCGCTGTACACGGCCGAATGCGGCGAATGCCTGTTCTGCAAGAGCGGCAAGACCAACCTGTGCGTTTCCGTGCGCGCCACCCAGGGCAAGGGCGTGATGCCAGACGGCACCACGCGCTTTTCGTACAACGGCGAGCCCATCTACCACTACATGGGCTGCTCCACCTTCAGCGAGTACACCGTGGTCGCCGAAGTCTCGCTGGCCAAGATCCACCCCGATGCCAACCCCGAGCAGGTCTGCCTGCTGGGCTGCGGCGTGACCACGGGCCTGGGTGCCGTCAAGAACACCGCCAAGGTCCAGGAAGGCGACACCGTGGCCGTGTTCGGCCTGGGCGGCATCGGCCTGGCCGTGATCCAGGGCGCCAAGCTGGCCAAGGCCGGCCGCATCATCGCCGTGGACACCAACCCCTCCAAGTTCGACCTGGCCCGCACCTTCGGCGCCACCGACTGCGTGAATCCCAAGGATTTCGACAAGCCCATCCAGCAGGTCATCGTCGAGATGACGGGCTGGGGCGTGGACCACAGCTTCGAATGCATCGGCAACGTCAACGTGATGCGTGCCGCCCTGGAATGCGCGCACCGCGGCTGGGGCCAGTCGGTCATCATCGGCGTGGCCGGCGCGGGCCAGGAAATCTCCACACGCCCCTTCCAGCTGGTGACGGGCCGCAAGTGGCTGGGCACGGCCTTCGGCGGCGTCAAGGGCCGCAGCGAGCTGCCCGGCATGGTCGAGCAGGCCATGAGCGGCGAGATCCAGCTGGCCCCCTTCGTCACGCACACCATGGGCCTGCCGGAGATCAACGAGGCTTTTGACCTGATGCACGAAGGCAAGTCCATCCGCTCCGTCGTCGTGTACTGAAGCTCCCCCTGAGGCGCTGCGCGCCCTCCCCCGTTGCACGGCGCCTCTCTACTCGCTACGCGAGGGAGGGGGACGACGCCCTCGGCTGGGCGCCCCCGCCGCGAGGCGGCTCTTGCTCGGCGCCTCTCGCCTGGGCAGCGCCAGTTTCATGGGCCGTTGACCGTGTATAGCGTATCAACTCCCATCTTTGAATGCTGCATGCACCGCTTGCCAAGGTGCCCGTAGCATTTTTCTTTTTGAGGAACACCATGTCCGCACTGCCGCCCCTGGAACTCAAGAACGCCCATGCCTGCTTCGGCGGCGCACAGCGTTTCTACGAGCATTTCTCCGCCGAGATCGGCCTGAACATGAAGTTCTCGGTCTTCCTGCCGCCCAAGGCCGTGGCCGGCGAGAAGGTGCCCGCCGTGCTCTACCTGGCCGGGCTGACCTGCACCGAAGAGACCTTCATGACCAAGGCCGGCGCCCAGCGCCTGGCCGCCGAGCTGGGCATCGCCCTGATCGCGCCCGACACCAGCCCGCGCGGCGCAGGCCTGCCCGGCGAGGCCGATGCCTGGGACTTCGGCGTGGGCGCGGGCTTCTACCTGGACGCCACCACCAGGCCCTGGGCACTGCACTGGCGCATGGAAAGCTATCTGCTGGGCGAGCTGCTGCCGCTGATCGCCGCACGCCTGCCCATCGACGCGCAGCGGCTGGGCATCTTCGGCCACTCCATGGGCGGCCACGGCGCGCTCACGCTGGCGCTGCGCCATCCGGGCCGCTTCAAGAGCCTGTCGGCCTTCGCGCCCATCGCCAACCCCGTCAACTGCCCCTGGGGCCAGAAGGCCTTCTCAGGCTATCTGGGCGATGACCGCAAGGCCTGGGAAGCGCATGACGCCAGCTGCCTGATGGCCGCCCAGACTCAGGCGCCCTACCCGGCCGGCATCCTCGTGGACCAGGGCCTGGCCGACAAGTTCCTGATCGAAAAGCAGCTGCTGCCCGAAGCCTTCGAGGCCGCCTGCGCCCAGGCCGGCCAGCCGCTGACGCTGCGCCGCCACGGCGGCTACGACCACGGCTACTACTTCATCCAGAGCTTCATTGATGACCATCTGCGCCATCATGCAGAGCAGTTGAGTACCCCCTGAGGCGCTTCGCGCCTTCCCCCTCTCTCGCTTCGCGGGAGGGGGACGACGCCATCGCCGCGAGGCGGCTCTTGCTCGGCGTCCCTGTTTTTTTGGCCGCGCCAGTTTCAAAGGGTGATGAGCCCAACAGGTGCAGGGCAGCTTGCCTCAACCTGGCCTATGGCCAGCGCGCATGTCCTGCGCAATACGCTCCAGCACCTGGGGCAGGTCCTTGACGCTGGCGATCACGTGGTGGGCGCCGGCTGCGCGCAGCTTGGCTTCGGCGCGGGCCACGCGCTCGCGCACTTCTTCGGCGGGGGCGGCGGCCAGTTCGGCGGGGGAGTAGCCGACTTCGTTGCCGGACAGGGTCAGACCCACGGTCCACATGCCGGCGTTGCGGCCTTCCTCGATGCCGGGCACGGTGTCGTCCACCTTCACGCAGGCACGCACGTCGCCGATGCCCAGCGCCAGCACATTGGCCAGCGCCATGAAGGGGCCGGGGCGGCCGCCTGCGGCCATTTCATCGCCGGCCACCACATGGTCGGGAGCCAAGCCATTGGCGGCGGCCTGCGGCAGCAATTGATTCAAGACTTCACGCGGATAGCCCGAGCACGAGCCCACCTTCAGGCCCTGCGCGCGCAGCCAGCCCAGCAGCTCGGGGGCGCCTTCGATCGGCGCCGAGAACTCACCGACCTTGGCGATCTGCATGGGCATGAAGCGGGCGTAGATGGCGTCCACGTCGGCGTCGCCAGGCTGCTGGCCGAAGGCCTTGTGCCATTGCGCGCGGATGCCTTCGTCCTGCAGCAACTCGTGGATGTGCTGCCACTTGGACAGGCCCATGGGGCCGCGCGCCTGGGCCAGGGTGATGGTAATACCGAAGCTGGCAAAAGCCTCGACAAAGATCTGCGTGGGTGCCAGCGAGCCGAAATCGACCAGGGTGCCGGCCCAGTCGAAGATGACGGCCTGCAGCGGCGACAGATCGGCGGCGGCGGCGGTGGAGGCGGTGGTGTGGTTCATGGTGCTTTTTGACTAGGAAAGAGGTTCAAACAGAAGAGGGCCGCACGCGCCTGTTCATTCCAGCGTGCGGATGAAATTACGCCCGCGCGGGCCGGATGCGGCCGACTGCAGCAGCTGCTGCCACTCATCCCCAGGCACGCCGTAGTGGGCGGGATCGGTGGCCACGCCCAGGCCTTCGAGGAAGTTGCGCAGGCGCTGCACGGCCAGCTCGCCCGTGGCGGCATCGAAGATGGACAGCAGGGCCGCATCGGCCTCATCGTCAGCGCCCAGGGCCATCTCCAGCACCAGCGGCAGGCTGAACGAGCAGGCAATGCCGTGGGCCACGCCATGGCGCAGCGTGATGTCGTAGGACAGCGAATGCGCCAGCGCCGTGCGGGTGTTGGAGAAGGCCAGGCCGGCCATCAGGGCGGCCTCGGCCATGCGGCTTCGCAGCGGCAGGCTGCCCAGGTCCTGCATCAGCGCGGGCAGCGTGGCCAGGGTGCGGCGCGCGGCGCCCACGGCCAAGGTGGTGGAGACGGGATTGCGGTGCCGGTTCCAGATGGACTCCAGCGCATGCGACAGCGCATCCAGCCCCGAGGCCAGCGTGGCGCCGGCCGGCAGGCTTTGCATGAGCTGCGCGTCGATGATGGCGGCCTCGGGCCAGGTCCAGTGCTGGTGCAGCGAGTGCTTGCGGCCAGCGGCCTGGTCCCAGATCGTGGCCCAGGGCGTGACCTCGCTGCCCGTGCCGGCCGTGGTGGGAATGGCGATCAGCGCCTTGTGGCCTGCGGCCGGCAGGGCCAGCCCCTGCTCCAGGGCCTGCAGCAGTTCGCCGAAACGCCGCGTGGGCGTGGCGCACATCAGCGCCTTGGCCGAGTCGATGGCGCTGCCGCCGCCCAGGGCCACGATGCACGGGACCTCGGCGTATTCGCGGTGCACGCGGTCATACAGCGGGGCCAGCCACTGCACATCGGGATTGGGCGCAATGCCGTCCACCACGCCGCGCAGCTGGCTGCCCAGCCGTTGGCGCAGCTGCTGCACCAGGCCCAGGGATTCGGCCTCGGGAAACGTCACCAGCAGGCAGTCGCGCCCGGCCAGCAGCTCGGGCAGGCGGTCCAGGCGGCCGGGGCCGGCATGGATGGCAACGGGGTTGTGATAGGTCCACACAAATCGGTCCTTTGAATGAAACGGGGGCGCCGGGAAAAGCGCAGCCCTCAATGGCGGGTGCCCTGCTGGATGCGGCGGCGCAGCCAGTGGGAGACGAGATCGGCGGCGATCACCATCACGGTGATGACCACGATGCAGGTGGCCGTCTCCTGGTAGCGGAACAGCTTGAGGCTGCCGACCAGCTCGAACCCCAGCCCGCCCGCGCCCACCATGCCCAGCACCGTGGCCGAGCGCAGGTTGACCTCGAAGCGGTAGAGCACGACCGCGATCCAGGCCGTGATGGCCTGCGGTATCACGCCGAAGACGATGAGCTGCAATTGCGTGGCGCCTGCGCTGCGCAGGGCCTGCAGCGGGCCGTCGTCGATCTCTTCGATGCTCTCGGCGAAGAACTTGCCCAGCATGCCCATGCCATGCAGGGCCAGGGCCAGCACGCCGGGAAACGGCCCCAGGCCCACGGCCGAGACAAAGACCAGCGCCAGGATCAGCTCGTTGATGCTGCGCACCACGTTCAGGAACTGACGCGTGATGCGCCGCAGCCAGTGCCAGCCATGCAGGTTGCTGGCCGCGATGAAGGACAGCGGCAGCGCCAGCACCACGGACAGCAGCGTGCCCCAGATGGCGATCTGCACCGTCTCCAGCGCGGGCGCCATCAGGCGCGGCAGCATGCTCCAGTCCGGCGGCACGGAGCGCGCCACGAAATCCGCGATCTGGGGCATGCCTGCCGCCAGTTCGCCCCAGCTCATCTGCGCGCCGCCCGCGCTCCAGTGCAGCACCCAGGCGATGGCCAGGGCCGCAGCCGCATAGCCTGTCCAGCCCAGGGTGCCGTGGGGGCGCGGCGCGGTCCATTGCCAGCGGTCGCGCGGCTCGGGGCTCCAGGAATTGGCGCTGGTCATCACAGTCCTCCTGCGGGCGCGCTGGCCCGCATCCACGAGGCAGGCACCGGTGCCTGCGCATGCAGGCCGGCAGGCCCTATGACCGCCGTGCCCGGTGGTGTGTCCGGTTCTGCGCCCTGCCCTGATCCTTGCCCTGCAGTGGGCTGCGCATGGTAGATGGCCTGCAGCGCGGCCTCGTCCAGCGCCTGCGGCGATCCGTCATAGACCATGCGGCCCTGGGCCAGGCCCAGCACGCGGTCGCCGAACTCCCGCGCGTAGTCCACCTGGTGCAGGTTGCAGACCACGGCAATGCCCAGCTCGCGCGTGGCATCACGCAGGTACTGCAGCACGCTGCGCGCGGTCTTGGGGTCCAGGCTGGCCACGGGCTCGTCGGCCAGGATGACCTGGGGCTGCTGGGCCAGCGCGCGGGCAATGCCCACGCGCTGCATCTGCCCGCCCGACAGCGCCTCGGTGCGCTCCAGCGCCTTGTGGGCCAGGCCCACGCGCTCCAGGCACTGGTCGGCCAGGCGGATATCGCTTTCGCGGAACAGCTGCAGCACCGAGGCCAGGGTGCCGGTCTGGCCCAGGCGCCCGGTCAGCACGTTCTTGCGCACCGACAGGCGCGGCACCAGGTTGTGGTGCTGGAAGACCATGGCCACGTGGCGAGCCAGCTCGCGCCGGCTGTGCCTGCCGCCGCCCAGCATCAGGTCCATGCCGCCCACCTCCAGCGTGCCGCTGTCGGCGCGGGCCAGGCCGTTCATGCAGCGCAGCAGCGTGGACTTGCCGGCCCCCGACAGGCCCAGCATGACGACGAACTCGCCGGGCTGCACATCCAGGTCGATGCCATGCAGCACATGGTTGCTGCCATAGCTCTTGCGCAATTGGCGGATGCGGATCATTTCATGCTCCCGAGGTCCAGCTTCAGGGCCTTGGCCGTCTGGCGCACCACGTCGTAGGCCTTGTCATCCGTGGCCGCGAAGCCGTCGAGCACGCCCTGGTCACCCCAGGGCAGGTCCTTGACCTCGGCCAGGGCCGCAGCCACCTTCTGCTTGGTGCCTGCGTCCAGGTTCTTGCGCCAGGTCATGGGCGACTCGGGGATGGGCTGGGAGCGCCAGACGATCTGGAAGTCCTCGCGCTTGACCAGGCCCTTGTTCACGGCGGAGTCGAAGATGCGGTCGGCCACGGCCGCCGCATCCACCTTGCCGTTGGCCACGGCCATGATGCTGGCGTCGTGCGAGCCCGAGAAGATCACGCGCGAAAAGCCCTTGTCCGCATCGAAGCCCTCGGCCATCAACCCCGCCTTGGGAAACAGGTGGCCCGACGCCGAGGTCGGGTCCACAAAGGCAAAGCTGCGGCCCTTGAGATCGGCCACGCTGGCCGGGCCCTTGTCCTTGCGGGAGATCACCATGCTGTGGTAAGCGCTCTTGCCCGTCTTCTTGGTCACGGCCACGGCAAAGGCCTCGGCGCCTGCCACCTGGTTGGCCAGCACGTACGAGAACGGGCCGAGGAAGGCGATGTCGATCTTGTTGGAGCGCAGCGCCTCGATCACGCCGTTGTAGTCATTGGCCACGAAGGGCCGCACCTTCATGCCGGTGCGGGTGGCCAGCTGGTCCATGACCTGCTGGCTGGCGCGGATCATGGCCTGCGCGTCCTCCGAGGGGATCAGGCCCACGCGCAGCTCGGCGCTCTGGGCAAAGGCGGCAGTGGTAGCGGTGGAGGCCAGGGCCAGCACGGCGCCGGCATGGCGCAGCCAGGTCTTGCGGTTCATCTTCATGGGAGCGTTCCTTTGCATCAGGTCAGGCACATCGGCGGATCGGTGGATCCGTGAATCGCCGGTCAAATCGCCAGGCGGGTGGGTATGGCTGAATGCTAGGAGCGACATATTTCTGCCATGTGAAAGTTTCAGAATCGGTTTTGACAGCATCCATAGACAAAACCTTGAGATACCGACTTTCGTGAGCAACGCCCGCTACCGCGCCTTCATCGCCGTCGCCCACCACGGCAGCCTCAGCGCCGCCGCCCGCGCACTGGGCGTGAGCCAGCCCACCATCTCCACCCAGATCGCCACGCTGGAGCGCCAAAGCCAGATCGAGCTGTTCCACCGCCGCGGCTACCGCATGACGCTCACGGGCGCAGGCGCCAGACTGCTGCCCATGGCGCAGAAAATCATGGCGCTGGAGGCCGAGGCCGAATTCTTCCTGCGCGACTCGGGGCAGCTGCACCAGGGCGAGCTCAAGATCGGCGCCGTGGGGCCCTTCCATGTGATCGAGATGGTGGCCGCCTACCGCGCACGGCACCCGGGCATGCAGCTGTCCATCCGCATGGGCAACTCGCAGCAGGTGCTGGCCGACCTGGAACGCTACGACACCGACGTGGCCGTGCTCGCCGGCCTCTACGACCGCCCGGAGCTGCTGGCGCGCGAGTACGCGCGCCACGCCATCATCCTGTTCGCCCATGTCGCCCATCCCTTCGCGCGGCGCAGCGAAATCGCGCTGTCCGAACTGCAGGGCCAGCCTCTGCTGCTGCGCGAGCACGGCTCGACCACGCGCACCGCGCTGGAATCGGTGCTGCAGGCCGCCGGCGTGCAGCCGCGCACCGAACTGGAGATCGGCAGCCGCGAAGCCATACGCGAAGCCGTGGCGCGCGGCCTGGGACTGGGCGCCGTGTCCGAAGCCGAATTCATCCCCGACCCGCGCTTTCGCCCGCTGCGCATCGCGGGCGACCCGGCCAGCACCACCACCTATGTCTATTGCATGCGCGAGCGCAGCGACAGCCTGCTGGTGAGGTCGTTTCTGGAGGCGGTTTGAGCCTGCCGGTCCGCTCTCAGAACAGACTGCGCTGCGGCAGCAGCAGCGACGGGTGGTAGAGGCTGCAATCGAGCCGCAGCGGCTCGCGGTTGAATCCATACCGACGGCAGGCCAGGGCGAAGCGCTGGCGCAGCAGCTCGGCCCAGTGGCCCGTGCCCTTCATGCGCTGGCCGAACTCGGCGTTGTACACGCGGCCGGCCTCGCGCTGCTCGCCCTGGATGCCGTGCAGGTCGCGCACGCGCTCCATCACGCGGCGGGCGCGGTCGGGGTAGTGCACCTGCAGCCATTGTTCGAACAGCGGCGCCACTTCCCAGGGCAGGCGCAGCACGGCATAGAAGGCGTGGCGCGCGCCTGCGTCGGCGGCCGCCTCCAGCACCTTCTCCAGGTCTTCGTTGATGAAGGGAATCTGCGGTGCCAGGCTCACGCCCACGGGCACGCCCGCCTCGGTCAGCGCGCGGATGCTGCGCAGCCGGCGGTACGGCGCGGCGGCGCGCGGCTCCAGGTGGCGGGCCAGGTCGGCATCCAGCGTGGTCAGCGTGATGTGCACCGAGGCCAGGCCCTGGCGCGCCAGCGGGGCCAGCAGGTCCAGGTCACGCTCCACCCCGCTGCCCTTGGTGACGATGGAAAACGGGTGACGCGCCTCGGCCAGCACTTCGATCAGGCGGCGCGTCAGCCCCAGCTCGCGCTCCACGGGCTGGTAGCAGTCGGTGACCGAGCCCAGCATCACGGGCGCGGCCACATGGCTGGCGCGCGACAGCTCGGCGCGCAGCAGCTCGGGCAGGTTCTGCTTGGCGATGAGCCGGGTCTCGAAGTCCAGCCCCGGCGACCAGCCCAGGTAGCTGTGCGTGGGCCGGGCATAGCAATAGATGCAGCCGAAGCTTATCTGCTAATTTCCTTCTGGACAGCCATGCGTGGAATAGGAAAAAGGCCTAGACAATCTGGGGTGGCAGAGGGAGATTTTTAGACAGTAATCTAGGCATTTTCACGAAAACTAGACGCATCGCCTTGTGTCCATTTTTATGATGCACGCCATCTATTGCTCATAACAGTAGCAAAGCCGCCTTGTCCGACGCGCCCGCCAGGCTTGCCTACTCTCTTCAAGAGCACACTCCAAATCGGAGGCAGGCCAAGGCAACATCAATTTTTTTACCGTTGGTTGCGACCCGCCGCGGCAGCCATCTCAGCCAGGAAAGGCGCGCGCTGGTGCGCTTCGTGTTCGGGCTGGACAATCAAGAAGTCCTCGCGATTTTTGCCAACAATCCACGTTGGAGGCTTCCCGCGGCCTGTCCATGTTTTCCCTGTGTCAGGGTCCTGGTACTTTGCCTCACCTGCCTTTTTATCTTTGAGCGGAACGAGCGGGAAGACTTGCTGCATCGTGAACCCAAACTCGCTGACGAGCTCTTGCACACGTCGCAGCGCAGCTGTTGACTCTCCCTTCTTCGCGGTTGCAATCTCTGCATCAAGCGCGGCTTTGGCCGCGAGCAGCTCTTTCAAATTCATGTTTCTACCTTGTATGTTTGTGAGCACTTCGTTGCACTCAATCATGAATTATCGAGCCTTCTAACCGCTGAACGGATGCACGCTAAGCAAATCACCATCAACGCTCACACAGGCGCAGCACAGGCCCACGGGGGGGGGGGAACCACACAATCTCGTCACACCTGCAGGACGCGAGCAGACTGTCGGGCGGCCATGCTTCACGTCCTTGCTGAGGGCCTCACAGGCACCTCGTCGAAGTCCAACGAATGTGCCCGAGAAGCGGCACCTACTCGCTTGAACAGCATCAACCGGTTCCACGTCGACGCGCGCTTTTCGGACATGGTCATCCATGGCAACTCCATCTATCTGGCTGGCCAAGTGCCTTCCGAAGGCGTTGAGGGAATGGTGGGGCAAACAGCAGACCTGCTGTCGACTTTCCACCGCTGCTGAACGAGGGCGGAAGCGACACACGGAGAGTTCTGGTGGCTACCATTTACTTGGCGGACATGGCCGACTACATAGCAATGAACAAGGCCTGGGACGCGTGGGCGCCCAAGGGCAATGCACCTCCTTGAGCAACCGCTGAGGCCCGCCTGGTGAACCCCTCATGGCGAGTTGAAATCGTTTTGTCGCAGCTTGCGAGTGAGACGGAGGCACTGTGGTTGACGTTACCCTTTGCTCGCTGTCCCGCTGACAGCCGCCATCCGCCACTTACGCCGCAAGTCGACACTGCGATAGTGCTGCGTGCGGTGGCAACAGGCGGGCGCGGCCCTGAGGCTATGACGGTGCTGGGTATCGCGGCGGTCTGTCTTGCCTGGAGCGCTGCAGCTGCCTGGGCTTGGGTGCAGTGCTGCATGCGTCTGAGCTGGCCTGCACGCTCGTCAAGTGGGCAGGGGCGGTCTATCCTGAGCGGGGACTTTATTTCGAATAGGACGGAGCTGGGAATACGGGGGGCAACATCATCTATAGTCCAGCTGCCCAAAGGATAGTGCTCTTGAAGTTCTGCTCATGGAGCTATCCTTTTGCCATGCCCGTACGTCCAACTACACGATTGTCTCGAGCCGACTTGGCTGACCTGAACGCCTTTCTGGCAGTTGAGCGTTGTCGGAGCTTTACTCAGGCCGCGGTCGAGCTTGGCATCACCGCTTCGGCAATCAGCCATTCCGTGAGGAACCTTGAGACCAGGTTGGGCGTTAGGCTGCTGAATCGGACCAGTCGGACGGTCTCTGCGACGGACGCAGGCACCCGTTTAGCCAAACGCCTTGAGGTTGGGTTTGAAGAGATAAGCGGAGCCCTCATCGAGGTGGACCAGCACCGAGATAGGCCAGTAGGGCGTCTACGCATCAATGCCCTCAGCGACGGAGCGCGGCTCCTTCTTGCGTCACGCCTGCCGACCTTCCTCGCGAACTATCCGGACGTGTCTGTCGAGATTGCGGTGGACGACAAGATGGTGGACATTGTCGCAGCGCAGTTCGACGCAGGCATCCGCTTTGGCGGAACTATCCCCACGGATTTTGTAGCCGTGCGTATTGGTGAACCACTGCGATGGGTGGCCGTCGCCGCTCCCAAATACCTGGCACGAACCAAGGAGTGCAAGGTTCCTGCAGACCTATCGAGCCACAATTGCATCCAGATTCGCACCGGCCAGGGAGTTATCTACCGCTGGGAGTTCGAGTGTGGAGATGAGAAGGTGGCAATCGATGTCCCCGGGCAGCTTTGTGTAAACGAGACGACCTTCGGTGTGGAAATGGCCTTGGCCGGATGTGGCGTCTTCTACTGCTTAGAGAGCCGCGTTTCCGACCATCTGGCGGCAGGTCGTCTGCAAATCGTGCTTCCTGACTGGGCACCGATAGAACCGCCGTTCTATCTGTATTACCCCGGCCATCGACAAGCTCCCCCGGGTCTGAGGGAGCTTATCGAGACGTTACAGAACAGTTCAGGCAGGTGATGCAAGCGTAGACGGTCAGTCGTGTCCGCTGATGTCATGGCTGACGTAATGCGCCGAAACCTCCGCTGTCTCCTCCGGAGTGAGGTGTACTTGCAGTGCGCCAACCGCATCGTCTAGTTGAGCAATACTTGATGCACCCACTATCGGCGCCGAAACTTGCGCATGATTCAGCACCCAGGATAGGCCAACCTGTGCCATCTTGACCCCACGTGCTGTTGCGACACGCTCGACCGCGTCAATGACCTTCCGGTCTGCATCTGCGGTTTTGTCGTAAAGGCGTCGTCCTACATCGTCTGCCGCGAGGCGAGCACTCTAAGCGCCGGAGGGACGAGCAAGGCGGCCGCGCGCAAGCGGGCTCCAAGGCAGAAGACCCACGCCATTGTCAACGCATAACGGAATCATCTCCCGCTCTTCCTCACGGTACAGCAGGTTTAGGTGGTTCTGCATGCTGACGAACTCCGTCCACCCGTTGGTACGAGCGACTTCCTGGGCCTTGGCGAACTGCCAAGCGTACATGGAAGATGCCCCGATGTACCGAGCCTTGCCTTCCCTCACCACATCGTCAAGCGCACGCATCGTCTCTTCGATGGGGGTCTCGTAGTCCCAGCGGTGGATTTGGAGAAGGTCCACATAGTCGGTACGAAGGCGCTTGAGGCTGGCTTCGACCTCGGCAATGATTTGCTTGCGTGAAAGGCCCTTGCGATGAGCTGTGCCATCTGGCTCTACGTAAGGGAAGTAGACCTTGGTCGCGATAACGATGTCTTCACGTCGTGCAAACTCTTTGAGCAACTGGCCGACGATGACCTCGGATGTGCCCGCCGAATAGCTGTTGGCCGTGTCGAAGAACGTGATACCGCACTCGACTGCATGTCGGATGATGGGTCGGGAGGCGTCAAGGGGAAGTGTCCATGGGGGTGTGCCAGCGGTTGGCTCGCCATAGGTCATGCACCCCAGACACAGTCGCGAGATGTCCAGGCCCGTAGTCCCCAGCTTCGTGTACTTCATGTGGCGCTTTCCTTAGAACTCTGCTGCCAGAGGATTGGGACCAATGCGCCCATCGCTCTTGTCCAAGCCAGCAATGACGGTGAGGTCGTCTTCATCCAGTGCGAAGTCAAAAACGTCGAAGTTTTCGGCGATGCGCGTCGGGTTGACGGACTTTGGAATGACCACGTTACTCAGCTCAATGTGCCAGCGCACGATGACCTGGGCTGCTGTCTTTGAATGCTTCTTCGCGATGGCTTCAATGCTCGGGTTCCGCAGCAGCCTGCCCTGCCCCAATGGACTCCAGGCTTGCGTCACGATGCCGTGACGCTCATGGAACGCGCGAAGCTCGCGTTGTTGAAACTGGGGGTGAAGTTCAACTTGGTTCAGCACCGGCACCACACCGGTCTCGTCGATGATGCGTGTGAGATGTTCAGGCTCGAAGTTGGAGACCCCGATGGAACGGATACGGCCTTCGTTTTGCAAGCGCTTGAAGGCTTTCCACGTCTCGACGTACTTTTTTCGTGCCGGCGAAGGCCAGTGGATGAGGTAAAGGTCGAGGTACTCCAAGCCCAACTTGGCCATGCTCGTATCGAAGGCCTTGAGCGTCGAATCTGCACCTTGCTCCGAATTCCAGAGTTTGGTGGTGATGAAGATGTCCGAGCGAGG
Organism: Delftia sp. WSY_7; assembly: GCF_043104845.1. NCBI lineage: Bacteria > Pseudomonadati > Pseudomonadota > Betaproteobacteria > Burkholderiales > Comamonadaceae > Delftia > Delftia sp. WSY_7. The sequence continues at coordinate 403,334 of NZ_JBICLB010000055.1, read as the reverse complement.
AATGCCGGCCTCCTTGATGCCATCTCCGACGCCGGCCTCGTTTTCATAGACGGCAGCTGTGTCGATGTGACGGTATCCTGCCTTGAAGGCAGCAACCACGGCTTGTGCCGTCGCCTCCTGCGGCGTCTGCCAGACGCCTAGTCCGACTTGAGGAATGGAGTGTCCGTCTTGGAACGAGATTTGAGGTGCCTGCACTTGCGTGAATCTCCAATCTAAAAAGCAATGTTGTATCTACTTTTAGGCTGCCATGTAAAGCGTCGAGCATTCCAGTGGTGAAGCCGCCCTCCGCATCAGTCTCTAGGTCATAAATTGGTTCGTGTCCAACATCCCACTTAGTGCTGCTGCGCTGCGCGTACACGAGTGCAGTTCCCACGCGGCTCCCTGCCCGACAAGGATGAACGCTTCTCTATGGCGACGGAAGCGGTCATCACACAAATGCCGGCCAACGCCAGAGCAGCGGCCACCCACGCGGTCGACTGCCATCCAAATCCATGAGAGATGGCCATCCCGCCCAGCGCGGCGCCAATTGCGTTTGAGATGTTGAAAGCGCTGTGATTGAGTGCTGCAGCGAGTGTCTGAGCACTACCTGCCACGTTCATCAACCGAGTCTGCAGCGCGGGCACGAGCGCAAAGCCAACCCCAATAAGAAACAGGTTCACTATGGCCCAAGCAGGGCTGGAAGCAGTGAAGTAGAAGGCTCCGAGCACCATGAAGTTCCAGCCCATGATGAGGAAGATGGCAGGCACCAAAGCCTTGTCCGCGAGCCACCCGCCAAGCAAATTTCCAACGACCATCCCGATGCCCAAGAGGGCCAAGAACGTCGGCACGGTAGCTTCTTTAATTCCAGTCACTTCCGTAAGTGTCGGCGTGATGAAGCTGTAGACCGCGAACATACCGCCGAAGCCAATAGAGGCCACTGCCAACGTAAGCCAGACCTGGGGTAAGCGCAGACCGCTGAGCTCGGACATCGGGCTGGCAGCGCTGTCCGTGGGAGTCGAAGGCACAAGGAGTACCAGCAGCACTGCGGAGACCACACTCCCCACCGCCACCGAAACAAATGCAGCACGCCACCCCATGGCCTGCCCTAACCAGGTCGCAGCCGGCACGCCGACCACGTTGGCGGCGGCCAAGCCCAGCATGACGTAGCCAATGGCCTGAGCCTTCTTGTTCTCAGGGACCATAGCTGCAGCCACAAGAGAAGCTACACCGTAGAAGGCCCCATGCGGTAGTCCAGCGAGGAAGCGGCTGACCAAGAGGGAGCTGTAGTTCCAAGAGGCTGCGCTAGCTCCATACCCGATGGCGAAAAAAGCGAGTAGCAACAGCAAGAAGGTTTTGCGTGGCAACCTTGCGCCTAGTACGGCTAGAAGCGGCGCACCGATGACAACGCCGAGCGCGTACGAGCCAATGTAAGCGCCTGCGGCCGGAACCGAGACCTCTGTGCTCTTGGCCATGTCTGGAAGCAAGCTCATGGATGCGAACTCGCCGGTTCCCACAAAGAGGCCACCAAGTCCGAGGGTCAAGAGTGCCAGTGCAAGACCGTGTGGTGCTGTTACTGGCGTCCGTTCTCCGGGCAGAGAGGTGTTGGGTTCGGGTATTGCCATGTCAGTTTGTGATTTCTTGGAGTGTTGGGGACACGGGCTCGCGGAGTGCCCACGGCTCCCCCTCCCGTGGCATCGCTGAGCCAGAGCCACCTAAGGCAGGTGACAGCGACACGGGATAGGTCGAGACCCATGGAGGTGGCTGTCATCAAGGGCGCTCGAGGTACTCCGCAAATGCCTTGCGGTAATTCGGATGCCAACGAGAAAGCGCTGGTCGATTGAGGATGAGGTCATCGGCTGACCACTGCATGCGGCGCTGGTCCATCTCGCGGGTAACCTCGTTGTCCTGACAGAAGATGTAGAACTCATCCTGGCTCAATCCCAGCATCAGACGCTCAGCCACCTGGTCAGCGGTCCAGGGCGCATCGGGCTTGGCCGTGGTTGCGGTCATGCCTGGGAAGTTCATCGGAGTGAACGTGTAGCCAGGAATCAGGAGGTGGGCGCTGATGAGGGGCGTTCGCTCACGTAGCTCATGAGCCATTTGCTCGGTCAACACCCGCAGCGCAGCTTTCGACACGTTGTAGGCTGCATTGCCGGGAGGTGTCGTGATGCCTTCTTTGGAGCCCAGATTCACGATGGCCGCCGGGCTGGACTGAGCCAGCATGATGGGGACGAACAGGTTTTGCAGACTCAGCACGGCCCAGAAGTTGATGTCCATGACTTGCTTCCAGACTTCTGTTCTCTCCCATGGCCCGGCCTTCGAGATGACTGCCGCGTTGTTCACCAGGAAGGTGATGGGACCTAACGCGGCGGCGACGTTCTTCAGGCGGTCCAGAGCCTCCGGGCTGGTCACGTCACCGACCACGGTCTTCACCAGGGCACCAGGAAGGGCGCGTGAGATACCTGCGCCCGCTTGCTCAAGAGCCTGTTCGTCGCGGTCGAACATGACTACCGCCATGCCCTCCCTGGCGACGCGCTGGGCGATGGCAAATCCGATTCCGACAGCGGCTCCCGTCACAACGGCCACGCCGCCCTTAATGATGGCTGGATGCATAAGAAGTCCTTTGAAGATGGGTCAGTTCGCTCTTCGCAAGACGAACTTGGTGATTTCTGAAGGCACGCCGAGACGCAGGGGAAAGCCCATCCAAAGGCCGGTGCCGTTGCTGACGTACAGCGACATGCCGCCCACCTGGTAAAGCCTCGAGACGAAGCCCTGATTGGCTGGCCCGATGAGCACATCGATGCCTTTGACCATGCCGCCGTGGGTATGTCCGGACAACTGAAGAGCGACGCCGGCCACGGCGTTGTGCTCCGCCCCTTCTGGCCGATGGCTCAGCAGGATGACAGGGGTACCTGAAGGGGCGCCTTTAAGTGCGGCGGCCAAGTCAGGAGACGCGCCTTCATAACTCGCGGCTACGGGGTCAGTTACGCCTGCGATTACAAGCTGCGCCCTCCCCTGGGCTTCAACAACTCTATGACTGTTCTCGAGCATAGGAATGCCTAGCCGCTCAAACTCTGCGGTCCAAGCACGGTGGTCAAAGTAGTACTCGTGGTTCCCCGGAATCGCTAAGACACCGTGTTGAGCCCGGAGTGCTTTCAGCGGCGCGACGTCCGCTGCTCGGGCAGCCGGAGTACCGTCTATCAGGTCGCCCGTGACAACGATGAGGTCAGCGGAGAGGTTGTTGACCCGTCGCACTACCTGCTCAACCCAGGACCGCGGAAACAGCTTGCTGATGTGCAGGTCGCTCAGCTGCACCAGTTCAAAGCCATCAAGTTCGGGAGACAGCCCCTTGATGGGAAGGTCGACCTCATGAACGTCGGGAACCCGTATAGCTTGCCCCAACCCGACAGCTCCAAGGACGAGCGCTGCCGCGATGCTCACGTTGCAGACGAAGTGTCGTGCTTGCTGAGGTGCACGCCACCGCAGCAGTAGCGATACACCGTCAATCAACCCCACGAGGACCGTAAAGGCGACCAGCAACGCAAAGCTCCCAAATAGCCACCCCATCACGGCGACCACCGGAAAGGGAAGTTCCGGCGAGAACATATTGCCGAACAACAAGCGGCTAAGAAGGTGGTACTGAGAAATCGGCAGCAGGAGAACAGCAAGTGTTACTCGAGATGCCTTTGAAATGCGCAATAGCGCGACGACGCGCCAAAGTACAAGCAAATATCCGACAGCAACGTAGATGTGGAACACAGGATGCGAAAGTGTCAGCCCGAGGTTGAGCATCAACCGTTAGCTGTCATATTGATGAATTAATATCTATGATATTTGCAATCCCCCTAATGATTTATAAGTACACTTTCACCATTCATTGAATTTTGCTCATCCATCAATAGATGCGGTCGTACGCAATGGTCCGTCCCCCGGGTACAGGTGTCTCTTCGCTTGGCCACCTCACATCGCGGCATGGCGCATCGGTGCCGGTGCGTAGGCCCGGTCAAAGCTATTGGCACATCTCCCGATTGATGGCCACCGCCACGTCACGCGTCAGATGAGGGTGATGACCCCGGCCTCACCGAGGCGCTGCCACGGCAAGCCCAGCACGAGCGTATCGAGTTGCTTGCGTTGAAGAGATTGCTGCGCTGTGCCGCCTAGCGAACGCCAATGGAAGCGGCCCTAGTGCAGCCGGCGCTCGGCCAGCCAGCCAGATGCCCATGCCCTCGTGCACCAACACATCTAAGCGCGTGCCGCGCTTGTTGGCAAATAGGTAGGTATGCGGGTGTGCCGCGCCAAACACCGCCACCACACGCGCCAGAGCCGTCCCAGTGCCCGCGCGCATCTCCGTAGGCGTGAGGACCCGCCACACGGCGTCGATGCGCTTCTTGAGCGTCTAGCCAGCTGCCCGCTTCACGTGTGAACGAGCATCGGACAGATGTAGAACCTCGGCGCTTGCTTTAGGCAAAGAGTTATGGACATCCTGCCATTAGACCAAGCTCTTATGCCACGCCAGAGCGTCAACCACGCACTACAAAGGATTGCGTAGGAGCAACGTCGGGGCAGATGGACTCAATAGACCCCGAACAGCTTCAAGCCCAGCAGAAATGTCAAAGTCAAACTAACCGTGAGCACGACCTTTGCGCTACGCATTGCAGTCTTCTTTTCGGTAGCAGAGTGGCTGACATCAAGCCACAGGTATCGCAGTCCTGCAATCAGATGGTGCAGGAACGACCACAAAACGGCCAACAGCAGGCACTTCAGAAGCCAGCCAGGCACCCAACCAACTCCGTTCCTGAACACATTTTGCAGACTCGCAAATGACTCCTCCGAAGACAGCGACACATCGAGCACCCAGATGATGACCGGCAGGAGCAGAAATAGCACCAGGCCACTGACACGGTGCAACAGCGACACGATGGCGCTCGCCGGAAAACGCATGACGTACGCGGGCAAGTCGCTGAAAAGGCCGAGGTTGCGGAACTGAGGGCGTGGGGTACTGTTGCGAGTCATAGTGACTGTCTCCGAGGATGCAGCAAAAATGAACCATCGGGTTCAGTTAAGGATTGTACGCGGTTCTCATGTAAACTGAACCAACAGGTTCATTTTTAGCATGCGAAAAAAAACGGAAGAACGACGCCAAGCCATCCTGAAGTCTGCGGTTTCCGTATTCTGGAAAGCCGGCTACGAGCGCGCATCGATGAGCGACATCGCTCAGCAGCTAGGGTGCTCGAAGGTCACGCTGTACTCCTACTTCACCTCCAAGGAAGAACTCTTCTACGAGGCGATGCTGGAGGCAACCGAGGCCAAGTTCGCCGCTTTGCATGCAACTCTCCAACCGCAAGACGACGACGTTCGTGGGACGCTAGAGAGGTTTGGCATAAACGCGATGGAAATTGTGCAATCGCCTCAGGTGAGCGGAGTACGTCGGCTGCTTATAGCGGAGGCAGGCAAGCAAGACTCCAACATTGCAAAGCGCTGCTATGAATTGGGTCCCGCACGTACGAATGCGGTCGTTGCCGCTTACCTACAGCAGTTGATGAGTGCAGGGAAACTACGTTGCGCAGACCCTATGGTCGCCAGCTTACACTTGCGCGCTCTATTAGAAGCGGAATGGCTGGATGCTTACCTTTATGGAACCCTCGAGACGGTAAGCAACAAACAGCGTAAGGAAGCAGTCGAGCGCGCAGTAGATACGTTTTTGAGGGGATTCGCGGTGCAGAAACAGTGAAATCACACGAACACGATAGATTAATCGTGAGAACGACCTGACTTCTCACATGTAAAATCCATCAATGGCCTCTTACATCAATCACGTTGCGAGCCATTTTGTCGCGGGCCGTTCACCCTGGAGCAAGCAATAGAATCCGTTTGATTTTACTGGACGCGCTTGCCCCTATTTGATTATCGACTTCTCGCATCATGCAGTCGCTCTTTCCGGAGCAAGCTAGCATTTAGCTCCCCAGCAAGTTGCGTCGAACATGCATCAGATGGAATCGGGTGCATTCAATAGCGCGTTGCACGTCACGGTCTATTAGTGCCATAACAAGACCACGATGCTCATCTTGATATGCCAATCGACGTTTATCTGTCAGGCTATGACGTTTGAGTGCGCCCCAATCATCTTGTTGGCGTGCCTGATTCACCAGGCGCAAGACACTGGTGACCATTCCGTTATGGGCGGCAAGTGCAATGGTCTCATGCAGTTTGCTGTCCCAAACTTCAAACTCTTCCATACTGGTCGCAGCTTCAGCTCTTTCGCAGCATTCGAGCATCTTGGTGAAATCGCCTTGTGTGGCATTACGGACGACCAGTTCTAGGATGCTTGGCTCCATTGCCAAGCGGAAGTCCATTAGCTCTGCGGGGCTCACTGCATCAAATAGCTTCGACCCCGACTCTCTAACAACGGCACTACTGGGACGGTAGCTCTCACTTACATAAGTGCCACTTCCAACCGTTTGGGTGATGACACCTGCGGTCTTGAGCTGCGCGAGAACTCGCCGGACCGAAGAGCGACCTATAGCGAAATCCTCACTGAGCTTCCGTTCAGTGTCTATTCGGTGTCCAGGTGCCCACTGACCAGACTGAATTTTTTCAAGGATTGCATCCTTGAGCGCAGCGGTGTTGTCCATTGTTCCTCCTAGGGACCCAATGATACCAAGTGCTCGTCAAAAGCAACCAAACCAACCAATTCGACCCAATTTTTCCAACAAATTTAACCCGGGTATAAATATCTGTAGAGTAAAAAATAAACTTTGCAGATTTTTGTTGTTGCTCTAGAATCAAACCAATCCAGCCAAATTGGTTGGATTTTTGAACCAATTGGAGTGTTATGAAAATCGGTCGTGTTTCCCATCAAGCTCGTGTACGCCTTGTGTTGGTTGATGAAGCTCGCAAGAGCGTGCGCTTCGTAGGAGGCAGCTTCGCGTACAACCTCAACCCTGTGCAGGCGGTCATCGAACGTCGCCTCAGCGCAGCTGACCTCGAGCCTCTGGTTGAAGGCAGCGCCAACTTCTCGGAAGTGACCTTTCTCGCTCCGATTTCTCAGCCAGTGCGCAACATTTTTGCGGTCGGCAAGAACTACCGCGAGCACGCGGCAGAATTCGACAAGAGCGGCTTCAACGCAACCAGTGGTGCTTCGGCCATCCCGCAGTTCCCGCAAATCTTCACAAAGGCCACCACGTCGCTGGTCGGCCCTACCGACGAGATACGCTTCTCCGCTGCTCACACATCATCTGTGGACTACGAAGGGGAAATCGGTGTCGTCATTGGTCAAGAGTGCCGAAACGTGCGACCTGAAGATGCCTATGGCAAGGTTTTCGGCTACGTGGCCTTGAACGACGTCACGGCTCGCGACCTGCAGAAGAACCATGCGCAATGGTTCCTCGGCAAGTCGCTCGATACCTTCTGCCCTATGGGCCCATGGATTGGTACAGCCGATGAGGCCGCGCCAGAAACACTTCAGGTCCAGACGTGGGTCAATGGCGAATTGCGTCAAAGTGCTGTTCTTGCCGACCTCATCTTTGATGTCCCGACCCTCATCGCGACACTCTCCAAGGCAATGACTTTGCTGCCTGGCGACATCATTGCAACTGGTACTCCGGTTGGCGTTGGCATCGGCTTCACCCCACCGAAGTTCCTGCAAAACGGCGACGAGGTACGCGTTGCTGTTAGCGGTCTCGGCGAGCTCAACAATCGCGTTCGCACAAACTAATCGCCACAGAAGCGTTTAGATAAATGGCCTGGGACACCAGGCCAAACTATAACTGGAGACAAAATGAATAAATCGGTCCGAGCGTTCGCCCGGGTGGGCGGAGCTATTGCTGCGCTAAGCACTTCAATGTTTGCGATTGCAGATGGTGCATACCCTACAAGAGCTATTACGATGGTGGTGCCATTTCCACCAGGTGGCGCTGCAGATGTGGCAGCCCGACCTGTGGCAGATGCCATGAGTCGTTATCTGAAGCAACCCATAGTCATTGAAAATAAAGCGGGTGCAGGTGGCGGGGTAGGGATGGGCCAAGTCGCACGAGCCAAAGCTGATGGATACACCGTACTGATGGCACTATCGTCGGTTGTGGTGCTGCCAGAGGTCGATTCGGTGCTTGAACGTACGCCCATGTATGCGCTGTCCCAGTTGAAGCCTATTGCCCGCTTCACTGCAGACCCGTTGGTTCTCGTAGTTCGAGCAAACAGCCCTTGGAAAGATTTCCAACAATTTACGGCGGCAGCGAAAGCCTCCCCGGGCGGCCTGAGCTATGGCTCCTCCGGAAACTACGGCACTATGCATGTTCCCGTGGAGCAGATGCGTGCGGTCGTGGGAGCAGACTTTCTGCATGTTCCGTTCACGGGGGCAAGTCCGGCGATTGTCGCGTTGCTCGGAGGCCAAGTAGATTTCATCGCAACAGGTCCTTCGACTGTCGCTGGCCATATCCAATCAGGCCGGCTCCGTCCTCTGGCCCACTGGGGCAGTGGACCCGTGCCGACGTTGCCAGGGGTGCCATCATTGACTGAGATGAAGGTGCCGGTGACATACGCCCAGTGGACTGGCTTGTTTGCGCCCTCCGCTACGCCTGAGGCAGTGCTTGTGAAACTCAACGAAGCAGCCAAGTTCGCAGCGCAAGACGCCAAGGTAAAGCAGGCGCTAAAGTCGGCGGGCACCTATCTTCAGTTTCAAGATACCCCCGAGTTCGAGAAATTCATGGCGCAAGACGCGGCTGTGATGCGCAAGGTTGTCCAGCAAATGGGCAAACTCAACTGAGCCAGCATGTGCCATCGAACTACGACTCGGTGCAAGCGCCGCAGCAGCCTGTAGCGTGGACCAGGCTCCCTCAGAATCCGTCATCTTGCACAACGCTTCAAGGAACGAACCGATGGAATCACTCAAGTTGGGAAATGTTGGACCAGTGTCTTCAGCCATTGGTCTCGGCTGCATGGGGATGAGCGAGTTCTACGGACACAGCGATGATGCAAGCTCCTTGAGAACCCTTGCTCGCGCCTTGGAGCTTGGGGTCACTCATTTCGACACAGCGGACACCTATGGGTTCGGCCGCAATGAACAGCTGTTAGGCAAGTTCATCGCTGATGCAGCACCAAGCCAACGCGAAAAAATGGTCATCGCATCTAAGTTCGGCATCGTCCGTTCGGAGGACCAGTACGAACGCCGTATCGACAACTCGCCCGCCTACATCCGTAATGCGTGCGAGGCTTCGTTACGCCGTTTGGGTGTTGAGAAAATCGACCTGTACTACTGCCATAGAAGGGACCCCTTAGTCCCCATCGAGGACGTCATCGCTACGCTTGGCGACCTGGTGCGAGAGGGCAAGGTGGGTGCAATTGGACTTTCTGAGGTGTCAGAGCAAACGCTCCAGCGCGCCCATGCAGTGCATCCCATCTCGGCCGTACAAAGCGAGTATTCCTTGTGGAGCCGCGAGCCTGAACACGGGATGCTTCAGATGTGCCAAGAGCTCGGCGTGGCCTTCGTCGCATACAGTCCGCTGGGCCGGTCCTTCCTCACCGGTCCCGTCGATGTAAGCGGCTTAGCGGACAACGACTTCCGACGCATTCATCCCAGGTTTTCTGGCGATGCCGGCGAGCAAAACCGCCGCTTGGTTCAAGCACTGACAGAGTTCGCGGAAGGCCTTCGCGCAAGCACTTCGCAGATTGCCTTGGCATGGATTCTCAACAAGCATCCACACGTGATTCCAATCCCTGGCACGCGTCGCGTGGCATATCTGGAGAGCAATGTCCACGCAGCCGACATCCGCCTGACACCGGAGCAAGTGAAGGCTTTGGATGAGCTCTTTGACTCGGCCAAGGTCGCTGGCCAGCGATACCCCGAGGCAGGTTTCGTGGGTATCGAACGAAGCTAAACGACCGCACGTTCCTGCCCAGTTCGCGCGAAGCTACGCGCGATAGGTGTTCAAAAAGACCGCGACAGCTCCCTCCACGACTTTCTTGGTCTCGGCGCGCGTCAACGCTTTGGGGTCACCCATGACGCGCGCCCAAAGCACAGCTTCGTCCACGAGCCCAAGGAACTGGGTCGTGGCCAGCTTCGGGTCTGGCACCAGCAGTGCACCTCTTTCGCCAAGGGCTTGGATGTACCCCTGAACAGCATTGATGGCTGGCGTTTTTCCAACCTCAAAAAAGCGCTTCATAAGCCCTGGAAACCTCGTGCTTTCTGCGATGACTAGCCGCAGGAAAGCAATCGCAAGAGGCGGTGACCAAAACGACGCAATCCCGTAGCCAATGCGCCGCAAGCCTTGCTCTGGGTCGGACAAAGCTTCTTCATCCGTAGCGATGTCCATGACCGGGAACGCCATCCACATGCGCTCGGCCACCGCACCAAAAAGCTCTTCTTTGCCTTCCGGAAATTGGTTGTAGAGCGTTCTGCGCGCCACCCCAGCCTCAGTTGCCACCTTGTCCATGGTGGTCCCTTCGAAACCATGTTCGATGAACACACGCCCTGCAGCGACCAAGATGGCGTCCCGCTTTGAGACACGAAGCGGCAGCTCCAGCAGTTGGTCGAACAAAGGTGTCGCAGGGGCAACGTGTGGGGGCGCCTTTGCAGGCACAGTCTTTTTTGCACTCATGAGTGTAAAATTGCACAGGCAGTGCAATTCCTGCATGCCATCGTTACTTACCAAAAATCATAGTGAGGCGCGCGCTTCCAGGAAGACCGCGCAGGGTCTGAATTGTCCCCTGTATGCGAAGTGCACGCAGGGCACATCAGGTCTACGTCGATTCTTTGCATCTGCCCACACCATTCCAACAGTTCAAAGTGACCAGCACTCTTCACACCCAAACAACTTCCGCGTGCAACGCGGACGCCGCGACCACCTTCGAGCAGGTCTTCGCATCGCCAGCAGCCAGCTTTGAACAGGACATCAATGCGCTGGCCCATGGTTTCGGCACCCTGATTCTGGATACGGAGTTTGGCAACATCTACTCGCGGCAAGGCTTGGACCTTAAGACGCGAGAGCTTTGCATCATCGCCTCGTGCGCAACGCTGGGAAGCACTGGAGAAGGTGCGCTGCGTATGCATGTGCCGGCAGCCATCCGCGCCGGAGCCACATGGGCGGAAATTGCAGAAGTTCTCGTCCAGGTCTCCATGGCAGCAGGTCTTCCTGCGGCACTGAACGCACTGAAAGCCGCTAGGTCCGCTTACCTTGAGAGCGGGCTACACAATGAGGTGGTGAAGTGAACGAGAGCAAAGGCCTGCTTCCTGGCGTGAATGCCTGGACGCTCCCGTTGATGGCGTTGGGATGCGGGGTGATGGTCGCCAACATCTATCTGTGTCAGCCGCTACTGGCCCAGCTTGCCATCGCCTTTGGGGTCCCTGAGCAACAAGCCTCACTCGTGGCTGTTGCTTGCCAGGTGGGATACGCCCTTGGAATACTGCTCATCGTTCCACTGGCGGATGTGGCAAACACCAAACGGCTGGTGCAGGCGCTGTTACTTGCATCTACTGCAGGGCTGCTGATTGCGGCTTCTTCGACGGGTATTTGGCAACTGCTTGCAGCGAGCCTGGTGATTGCCGCAGCATCCGTCGTGCCTCAGGTTTTGATACCCGTATCAACCAGCCTCGTTCAACCAGCACATAGAGCGAAAGTAGTTGGGAAGCTGGTTACTGGGCTCATCCTGGGAATTCTGTTATCACGAACCGTCTCTGGAGCGGTCGCAGAGTTTGCTGGCACCTGGAGGGCTGCCTATGTACTGCAAGCCCTTGCGGTCATCGCATTGCTCGTGGCGCTTCCGAGGTTCCTCCCCGCTCGTGCGGCTTCAGCCACATCCACCACGTATAGCGAGTTGCTGTCGTCGCTTGTACCTCTGCTCAGGCACCGTGAACTGCGGCTGTCGATGGTGCTCGGCTTTTGTGCCTTTGCAGCGTTCTCCGCGGTATGGGCCACCTTGGCATTTCACCTGGCTAGCGATGAGTTCCGGATGGGTCCCGCCGCAGCAGGCCTCTTCGGTTTGTATGGCGCACCAGGTGCTCTCATGGCTCCGCTAGCGGGGCGTCTCTCGGACAAGTATGGGCCGAGCAAAGTCAACGCTGCGTCACTTTGCGCTGTTGCGCTCAGCGGCATGGTAGCCATGGGCCCGGGCAAGACTTCCATGGTCGCACTCGTGCTCGCCGTGAACTTGCTGGACTTCGGCGTCCAGAGTGGCCAGATTGCCAACCAGGCTCGGATTTTTGGACTGGGTCAAGAATTCCGCGCTCGACTCAACACGTTGTACATGGTGGTCAACTTCGCTGGCGGAGCGCTGGGGGGGCTTGCAGGAGGCATTGTTTGGCACCTGGCAGGCTGGCATGGAGTTTGTTTGCTCGGCGTGTCACTCACATGCGTAGCCGGTGCATTTCTTGCACTATCGGCTTTCAGGCGGAGCTGACGTATCGCGACCGGTGTGAAGTGCTGCAGCCGGCGCCCAGCCAAATTAAGGCCGGGCGCCGAAACGCTTTCAGTGCACTGCCTCTTCAGCGCGCGCCTTACGGACCCGGGCCGTGTCGTGATGAGGCGTGGGAGGACTGGAAAGCATAAAGCAACTGTATAAAAATACAGTCATACCAACAAGCACTCCCCGCATGCCTGCGGTTGCGAAGTGGGTTTTGCCGGCTTGGCAAGTGCCCGCGCCAATCCGCACCGCACCGTGCGGGTTCGCTTGGCAGAACGCGCACGGGCCTGCACAATGGCCTTATCGCACCAACTTGGTGCTTTTCTCTTTTCTGAAGATGCCTTGGCCCGGACAACCGCGTTGCCCGGGCTTTTGTCCGTTTGGGCGCCGCTGCCCTTCACTGCAGCCACGGCGCAAGCACACAAGGGAGCCAACACCATGGAGCGCAAGCCCCACATCATTCTTTCGTCCCTGGACCTGGAACGCATCGAGGCCCTGCTGGACAAGCAGCCCGCCTTTCCCGGCCGCGAGGCGCTCGAGGCCGAGCTGGACCGTGCCGACGTGCTCGAGCCCAAGGAAATGCCGCCCAACGTGGTGACCATGAATTCCACGGTGCGCTTCACGCTGCTGGAGTCGGGCAAGACCAATACGCTGACCCTGGTCTATCCCAAGGAGATGGATGGCAGCGCCGACAAGGTGTCGGTGTTCGCGCCCGTGGGCATTGCCCTGCTGGGCCTGAGCGTGGGCGACCAGTCCCGCATGCCCGGCCCCTCGGGCCAGGTCACCGTGCGCGTGGATGCCATCGAGTTCCAGCCGGAAAGCGCAGGCGAGCTGCACCGTTGAACGCCGACCGGCGTGAAGCGAAAAAGGCAGCCCACCGGCTGCCTTTGTTGTTTGTGGACTGACGCACCGCACCTCAGCGCAGGCCCGCCACAAATGCCGCGATCAGGCCGGTGCCCACCAGGCCCGCCTGCCAGCGCAACGCCATGTGCCAGCTGGGAACGTGGCGCTCCACGCGCTCGTACAGCAGATGGCCGGCCGCAATCGACAGCACAAAGGCCGTGCACATGCCCAGCAGGGCGGCGGGAATGGACTGCGACCAGAAATGGCTTTCCACGGCATTGACCAGCAGGCAGACCGAGAAGTGCACGAGAAACACCGAGTACGAAATCTTGCCCAGCCGGCGCAGCGGCGCCCAGCCTTGTGCCTGGGCAAACGCGGGGCTGCGCATGGCCGCGACCAGGGCCAGCGCCGTGGCACCGGCCAGCGCGATGCGGTCGCGCCACTCCAGTGCCAGCGCCGCCACGACCAGGGCCACGATCAGCAGGGACCAGCTCCAGGCCGTCGAGGACTTGTCCGCATGCGCGGCCCAGTAGGCCAGCATGCCCAGGCCGTAGGCGCCAAAGAAGTACGGCGCCCACACATCCCATTGCGCATCCAGATTGAAGCCCAGCAGCGAAGCCGCCACGCCGATCACCACCAGCGCCTGCGCCACGCTCAGCGCCCAGGGCCAGCAGCGCGACAGCGCCTGGCCACCGAAGCGGCGGCGCAGCAAGGCGCCGCCCCAGCGCGTGCCGGCCAGCAGCAGCGCCGTCAGCGCAAACAGCTGGAAGTCGATGGACACGTACCAGACGCCGGCGGACAGCGACTCCTCGCCCACGATGTTCTGCAGCAGCAGCGCATGCGCCACCAGCTGCCAGAGATCGGGCTCGCCCGACACCGAGGCATGGTCGAACCAGGGCCGCACGGTCGCCGAGACGACGACGGCCACGACCAGGGCCACGGCATAGGGCACGACCAGGCGCACGAAGCGGCGCCCGATGCGCGACCACGGATCGCTGTGCTGGCCGTGGCCTTGCGGCGCCATGCTGGCTGCCGCCAGGTAGCCGCCCAGCACCAGGAAGATCTGCACGGCCATGCGCGCATATTCATAGAGCCAGTCGATGAGGTCCGGCGCGGCCGGATGGGCGATATCGGACATGGGGCCGTAGAAGGCCAGGTGGTGCCAGACGATGGCGGCACAGGCCAGGCCCTTGGTGCAGTCGATCAGCGCACTGCGGCTAGCGTGGGACATGGGGCAATCTGCAATCTGCGAACGGGTCGGGAAGCGGGAAGCGGGAAGCGGGAAGCGGGAGGCGCTGGGCCCGGGCCGCCTGGCCACAAGCCCGCAAAGGCGCCATTGTGCGCCTTTTGACTGCGTCTTGCAGAAAGCTGACGCACCGCTTTCCAAGCCGCACAGGACATGCCGGCACGCGAAGGCACAATGCATGCCATGACGCAACCCAAACCTCTTCCGGCGTTGAACCGGCAGTTCGTCTCGCACTTCGGCGAGATGGGCAGCCGCTGGGGCATCAACCGCACGGTAGGCCAGATCTACGCACTGCTGTTTCTTTCGCCCGAGCCGCTCAATGCCGACCAGATCGCCGAGACGCTGGAGTTCTCGCGCTCCAACGTGAGCATGGGGCTCAAGGAATTGCAGGCCTGGCGCCTGGTGCAATTGCGCCACCAGCCCGGCGACCGGCGCGAGTATTTCGAGGCGCCGCAGGATGTCTGGGAAATCTTCCGCCGCCTGGCCGAGGAACGCCGCCGCCGCGAGATCGAGCCCACCCAGTCCATGCTGCGCGCCGCCATGCTGGAGGAAGTCACCACCGAAGAGGAACGCTACGCCCAGCAGCGCATGCGCGACATGTACGAGCTGATCGACCGGCTCATGAACTGGTTCGACGACGTGCAGCGCCTGTCGCCCGAGACCGCCATGCAGCTCATGGGCATGGGCACGGCCGTGACCCGGCTGCTGGATCTGAAGGACCGCATCACGGGCGGCAAGGGCCGCGCCAAGGCGGATGACACCGACGATTGAACCTGGCAAGCCTGCGTACAAAAATGAGCTCCCGAGGGAGCTCATTGTGTTTACAGCAATGCTTCATTGGCGGTAAGCGCGTGCAAAAACTGGCGTAGCCCAAAGCGAGGAACACCGAGCAAGGGCCGCCCCCGCAGCGAGGGTGTCGTCCCCCTCTCGAAGAGAGAGGGGGAAGGCGCGAAGCGCCTCAGGGGGAGCTTTATTTCTCCCGGGCCAGGAGTTCGCGGCGCGTGGCCTCGTCGTCCATCAGTTCGTACCACATCGCGTTGAGCACCGCGAAGGCGGCCGCCAGCGGCAGGCCGAGCAACCAGGCGAAGTACCACATGGTGTTGTGTCCTTTCTTGACGTTGACTGTCGTTTCTTGATTCGGTGGATCAGTACGAGTGGCCGCGGCCCTCGATGATGGCCATCGGGTCGACCTTGCCGCGCAGCACGCTGTAGACCCAGCTGGTGTAGGCCACGATGAGGGGCACGAAGATCAGCGCGCACACCAGCATGATGAACAGCGTCACATGGCTGGACGAAGAGTCCCAGACCGTGAGGCTGTGCTGCGGGTTCAGCGACGAGGGCAGGATGAACGGGAACATGGACGCCCCCACGCTGGCGATGATGCCGGCAATGCCCAGGCCGCTGGACAGCAGGGCCAGCCACTCGCGGCGCAGCCACAGGCCCAGCGCCGCCAGCAGCGGCATCAGCAGGCCGATGGCCGGCACGGCCCAGAGCACGGGCCGGGCCTGGTAGTTGGCAAACCAGGCGCCCGCCTGCAGCGCAGCCGTCTTGAACAGCGGATTGGACGGTCCGGTGGTGTTGACCTCGCTGGTGATGCGGTAGCCGTTGAGCGCGGCCAGCCACACGCCGGCCGCCGCGAACAGCACCGTGGTGGCGACGGCCGCCACCATGCCGAGGCGGCGCGCGCGCGCGGCCACATCGCCCTCGGTCTTGAACACCAACCAGGACGCACCATGCATGAGCAGCATGCACAGCGAGACCAGGCCGGCCAGCAGCGCAAACGGGTTGAGCAGGCCGAAGAACGTGCCCTCGTAGTAGATGCGCATGTCGGGCGCCAGGCGGAAGGGCACGCCCTGCAGCACATTGCCAAGGGCCACGCCGAAGATCAGCGCGGGCACCACGCCGGCCATGCACAGCACGGCATCCCAGCGCGCGCGCCAGGCCGGCTCCTCGCGCTTGCTGCGGAACTTGAAGGCCACGGGCCGCAGGATCAGCGCCACCAGGGCCGCGAACATGGCCAGGTAAAAGCCCGAGAACGACACGGCATACAGCTGCGGCCAGGCCGCAAAGATGGCACCGCCGCCCAGGATGAGCCAGACCTGGTTGCCTTCCCAGACCGGGCCCAGAGAGTTGATGACGACGCGGCGCTCCACGTCGGTCCTGGCCGCCAGCGGCAGCAGCGCGGCAGCGCCCAGGTCAAAGCCATCGGTGACGGCAAAGGCGATGAGCAGCACGCCCAGCAGGCCCCACCACAGCAGGCGCAGGATGTCGTAGCTGATCAGTTCGTGAAGAATCATGGTGACAATCTCCCTTGGTCATTGCCCGCGGGCGAGTTTTTGCATCAGAGGGAAGTAGGTGGTCAGGTGCGGTGCGCTTTCCTCCTGCGGTCCCTTGCGGATGGCCTTCACCATGAGCTTCATCTCGATGACGAAGAGCACGGAGTAGATGGCGATGAAGCCTGCAATCGTCAGCAGCAGCGTGCCCGCGCCCAGGTTGGAGACGGCCAGCGCCGTGGGCAGCACGCCTTCGATGATCCAGGGCTGGCGGCCCACCTCGGCCACGATCCAGCCGCACTCGGCCGCGATCCAGGGCATGGGAATGGCGATCACGGCCAGCTTGAGCATCCACGGATGGGCGTCCAGCCTGCGCCGCACCGACAGCCAGAAGAAGGCCGCCGTGAGCGCGATGAAGAACATGCCCAGCCCCACCATGATGCGGAAGGCCCAGAACAGCGGCCCCACGGCCGGCACGGTGTCCCAGGCGGCCTGGGCGATCTGCGCGTCCGTGGCCTGGCGCGGGTCGTCCACGTAGCGCTTGAGCAGCAGCGCGTAGCCCAGTTGCCCGCCCTTGTCCTCGAAGATGGCCTTGGCCTCGGCCGGCACCTGGCCCGTGGGGCCGGCGGCGCGGATGGCCTCCAGCGCGCCATAGGCCTCGATGCCGTTGCGGATGTACTGCTCGGTGCGCTGGACCAGGTCGTTGATGCCGGGGATCTCGCTGGTCAGCGAGCGCGTGCCGATCAGGCCCATGACCCAGGGAATGTGCACGGCGTAGTGCGTCTCGCGTGCAGCCTTGTCGGGGAAGCCGAAGGCCGTGAAGGCGGCCGGTGCGGGCTCGGTGTCCCACATGGCCTCGATGGCGGCCAGCTTCATCTTCTGGTGCTCCGAGGACAGGTAGCCGCTTTCATCGCCCAGCACCACCACCGACAGCGCGGCGGCCAGGCCGAACGAGGTGGCCACCGTCATGGAGCGGCGCGCCAGCTGGATGTGCCGGCCCTTGAGCAGATACCAGGCCGAGACGCCCAGCACGAAGATGGCCGCCGTCACGTAGCCGGCCGAGACCGTGTGCACGAACTTGGCCTGGGCCACGGGGTTGGTCAGCACCGCGAAGAAGTCGGTGACCTCCATGCGCATGGTCTGCGGGTTGAAAGCTGCGCCCACGGGGTTCTGCATCCAGCCGTTGGCGATCAGGATCCACAGCGCCGAGAAGTTCGAGCCCAGGGCCACGCACCAGGTGGTCACCAGGTGACCGACCTTGCTCAGGCGGTCCCAGCCGAAGAAGAACAGGCCTACGAAGGTGGCCTCGAGGAAGAAGGCCATCAGCCCCTCGATGGCCAGCGGCGCGCCGAAGATGTCGCCCACGTAGTGGCTGTAGTAGCTCCAGTTCATGCCGAACTGGAACTCCATCACGATGCCTGTGGCCACGCCCATGGCGAAGTTGATGCCGAACAACGTGCCCCAGAACTTCGTCATGTCGCGCCAGATGGTGCGGCCCGTCATCACGTAGACGGTCTCCATGATGGCGATGATCACGGCCAGACCGATGGTCAGCGGCACGAACAGGAAGTGGTAGAGCGCCGTTACCGCGAACTGCAGCCGCGATAGATCGACGATGTCGAGGTCCATGGTGAGATCCTTTCTCTCGGGGGTACTTGGTGAAATCCTTGATCAGCCGTCCTGCCGCAGGCGCGCCAGGGCCGCCTCGAACGGCGGTGTGCCGCGCAGCGCCTCGGACACCACGCGGCCCTGCTCCACCCACAGCAGCCGGTCGGCCAGTTGCGCCTCCCGCAGCTTGTGGGTGGCCAGCACCAGAGTGCGGCCCCGGGCTGCACTGTCCAGCCGCACCAGCAGGTCGGCGGCCGTGCGTGTATCCAGGCCCTCGGTCACTTCGTCCAGCAGCCAGCAGTGCGCGGGGCTCAGCAGCAGCCGCGCCAGCGCCAGGCGCCGTGCCTGGCCGCCGGACAGGCCCAGCCCGCCCTCGCCCAGCCGCGTGTCCAGGCCCTGCGCCATGGCGCGCACATCGCCGGCCAGCCCGGCGACTTCCAGCGCCGCCCACAGCGTGTCCTCGGCGGCCTGGGGGCAGGCCAGCAAAAGGTTGTCGCGCAGGCTGTCCTCGAACAGTTCGGTGCGCTGCGTCATCCAGGTGCAGCGCCGGGCACGCACGGCGCCGGCCAGCGGCTGGAGCTCGCCGGCCATCAGGGACAGCAGCGTGGTCTTGCCCGCGCCGCTTGCGCCCAGCAGGGCGACACGTTCGCCTTCGGCGATACGGATGTCCTGGGCCAGCACGGCGGCACGGGGTGCCACGACCTGCTCCAGCTCAACCGCCAAGCCCTGCCCGGGCGCAGCCGGTTCGCAGGCGCCTTGCGCAGCGCCATCGCGCAGGGCAGGCGCCAGCCGGCGCGCGGCCAGCCAGCTGCGGCCGGCCTCCAGCGCGCCACGGCGCAATGCCGCAAAGGGCTCCATGGCCGTCAGCGCCAGCAACAGGGCCAGCGCAGCCACGGGGGCGCCCAGCAGGCCGGCCTCGGCCAGCCAGCCTACGGCCAGCAGCACACCGGCCAGGGCCAGGGCGCCGCACAGGCCTTGCACGAAGGAAGTTCGGGCCTCCAGGCCGTGGAGTGCGGCGTCGGCCTCGGCCACGCGGGCGTCCAGGGCGGCAATGCGTTCGCAATGCGCGGCCAGGGTGCCGGCCATGGCCAGCTCCGCCTGCCCGGCCACCAGGTCGGCCGTGCGGGCGCGCAGGGACTCCAGCGCCAGCGCGCGGCGCACGGCGGGCCGGCGCGCACTGCGGGCCAGCCACAGGGCGCTGCCCAGGCCCGCGGCCAGCAGCCACGCAGCCAAGGCCAGGCCCAGCCACCAGCGCATCAGGCCCAGCGCCAGGGCGGCCACCAGCGTGGCACCCGTGGCGGCCAGCAAGGGCACGAACAGGCGCAGGTACAGGCTGTCCAGCGCATCCACGTCGGCCGTCAGCCGCTGCAGCAGGCGCGCGGGCCGCAGGCGCAGGCTCAGGGCGGCGGCGGGAGTGGCCCAGCTGCGCAGCAGCCGCTCGCGCAGGGCGGCCAGCACGGCCAGGGTGGCGTCATGGGTGACCAGCCGTTCGGCATAGCGCGTGCCCGTGCGGCCCAGGGCCAGCAGGCGGATGCCGGCCGAGGGCATGAAGACGTCGAAAACGATGGCCGTGGCCGGCAGCAGCCCGGCCACCGCCGTGGCCGTGATGAACCAGCCCGACAGGCCCAGCAGCGCCATGCCCATGAGCACCGTGAGCAGGGCCAGCAGCGCGCCGCCAAGCCACAGGCGGCGGGGCGCCATGCGCGCCAGGGCGGCCAGCACGGGCCGGAGGGTGGAGCGGGGCTTCATGCGGCCAGCTCCTGCGGGGCGGCATGGCCCGCCAGCTCCACCACGCGGTGCATGGCAGCGGCCAGTTCGGCATCGTGGGTGGCGACGATCAGCGTGCGCCCGCGTGCCAGTTGCAGCAGGGCATCGGTGACCTGGGCGGCCGTGGCCGGGTCCAAGTGGGCCGTGGGTTCATCGACCAGCAGCAGGCCTGCATCGCGCGACAGGGCCAGGCGCGCCAGGGCCAGGCGCACGATCTCCCCGCCCGACAGGCCGGCTCCGCCCTCGCCCAGCGTGGCGCCGGCACGGGCCTCGGCCAGCTTGCCCAGACCGGCCAGCCGCAAGGCCTGGCGCAGTTCGCCGAAGGTGAATCCCGGGCGGCCCAGCCGGAGGTTTTCGGCCACCGAGCCGGCGAACACATGGGGGCTCTGCCCCATCCAGGCCATGCGCGCGCGCAGCCGTCCGGCCGATTCGCCGTCGAGCAGCTGGCCGTCGATATGGATGCGCCCAGGCTCGGCCACCGGCAGCAGGCCGGCAATCTGCGCCAGCAGCAGCGACTTTCCGCTGCCGCTGGGGCTCCACAGCGCCACATGCTCGCCAGGCCGCACGTCCAGCGTGAGCGCCGGCAGCGTGACCGCGCCGCCTGGCGCCTGGGGCCGCACCTGCTCCAGGTGCAGGGCGCAGGCCTGGCCGGCCGCCCTGCCGGGCGCAGCCAGTGCGCCGGGCAGCGGCTGCGCATCGCGGCCCAGCTCGCCCAGGGCCTGCAGCGCAGCCTCGCCGCTGGCGCGGTCGTGCCAGACGGCAGACAGCTCACGCAGGGGATCGAAGAAGCTGGGCGCCAGCAGCAGCACGAACAGCGCCTGGCCCAGGCTCAGTGTCTGGCCCCAGCTGCCAAAGGGCAGATGGCCCAGCAGGTGAAAGCCCACGTAGACGGCCACCATGGCCACGCCCAGGGCCGAGAACAGCTCCAGCACCGCGGAGGACAGAAAGGCGATGCGCAGCACGCGCATGCTGCGTTCGCGCAGGGATTCGGCATTGGCGCGCAGCCGCTGCGCCGTGGCATCCACCGCGCCCAGGGCGCGCAGGGTGGACAGGCCGCGCAGGCGGTCGAGCAGGAAGGCGTTCATGCCGCCCAGCTCCACCATCTGCGCCTGGCTGGCCGCCTTGGCGCGCCAGCCGACGATGGCCATGAACAGCGGGATCAGCGGTGCGGCCACCACCAGGATCAGCGCCACCACCCAGCTCTGGCTGGCCACGGCCAGCGCAATCACCAGCGGCACGGTGCGCACGCGCCACATGGCGGTCTGGTAGCGCGACAGCCAGGGCACGATGGCCTCGGCCTGCTCGGCCATGGCGCTGGCCGCCTGGCCCGAGGCCGCACGCTGGCGGTCCAGCGGCGAGGTGCCCGCCAGCGTGCGCAGCACCTGCGCGCGCAGCGCACTCACCAGGCTGCGCGCCTGCAGATTGGCGCGGCGCGTGCCGCTGGCATCGCACCAGGCGCGCAACCCGCCCAGCAGTGCCACGCCGGCCGCGAGCTGCCACATTGGCCACAGCGGCTCTCTGCCCGCGCCATCGGCCATGGACTGCACGGCCAACGCCAGCAGCAGCGCCTGGGGCAGCCACAGCAGCGAGGCCAGCACCAGGCGCCCCGTACCCGCCATCGGACGACGCGCCAGCTGGTGGAACTCAGGCAATGACGGGGTACAAGGTTTGTTCATTTATTCTGTAATTTCAGTATTTACTGAAATTACGCAAAGAATTCTAAACAAACTTGCTCCAGGCAAGTCGCTCGTAGGGGGAAGCCGAGTGAAGCAGTCAAGCGTGCGCAAGAGGTTTTGCGCAAACAACTTCGAGGACCGGACCCGCACAGCGTGGGTAATACCCAAAGAAAACGGCGCCCGAAGGCGCCGTCTGGCAGGGTAGGAGAAGAGCCCGTCCTGGGCTCCCCGACCTTAGGGGGTGGACAGCAGGCGGTCGCGCGCCTGGTTGTATTCGCGCTTGAGACGCTCGACCAGCTCGCCCGCACCCGTGACTTCGCGAATGGCGCCAATGCCCTGGCCGCAGCCCCAGATGTCCTTCCAGGCCTTCTTGGCGTCGCCGCCGAAGTTCATCTTGCTGGGGTCCGACTCGGGCAGGTTGTCGGGGTCCAGGCCAGCCGCGCGGATGGACGGCGCCAGGTAGTTGCCGTGCACGCCCGTGAACAGGTTGCTGTAGACGATGTCGTCGGACGTGCCGTCCACGATGGCCTGCTTGTAGGCGTCGTGCGCACGCGCCTCATGCGTGGCGATGAAGGCCGAGCCGATATAGGCGAAGTCCGCACCCATGGCCTGGGCCGCCAGGATGGCACCGCCCGAGGCGATGGAGCCCGACAGCGCCACGGGGCCGTCGAACCATTCGCGGATCTCCTGGATCAGCGCGAACGGGCTCTTGACACCCGCATGGCCTCCCGCGCCCGCCGCCACGGCGATCAGGCCGTCGGCCCCCTTTTCGATGGCCTTGTGCGCGAACTTGTTGTTGATGATGTCGTGCAGCACCACGCCGCCCCAGCTGTGCACGGCCTGGTTCACGTCCTCGCGCGCACCCAGGCTGGTGATGACGATGGGCACCTTGTACTTGGCGCACATCTGCATGTCGTGCTCGAGCCGGTCATTGCTCTTGTGCACGATCTGGTTGATGGCGAACGGCGCCGAGGGCCGGTCCGGATGGGCCTTGTCCCAGGCGGCCAGGGTCTCGGTGATCTCGGCCAGCCAGTCTTCGAGCTGCTCGGCCGGGCGCGCGTTGAGCGCGGGCATGGAACCCACGATGCCGGCCTGGCACTGGGCGATCACGAGCTTGGGGTTGCTGATGATGAACAGCGGCGAGCCGATCACTGGCAGGGCCAGTTTCTTCAGCGCCGGGGGAAGCTTGGACATGCGTTGTCTCCGTTGGTTCTCGGTATCTCTGTCTGCGTTGTGCCTTGCGGGAGCGCCGGGTCAGAAGGCGTCCATGGGCAGTGCCATCACGCTGCCTGCGCCGTGCACGATGGCATCGCGCAGGCCCGCCGCCTTGACGAGGATGTGCTCGGCATAAAAGCGCGCCGTCGCAATCTTCGCGCGCATGAAGGCCTCGTCCTGTCCCTTGTGCAACAGCTGCTCGGCCGCCAGCAGGGCGCGGCCCATCTGCCAGCCTGCCACCAGGTTGCCCGCCAGCATCAGGTAGGGAACGCTGCCGGCGTACACGGCATTGGGCTCGGCCTTGGCCTGGCCCGAGACGAAGTGCACCGCCTCCACGAAGGCCTGGCGCGCAGCGGCCAGCTGGCGGGCCACGGCCAGTGCCTCGGGCGTGCCGCTGGCGGCCAGCTCGGCCTCGGTCTTCTCGATCTGGCCCGCAATGGCCAGCGCGGTCTGGCCGCCATCGCGCGCCGTCTTGCGGCCCACCAGGTCATTGGCCTGGATGGCGGTCGTGCCTTCGTAGATGGTCAGGATCTTGGCGTCGCGGTAGTACTGGGCGGCGCCCGTCTCCTCGATGAAGCCCATGCCGCCGTGCACCTGCACGCCCAGGCTGGTGACTTCCAGGCTCATCTCGGTGCTGTAGCCCTTGACCAGGGGAACCATGAATTCATAGAAGGCCGCATTGGCCTCGCGCACCTGGGCGTCGGCATGGTGGTGGGATGCGTCGTAGGCCGCAGCGGCCGTGGCCGCCATGGCGCGGCAGCCCTCGGTGTAGGCGCGCATGGTCATGAGCATGCGGCGCACATCGGGGTGGTGGATGATGGTGGCGCTGGCCTTCACGCTGCCGTCCACGGGGCGGCTTTGCACGCGCTCGCGGGCATAGGCCACGGCATGCTGGTAGGAGCGCTCGGCCACGGCAATGCCCTGCACGCCCACGGCGTAGCGGGCCGCGTTCATCATGATGAACATGTATTCGAGGCCACGGTTTTCCTCGCCCACCAGGTAACCGATGGCGCCCCCGTTGTCGCCGTACTGCAGCACGGCCGTGGGCGAGGCCTTGATGCCCATCTTGTGCTCGATGCTCACGCAGTGCACATCGTTGCGCGCGCCCAGCGAGCCATCCTTGTTGACCAGGAACTTGGGCACCACGAACAGGCTGATGCCCTTGACGCCCTCGGGCGCCCCGGCCACGCGGGCCAGCACCAGATGGACGATGTTCTCGGCCATGTCGTGCTCGCCATAGGTGATGAAGATCTTGGTGCCGAAGACCTTGTAGCTGCCATCGGGCTGCGGATCGGCCTTGGTGCGCACCAGGGCCAGGTCGGAGCCGGCCTGGGGCTCGGTCAGGTTCATGGTGCCGGTCCACTCGCCGGTCACCAGCTTCTCGAGATAGGTGGCCTTGAGCTCATCGCTGCCGGCCGTCAGCAGGGCCTCGATGGCGCCGTCGGTCAGCAGCGGGCACAGCGCAAAGCTCAGGTTGGCGCTGTTGAGCATTTCCACGCAGGCCGCGCCAATCGTCTTGGGCAGGCCCTGGCCTCCAAAATCCTGCGGATGCTGCAGGCCCTGCCAGCCGCCTTCGGCGTACTGGCGAAAGGCCTGCTTGAAGCCCGCCGTGGTGGTGACCACGCCGTCCTTGAGGCTGGAAGGCGCCACGTCGCCCGGCAGGTTCAGCGGCGCCACCACGCCTTCGCACAGCTTGGCGCATTCCTCCAGCACGGCCTGGGCGGTCTCCAGGCCAGCCTCCTCGAAACCGGGCAACTGCGCCACCTGGTCGATCTGGGCCAGATGCTCCATGGCGAACAGCATGTCTTTGAGGGGAGCCGAGTAAGTCATTGTTGAACCTTCCTGAACAGAGCCTGGACCGCCGGCGCGCAGCGCGCGGCGACCTGGGACAGCGGGCGCGCCGCCACGGCACTACTGCATTGCTGCGTTATTGCGTGACGCGGCCCGATGCGTTGACGATGGACAAATCCACGAATTTCGAGCCCGCCTGCGAGC
Source organism: Delftia sp. WSY_7 (assembly GCF_043104845.1). Taxonomy (NCBI): domain Bacteria; kingdom Pseudomonadati; phylum Pseudomonadota; class Betaproteobacteria; order Burkholderiales; family Comamonadaceae; genus Delftia; species Delftia sp. WSY_7. Next base: position 378,339 of record NZ_JBICLB010000055.1, on the reverse strand, counting down.
CCGGACGATAGGTAACCCAGTAGCCGCCCAGATCGAAGGCGTCCAGGCCGCGCAGCGAAGCGGCCAGCTTCTCGCGCGTCAGCGGCTGGGTGCGGCGCATGGCCTCCACGATGACGCGGGCGTTCACATAGCCTTCCATCATGGCGTAGCTGACCGGCACGGTCAGCGACTTGCCGGCAGCGGTGGCCGCGTCCCTGAACTCCTTGTTCAGGCGCATGGTCACCTTGTAGGGACTGGGCACGACCTGGGCAATGGACAGGCCGCTCATGAACTCCACGGGCAGGCGCTTGGCCAGTTGCTCGATATCGGCTTCCGATGTCGCGTAGATCTGGGCCGTGCCGCCCGCCATGCGGTACGCCTCGACGAAGGCCGAGGTCACGGGGCTGGAGGCCACCACCATCACGGCCTGCGCCGAAGGCTGGGCCTTTTGCAACTGGGACACGGCCTTGTCCATGGCGCCCTTGCCCGTGCTCAGCGAGGCGCTGACCACCAGCTTGGCCTTGGAAGGCGCAATTGCCTTGTCCACAAGTTCCGCCACGGCCTTGGCATCCGGGCGCTCGTCATGCAGCAGGGCCAGGCGCGTGATGCCCACGGTGGCCAGGTGCGAGGCGATCTTGGCCATTTCCTCGGGCAGGTTGGCGCGGGTGCTGAAGATCTGGGGATGGCTCAGCACACGCGTGTCCGTGCTCTGGTAACCCACCAGGGAGATCTGGGACTGGTCGAGCAGCTTGCTGTCCAGCAGCGAAGCCATGTTGCGGTTGCCGAAGTAGCCGGCCAGCACCACGGGCTTGGACTCGTCCAGCAGCTTGCGGGTCTTGTCCACGGTTTCATCGGGGTGGCCCACATCGTCCACCGTGACCAGTTGCACGGGCTGGCCCTGCACGCCGCCGGCCTTGTTGATCTGGTCGAAGTACAGGCGCATGCCCTGGGCATAGGCCCGGCCCTGCGTCGCACCGGCTCCCGACATGGGTGCCACCTGCCCCACCACCCAGGCATTGGCCTCGGCGGCCAGCGCCATGGCGCCACAGACAAAGGCCACGGCCGTGCGGGCCAGGCGCAAGCGCATCATCTTCATTTCAATCTCCCTCTCGGTTCATGCCATTGCCAGCACCCGCTGGCGGCCAAAGCCGTTGTTGTAGTCGTTGCCGCGAACCATGACCAGCGGGCCATCCCGGCATCCGTGACGGAAAAAGAGGGGCCTTGTGCCCCTCATTTTTCAGCTTTGGTCGCTTACAGCGCCTGCACCAGCTCGGGCACGGCCTGGAACAGGTCGGCCTCCAGGCCGTAGTCGGCCACCGAGAAGATCGGTGCCTCGGGGTCCTTGTTGATCGCCACGATCACCTTGGAGTCCTTCATGCCGGCCAAGTGCTGGATGGCGCCCGAGATGCCCAGGGCGATGTACAGCTGCGGGGCGACGATCTTGCCGGTCTGGCCGACCTGCAGGTCGTTGGGCGCATAGCCCGCATCCACCGCAGCGCGCGAAGCGCCGATGGCCGCGCCCAGCTTGTCAGCCAGGGGCGTGATGACTTCCTGGAACTTCTCGCTGCTGCCCAGCGCGCGGCCGCCGGAGACGATGATCTTGGCGGCCGTCAGTTCAGGGCGGTCGCTCTTGGTCACTTCACGGCCCACGAAGCTGCTCTTGCCGCTGTCGCCAGCGGCCGCCAGCTGCTCCACCTGGGCGCTGCCGCCCGTGGTGGCCGCTGCGTCAAAGCCCGTGCCGCGCACGGTGATGACCTTGACCTTGTCGCTGCTTTGCACCGTGGCAATGGCGTTGCCTGCGTAGATGGGGCGCTCGAACGTGTCGGCGCTGTCCACCTTGGTGATGTCGCTGATCTGGGCCACGTCCAGCTTGGCGGCCACGCGCGGCGCGGCGTTCTTGCCGCTGGCGGTGGCGGGGAACAGGATGTGGCTGTAGTTCGAAGCGATTGCCAGCACCTGAGCCGCAATGTTCTCGGCCAGGCCGTCCTTCAGGCTGGCGCCGTCGGCGTGGATGACCTTGGCAACGCCGGCGATCTGGGCCGCAGCCTGCGCAGCGGCGCCGGCATTCTCGCCCGCCACCAGCACATGCACGTCGCCGCCGCAGGCCAGGGCCGCAGTGACGGTGTTGAGCGTGGCGCTCTTGATGGAAGCGTTGTCGTGTTCTGCAATAACGAGGGATGTCATGTCTGCGAATTCCTTTAGATGACCTTGGCTTCGTTCTTGAGCTTGCTGACCAGGGTCGCCACATCGGGCACCTTCACGCCAGCGCCGCGCTTGGCGGGCTCGGCCACCTTGAGCGTCTTCAGGCGCGGGGCGACATCGACGCCCAGCTCTTCAGGCTTGACGGTGTCCAGCTGCTTTTTCTTGGCCTTCATGATGTTGGGCAGCGTGACGTAGCGCGGCTCGTTCAGGCGCAGGTCGGTGGTGATGACGGCCGGCAGGCTCAGGGCCAGGGTTTCCAGGCCGCCGTCCACTTCGCGCGTGACATTCACCTTGTCGCCAGCGACTTCGACCTTGGAGGCGAAGGTGGCTTGCGGCAGGTCGGCCAGGGCCGCCAGCATCTGGCCGGTCTGGTTGGCGTCGTCGTCGATGGCCTGCTTGCCCAGGATGATGAGGCCGGGTTGTTCCTTGTCCACCAGGGCCTTGAGCAGCTTGGCGACGGCCAGGGGCTGCAGTTCCTCGGTGGTCTCCACCAGGATGCCGCGGTCGGCACCGATGGCCATGGCCGTGCGCAGGGTTTCCTGGCACTGGGCCACGCCGCAGGAGACGGCGATGACTTCGGTGACCAAGCCCTTTTCCTTGAGGCGAACGGCTTCTTCGACGGCGATTTCGTCAAAGGGGTTCATGCTCATCTTGACGTTGGCGATGTCCACGCCCGTGCCGTCCGACTTCACGCGGACCTTCACGTTGTAGTCCACCACGCGCTTGACCGGGACCAAAACCTTCATTGCAGCGGCTCCTGATTGATTGATAGATTGACGTTTACGTAAACCGAAATCATTGTATGCGGCGCTGCAGCAGCTGAGGCAGGTTTCCCTGACGGCCGAGGGCCGCATGCGCACTCACAAAAAAGAACGATCGTGCCATTTTAAGCACGACCCTTGAGATTTCCTGCAGGGGAACAGCCTGAACTCAGGGTATGCACCTAGGAATAATCCTAGCTGCTTTTCTCTGCTGCCTGGGCCGCCACGCCCCCGCGTTCGGTGATCTGTACCACCTGCCTGGGGACCGGCAGGCTCACGCCTGCGGCACGCAGGCCGCGCAGCACGGCGAGGTTGACCTCGGAGCGCACATTTCCCTGGCCATTTTGCGGGTCGTTGATGTAGTAGCTGAGACTGAACTGCAGGCCCTGCTCCACAAAGTCGACCAGAGCCACCGAAGGCGCGGGCGTCTTGAGCACGCGCGGCTGCGCGGCTGCGGCTTCGAGCAGGATGCCGCGCACCTGCTCCACATCGCTGTCCATGCCCACGACGATGTTGGTGGACAGGCCGAACTTGACGTCGAATCCGGTGAGGTTCTCCACACGCTGGGTGATCAGCGTCTCGTTGGGCACGATGGATTCGCGGCCGTTGAGCGCGCGGATGATGGTGTAGCGCGTGCGGATATCAGTGATGCGGCCCTCGAAGCCGTCCACGCGCACGTTGTCGCCGATGCGCAGCGCACGCTCGATCAGCACCAGAAAGCCGCTGACGTAGTTGGAGGCGATCTTCTGCATGCCGAAACCCAGGCCCACGCCGATGGCGCCGCCCATGACGGACAGCGCCGTCAGGTCCACGCCCACCATGGACAGCGAGACCAGCAGGCCCACCAGGATCAGCACGCTGCGCGTGATGTTCATGGCCACCTTGCGCATGGACAGGTCGCTGACCCACTGGTTGATGACCTTCTGCTCGAACAGCGTGGACAGCCAGAGCACGGCCACCATCATCAGGCCCGCCGACAGCGTGCCCTCGATCAGGTTGAGCAGGCTGACCGGCGTCTTGCCGATGTTGAACTGCAGGGCCTCCAGCTCCTCCATGACCTGCGGCAGCAGGCCGATGCTGTGCAGCACGGCCGCGCCCCAGGCCAGCCAGGAGAAGATGCGCTCGATCAGGCGCACCACGGTGGAGTGGGGGAAGGTCCGGCTGAGCACCCGCGCCACGAAGCGGATCACCGACAGGGACACCAGCAGCGACACGGCCACGCGCAGCCAGAACACCGTGGAAAACCGCGCCAGGATCTCCTGGCTGGTGAAGACCAGCACCAGCGCCAGCAGCGGGAACAGTGCGCCGTCGAGCGCATGGCGGCCTATCCATACGGAGGGCTTGCCATCGTTCAGATGGCCATAGCGCGCATGCAGGCCGCGCATGGCGCCGTAGGCCAGCAGCAGGCAGCCGATGAGAACGGAGAACTCCAGCCAGGCGCTGGAGCTTTGGAAGTCGTTGATGAGCTTGTCGAAGATGTCCATGGATCAGGGCCGTTCCGCCGCAAGGGCGCAGGCCGCCATCATCGCGCAGATCCAGGACAGGCCAACCGGACCGGGGCCTACATGCAGGTCGGTCAGCGGCCCGTCTTCCAGGCCGGTTCGCGCTTGGCGGCGAAGGCCTGGGCGCCCTCCTGGGCGTCGGCATCCATCATGTTGGCGGCCATGGTCTGGCCGGCCAGCTGGTAGGCCGCCTCGATGCCCATCTCGCGCTGGCGGTAGACCAGGGCCTTGCCCATGGCCACGGCCGCGCGGGGCTTGCTGACGATGGACTGCACGAAGTGCTCCACCGCATCGTCCAGCGCCTCCTCGGCCACCACGCGGTTGACCAGGCCCTGGTCCAGCGCCTGCTGCGCGTCGATGAAGTCACCCGTGAGCAGCATCTCCATGGCCTGCTTGGCCGGCACATTGCGCACCAAGGGCACGCTGGGCGTGGCACAGAACAGGCCATAGTGGATGCCACTGGTGGCAAAGCGTGCCGCCTGCGCAGCAACGGCCAGATCGCACTGGGCCACGAGCTGGCAGCCCGCCGCCGTGGCAATGCCGTGCACGCGCGCGATCACGGGCACGGGCAGCCGGTGGATGGACAGCATCATGCGGCTGCACTGCGCGAACAGCTTCTGGTAGTAGTCCAGCTGCGGATGGGCCGCCATGTCCTTGAGATTGTGTCCGGCGCAAAAGGCCTTGCCGGCTGCAGCCAGCACGACCACGCGCACCGACTCGTCACGCGCCACATCGTCCAGCGCCTGCTGCAGCTGCGTGAGCATCTGCTCGCCCAGGGCATTGAAGCGCTGCGGATCGTTGAGCGTGAGCCGCACGACGCCGCGCGCGTCGCGCTGCACGTCGAGCAGGGGGCTGGCTTCAGAAGGATGGGTGCTCGCGTTCATGGTGCTCCAGATCGGGTTCAAAGGTCGGCCAGCACGCGCACGTGCGCTTCCACGCTGCGCGCAAGCGGCCCCATCACGTAGCCGCCTTCCAAGCAGGAGACGATGCGCCCCTTGGAAAAGCGCCGCGCAATGTCCTTGATGCGCGAGGTGATCCAGGTGAAGTCCTGCTCGGTCATGCCCAGCTGGCCCATGTCGTCCTCGCGGTGGGCGTCGAAGCCGGCGCTGATGAAGATCAGCTCGGGCTTGAAGGCCTCCAGTCGCGGGATCCACATCATCTCGACGATCTCGCGGATGTCCATGCCCTTGGTATAGGCGGCCACCGGCACGTTGACCATGTTGGCGGCCGGGTGCTGGTCGCCGCTGAAGGGATAGAAGGGGTGCTGGAAGATGCCGCACATGAGCACACGGTCGTCGCCGGAGAGGATGTCCTCCGTGCCATTGCCGTGGTGCACGTCGAAATCGATCACGGCCACGCGCTTGAGGTGGTGGCGGCTGAGCGCGTACTTCACGCCCACGGCCACGTTGTTGAAGAAGCAAAAGCCCATGGCCTGGTGGCGGGTGGCATGGTGGCCGGGAGGGCGCACGGCGCAAAAGGCGTTCTCCAGCTCGCCGGCCATCACCGCATCGGTGGCCGCCAGCGCGGCACCGGCCGCATGCAGCGCGGCCGAGAAGGTGTGGCTGTTGATGGAGGTGTCGGTGTCGATCTGGGAGTACTCGGGGCCGCCGGCCTGCTGCTCCTCGATGAGGCGCTGGGTCAGGCCCTGCAGCGCGGCCACATGCATGCGGTCATGGGCCAGTTCGATGTCGGCCAGCGAGGCCTGGGGGGCCTCGTGCCGCTCCAGCGCATCGGCCACGCCGGTCACCAGCAGCCGGTCCTCGATGGCGTCCAGCCGGGCCGGGCACTCTGGGTGCCCCGGCCCCATCTCATGCCGCCAGCACTCCCTATGGGTGAAATAACCCGTCTTGCCCACAGTGATGTCTCCGCGATGTTTTTTTTAGGATAACGTCGCGCCATGCAAGCTACACACAAGATCAAGGCGCTTCTGGATCAGCTTAACACGGTGGTTGTAGGGAAGCCGGCTCAGGTCCGCGACAGCGTGGCCTGCCTGCTGGCCGGGGGACACCTGCTGCTGGAAGACGTTCCCGGCGTGGGCAAGACCACGCTGGCCCATGCGCTGGCGCACAGCTTCGGGCTGCAGTTCTCGCGCGTGCAGTTCACGGCCGACCTCATGCCCAGCGACCTCACCGGCGTGTCCATCTATGAGCGCAGCAGCGAGTCCTTCGTCTTCCATCCAGGTCCCGTTTTCGCCCAGGTACTGCTGGCCGACGAGATCAACCGCGCCAGCCCCAAGACACAGAGCGCCCTGCTCGAAGCCATGGAAGAGCGCCAGGTCTCGTCCGAAGGCCGCACGCACCGCCTGCCCGAGCCCTTCTTCGTGATCGCCACCCAGAACCCCCAGGAACAGTTGGGCACCTTCCCGCTGCCCGAAAGCCAGCTGGACCGCTTTCTGATGCGCATCAGCCTGGGCTATCCCGACCGCGCGGCCGAGCGCTCCCTGCTGTCCGGCAATGGCCGGCGCGCCCAGGCCGATGCACTGCTCCCGCTGCTGGCCACGGACGAGCTGCAGCAGTTGCAGGCCGCCGTGCTGCAGGTCCATGCCAGCGATGCCTTGCTCGACTATGTGCAGGACCTGCTGGAGGCGACGCGTTCGGGCCAGTGGTTCGTGCAGGGCCTGTCGCCTCGCGCGGGCATTGCGCTGCTGCGCGCGGCCAGGGCGGTGGCCCTGATGGAGGGGCGTGACTACGTGGCGCCCGACGATGTGCAGGCCATCCTGCCGCAGACGGCCGCCCACCGCCTGGTGCCCATAGGCTCCAGCGGCCGGGGTGCCGTGGAGCAGGTGCGCGCCATGCTGGACGCCGTGGCGCTGCGCTGATGCCGGCCGCTCCAGCGTCCTCGCCCGGCGCCGCCCAGCCGGGGGCATCGCTGCGCCAGCGCTGGTCTCCTGCGCGGCGCGTGCGCCAGTGGTGGCATGCCCGCCTGCCGCGCACCGACAGCCTCAGGCTGACCCAGCGCAATGTCTACATCATGCCCTCGCGCGCAGGCTGGGCCCTGGCGCTGACGCTGTGCGTGCTGCTGGTGGCAGCCATCAACTACCAGCTCAACCTGGGCTACCTGCTGACCTTTTTGCTGGCCGGAAGCGCGGCTGCGGGCATGGTGGTCGGCCACGGCAACCTGCGCGGCCTGGCAATGCACCTGGTGCCGCCGGCCGGCAGCTTTGCCGGCCAGCCCTGCCGCTTCGACGTGGTGCTGCACAACAGCCGCCGCAGCACGCGCTGGGGCATAGGCCTGGCCGTGCAGGGCGATGTCCCGGCCACCGACTGGACCTGGATCGATGTACCGGCACAGGGCAGCACCACGGCACAGTTGGCCTTCACGCCGCTGCGCCGGGGACGGCAGCCGCTGCCCACGATCACGGCGGCCACCCGCTATCCGCTGGGCACCTTCCGCGTCTGGGCGCTGTGGCGCGCACAGACGCAGGCCTGGATCTACCCGGCGCCCGAGCACAATCCGCCGCCCCTGCCACCGGCCAGCGCCGATGCCGGCGGCCGCAGCGCGGCTGCCACGCGGCACGGCGACGAGTTCGACGGTGTGCGGGCCTACCGCCGCGGCGATCCGCTCAAGCTGGTGGTCTGGAAAAAGGCTGCACAGGCCTTTGCCACGGGCAGCAACCAGCTGGTGAGCCGCGACCGCCCGCTGTCCCAGCAGCACCGCCTGTGGCTGGATGCCAAGGCCACCGGCTTGGCCGACCCCGAGGCCCGCCTCAGCCGCCTGACCGCCTGGGTGCTGGCCGCGCGCCAGCAGGACCTGACCTGGGGCCTGCGCCTGCCCGACGGCCGCGAGATCGCCCCCGACCAGGGCGCGGCCCATGCCACGCTCTGCCTGGAAGCCCTGGCGGCCTGCCCATGAATCGCACGTCCATGCCCTCCTCCTTCCAAGCCATTGCGCAGCCTGCGGCCACTTGTCGCCAGCGCCTGGCCGCCCTGCCCCGCGATGCGCGCGACACCCTGTTCCTGCTGGCCGTGGTGGCCTGGGTGCTGATGCCCCAGGCCGCCCACACGCCCTGGTGGACCATGGTCTTCGTGGCCGGCCTGCTGCTGTGGCGCGCCCTGCTGGCCTGGCGCGGCCAGCCCCTGCCCGGCCGCTGGCTGCTGGGCGGACTGCTGCTGCTGGCCCTCGGCGCCACCTGGGTCTCGCACGGCACCTTTGTCGGGCGCGATGCGGGCGTGACGCTGATCGTGCTGCTGCTGGCGCTCAAGACACTGGAGCTGCGCGCCCGGCGCGACGCCATGGTGGTGTTCTTCCTGGGCTTCTTCGCGCTGCTGGCCAACTTCTTCTACTCGCAGTCCCTGCTGCTGGCCCTGGCCATGGTGCTGGGCCTGCTGGGCCTGCTCACGGCCCTGGTCAATGCCCACATGACCGCCGGCCGGCCGCCGCTGACCCAGGCACTGCGCACGGCAGCCCTGCTGGCGCTGTGGGGCACGCCGGTGATGGTGGCGCTGTTCCTGTTCTTTCCGCGCATGGCCCCGCTGTGGGGCGTGCCGGGCAACGACCTGGCCGGCCGCAGCGGCCTGTCGGAGAACATGCGCGTGGGCTCCATGGCCTCGCTGGTGCTGGACGAGAACATCGCACTGCGCCTGCGCTTCGACACGCCCGACGGCGCCCCGCCACCGGCCAACACCTTGTACTTCCGAGGCCCCGTGCTGTCGCGCTTCGACGGCCAGGAATGGCAGATGGACACGGAGGCCGGGCTGGACAGCGCCCAGCTGCGCGTCTCGGGCGAAGGCGTGCGCTACCAGATGACCATAGAGCCCAGCCGCCGCCCCTGGCTGACCATGCTTGACGCCACGCCCCAGCCCCCCGAACTGCCCCCGGGCATGGGCACCGCCCGCATGACGCCCCAGCTGCAATGGCTGACCTGGCGCCCCATCACCGACGTGGTGCGCATCAGCGCCCAAAGCCATGTGCAGTTCAGTTACGGCCCGCTCAAGCCCACGCGCGGCCTGCGCCGCTACACCCAGCTGCCCGAAGGCAGCAACCCGCGCACGCTGGAGCTGGCCCGGCAGATGCGCGCCGACCCGCAACTGGCCGATGCCGCGCCCCGTGCCTGGGTGCAGGCCGCGCTGGCGCGCCTGCGCAAGGGCGGCTACACCTACACGCTGGAGCCCGGCGTGGTGGACAGCGTGCACACGGCCGATGACTTCTGGTTCGACAGCAAAGAGGGATTCTGCGAGCACATCGCCTCCGCCTTCGCCGTGCTGATGCGCGGCATGGGCGTGCCTGCCCGCATCGTCACCGGCTACCAGGGTGGCGAGCGCAACCCGGTCGACGGCTACTGGACCGTGCGCAATGCCGACGCCCATGCCTGGACCGAGGTGTGGCTGGAGGATGAGGGCTGGGTGCGCATCGACCCCACTGGCGCCGTGGCCCCGTCGCGCGTGGGCGAGTTCCAGCGCCTGCGCGCGCCGCAGGGCGCCATCGCCGGAGCCATGGGCAACTTCGTGGGCGTGGGCATGCTGCAGCAGATGCGCGCCGTGTGGGAGGCCGTCAACAACGGCTGGAACCAGTGGGTGCTGAACTACACGCAAAGCCGCCAGCTGGACCTGCTCAAGAACCTGGGCGTGCAATCGCCCTCGTGGGTGGACATGCTGCGCCTGCTGGGCGCGCTGGCCGGCGTGGCCGCGCTGGCGTGGCTGGCCTGGATGGCCCGCGCCCAGCGCACCAGCCGCGACGAATGGCTGCGCCTCATGGACAGGACCCGCGCCCGGCTGCGGCGCATCGGCCTGGACGCCGACACCAGCCTGCCCCCTCGTGCGCTGGCAGCCCAGGTCATGGACCGCTGGGGCCAGGACGATGCCAAGGCGGCCCAGGCCCTTCACGACTGGCTCCTGGGAATGGAGCGCCAGCGCTACGCACGGCCATCCCCATCCTCATCCGCACCCGACACCCCCGGCCTGCCCGCCCTGCGACGCCAATGGCGGGCGCTGGACTGGCCACGCAATCCGCAGCCACGGCCACAAGCCGCCGCTGCCGGCCCCACGACAAGCACACCATGACCAAGCAACGACTGATCCCCTGCGCCCTGCTGCTGCTCGCGGCCGCGGCCGTGCCCTGCGGCGCGCTGGCCGGCAAGCCGGCAGCCAGCCCTGCCGCCCAAGCCACGGCCAAAACCTCGGCTAAAACCACGACCAAGTCCACGGCCAAACCTTCCACGAAAAAGCGCACGGCCGCTACGGCCGCCGCCACGGCCGCTGGCGGCGCCGCCGTGGCCAGGACCGTGCAGGGCAGCACGCCCTACGGCGAACGGCCCGAAGCCATGCAGATGGCCGCCGACATTGCGATGCGCCACGACCTGCCGGTGGACTGGGTGCGCGAGACCATCGCCCAGGCCCGCTTTCTGCCCCAGGTGCCGCGCCTGATGACGCCGGCCGTCCAGGGCACGGCCAAGAACTGGGGCGTCTACCGCAGCCGCTTTGTCGAGCCCGTGCGCATACGTGCCGGGACACGCTTTTGGCAGGCCAACGCCGCCGCGCTGGCGCGTGCCGAAAAGCAGTACGGCGTGCCGGCCGAAATCATCGTCGGCATCATCGGCGTGGAGACCATCTACGGCCAGCAGATGGGCAACTTCCGCGTGATGGACGCCCTGGCCACGCTGAGCTTCGACTTCCCTGCCACCCACCCGCGCGCTGCGGCGCGCACCGAGTACTTCCGTGGCGAGCTGGAGCAGTTCCTGCGCTTCACCCACCGTGCGGGCACGGACCCGTTCTCGCTGCGCGGCAGCTACGCAGGCGCCATGGGCATGGGCCAGTTCATGCCCAGCAGCTGGGTGAAGTGGGCCGTGGACTTTGACGGCGACGACCGCATCGACCTGTTCGGCAGCGCGGCCGATGCCATCGGCTCGGTGGCCAACTACTTTGTCGCGCATGGCTGGAAAAGCGGCATGCCCACCCACTACCCGGTGATCATGCAGGCCCAGGGCGCCGACCTGGCCGCCCTGCTGGCGCCCGACATCCTTCCCCAGTTCACGGCCGACGAGATGGCCGCACGCGGCGTGCAGTTGCCTGGCGACGGCGCCGCGCACCCGGGGCCGCTGGCCCTGGTCAAGCTGGAAAACGGCGCGCAGGGCCAGCCGCTGTACATCGCGGGCACGGAGAACTTCTATGCCATCACGCGCTACAACTGGTCCAGCTACTACGCGCTGTCCGTGATCGAGCTGGGCCAGGAAGTCGCGGCAGCCATGGGCCGCTGATCCAGTCCATCCAAACCGTCGAGGTGGTCAGGGCCGGCGCATGCGGCACATCGCGGGCTGCTCGGCACGCGCGGCCTCGATCTCTCGCACCACGCGGAAGCCGTAGCCCGAGCCTTCCACATCGAAGGGCACGCCGGACGCGCCCTGCCTGTCCATGACGCCGACCACCAGCGCCTGCTGGAACTGGTGGTCGGCCGCGCGCATGCGGCCCTTGCGCCCGGCCAGCGCCACCTCGGCGCCTTCCAGCGCCTGCGCCACGGCCACCGTGTCGGTGCTGCCCGCACGCGCCATGGACTGGGCCAGGGCCTCGATCATCAGCTGCATGCGCATGTGCACATAGTCATCGGCAGGCCTGGGAAAGCGCTCGCGGAATGACTTGTAGAAGGCCTGGCTGTCGGGGCCCGGCACGTTGGGCAGCCAGTCGGCCACGGCCAGCACCTTGCCCACGCCGGCCTCGCCCAGGGCAGCGGGCGCGCCCAGCGCATTGCCATAGAAGGTGTAGAAGCGGCCGTCAAAACCCGCCTCCCGCGCGGCCTTGACCAGCAGCATCAGATCGTTGCCCCAGTTGCCCGTGATCACGGCCTGGGCGCCGCTGGCCTTGATCTTGGCCGCATAGGGCGCAAAGTCCTTGACGCGCCCCACGGGATGCAGCTCGTCGCCCACGATGGCCACATCGGGCCGCTGCGCGGCCAGCTGGCGCCTTGCCTCGCGCAGCACGGCCTGGCCAAAGCTGTAGTCCTGCCCGATCAGGTAGGCGTTGCGCACGGCCCCGTCCTCGCGCAGCACCTGCATCAGCGCGGCCATGCGCATGTCGGCATGGGCGTCGAAGCGAAAGTGCCAGAAGCTGCAGCGCTCGTTGGTGAGCGCGGGATCGACGGCCGAGTAGTTCAGGTACAGCACGCGCCGGGCCGGATCGCGCTCGTTGTGCTTGGCAATGGCGTCGACCAGCACGGCGGCCACGGCCGATGAATTGCCCTGCATGACCACGCGCGCGCCGCCGTCGATGGCTGCGCGCAGCGCAGACAGCGCCTCCTCGTTCTGGCCCTTGCTGTCATGGCGTTCGATGGCCAGGGGCCGGGCGCCGCCCTGCGCGGCCGGCAGCAGCACACCGCCGCGCGCGTTCACGCGCTCGGCGGCCCACAGCAGGTTGCGGAACACGGCCTCGCCCGTGTTGGCAAAGGGGCCGGACAGGCTTTCGATCAGCGCCAGCCGTATCGGCTCGCCGCGCGGCGGCGACACGGGCCGGTCGTGTCCGCTTGACGCCCGGGCCAGCAGCGCGGGCGCCGCAAATAGCGCCATGGCGCCGCTTTTCAAGACCTTGCGGCGCAATTTATTCATGGCTTTTTCCTCTTGAAATGCGTTCAACACCGCTTAACTAGGCTCCATGCGGCGACAACTTCGATGAAGCCGCGCAGTTTATAGGAGCCAACCCACCATGATCTTCACGCCTGTTCTCCGCCGCAACGCCTTCGCTCCCCAAGCCGCCGATCTGGCCCTGCAGCGCTTCTTGCAAGGCACCCTGGGCAACGCGGCCCCTTCGCTCTCGTCGGTGCAGGTTCAGCGCGATGAAAAGGCCACGACCTTGCAGCTGGATGTGCCCGGCCTGTCCCGCGAGCAGCTGCAGCTGAGCATCGAAGGCGCCGTGGTCCGTCTGTCCAGCGTCGAGGGCGCGCCCCGCCAGGTGCAGCGTGCCTGGGAGCTGGACCATGAAATCGACACGGCCGCCAGCAGCGCCAAGCTGGAAAACGGCGTGCTCACGCTGTCCCTGGCCCGCCTGGAACCCCAGAGCAAGGCCACCATGCTGAGCATCCAGTAAGTCCGGTCACGGTCAGCGCGTTTGTGCACCCGGGCTGTCAACCATCCTTTCTTCCATCCTCTTGGCAAGGTGACAGCCCGTTTCCAGAGCCCGGCCCGCGCCGGGCTTTTTTTGCGCCCGCCGTGCAGGCCGGGCACGCGGCCCCGGACCATCAGGCCAGCGAATCGAGCGGCCAGCGCGGCTTGACGTCGAACGCGTAGTGCCTGTTCGCCATTTCGCGGCCTGCCTGCAGGCGCATGGCGGCGGCCATGGCGATCATGGCGCCGTTGTCGGTGCACAGGTGCAGCTCGGGGTAGTGCACGCGCAGCTTGCGCTTGGCACAGGCCGCATCCAGCTGGGCGCGCAGCAGACGGTTGGCGCCCACGCCGCCGGCCACGACCACGCGCTTCATGCCGGTCTGCTGCAGCGCCGCCAGCGTCTTCTTGACCAGCACCTCGACGATGGCCGCCTGCGTGCTGGCGGCCAGGTCGGCCTTGCGCGCCTCAAGGTCATCGCCCAGCTTCTTCGCCTGGGTCAGCACGGCCGTCTTCAGGCCGGCGAACGAGAAGTCCAGGTCGCCCGAATGCAGCAGCGGCCGGGGCAGCTTGAAGGCCTGCGCGTCCCCGCCCTCGGCCAGGCGCGAGAGCACGGGGCCGCCCGGATAGGGCAGGCCCATGAGCTTGGCCGATTTGTCGAAGGCCTCGCCGGCCGCGTCGTCGATGGTCTCGCCCAGGATGGCGTAGCTGCCCACGCCGTCCACGCGCATCAGCTGCGTGTGGCCGCCCGAGACCAGCAGGGCCACGAAGGGGAATTCGGGGGGATCGGCGCTCAGGAAGGGCGACAGCAGGTGGCCTTCCAGGTGGTGCACGCCCAGCACGGGCTTGTCCAGCGCCGCAGCCATGGCGCAGGCCACGCCCGCGCCCACCAGCAGCGCGCCGGCCAGGCCGGGGCCGCGCGTGAAGGCGATCACATCGACCTGGTCCAGCGTGCGGCCGGACTCGCCCAGCACGCTTTCGGTCAGCGGCAGCACGCGGCGGATGTGGTCGCGGCTGGCCAGCTCCGGCACCACGCCGCCATAGGCGCGGTGCATGTCGATCTGGCTGTGCAGCGCATGGGACAGCAGCCTGGGCACGCCCGTGCCATCGGGGGCCTCGACCAGGGCCACGCCGGTTTCATCGCAGGAGGATTCGATCCCCAGAATCAGCAAACTCATGGGACTGAAGTGTAGAACCTGCGGGCGCGGCGCACGGCCGCCCGCGTCAATGGCCCCTGGCCGGCGGGCAGTTGCGGGGCCGGCGGGCCGCTACAGGTTGTCCAGGTATGACGAGCGCGAGAACTGCACGGGCTCGATGCCGTCGGAGGTCCAGATTTCGCTGGCGATCAGCGCCTGGGCGTTCATGGGGCGAGCGAAGTAAAAGCCCTGCAGCTCGTCGCAGCCCAGCGTCTGAAGCACTTCGCGCTGCTGCTGGTCGGTCACGCCTTCGGCCACCACGCGCAGCTCCAGCGCATGGGCCAGGCGCACGATGGCATCGACCACGGCCCGCGCGTCGCTCTTGATGGCCACGTCCCGCACGAAGCTGCGGTCGATCTTGACCTCGTCGGCGCCCAGCTGGCGCAGCAGGGCCAGGCTGGAGTAGCCGGTGCCGAAGTCGTCGATGGAAATCTGCACGCCCATGCCCGTCAACTCGGCAATCACGGCCATGGTGGTCTTGTCGTCCTCCATGGCCACGGACTCGGTGATCTCGAAGACCAGCTGCTCGGGCCGAATGCGGTGCCGCTCGATCGCTTCGCCGATGTACTGCGCCAGCCGCGTCTGAAAGAGCTGATAGCCCGAGATATTGATGGAGACGCGCATGAAGCGCCGCTGGCGCGTCCACTGGGCAGTCTGGCGGCAGGCCTCGTCGATGACCCAGTCGCCGATCTCGCTGATCAGGCCGAAGCGCTCGGCCAGCGGAATGAACACGCGGGGGCTGATGAGGCCGAATCGGGGATGGTTCCATCGAACCAGCGCCTCCACGCTGCGGATGCGGCCCGTGCGGGCATCGATCTTGGGCTGGTAGAACAGCACCAGCTGCTGGCTTGCCACGGCGCGGCGCAGGGCTTGCTGCAGGTCGAACTGCACGGCCACATCCTTGCGCATGCTTTCCTTGAAGATGGCGCAGGAATTCCCGCCGGCGCGCTTGGCCGTGTACATGGCGAGGTCGGCCGCCGCCATGAGCTTTTCCTTCTGGCCATGATCGGGATAGATGGCCACGCCGACGGAGCTGCCGATGGAGATGGACTTTCCCGGCAGATCGAAGGGCTGGCCCAAAACCTTCTGCACCCGGCCGGCCATGGCCACGGCATCGTCCTCCGATGCCAGGCAGCCCAGCAGCAGCACGAACTCATCGCCCCCCACGCGCGCCAGCGTGTCCGACTTGCGCGTCATACGGTTCAGGCGCACGGCCACCTGGCACAGCAGCGCGTCACCTGCGGCATGGCCCTCCACGTCGTTGATGGGCTTGAATCCGTCCAGATCGATGTACAGCAGGCCCACGCGCACCGGTCCGCCGGGCCCTGGCTGCTCCACCGAGCTGTCGGCGCGCGCAATCGCCCGGCCAAGCCGGTACTCGAGCAGCGCCCGGTTGGCCGTGCCGGTCAGCGGGTCCCTGAAGGCGATGCGCTTGAGCTTCACATTGGCGCGCAGCAGCTTTTCATTGGTCTGCTGCAGCGATTGCGTCAGGCGCTGAGCCTTCTCGCGCAGGCGCACATGGACCACCAGCGAAACCAGCAGGAATATCAGAACGGGAATGGCGCCCCACAGGCCGAAAGCGCTCCACCCCGCGGCCCAGCTTCCCTGGCCATCGGATGGCGCCGACGCGGCCAGGACCTCGCCCCCCGCCAGTGCCCGGCACTGCGCCAGGCCCAGCAGCAGCGCAGCCAGGGACGGGCCACGCCGGCGCACAGCAGTCCGCCCCAACACCGCCTGGGTCATGAACCGCCAGCGCACGGGGGACATCCGATCTTCTCGTGATATTGCAAGCTCATGCTGATTCAGCCTCGCTGCCGCATTGCGCAGCCCGATCTTGTGGATGGCTATGCCATGGGTGTCGTGTGTGCCGGAAAGCCGGGCTTTTTCCTGCAGGGCGCCCGGCAAATATTCGACACATTCACGCGTCCAAATTTGTATCGACGATTTCAAAACGTTAGAAAAATTCTATCAAACCCTGCGCCTTGCTTCTACTTCTCCTTTTGCGCCACGGCAGGCCCGGCATGGGAATTGCATCAATGCAGGCAGACAGGACCCGTCCCCCATGAAAACCGCTCTCAACTTTCTTGTGGCCGCGCGCCAGTGCGAAATCGGCGAACTGGAGCAACTGCAGCGCACCAGCGCACTGGTGGATCTGCTCAGCCGCCTCATCCATGCGCTGCAAAAGGAGCGCGGCCTGTCCAACGTCTTTCTGGCCAGCGCGGGCGCGCATGGCGGCGAGGCACGGCTGGCGCAGATGGCCGAGTGCGACCGGATTGCCGCGGCGGCGCTTGACGGCTTCGACCGGCTGGACATGCAGCCCGGCCAAACAGACTCCACGGGGCACCCCGGCCATGGCGCGCGACTGTTCAGCCGCATCGCCCATGTGCTGCAGTGCCTGGACGCCCTGCCTGCGCTGCGCGAGCGCGTCGCCAGCCACGACCTGTCGCCGGAGGCGGCCACCGCCATCTACATCGAGCTGGTGGCAGGCCTGCTGGCCGTGGTGTTCGAGGCGGCCGACAGCGCACCCGAGCCCGGTATCTCGCGCCTGCTGGTGGCCTTGTTCAACTTCATGCAGGGCAAGGAATTCGCGGGCCAGGAGCGTGCCACGGGCGTGGCCGCCTTTGGTGCGGGCGTCAGCGATGCGCCGCGCCAGCAGCACTGGCTGCACCTGATCGCCTCGCAGGAGCGCTGCTTTCAGGTCTTTGCGGAGTTTGCGCCGCCCCATTCCCTGGCCCTGTGGCAAGAAAGCAGCGCGGCCGATGCCACGCTGGCCGTGATCGAACGCCTGCGCCGCGTGGGCTGCACGGCCGCGCCGGGCACTCCCCTGGCGCCGGAGATGGCCGAGCCCTGGTTCGACAGCTGCTCGCGGCGCATGGATGCGCTGCACACCGTCGAGGCCCGCCTGACGGCCGAGCTGCAGCAGCAGTGCCAGCGCTGCATTGTCGATGCGCGCGCCGCCCTGCAGACGCTGCTGCAGGCGCCGCAGGCAATGGAGATCACTCCCGTCTCCGCCACGCTGGCGCTGGGCGGGCTGCAGCCCCCGGCCGCGCGTCTGGGCCCGCAGCTGGACCGATCCGTGATGGACCTGGTGCAGGACCAGTCCCAGCGGCTGCAGGCCATGCAGGCCGAGCTGGAGACCGTGCGCGCCACGCTCACGGAACGCAAGCTGCTGGAGCGCGCCAAGGGCCTGTTGATGACACGGCGCCATCTCAGCGAAGGCGAGGCCCACAAGCTGCTGCGCCAGACCGCCATGAACCAGAACCGCCGCCTGGCCGAAGTGGCGCAGGCCGTGCTTTCCATGGCCGATCTGCTGCCGCCCGCCCCATGAACCCGTGCCGCTGCGCGCCATGTTGCAGCGCAGCACCGACTTGGTGCAGTGCTGCGGCAAGTCGCGCACCAGAAGGTGGCCCGGCGCGGACGGCAAGGCCGGTGGAGTGCATGGTCCCCCTTGAACGCCGCCTGGCACGGTTTCTGCATTGACTCTGGCAAATCCCGGCCAAAGGCGGCCGGGAACCCGGTCTTGATTCAGGGCCCCAGGACAACGGCGTCACTCTCCCCGCGCAGCGCGGCCGGAGAGGACGCCGTTTTGCTTGGGACATGCCGGTTTGCAAGTGTTCCATTCCCGACGATCGAAGGAGTTCCGCCATGGCGTCCACGCCCCAGCCCACCACAGGCCCTCTCACCTCCGGCCCGGCACTGCCCCGGCGCGATTTTCTGCGCCAGGCCGGCACGCTGGCAGGCGGCGCGGCGCTCTACACCCAGCTGGGCCACCACGGCGCCTGGGCGGCAGGCTCGGATGCGCCCGAGAAAAAGGAAGTGCGCATCGGCTTCATTCCGCTGACCGATTGCGCCAGCGTGGTCATGGCCTCGGTGCTGGGGATCGACCAGAAGTACGGCGTCAGGATCATTCCCTCCAAGGAAGCGAGCTGGGCCAGCGTGCGCGACAAGCTGGCCAATGGCGAACTGGACTTTGCCCATGTGCTGTACGGCTTGGTCTACGGCATGCACCTGGGCGTGGGCGGCGCCAGGAAGGACATGGCCGTGCTGATGACGCTCAACCACAACGGCCAGGCCATCACGCTGTCCAAGAAGCTGGCCGACAAGGGCGCCGTCAACGGCGCAGGCCTGGCCAAGCTGATGGCCAGCGAAAAGCGCGAATACACCTTTGCCCAGACCTTTCCCACGGGCACGCATGCCATGTGGCTGTACTACTGGCTGGCGGCCAACGGCATCCACCCGCTCAAGGATGCCAAGGTCATCACCGTGCCGCCGCCGCAGATGGTGGCCAACATGCGCGTGGGCAACATGGACGGCTTTTGCGTGGGCGAGCCCTGGAACCACCGCGCCATCATGGACGGCATCGGCGTCACGGCCACCACCTCCCAGGCCATCTGGCAGGACCATCCCGAGAAGGTGCTGGGCACCACGGCCGAATTTGCCCGCCAGAACCCCAATACGGCACGCGCCGTGACGGCCGCCATCATCGAGGCCGGCCGCTGGATCGACGAGAGCCTGGCCAACAAGACCCGCATGGCCGACACCATTGCCGGCAAGGCCTATGTGAACACGGGCGTGGATGCCATCAACCAGCGCATCCTGGGCCGCTACCAGGACGGCGTGGGCAAGACCTGGGACGACCCCAACCACATGAAGTTCTACGGCGACGGCAGCGTGGGCTACCCCTACCTGTCCGACGGCATGTGGTTCCTGACCCAGCACAAGCGCTGGGGCCTGCTCAAGGACCACCCCGACTACCTGGGCGTGGCCCGCTCCATCAACCGCCTGGACATCTACCAGCAGGCCGCCACCGCCGCCAAGGCCCCGCTGCCCAAGGCGGAGATGCGCAGCAGCAAGCTCATGGATGGCACGGTCTGGGACGGCAAGGACCCGCGCAAGTACGCGGACAGCTTCGCCATCAAGGCCTGAGAGATCCCCTTTGAAGCCCCATCCCACAGAGGAACACACCATGGTCAGCGCCGTCTTCCACTTCCCGGCAGAGTCCTCCACCGCCGCCGCCCCGCCTGCGCCGGTTTCCCCTACCGCTGCATCCCCGGTCCCGGCCATGCAGGCTGCACCGGCAACGCCCAGGACTCCCGCCCCTGCGCGCGACTGGGCGGCGCTGTCGCGCGCCTTCTGGCTGGCCGTGCTGCCGCCGCTGTGCGGCCTCGGCTTGCTGGTGGGCGTGTGGTCCCTGGTGGCCGCGGGCTCCGGCCAGAGCATTCCGGGGCCCCTGGCGACCTGGCAGCAGGCGGTGGAGATTTTCAGCGACCCGTTCTACCGCAACGGCCCCAATGACCAGGGCGTGGGCTGGAACGTGCTGGCCTCGCTGCAGCGCGTGGCCGTGGGCTTCGGCCTGGCGGCGCTGGTCGGCATTCCGGCCGGCTTCGTGATCGGGCGCTTCAACTTCCTGTCGCGCATGTTCAACCCGCTGATCAGCCTGCTGCGCCCGGTGTCGCCGCTGGCCTGGCTGCCCATCGGCCTGCTAGTCTTCAAGGGCGCCAACCCGGCGGCCATCTGGACCATCTTCATCTGCTCGATCTGGCCCATGCTCATCAACACCGCCGTGGGCGTGCAGCGCGTGCCCCAGGACTACATGAACGTGGCGCGCGTGCTCAACCTCAGCGAATGGAAGATCGCCACCACCATCCTGTTCCCCGCCGTGCTGCCCTACATGCTGACCGGCGTGCGCCTGGCCGTGGGCACGGCCTGGCTGGTCATCGTCGCGGCCGAGATGCTCACCGGCGGTGTGGGCATCGGCTTCTGGGTCTGGGACGAGTGGAACAACCTCAACGTCAAGAACATCATCATCGCGATCTTCGTGATCGGCATCGTGGGCCTGCTGCTGGAGATGGCCCTGGTCAAGCTGGCAACGGCATTTACGTTCGAAGAGGTGAAGGCATGAATGCATCGTCCAAGTTCATCGAGATCCAGGGCGTGGAGCAGAGCTTCAAGACCGCCAAGGGCCTGTTTCCAGCACTGCGCAATATCGACCTGACCATTGCGCGGGGCGAGTTCGTCTCGCTGATCGGCCACTCGGGCTGCGGCAAGTCCACCCTGCTGAACCTGATCGCGGGCCTGACCACGCCCACCACGGGCGTGCTGCTGTGCGCCAACAAGGAGATCAAGGGCCCCGGGCCCGAGCGCGCCGTGGTCTTCCAGAACCACTCTTTGCTGCCCTGGCTGACCTGCGAGGGCAACATCCACCTGGCCGTGGAGCGCGTCTATGGCCGCACGGAAAGCCGCGCCCAGCTCAAGGCCCGCACCCTGGCCGCGCTGGAACTGGTGGGCCTGGCCCATGCCGCGCACAAGCGGCCCGGCGAGATATCGGGCGGCATGAAGCAGCGCGTGGGCATTGCGCGCGCGCTGTCGATGGAGCCGCAGGTGCTGCTGATGGACGAGCCCTTCGGCGCGCTCGATGCGCTCACGCGCGCCAAGCTGCAGGACGAGCTGCTGGAGATCGTGGCGCGCACGCAAAGCACCGTGGTCATGGTCACGCACGATGTGGACGAGGCCGTGCTGCTGTCCGACAAGATCGTGATGATGACCAACGGCCCGGCCGCCACCATCGGCGAGGTGCTGCAGGTCGGCCTGGCCCGCCCGCGCAACCGCGTGGCGCTGGCCGAGGACGACCTCTACCGCCAGTGCCGCAAGGCCGTGATCGATTTCCTCTACACCCGCCAGGGGCATGTGGAAAAGGCGGCCTGAACCTTCGCAGGTCCTGCCGCCTTCGAGACCCTGCCCATGGCGGGCAGGCCGAGCCCCGGCTCAGTGCCGGCCCGAGATGTAGTGCTCCAGCTGCTCGATGATGAACTTCTGCTCGGAGATGATGTCCTTGACCAGGTCTCCGATGGAGATCAGGCCCAGCAGCTTGCCGCCTTCGTCCACCACGGGCAGGTGGCGCAGCCGGTTCTCGGTCATCACCGCCATGCACTCCTGCGTGGTCTGGGTGGGGCCGACGAACAGCACGTCGCGCGTCATCACGTCGCGCACCAGGGTGGCGCCGGAGGTGCGCCCCAGCAGCGCGATCTTGCGCGCGTAGTCGCGCTCGGTGACGATGCCGGCGATCTCGCTGCCCTCCATCACGAGCAGGGCGCCAATGCCCTTGTCGGCCATGAGCCGCAGCGCATCGAGCACGGAATCGGTAGGCGCGATGCTGTACACCGCGCTGGTGGCCTTGGACTTGAGAATGTCTGCAACTGCTGTCATGGGTGCCTTTCAGTCGTTCGCCAATTCGGTTCTAGTGTCATCCGAACTGCGCCCAAAAAGCAACAGGGCCAGCGCGTGTATGCACACGCACCGGCCCTGCCCGATTCAGTGAATGCGGCCCTTCAGCGACGACCGCCCAGCAGGCTGCCACCAATCTTCATCAGATCGCTGAGACCTACCTGGCCGTCGCCATCCTGATCAAGCAGGCTGCCCAGCAAACCACCACCCAGGCCGCCCTGCTGCTGCGCCTGCGCATGCTCGCGGCCCAGCACCTGGCCCAGGCCGCCGGCATCCATGCCGCCTGCGCTCACGCGCTGTGCAAGAAAGGACATGACGATGGGGGCCAGCAGCTGCAGCAGCTGGGCCGCGCCGCCGCTTCCCAGGCCCGTGGCCTGGCCCAGTCCGTCCTGCGCGCGCTGCTGGTTGCCGCCCAGGATATGGCCCAGGATGGCTGCGCCGTCGAGCCCGCCGCCCGCATTGCCGCCTGCGCCTGCGCCGCCGCCCAGCAGCGAGCCCAGCAGGCCTCCCAGATCCAGCCCGCCGGCGCCACCGCTGGCCGCGCCGTGGTCGCGCTGCAGCGCGCCGAAGAGATTGGCCGCGCCCTGCGGATCGGCCGCATTGCGGCCCAGCGAGCCCAGCAGCACGGGAAGGGCCGCGCCCACGGCACTTTCGGTCTGAGCGGGGCTGGCGCCGATCTGGTCTGCCATCTGCTGCATGGGCGCGCCCTGCAGTTGTGCCATCAGTTCGGCGGCCAGGGAAGAGCTGGAGTTCATGGTCGTTCCTTCATCCGGTCGCCCGGTCAACACAAAGTCACATGGTAGCGCCGGCCGGTGCAGCGGGCATGACGGCGCAGCGCCCCAAGTGTCAACGATGTTTTCCAGCGCCCGGATCGCGCTCAGCCCGTGGTCAGCGCCGGCTGCGGCTGGGTGCGCGGCGGCCGCAGCGGCGGCAGCGGCGCCTGCGCCTTCATGGACCGGCGCAGCGCCACTGCGTCGGCCACGGCCGCCGGTGCCCGGGCCGTGGCGTCCAGCCGGAAGACCTGCACGGTCTCCGACACGGTCTGCGCCTGGGCCTGCAAGGCCATGGCCGATGCCGCGTTCTGCTCCACCAGCGCCGCGTTCTGCTGCGTGATGTTGTCCAGATGCGCCACGGCCGCGTTGACCTGCGAGATGCCGCTGAGCTGCTCGTTGGAGGCGCTGTGGATTTCGCCGATCAGCAGGTTCACGCGCCGCACCAGGTCCAGCGATTCGGTCATGGTTTTCTGCGCGACCTCGGTGCGCTGATTGCCATCCAGCACCTTGGCGGCGGAGTCGTCTATGAGTTCGCGGATCTCCTTGGCCGCTGCCTGCGTGCGCTGCGAGAGACTGCGCACTTCGGCCGCCACCACCGCAAAGCCCCGGCCCTGGTCGCCCGCGCGCGCGGCCTCCACGGCGGCGTTCAGCGCCAGGATGTTGGTCTGGAAGGCGATGGAGTCGATGAGCTGCGTGATCTCGCCGATGCGCCCCGACGCGGCCTGGATCTGCTTCATGGTGGCCGCCACGCCGTCGACGGCGCCGCTGCTGCGCTCGGCCACCTCGCTGGCCTGGGTGGCCAGGTCCGTGGCCTGGCGCGCCGACTCGGCCGTGTGCTTGACCGTGCCCGTGATCTCCTCCATCGACGCCGCCGTCTGCTGCAGGTTGCCGGCCTGGGTTTCCGTGCGCGCGGACAGGTCCTGGTTGCCCTGCGCGATTTCCCGCGTGGAGATCTGCATCTTGTCGCTTTCCTCGCGCGCATCGCGCACGATGGACAGCAGGTTCACATTGAGCTGGCTCAGCGCCTTCTGCAGATCGCCCACCACGTCCTTGCGCGTGATGCGTATGGTCTGCGTCAGGTCGCCGGCCGCCAGGCGGTTGGCCTGCAGCACCATCTGCGCCAGCGGCGCCACGGTCAGCCGGTACGCCCAGGCCCCGGCCAGCCCCGTGAAGATGCAGACCGCCAGCCAGGCCAGCGCGGACCATGCATCCAGCGTGTGCCCTCCCGCCATCGCCGCGCCAAAGGCTGCCGCCACCACCAGGAAGAAGATCAGCACCAGCTTGCCTGCCAGGCCCAGGCTCAGCGCGCTGGCAAGGCGTCCGCGCAGGTTGTTGCGCACCAGATGGCCGGCGCGCAGCACGTGGACCTTGCGCCCTGCGTCCTTTTCGGCGCGCATGGTGGCGTAGAGGCGCTCGGCCGCATCCGTCTGCTCGCGCGTGGCCTCGGTGCGCACCGACATGTAGCCCGAGGGCCGGTCGCCTTCCATCAGCGGCGTGACATTGGCCATGACCCAGTAGAAGTCGCCGTTCTTGCGCCGGTTCTTCACGGGCGCCGACCAGGGCAGGCCGGCCGAGATGGTGGCCCACATGTCGCGGAAGGCTTCCTCGGGCATGTCGGGGTGGCGGATCATGTTGTGGGGCTGGCCCAGCAGTTCTTCGCGCTCGTAGCCGCTGACCTCGATGAACATCGGGTTGCAGTAGAGGATGCGCCCCTTCAGGTCCGTGGTGGACACCAGGGTCTGGCCCTTGGGAAATGCGTATTCACGCGTGCTGACTGGCAGATTCACTCTCATAGGCGTGGTCCCTTGAAGAAGAAAAATCCTTCACGTCATTGCGGCCCTGGCTTACTGCAGGACCCGGTGGCTTGTTGTACCCCGATTCGTCGCATTTGAAACAAATCGCCACAAAACCTCCATTCGATTCAGACATCTGATTGCGCGCTCTCGATAGCGGGCGCACCGCCTTGAGGCATGCGACGCACCACCATGGCTCGGCCGCCGGGCGGCAGCCCCGAGGACAGCGCCCGCGCAGGGCTGCGCGCCCTGGCATGCCGCTTGCTTCATCCCATGCGTGGCCATTGCAGGCCATGGGGGCAAGGCGCAACGAGGTGCCGCTGCCCCAGGGACAAAGGCGTCAACCCGCGCGCAGGCAGCAGCCGCGCAGTGGGGATGACGCCTTTTTGCTTTTCGAACCGATGCGGGGGCGCAATGAAGAAATCCAGGCTGGTGATGGTGGGCAACGGCATGGCCGGCGTGCGCACGCTGGAAGAGCTGCTCAGGATCGCGCCCGACCTCTACGAGATCACCGTGTTCGGCGCCGAGCCGCACCCCAACTACAACCGCATCATGCTGTCGCCGGTGCTGGCGGGCGAGCAGCAGCTGGACGAAATCATCCTCAACGACTGGTCCTGGTATGCCCGGCACGGCATCACCTTGCATGCAGGCTGCCGCGTGCATGCGGTGGACCGGGCGCGCCGCGTGGTGCACGCCGTGGACGCGGCCGGACAGCCGGTGAGCGCCGGGTACGACCGCCTGATCCTGGCCACGGGATCGCGCCCCTTCATGCTGCCCGTGCCCGGGCGCGAGCTGGAAGGCGTGCTCGGCTACCGCGACATTGCCGACACCCAGGCCATGATCGCGGCGGCCGCCAGCCACCGCCATGCCGTGGTCATCGGCGGCGGACTGCTGGGCCTGGAGGCCGCCAACGGCCTCATGAAGCGCGGCATGGAGGTCACCGTGGTGCATGCTGGCGAGCGCCTGCTGGACCGCCAGCTGGACGAGACCGCCGCCGCCTTGCTGCAGGCCTCGCTGGCCGAGCGCGGCATGCGCTTTCTGATGCAGGCCCAGACCCGCGCGCTGACGGGCGACGGCCAGGGCCGCGTGGCCTGCGTGCACCTGCAGGACGGGCGCGATGCGCCGGCCTCGCTCGTGGTCATGGCCGTGGGCATCCGGCCCGAGACCGCGCTGGCCGAGCAGATGCACCTGCACGTGCAGCGCGGCATCGTGGTCAGCGACACGCTGCAGACCGTGACCGACCCGCGCATCTATGCCGTGGGCGAATGCGCGGCGCACCGGGGCGTGGCCTACGGGCTGGTGGCGCCGCTGTTCGAGCAGGGCAAGGTGCTGGCCAACCACCTGGCCGAAATCGGCATCGGCCGCTACCCGGGCTCGCAGACCTCGGCCAAGCTCAAGGTCACGGGCATTCATCTGTTCAGCGCAGGCGACTTTCGCGGCGACGACGGCACGGAGGAAATCGTGCTCAGCGACCCCGGCGCGGGCGTGTACCGCAAGCTGGTGCTGCGCGGCGACAGACTGGTCGGCGCCTGCCTGTATGGCGACACCGAGGACGGCGGCTGGTACTTCCGCCTGCTGCGCGATGGCGTGGCAGTGCAGGAACTGCGCGACCGCCTCATGTTCGGCGAAAGTCAAGCCAGCCAGGCCGACCCGGCCAGCGGCCCGTGACGGCGCCCGCCCCCGTGCCCTGCCCTTCCCTCATCCACCCCAGGCCCACCATGCAAGAAACCCGATCCACCTGCCCCTACTGCGGCACAGGCTGCGGCGTCATCATCGAAAGCGATGGCGCCCGCATCACGGGCGTGCGCGGCGACCCGGCGCACCCGGCCAATCAAGGGCGCCTGTGCACCAAGGGCAGCACGCTGCATCTGACGGCCTCGCCCGCCCTGGCGCGGCAGACCCGGCTGCTGCAGCCCGCCCTGCGCACCACGCGCGGGGCAGCGCCCCGGGACATCAGCTGGGATGCCGCGCTGGACCTGGCAGCCGGCAGGCTGGCCTCCATCGTGCAGGAGCACGGCCCCGATGCCGTGGGCCTCTATGTGAGCGGCCAGTTGCTGACCGAGGACTACTACGTCTTCAACAAGCTGGCCAAGGGCCTGATCGGCACCAACAACATCGACACCAACTCGCGCCTGTGCATGAGCAGCGCCGTGGCGGGCTACAAGGCCACGCTGGGCGCCGACGCGCCACCGGCCTGCTACGAGGACGTGGACCATGCGGACTGCCTGTTCATCGTGGGCAGCAACGCGGCATGGGCCCATCCCGTGCTCACGCGGCGCATAGAGCAGGCGCGTGCTGCGCGGCCGCAGATGAAGATCATCGTGGCCGATCCGCGCCGCACCGACACGGCCGGCATGGCCGACCTCTTCCTGCCGCTGCGCCCCGGCAGCGACACCCTGCTGTTCCACGGCATGCTGCACATCATGGAGCTGGAAGGCTGGCTGGACCGGGACTACATCGCGCGCCACACCAGCGGCTTTGCCGACCTGCAGGCCCTGCTCGGACAGGCCACGCCCGAGCGCGTGAGCGAGGTCTGCGGCCTGCCCCGCCACGACCTTTTCCAGGCCGCGCAGTGGTTCGCGCTGGGAGGAGATGCGCGGGACGGCGCCGCCCGTGGCGCAACGCTGAGCCTGTACTGCCAGGGCCTGAACCAGAGCAGCAACGGCACGGCCAAGAACGCCGCGCTGATCGGCCTGCACCTGGCCACGGGCCAGATCGGGCGCGCAGGCGCGGGACCGTTCTCGCTCACGGGCCAGCCCAATGCCATGGGCGGGCGCGAGGTGGGCGGGCTGGCCAATCTGCTGTCGGCCCACCGCGACCTGGCCAACCCCGCCCACCGCGCCGAAGTGGCCGCCCTATGGGGCGTGGACGCCGTGCCATCACGGCCCGGCAAGACCGCCGTGGAGATGTTCGAGGCCGCCGCCGAGGGCGAGATCCGCGCGCTGTGGATAGCCTGCACCAACCCCGCGCAAAGCATGCCCGACCAGGCCCTGGTGCGGCGCGCACTGCAGCGGGCCGAATTCGTCATCGTGCAGGAGGCCTTCGCCACCACCGCCACCTGCGCCTACGCCGACCTGCTGCTGCCCGCCACCACCTGGGGCGAGAAGATCGGCACGGTGACCAACAGCGAAAGGCGCATCTCGCGCGTACGCCCCGCCGTGGCCGCACCGGGCGCCGCGCGCCATGACTGGCACATCGCCGTGGACTGCGCGCGGCGCATGGAAACGCGGCTGCGCCCGGGCCGGCCCAGCCTCTTCCCCTACGACACCGAGGACGCCGCCGCAGGCGCCGAAGCCATCTGGAACGAGCACCGCGAAAGCACGCGCGGGCGTGACCTGGACATCACCGGCCTGTCCTGGGATCTGCTGGACGCGCAAGGCCCCCAGCAATGGCCGCTGCCCGAAGGCGCAGCCCTGGGCCGCGCACGGCTCTACGAAGACGGCCGCTTTCCCACGCCCGATGGACGCGCCCGCTTTGCCCTGCTGCCCTGGCAGCCGCTGGCCGAGTCGCCCGATGCGAGCTACCCCTTCAGCCTGACCACGGGCCGGCTGCGCGACCAGTGGCACGGCATGAGCCGCACGGGCCAGCTGGGACGACTGTTCGGCCAGGCTGCCGAGCCCAGTGTGCAGATGCATCCGCAGGACATGGCCGAGCGCGGCCTGCGCGCGGGCGACCTGGTGCAGATGAGCAGCCGCCGCGGTGCCCTGCTGGTGCCGGTGCAGCCCGATGCCACGCTCGCGCCCTCCCAGCTCTTCATGGCCATGCACTGGGGCGGCGAGTACCTGGGCGGCACGGCCACGGGGGGCCTCAACGCACTGACCACGCCGGCCTTCTGCCCCGCATCCAAGCAGCCTGAACTCAAGCACACGGCCGTCAAGCTGCAAAAGGCCGCTCTGCCCTGGACCCTGCTGGCCATGGCCTGGCTGCCCGAGGACCGCGTGCTGGCCGTGCGCGAGCAGTTGTCCGCCCTCATGCCGCACTTCGGCTTTGCCAGCTGCGTGCCTTTCGGCAATGCCGTGCCGCTGCAGGACGCCGCCCGCGCCCGCCACGGCGTGCTGCTGCGCGCCGCCGCGCATGAGGCGCCCGACGACGCCCTCATCGCGCAGATCGAGTCCCTGCTGGGCCTGGATGCCGCCGACACCCTGCGCTACAGCGACCGCCGCCGCCAGCACAGCCGTGCGCTGCGGCTGGACCGCACCAGCCTGTCCACCACGGTCGAAGCCTTGCTGCTGGCCGGAGACACGCGCGCCGGCAGCTGGCTGGGCACCCTGCTGAAGGACCAGTTGCCGGCCCAGGACTATGGGCGCCTGCTGCTCATGTCCTCGGCCTCGGCACCGCTGCCCCTGGCGCAGCGCACGCGCCAGGTCTGCGCGTGCTTCGACGTGGACGAGGCCGCCATCGAAGGCGTGCTTGCGCGCTGCGAGGGCAGCGACGATGCCCGCCTGGCCGCTTTGCAAGGCCAATTGCGCTGCGGCACCAACTGCGGCTCCTGCCTGCCTGAACTCAAGCGCCTGGTGCGCCACATCCCCGTTGCGCCCAGCCCGCAGGCGGCATGAAAGAGGCCATGGAACGACAGGTTTGCATATATAGCGAAAAGTAATGAAACCTGCGGGAAAATATGCGCCCACAGGATTCCACCCACGATCACCACGCCATGGGCATCAGCCAATACATCAAGGAAATAGGCCGCGGCGCACGCGGAGCCAAGGCGCTGGAGCGCGCGCAGGCCGCCGACCTGTTCGGCCAGGTGCTGGACGGGGGCGTCACCGATCTGGAGATCGGCGCCTTCTGCATCGCCATGCGCATCAAGGGCGAGACGGTCGAGGAGATGAGCGGCTTCCTGGATGCCGTGCATGCGCGCGCCGCGCGCTTTCCCGCCTCGGCCCATGGCCGCCCCGTGATCGTGCTGCCCAGCTACAACGGCGCGCGCCGTCTGCCCGTGCTCACGCCCCTGCTGGCCCTGCTGCTGGCGCGCGAAGGCCTGCCCGTGCTGCTGCACGGCATGCGCACCGAGGCGCGGCGCATCCTGGCCAGCGATGTGCTGCAGGCGCTGGGCATTGCGCCGCTGCAGGCACCCCAGGCACTCGATGGCGGCCAGGTGGCCCATCTGCATACCGAACACCTGCATCCGGCACTGGCCCGGCTGCTGTCCGTGCGCGAGGTCATCGGCCTGCGCAATCCGGGCCACAGCGTGGTCAAGCTGCTGGCGCCCTGCGACGGCCCGTCCTTGCTGGTGACGGCCTACACCCATCCCGAGTACCTGCCCATGCTGCACGGCACCTTCGGGACGCTGGGCATGAATGTGCTGCTCTCGCGCGGGCTGGAAGGCGAGGTCGCGGCCGACCCGCGCCGGCTGCCGCGCTACGACGGATTCGTCGCAGGCGCCCACCAGCTGCTGGCCGAGCAGCAAAGCGGCACGGCCTCCGAAATCCCGGGCCTGCCCGCCGAGATCGACGTGGACACCACGGCGCGCTACACCGAGGACGTGCTTGCGGGCCGCCTGCCCGTGCCGCCGGCGCTCACGCGCCAGGTGGAACACATCGTCCACCTTGCCGATCAGATTCGCTGAACACCCCAGAAAAACGGAGCCCCGCCATGACGACCCCGTCCCACCCCCCCGCAAACACCGCCCGGCGCGGCAGCTGCACCCTGGTCGGCGCCGGCCCCGGCGACCCGGAGCTGCTGACCATCAAGGCCCTCAAGGCCATACAGGCGGCCACCGTGCTGCTGGTCGATGACCTGGTCAGCGATGCCATCGTGGCCCATGCCTCGCCCACGGCGCGCATCGTCTACGTGGGCAAGCGCGGCGGCTGCAAGAGCACGCCCCAGGCCTTCATCGAAAAGCTCATGCTGTCCGCCGTGCAGGATGGCGAGACGGTGGTGCGCCTCAAGGGCGGCGACCCCTTCATCTTCGGGCGCGGCGGCGAAGAGGTAGAGCATCTGCGCGAGGCCGGCGTCGAGGTCCAGGTCGTCAACGGCATCACGGCCGGCCTGGCCGGGCTCACCAGCCTGGGCGCGCCGCTCACGCACCGCGACCGGGCGCACGGCGTGGTCTTCATCACCGGCCACGCCAAGCCCGGCGACAGCGGCACGGACTGGCGCCAGCTGGCCGCCACCGCGCGCGATGCCCGGCTCACCCTGGTGATCTACATGGGCGTGAGCAGCGTGGAACACATCCGCGCCGAGCTGCTGCACGGCCTGCCCGCCGCCACGCCCGTGGCCGTGATCCAGCACGCCAGCCTGCCGCAGCAGCGCCATGCACTGGCCACGCTGGACACGCTCGTGCAATGCATTGCCGACACCGGACTGGGCAGCCCCAGCGTCATCGTCGTTGGAGATGTGGTCCATGGCATTCGGGCAATGGCCGAACCCCAGGGGCAGCCCAACCCTGCGGTTGCTGCCGCCTGAGTGCCGAGCTGCAAAAAAGAAAAAATCTATCGATAGATAAAATCATTAGTTTTCATTAAAAATCCCCTGTTGGTTGCCGAAAACAGCGTCTAGACCGTTTTCGCAGGCCGTCAGCTGCGCCGGACGGCGGCAGCGCCACCGGGGGATTCAATGAAAACATCAAGCCGTACTCTCACTTCCACAGCGACGCAGGCATGGTGGCCGGCATGCCGACACCTGGCGGCCCAACTGCTGGCCGGCTGCGCACTTGGCATGGCCATGCCCATGCCCGGCCTGGCCAGCGGCGCCGACATGGTGCTGGCCACGCGCGTCACGGCAGGCGCCAAGCCCTGGCTCACGCCTGCGCACCGCCAATGGCTGCAGGCGCGCGGGCCGCTGACGCTGGGCATTTCCACGCCGGACCATCCGCCGCTGGGCATGATCGATGGCGATCGCTTCCAGGGCATCACGGCCGACCACCTGGGCCTGCTTTTTCCCACGCCCGTGCGCTTCAAGTCCTATGGATCGCGTGCGGCCGTGCTCGATGCGCTGCGCCGCGGCGAGATCGACCTGGCCTGCGGCGGCACCGAGCTGGAAGCCGAGCGCGCCGACCTGGCCCTGAGCGTGCCCTACCTGCCCAGCCAGCCCGTGCTGGTCTCCCCGTCGAATGCTCCCTTCGACGCCCGGCGCCGGGGTGCGCGGCTGGCCATGACGCCCGATCAGCTGCTGCGCTCCCAGGTGGCTGCCGCCTATCCCCTCAGCGAGCTGCTGACCTATGAAACACCCCGCCGCGCGCTGGAGGCGCTGAGCCTGGGCGAGATCGACGGCTTCGTCGGCGACACGGTCACGGTGCACTACCTGATCCAGGCCAACTACCTGCTCAACCTGCGCGTGCAGGGCTTTGCGCCCATAGAAAGCCGTGGCTTCGGCATGCTGGTGAGGCATGGCGATGCACAGCTGAAGGCCTACCTGGACCAGGCCCTGCCCAGCATCACCGTGCAGCACGGCGACGACATCCTGCGCAGCTGGAGTGGAAGCCGCCGCCCGCTGCTGGGCGGCGACCGCGTGGCGCTGACGCCCTCGGAAAAGCAGTGGCTGGATGCCCATCCGCGCATTCCCGTGGTCCTCAACGGCTCGCTGGGTCCGCTGGGACAGCTCGATGCCGACCGCCAGGCCCAGGGCATCGGCCCCGACTACCTGGACCTGATCAGCCGCCGCGCCGGCCTGCAGTTCGAGTACATCGCCGCGCGCAACTATTCCGAACTCGAAACCATGCTGGGCTCCGGCAAGGCCCTGCTCACCCCGGCGTACACCTCGCCGCCCACGGCCTCGCCCGATATCAGGCTGCTGCCGCCCTATCTGCGCAGCACGGTCGTGGTGATGGCCCGGCCCGAGGCCAACGCAGGCACCCCGCGCGACAAGCCCATACACCACCTCCAGCGACTGGAGGGCAAGCGCGTGGCCATGGTGGCGGGCTTCTTTCTCGAAAGCACGGTGCGCAGGGAACATCCGAGCATACGGCTGCAGCTGTATGCCGACCTGACCCAGGCCCTGGCCAGCGTGGCGGCCAATGACAGCGATGCCTTCGTGGGCAACGACTACGCGGCGCGCTATGCCAACGCCCAGCAATTGGGCAGCCGGCTGCAGCTCACCGGCATCCTGGACGACTACACCCGCCCCATCAGCCTGGCCGTGCACGCCGCCGAACCTGAACTGCTGGGCATCCTGGAAAAGGCCCAGCTGTCCATCGCACCCGAAGAGGTGGCCGAAATCGTCCACCACTGGGCGCCGCACCATAACGGCAACGGCGCGAGCTTCTGGCGCGAGCACCGCCAGCGCCTGCTGCTGCTGGCCGGGGCGCTGGCCCTGGTCACGGTCATCTCCCTGGTCTGGGGCTTTTACCTGAGCCGCCAGATGCGCAGGACACGCCGGGCCGAGCGGCGCGCCGAGGCCGCCAACCAGGCCAAGAGCCTGTTTCTGTCCACCACCAGCCACGAGATACGCACGCCGCTGAGCGCCGTCATCGGCCTGCTGGAACTGGCGCAGGACCGGGAAAAGCTCGGCCTGCCCCACCGCGATATGCTGGCCTCCGCCCACAAGGCCGCCCAGGGCATGCTGCTGTTGCTGGGCAATGTGCTGGATCTGCACCGCATCGAGTCTGGCCATATCGACTCCACGCTCCAGCCCGTGGCACTGCGCCCGCTGATCGAAGACATGGCCCCGCTGCTGCAAGGCCTGGCCCACGGCAAGCGGCTGTCGCTGCGCACCGAAGTGGGCAGCGGCGTGGACCACAGCGTGACGGCCGACCCGCTGCATCTCAAGCAGGTGCTGTTCAACCTGCTCAGCAATGCCATCAAGTTCACCGAGCGCGGCAGCGTCACCCTGCGCGCGCATGGCGCCAGCCGGCATGACCGCCTGCTGCTGCAGATGGAGGTCGAGGACACGGGCATCGGCATTGCGCCGCAGGACCAGGCCCGGCTGTTCCAGCCCTTCTCGCAGGTGGAAGGCGCCCACCAGGACAAGGCCTTTGGCAGCGGCCTGGGCCTGAGCATCACGCGGCGCCTGCTGGAGCACATGGGGGGAACCATCACGGTGGACAGCGCACCGGGCCGTGGCTCGCGCTTCACGGTCAGGCTGAGCCTGCCACTGGTGGAGCCGGACCACCGCATGCAGGCCGACGTCACGCCCGCGTCAGAGGGAATATTGCCCCTGGTCCTGCCCGCCTCGGTGGCGCTGCAAGGAAAGCCCCAGGCCAGTGCCGAGCCCCTGCCCGCATCACAGCCCGGGTCCGGGTCCGACCTCAGAATCCTGGCCGTGGAAGACTATCTGTTCAACCGCGAGCTGCTCAAGAGCCAGCTGGCCGCGCTGGGCCACGGCATCTGCCTGGCCGGCGATGGACAGGAAGCCTGGGCACGCTGCCTGGTCGAGTCCTTCGATCTCATCATCACCGATGGACGCATGCCGCTCATGGACGGCTTCGAGTTCATCCGGCGCCTGCGCCAGCGCGAGGCCGAAAACCAGCTGCGCCGCTGCCGCGTGATCGCGCTGACCGCCAGCCCCGAAGCCTCCGAAGCGCTGCGCTACCTGCAGGCCGGCGCCGACGAGGTGCTGTCCAAGCCGGCTGCCATGGAAGACCTCAGGCGCGTCATCGAACAGGTGCGGAACGAGCTGCAGGGCGGCACGCCCGGCACCTGGCATCCGCCGCCCGCCGCGCCCTCCACGCTCAGCCCGGCCTGACCGTGCTGCTGGCCGTCACGCGGCTTTGCTCGAAGCGCTGGGCCAGCTCGCGGCGCAGGTCCTTGCGGATCAGCGCAGCCTGCCAGCGGCGCCTTTCCTCGTCGTTGGACGGCACCAGCGTCGGCACGGCGGCCGGCTGCTTGTTCTCGTCCACGGCCACCATGGTGAAAAAGCAGCTGTTCACATGGCGCACCACCTGGGTGCGGATGTCCTCGGCCACCACCTTGATGCCGATCTCCATCGACGACTTGCCCGTGTGGTTGACGCTGGCCAGGAAGGTCACCAGCTCGCCCACGTGGATGGGCTGCAGGAACATCACCTGGTCCACGCTCAGCGTGACCACATAGCGGCCCGCGTAGCGGCTGGCGCAGGCATAGGCCACCTGGTCGAGCTGCTTGAGAACGGCGCCGCCATGGACGTTGCCCGAAAAGTTCGCCATGTCGGGCGACATGAGCACGGTCATGCTCAGCTGGTGCGATGGGAAATTCATCGCTGGATTTTAGGTCCCCCCTGAGTCGCTGCGCGCCTTCCCCCAGAGGGGGACGACACCCTCGGTGCGGGGCGGCCCTTCCTCGGTGTCCCTGGCTTCAGGACACGCCAGTTTCACAGGGCACGCGAAGGGCTGGCTCAAGTGCGCGAGAATGGGCGCCCCTTTTGCCCCCCGAGTGACGCTTTTGTGACCTCTTCCCTCTCTTTCGACGCCATCGTCATCGGCGCCGGCGCGGCCGGTCTGTTCTGTGCGGCCCAGGCCGGACAGCGGGGCCTGTCGGTGCTGCTCCTGGACCACGCGGAGAAGGTGGCCGAGAAGATCCGCATCTCGGGCGGCGGCCGTTGCAACTTCACCAACCGCGACTTGGACGTGCGCGCGCCCCACAAGCACTTCGTGGGCGGCAACCCGCAGTTCTGCCGCTCGGCCCTGTCGCGCTACACGCCGGCCGACTTCATCGCGCTGATGGACAGGCACGGCATTGCCCACCATGAAAAGCACAAGGGCCAGCTGTTCGCCGACCGCTCGGCCGAGGACATCATCGCCATGCTGCTGGCCGAATGCCAGGCCGGCGGCGTGCAGCGCTGGCAGCCCTGCAAGGTCGATTCCGTCGCGCATGCGGATGGCCAGTACCGCCTGCAGACCAGCCGTGGCGCCGTGCAGGCGCCCAGCCTGGTCATCGCCACGGGCGGGCTGTCCATTCCCAAGATCGGAGCCACCGACTTCGGCTACCGCCTGGCCCAGCAGTTCGACCTGCCCCTGGTCGAGCGCGTGCCGGGCCTGGTGCCGCTGACCTTCGACGGCGATGCCTGGGCCCCCTACGCCCAGCTCGCCGGCCTGGCCCTGCCCGTGGAGATCAGCACCGGCAGCAAGAAAGAGCGCATGGCCTTCATGGAAGACCTGCTGTTCACGCACCGCGGCCTGTCCGGCCCCGCCGTGCTGCAGATCTCGAGCTACTGGAAGCCCGGCACGCCCCTGTGCATCAACCTCGCCCCTGAGGTGGACCTGCAGGGCGAGCTGCTCAGGGCCAAGTCGCGCTCGCGCAAGCTCATCGCCAATGAACTGGCGCAGTGGCTGCCCTCGCGACTGGCCGATGCCTGGGTGCAGCAGGATGCTGCCTGGCAGCGCCCCATTGCCGAAGCCTCCGACAAGGCCCTGAACCAGCTGGCCGAGCGCCTGTCACGCTGGGAGATCGTGCCCACGGGCACGGAAGGCTACAAGAAGGCGGAAGTGACGCTGGGCGGCGTGGACACGCGGGCGCTCTCGCAGCAGACCATGGAATGCAAGACCCAGCCGGGCCTGTACTGCATTGGCGAAGTGGTGGATATCACCGGCTGGCTCGGGGGATACAACTTCCAATGGGCCTGGGCCAGTGGGCACGCCTGTGCGCAGGCCTTGCCTTCTGCCTGATTTGTCAGACCGCTTTCGTCTCGCGTATAATCGCCCGCTTTGCTGGCAATCGCCCCGTCGGCCAATACTAGTTAACTTTGGACGGGGACCAACCGCTGAACATGGCTCTCAGGCCCGATCTTCCCGGGAACCCGCTGTCAGCACAGATATCTGGAAATCTAGCTAATGACCACCATCCGCGTAAAAGAAAACGAGCCCTATGAAGTTGCCCTGCGCCGCTTCAAGCGCACCATCGAAAAGCTCGGCCTGCTGACCGACCTGCGCGCTCGCGAGTTCTACGAGAAGCCCACTGCCGAACGCAAGCGCAAGAAGGCTGCCGCCGTCAAGCGTCACTACAAGCGCGTTCGCAGCATGCAGCTGCCCAAGAAGCTGTACTGATCAGCCCTTGACCAGCCGGCTCTCGTCAGCCGCAAAACCCGCGCTCGGGACGCCAGGCGCGGGTTTTTTGTTTTTTGTTCCGTGTTTTCCGACGCCATCACCTCAGGAGAAAAGCCATGAGCCTCAAGGCCCAGATCACCGAAGACATGAAGACCGCCATGCGCGCCAAGGACAGCGAGCGCCTGGGCACCATCCGCCTGCTGCAGGCAGCGATGAAGCAAAAGGAAGTCGATGAGCGCATCGAGCTGGACGACGCCGCCGTCATCGCCATCGTGGACAAGCTGATCAAGCAGCGCAAGGACAGCATCGCCGCCTTCGAGGGCGCGGGCCGCCAGGACCTGGCCGACAAGGAAAAGGCCGAGATGGCCGTGCTGACCGCCTACCTGCCCGAGCGCATGTCGGCCGAGGAAGTGGCCACCGCCGTCAAGGCCATCGTGGCCGAACTGGGCGCATCCGGCCCCGGCGACATGGGCAAGGTCATGGGCGCGGTCAAGGCGCAACTGGCAGGCAAGGCCGACATGGGCCAGGTCTCCGCCGCAGTGAAGGCCGCCCTGGCAGGCTGATCCCCGGCCAGTCCGCTGCAGCAGCCGCCCCGCTCAGGGAGCGGCTGCCATCCACTCCTTCTTGAAGTGTTCCTGCAGGAACTCCACGCACACCCGCACCTTGGCCGACAGCTGCAGCCGCGTCGGATACACAGCCCAGACATTGGCCTCCTGCCGCCATTCGGGCAACACCTGCACCAGGCGCCCGGCCTGCAGATGGGCGCCCACATCCCATAGCGAGCGCAGCGCAATGCCGCGACCGTCCACGGCCCACTGCACCACCATCTCGCCGTTGTTGGCCGACAGCGGCCCCGTGACCTTCACCGCCTGCTCGGCCGCGCCCGCGCGCAGCCGCCACACGCCAAAGGCCTGGTCGCGCTCCTTGATGGCCAGGCAGTCATGGGCCGACAGCTCGGCCGGCGTGCGCGGCGTGCCACGGCGCGCCAGGTAGGCAGGCGCGGCGCACAGCACGCGGTGGTTGTCGGCCAGGCGCCGCGCAATCAGGTGGGGCGCGATCTCGTCGCCCACGCGCACATCCAGATCGAAGCCCTCGCCCGCCACATCCACCAGCCGGTCGAACACGTCCAGCCGCACCTGCAGCCCCGGATGGCGCTCCACCAGCCTGGAAAGCGCGGGCGCGATCACATGCCGCCCGAAACCGAAGCTGCTGCTCACGCGCAGCAGGCCGCGCGGCTCGCTGCGCGTGATGGCCACCTCCTGCATCAGCTGGTCCATGTCGTCGAGGATGCGCTGCGCCCAGTGGAAGACGCGCTCGCCCTCCTCGGTCACGGCCACGCGGCGCGTGGTGCGGTGCAGCAGCTTCACGCCCAGCTCTTCCTCCAGCAGGCGGATGCGCTTGCTCACATAGGCGGGCGAAGCCCCCAATTCCTCGGCCGCAGCGGCAAAGCCGGATTTGCGGGCCACCACGGTGAAGACGCGCAGGTCTTCGGGAGACGGCTGTTTATTCACGATCTGTAAATAATGGAACCACAGTTGGCCGATTGTATTTAGCCCTGGCGCAGCCAACAATGCCATGCATGCGGCCAGGCTGTCAGCGGCGCCGCTTCATATCCATCCATTCGATCCAAGGACAGACACCATGCAAGACACATTCAAGATCGCCGTCATCGCCGGTGACGGCATTGGCAAGGAAGTCATGCCCGAAGGCCTGCGCGCCCTGGAAGCTGCCGCCAGCCGCTTTGCGATCAAGCTCGAATTCCACCATTTCGACTGGGCCCACTGCGACTACTACCTGGCCCACGGAAAAATGATGCCCGACGACTGGAAGGCGCAGCTGTCCGGCATGGATGCCATCTTCTTCGGCGCCGTGGGCTGGCCCGCCACCGTGCCCGACCATGTCTCGCTGTGGGGCTCGCTGCTCAAGTTCCGCCGCGAGTTCGACCAGTACATCAACCTGCGCCCCGTTCGCCTGTTCGAGGGCGTGCCCTGCCCGCTGGCCGGCCGCAAGCCCGGCGACATCGACTACTACGTGGTGCGCGAGAACACCGAGGGCGAGTACACCTCGCTGGGCGGCATCATGTACGAGGGCACGGACCGCGAGATCGTGATCCAGGAATCGGTCTACTCGCGCAAGGGTGCCGAGCGCCTGCTCAAGTACGCCTTCGACCTGGCCCAAAGCCGCGAGCGCAAGCACGTCACCCTGGCCACCAAGAGCAACGGCATCGCCATCAGCATGCCCTGGTGGGACCAGCGCGCCGAGGACGTGGCCAAGGCCTACCCGGAAGTCACGCTGGACAAGCAGCACATCGACATCCTGACCGCGCGCTTCGTGCTGCAGCCGGGCCGCTTCGACGTGGTGGCCGCCACCAACCTGTTCGGCGACATCCTCAGCGACCTGGGCCCGGCCACCACGGGCACCATCGGCCTGGCCCCCTCGGCCAACCTCAACCCCGACCGCAGCTTCCCCAGCCTGTTCGAGCCCGTGCACGGCTCGGCGCCCGACATCTACGGCAAGAACATCGCCAACCCCATCGCCATGGTCTGGTCGGCGGCGCTGATGCTGGACTTCCTGACCCACGGCCAGGGCGCAGGCCGCGCGGCGCACGACGCCATCGTCTCGGCCATCGAGGAGGTCATCAGGAGCGGCCCGCGCACGCCCGACCTGGGCGGCACGGCCAGCACCACCGAGGTGGGCCAGGCCATCGCCCGGCGCATCGCTGCCGCCTGAGGCGCCGCGCCGGGGTTCATGCCGCCCGGCAGCCTGGCCTACCGGCCTATGCGGCCCATGCTGCCCCTGGGCAGCCTGCCGGCCCCCATCCCGGCCGCCAGCAGGCTCAGCATGACCAGCGCCACGGTGTGCAGGGCCGGCACAGGCGTGGGCACCGGCGCCGCCACCACGGCCTGTGTGAAGCCCTGGCTCATCGGGGCGTGGACTGCATCCCCGCTGTAGTCGACCACAAGGCCGTGGGATCCGGCCGCCACGGGCAGCCGGACCGTGATGCTGGCGGCGCCGCCAACCAGGGGCGCCGACCCCAGCTGCGCCCCGTTGTACGAGACCGTGATGCTGCCCGAGGGGAGCGCCGCCGCCATCGCCCGCAGCGCCCCCCGTCGGTCCTGCGCCCCGGTCACGGCCGACACGCTGATGGTCACATCGTCGCCGGGCCGGGAAGGGTTGGGGGTCGAGGTGATCGCCAGGGTGGTTGTGGCCTGGGCGATCTGCACGCTTTGCTGCTGCCTTGCCGCCGCCTCGTAGTTCGCATCGCCGGCCTGGTCTGCCAGGATGCGGCAGGGTCCCGGCGCAATGAAGGAGACAGAACCGCCCGCGATGGTGCAATGGGCAGCCGTCGCCGCATCCACGGAGAACACCACCGCCTTGCCGGAAGCCCCGCCCGTTGCTGCCACGGCATAGGTATCGCCCACCTTGGCGGCCGCTGGCGCCACGGAAGTGAAGGCAATGGCCTGCGGGCCCTTGCCGATGCTCAGGGACAGGACTTGCCGGGCCGCAGGCAGATGGTTGGCATCCCCCTGCTGATCGGCGGCCAGCAGGCAGTTGTCCGTACCCGCCAGCCTGCCGGACACCTCGGCACCGCTGACGGAGCACGCCGCCGGCGTCAGGGAACTGAACTGCACGGCCTGGGACGAGCCACCGCCGGCGGCGCTCAGAGCCACCCGTGCATCCACGACCAGGGGCGCCGGCATGCTCCAGACGATGTTCTGCGCAGCAGGCTGCACCGTCACCGGGTAAGCCACCTCGGGGGCGGGACCATAGGTCGCGTCGCCGCCCTGCCGGGCCGTCATCGTGCAAGTGCCTGCGGAATGGAAGCTGAACACCCCTGCGGCATCGACGGTGCAAACCTCTGGCGCAGATGCGGAAAACGTCACGGCCAGGCCGGAGGTAGCCGTTGCAACGGGCGTGAATGTCGTGCCGAAGGTTTGCGCCGACGGCTGCGCAAAGTCGATGGTCTGCTCCCGCCTGAGCGTGGTGAAGGGCACGCTGGCCACATCCGGCTGCACGCGGCCTGCGCCATCCCTGGCGATGAAGTGCAGCCTGTAGGCCGTATTCACCGCCAGCCCCCCGATATCGATATCGTGGACCACGCCTGCCGTCATGACGACCGGGGAGCCGCCGGCCTGCAGCGCGGCGGCGTCCGGCGCCGCTGCGGCCGCAGCAAGCACCTGCCAGTAGCCCGTGCCGTCCCGGTCCAGCGCCACGCGGGCCTTGGCCGTCACGCCGCCCGCCTGCGGGTCGACGACGGGAGCCAGACTGAAGACCGGGCGGCCCAGCACATAGCTGGCAAACCCATGGTTTTGTGTTGCATTCCACCCATCGGACATGGATGACAGACCCGCCCAGACCGCATTGGCGGGGATGGACGATGCGTCCATGGCAAGCAGGGTCTGGATGCCATCGAGCGAATAGTGAAAGATCGTGTTGCCGATGGGGCGGGTGTTGGAGGAGCTCTCCACCTGGAAGGAGCTGATCGTGGCCCAGGCTGCCGCCGCAGGAATGTCCAGGGGGTTGGTCGTCTGCAGGATCTGGCCCTGGTAGCTGTATGTGTAGCGCTCGTTCCAGCTGTTGCGAGCCCAGCCGCCATCCCAGTAGTTGGAAGGGGTGGCCCAGTCCGCTGTGGCCGGTGGCGTGCCGCCTTGCTGCACCACCCCACCCACGCTGAACGTGTATTCGGTCACCATGGTCGTATACAAAGCGTTGTACTGCGTCTGGTAGCCCGTCATGACCAGCCCCTGCGCCGGCGCGGCCACGGCCGCGACGCAATGCAGGCCGGCTCCGAATACCACCACCCACGGCATCATGGCCCTGGAAAATTCCGCCTGAAGGCGACTGCCTCGTTCTCTCACATGCACTCCCGTTTCAACTTGCTGTTCTTCTGGTCCGTGCCGGGGGTACCGGCAATGCAGGAGCCTAGCGGCCGCACCTGCCCGCGCCTTGACTGCGCGTTGCGCTTTTCTTGACAGTGCGTCCCGCCCCCTGCGCAACGCGGGCTGCCGCGCCACCGTCCGTTCATTCGCCACCAAACGCCTGCTGCCCCCGGCCCTGCAAAGCGGCGATATGCCGGCCAACCGGGCCGTCGTCTGGGCGCGGAGATGGCGGCATTGCCCCCGCCGCAGGCCCCTGGCCGGCGAACAGGGCAAGATGGCCGGCTGCGGCATTCGGGCCGCTCAGACACAGCACGGAATCTCCATGAAGCACTACGACTACATCGTCATCGGCGGCGGCAGCGGCGGCATTGCATCGGCCAACCGCGCCGCCATGCACGGGCGCCACTGCGCGCTGATCGAAGCCGGCGAGATCGGCGGCACCTGCGTCAACGTGGGCTGCGTGCCCAAGAAGGTCATGTGGCATGCGGCCCAGATCGGCGAGGCCATGCACCGCTACGGCCCCGACTACGGCTGGGATGCCACCGTCGAGGGCCTGGACTGGCAGCGCCTGCTGGACAGCC
Source organism: Delftia sp. WSY_7 (assembly GCF_043104845.1). Classification (NCBI taxonomy): domain Bacteria; kingdom Pseudomonadati; phylum Pseudomonadota; class Betaproteobacteria; order Burkholderiales; family Comamonadaceae; genus Delftia; species Delftia sp. WSY_7. Next base: position 336,527 of record NZ_JBICLB010000055.1, on the reverse strand, counting down.
GCAGCGCCTACATCGACCGCATCCATGCCTCGTATGAAAGCGGCCTGGCGCGCAACAAGGTCGAGCTGATCCAGGGCTTTGGCCGCTTCGTGGATGCGCGCACCGTGGAGGTGGGCGGCCAGCGGCTCAGTGCCGACCACATCCTCATCGCCACGGGCACGCGCCCGGCACGGCCCGACATACCTGGCGCCGAGCTGGGCATCGACTCCGACGGCTTCTTCGCCCTCAAGGCCCTGCCTGCGCGCACGGCCGTGGTGGGTGCCGGCTATATCGCCGTGGAGATTGCCGGCGTGCTGCACGCGCTGGGCTCGCAGACCCATCTGTTCCTGCGCCAGAACTCGGCACTGCGCGGATTCGATCCGCTGCTGAGCCAGACCCTGATGGAGATCATGGAGGCCGAAGGCCCCGCCGTGCACCGCCAGGCCACCCCGAAGGCCGTGGTCCGCAATGCCGACGGCAGCCTGGACCTGCAACTGCAGGACGGCAGCAGCCACACCGTGGACTGCGTGGTCTGGGCCGTGGGCCGCAGGCCCGACACCTCGGGCCTGAACCTGGAGGCCGCAGGCGTGGCGCTGCAGGACAGCGGCCACATCGCGGTGGACAAGTTCCAGGACACCAATGTGCCCGGCATCCACGCCGTGGGCGACATCACGGGCCGCATCGAACTCACGCCCGTGGCCGTGGCCGCAGGCCGGCGCCTGTCCGAGCGCCTGTTCAACGGCAAGACCGGCGAGCACCTGGACTACGACAACGTGCCCACCGTGGTCTTCAGCCACCCGCCCATCGGCACCGTGGGCCTGACCGAGCCGCAGGCGCGCGAGCGATTTGGCGACGATCAGGTCAAGATCTACCAGTCGGCCTTCACCGCCATGTACACGGCGGTCACGCGCCACCGCCAGCCCGCGCGCATGAAGCTGGTCTGCGTGGGCCCCGAGGAACGCATCGTGGGCATACACGGCATCGGCCTGGGGATGGACGAGATGCTGCAGGGCTTTGCCGTGGCGCTCAAGATGGGCGCCACCAAGCGCGACTTCGACGACACCGTGGCCATCCACCCCACGGCGGCAGAAGAGTTCGTGACCATGCGCTGAACGGCGCGCACCACCTGCCTTCGGCGGTTGACCACCGCCCTGGGCAGGGCACGCGCCGGGCGAGCGCGAAGCCGCCCAGGTCGGCGGAGGCATCGGGAATGGCCGTGAGCAGGCCGATCTGCGCCGTGCTCCTGACGCCAGCCTCGCGGACGCTGGTGAGCAGCCGCAAGCTGCGCGCGATCCGCAGCCGGCTCCGCTCCTCCTCCTTCTCCTTTTCCTTCCCCCGACATGGACCTCCTGCCCCTGCATGCCGCCGCTGCCTGCATGGCTGTGGGCTGACATTTCAGCTGCCTGCGGTGCATTGCCACCGTCCAGGGTCCTGCATCGCCACGCTGGCCCCGGTGGAAACATCCGTCCACCGTGGGAATTTCAAGCGCCTACGCTCAAACACCCAATTCAATAGTCAAAAACAAATAAAGTATTTTCCCGATAGTCAAGTCAAATCGAAAAATTCACAATCCTTGTACGCGGGGAAAAAGAGGCATTGCTCCATGGAAAGCCTTGGTGTTTCTTTGTAGGCAATCCGACTTAATTCGAGTGCATACACCTTGATTTTCCGCATCAACCCAGCAGCCATGGGTCGAGAGCCGCGATCGGAGCCCAGGAGACATCCCATGCCCAGACTGCATTCGAAGACAGGGCATGGCGAGCCCGCGCCAGGCGGCATGCAGGCCAGCTTCTGGCCCCTGCGGCAAACGCAGGCGCTGGGCAGCAGGCTGAAAGCAGTGTTCGCGCTGGAGGCCTTCCACCGTGCGGGCAGCGGCGCCGGGAGCCGCTTGGCCGATGACGCCTTCTTGGCCCGCAGCGCCTATGGGGCTGAGCAGCGGCCGGGGCGCAACACCACACTCAACAAGGAGACAGATCCATGACAACCGATGTACTCGATACCTGGTCCCCGTTGACCGGGTCGCGCAACGCGGGCCACCCTCTGTCGGCGGACCGCATGATCGTGGGCGCGCCCACGGGCGGCTGAGGAGCAGGTCATGCACGAAGCCCCCCGCCCCACCCTCCCGCCCATCGGCTGCAACGGCCGTGGCGTGCAGCGCTCCTCGCGCCACCAGCCCATCGGCCTGCAGGAGCTGCCCATACGCGAGCAGTTCCGCCTCGTCAGCGAGACCGGCGTGTTCGACTGCTTCGACCGCCTGCCGCTGCGCCACCAGCTGGCCGACTACGAGTCGGCCATCGCCGAATTCAAGCTGCCCGTGCACACCGCCAGCTGGTTCTACCGCCTGGGCGAGGACGAGGTCCTGCTGGCCGGCAACCTTCGCATCTGCCGCGAGATCGGCGTGCGCTGCCACAACATCATGACCTTCAAGCACCACCGCGACGGCCATGTGCTGTCCGATGTGGAAATTGCCGAACACTATCTGCGGGTCTATGACGACGCCATGGGCCTGGGCGTGGAGCCCAGCTTCGCGCTGCATGTGAACACGTGGACCGAAGACTTCCTGCGCGTGCGCAGCGTGGCCGGGCGCGTGCAGGCACGCGGCGTGCCCTTTCACTTCACGCTGGACTACAGCCATGTGAACTTCAAGATCGGCAACCCGGCCGAGCTGGACCGGTCGGGCGTGCGCGGGCTGCTCGAGCGCGGCCAACTGGTGCTGGACCCGTTCGAGCCCGGCTCGCTGTGCGAACAATGGCTGGACATGGGCATCGTGCGCTGGGCCCAGCTGCGCGCGGCCGGCCCCAACCAGCCCCTGAACCTGTGGCACCGCGACGAGGACGGCAGCCCGGGCCGGGGCATCCAGTACCCCATGCTGCGGCCCGGACCCGGCGAATGGCATTCGCCCTGGCATGCCTACCTGCTGGAGCCCTCCAAAGAGGCCATCCGCAAGGTGCTGGCCTGCCACCATGCGCAGCCGCACAGCCCGCTGCGCTACCTCACCACCGAATTCATCAATCTCCCCGACTACGGCCTGGGCGCAGGCTATGACCTGCTGGAGCAGAACGTGGCGGCCGCGCGCTTCATGCGGCAAGCCTGGGACGAGATCTGCGACCGCCCCGTACTCCGGGCCTCCTGCGAAGGTGCAGCATGAACCCCGCCCAACACCCCCAAGGCCATGCCGTCATCATCGGCGCCGGACACGCCGGTGGCACCCTGGCCGCCCTGCTGCGCCAGTACGGCCACCCGGGCCCGATCACTGTGGTCGGAGGCGAGGACCTGCCGCCCTACCTGCGCCCGCCGCTGTCCAGGGCCTGGCTGCAGCAGGCCATGGGCCCGGACGAGCTGTTGTCGCGGCCCGCCGGCGCCTCTGCGGACCAGGCCATCGCCCTGCGCCCGGGCATGCGCGCCATGGCCATAGAGCCGGGCTCGCGGCAGGTGGCGCTGAACGACGGATCGGTGCTGCACTACGAACACCTGGTCATTGCCACAGGCTCCGCGCCACGCTGGCTGGTCCTGCCCGGGGATGAACGGCCTGGCATCACCTACCTGCGCACCATGGAAGACGCGCAGGCGCTGCAGGGCCATCTGCAGACCACGCGCTGCCTGGCCATCATCGGCGGCGGCTATGCGGGCCTCGAAATCGCTTCCACGGCCCGCAAGCTGGGCGTGCAGGTCCGGATCATCGAGCGCGAAGGCAGGCTGCTGACGCGCAGCGCCTCGCCGCAGATGGCTGCGCATCTGCTGCAGCTGCATGCAGGCCAGGGCGTGGAGGTGCATTTCAATGCAGCGGTCGCCGCCATCCAGGGAGACAGCCCCACCCGCATCACGGCCCTGTGGATGGCCGATGGCTCCCGACTGGAGTGCGATGCCGTGCTCATCGGCGTGGGCGCGGCGCCCTGCATGGAACTGGCGCAATCCCTCGGCCTGGACTGCGCCGACGGCATTGCCGTGGATGGCGAAGGCCGTACCGCCATGAGCGGCATCTACGCCATAGGCGATGCCACGCGCCGCCCGCTGGCCGGCTACCCCGGGCTGCACCGGCTCGAAAGCGTGCCCAGCGCGCTCGAACAGGCCCGGCGCGCGGCCTGCGCCATCACGGGCAGCGAACTGCCCGCCCATGAAACGCCCTGGTTCTGGTCCGATCAGTACGACACCAGGCTGCAGATCGCCGGCCTGCCCGGCCAGGGCGACCAGACCGTGCTGCGCGGCAACCCGGCCAGCGGCAGGTTCGCCGTCCTGCACCTGCGCGGCGGCCAGCTGTGCGCCGCCGAATGCGTGAATTCGCCGGGCGAATTCATGGCTGCGCGCAAGGCCATCGCCGCCACGCACTGCGCCGACCCCGGTTTCCCAACGCTCCCCTCCAAAGCCCCACTCACGTCATGATCTCCATTGCCTTCATGGAGCACGGCGGCAGCGAGCATGCGGTGCAGGCCACGGAGGGACAGAGCATCATGCCGAATGCGGCGGCGCCGGTGGCGCAGCGCCAATGCAGCCACAGCCACAGCCGCAGCCGCAGCCGCAGGATCAGCGCGTTGCCAGGCTGCGCCCCACCGCCCGCAAACACTCCACCAGCAACCGCGTCGTCGCCGTCATCGGCTGGCCGCGCAGGGTGATCAGGCCCACGGGGGGCAGGTCGATGGGCACGGGCAGGTCCAGCACGGCGACCAGCCCCTGCTGCGCGAAATGCCCGGCCACGCCGCGCGCCATGAAGGCCACGGCGCCGCGCTGGTGCAGGAAGCTGATCTGCGACAGGAATGAGGCGGACTCGACCAGATCGGCCGGCGGATGCAGGCCGTGGGCGAAGAACTGCTGCTCCAGCTTCACGCGCAGCGATGCCCAGGGCGGGGGCATGACGCAGGGCATGTCGGCCAGCGCCTGCCAGCTCGCAGGCTGCGCCAGCAACGCATGGCCGGGGCGCACGACGGCGACCATGGGCTCGTCGTACAGGGCTTCGGTCTCCAGGTCGGGCGAGGCATAGCCGGGTTCGAGCCGGCCCACGAACAGGTCCAGCTCGCCCATGCGCAGCTTGGGCAGCAGCCGCGTGAGATCGCCCTCCTCGACCAGCACCGTGGTCTGGGCCGATCGCGCCTTCAACTGCTCGACGGCCCGGGCCAGCAGCACGGGCGTGGCCACGACCATGGCGCCCACGCTGGTGCGCCCGCGTGTGCCGCTGGCCTCGGCCGCCATTTCATCGCGCGTGCGTTCGAAGCCCGCCAGCACCGAGCGCGCAAAGCGCACCATGCTGACCCCGGCCGCCGTGGGCTCGGTGCCGCGCGTGGAGCGCTCGAACAGCGTCATGTCCAGCATGCGCTCTATCTCGGCCAGGGTCTTGGAGACGGCGGGCTGGGTCACGGCCAGGAACTCGGCGGCGCGGCCCAGGTGGCGGAACTGGTCCAGCGCCACCAGCAGCTGCAGATGGCGCAGCTTGAGGTTGGAGCGCAGCACGCGGTCTATCTTGCTCATGGGGTCTTCATAGCTTTGAGGTTATGAAGCCAGTCTATCTTTTCATTGGATTGTCATGATCAGGCACTGAACAATCGCGCCAGTCAGCCCAAGGCCCGGATCACAGGGCTGCAAAAAGCCAATACAGGAGACAAGCGATGAACACCCCACGCACACGCCATGCAAGCCGGCGCGAATTCGTGCTCGCCACCCTCGGCGCCAGCGCACTGGCAGCCACCGGACCTCTTTTCGCCCAGAACTGGCCCGAACGCCCCATCACCTTCATCTGCCCCTGGCCTGCGGGCGGCACGGCCGACCAGTCCATGCGCGCGCTGTGCACCGTGGCCGGCAAGCTGCTGGGCCAGCCGATCGCGGTGGAGAACCGCGCGGGCGCCTCGGGAATGATCGGCGCCAAGGCGCTGGCCTCGGCCAGGGCGGACGGCTACACCATCGGCCAGATTCCCATCTCGGTCACGCGCTTTTCGCAACTGGGCAGCCTGCAGGCCGATCCGCGCAAGGACTACACCTACATCGCGCGCACCTCGGGCCAGACCTTCGGCATTGCCGTGCCCGCCCATTCGCCGTTCAAGACGCTCAAGGACTTCGTGGCCGCCGCCAAGGCGAGGCCCGGCCAGGTGACCTATGCCCATGCAGGCGTGGGCGGTGCCACGCATGTGGGCATGGAGGAGTTTGCGGGCGTGGCCGGCATACAGCTCAACCATGTGCCCTACAAGGGCGGCGCCGAGGCACTGCAGGGTGTGCTGGGCGGCCATGTGGATGCGCTGGCCGACTCCAGCTCCTGGGCCCCCCATGTGGAGGCCGGCAAGCTGCGCCTGCTGGCCACCTGGGGCGAGCAGCGCACGGCGCGCTTCAAGGACGTGCCCACGCTGCGCGAATGCGGCTACGACGTGGTGGTCGATGCGCCCAACGGCATCGGCGCGCCGCGTGGCCTGGACCCGGCCGTGGCGGCCAGGCTGCGCGAGGCCTTCCGCGCCGCCGTGGCCAGCCCCGAGTTCAAGTCCGTGGCCGAGAAGCTGGACGCGCCGCTGCTGTACCTGGATGGCCCGGACTACGAGAAATACGTGAACACGGTCTACCAGAAGGAGACCGTGCTCATCGACAAGCTCAAGCTGCGCGAATTGATGAAGGGCTGACAGCCCGCGAACCCACACCGATGAAAGCCCCGCATGTCCCGCACCGATAGCCCCCTGCTGCACCTGCATCCCAACGACAACGTGCTGGTCGCCAGGACCGCTCTGTCGCTGGGCCAGGAGATTCCCGAACTGGGCGTGCGCGCCCGCGCCCAGGTGCCTGCGGGCCACAAGATCGCCGCGCGCCGCATCGCAGAGGGCGAGCAGGTGAAGAAGTACGACACCGTGATCGGCGTGGCCATGCGCGAGCTGGAGGCCGGCGACTATGTGCACAGCCACAACCTGCGCATCGTGGACTACTACCGCGACCCGGCCTTCGGCGCCGATGTGCGGCCCGTGGACTATGTGCCCGAGGCGCAGCGCGCCAGCTTCCAGGGCTTTGTGCGCGCTGGCGGCGGCGTGGGCACGCGCAATTTCATCGGCATCCTGTCGTCGGTGAACTGCTCGGCCACGGTGATCAAGCGCATTGCCGCGCATTTCACGGCCGAGCGCATGGCGGCATTCCCCAACGTGGACGGCGTGGTGGCCTTCGCCCAGACCAGCGGCTGCGGCATGTCCTCGCCCAGCGAGCATTTCGATGTGCTGCGCCGCACGCTGGCCGGCTATGCGCGCCACCCGAACCTGGCCGGCGTGCTCATCGTGGGCCTGGGCTGCGAGCGCAACCAGGTCGATGCCCTGGTGCAGTCGCAGGGCCTGAGCGAAGGCCGGCTCATGCGCACCCTGGTGATGCAGGAAGTGGGCGGCACGCGCGTGACCATCGAGGCGGGCATCCGCGCCATCGAAGAGATGCTGCCCGAGGCCGACGCCGCGCGGCGCAGCGCGGTCAGTGCCAGCCACCTGAAGATCGGGCTGGAGTGCGGCGGCTCGGACGGGTTTTCGGGCATCACGGCCAACCCGGCCCTGGGCGCGGCCATGGACATCCTGGTGCGCCACGGCGGCACGGCCATCCTGTCGGAAACGCCCGAGATCCATGGCGTGGAATTCATGCTCACGCGCCGCGCCATCACACCTGCCGTGGGCCAGAAGCTGCTGGACCGCCTGGCATGGTGGGAGCGCTACGCGGCCGGCCAGAACGCGCAGTTCAACGGCGTGGTCGGCCACGGCAACCAGGCCGGCGGCCTGGCCAACATCTTCGAGAAATCGCTGGGCTCGGCCATGAAGGGCGGCACCACGCCGCTGCGCGCCGTCTACGAATATGCCGAGCCCATCACCGAGCCGGGCTTTGTGTTCATGGACTCGCCGGGCTACGACCCCGTGGCCTCCACGGGCCAGATTGCCAGCGGCGCGCACCTGATCTGCTTCACCACGGGGCGCGGCTCCATGTTCGGCAGCAAGCCCGCGCCCACCATCAAGCTGGCCAGCAACACGCCCATGTACCGGCGCCTGGAGGAAGACATGGACATCAACTGCGGCCTGATCGTGGACGGCGAATGCGGCGTGCCCGAGATGGGGCAGCGCATCTTCGCGCAGATCCTGCGCCACGCCAGCGGCGAGCCCACCAAGAGCGAGGCCCTGGGCCTGGGCGACCATGAGTTCGTGCCCTGGCACCTGGGCATCGTGAGCTGAGCCGCCCCTTACAACACCTGCATCCACCGATTCCATGCCACTGACCCTGACCCGCCCCGAGCTGCTGCGCAGCGCCAACTTCATCGCCGGCCAATGGACGACCGCGACTACCACTGCGACTGCCACGCCCGCCGCTCCCGCCCCGCGCCTGGCCGTGACCGACCCCGCCACGGGCGCACCGATCACCGAGGTGCCCGACTCCGGCGCCGCCGAGGCCCGCGCCGCGCTGGACGCCGCGCATGCCGCCTTCCCCGCCTGGCGCAAGACGCCCGCCAAACAGCGCGCCGCCATCATCAAGCGCTGGAACGACCTGGTGCTGGCCCACCAGGACGACCTGGGCCGCCTCATCAGCCGCGAGCAGGGCAAGCCCCTGGCCGAGGGCAAGGGCGAGGTCGCCTACGCGGCCAGCTACATCGAATGGTTTGCCGAAGAGGCCACGCGCATGAACGGCGAGATCATTCCCGCGCCCGTGCCGGGCCGGCGCATGTTTGCGCTGCGCGAGCCCGTGGGCGTGGTGGCCGCCATCACGCCCTGGAACTTTCCGGCCGCCATGATCGCCCGCAAGATCGCGCCCGCGCTGGCCGCCGGCTGCACCGTGGTCTGCAAGCCCGCGGAAGACACGCCGCTGACCTCACTGGCCCTGGTGCTGCTGGCCCAGGAGGCGGGCGTGCCGGCCGGTGTGCTCAACATCGTCACGGCCTCGCGCGAGAAGACGCCCGAGGTGGTGGATGTCTGGCTGGACGACGCGCGCGTGCGCAAGATCACCTTCACGGGCTCCACGCCCGTGGGCAAGCACCTGGCGCGGCGCAGCGCCGACACGCTCAAGAAGCTCTCGCTGGAGCTGGGCGGCAATGCGCCCTTCATCGTCTTCGAGGACGCCGACATCGATGCCGCCGTCGACGGCTTCATGGCCGCCAAGTTCCGCAATGGCGGCCAGACCTGCGTGTGCCCCAACCGCGTCTTCGTGCACCGCAGCGTGCACGACGCGTTTGCACAGAAGCTGGCCGCGCGCGTGGCCGCGCTGCACGTGGGCCCGGCCAGCGACCCGGCCTCGCAGATCGGCCCCATGATCAATGCGCGCGCCGTGGAAAAGATCGAGCGCCATGTGCAGGACGCCGTGGCGCGCGGCGCCAGTGTGCTCACGGGTGGCAGGCGCCTGGACGCCCTGGGCGCCAACTACTACGCGCCCACCGTGCTCACGGGCGCCGATGCCTCCATGGCCTGCGCCTGCGAGGAAACCTTCGGCCCCGTGGCGCCGCTCACCGTCTTCGACAGCGAGGACGAGGTCATCGCTGCCGCCAACGACACACCCTTCGGCCTGGCCGCCTACTTCTACAGCAACGACGCACGCCGCATCTGGCGCATGGCCGATGCGTTGGAGACCGGCATCGTCGGCATCAACGAAGGCGCGCTGGCCGCCGAGGCAGCGCCCTTCGGCGGCGTCAAGGAATCGGGCTACGGCCGCGAGGGCTCCACCCACGGCCTGGACGACTACCTGCACACCAAGTACGTCTGCCAGGGCCTGCTGGACTGAATCTTTCCCTCAACGAAATCACCGGACACCATGCCAGCCCATAACCCCTTCAAGACCGCCCTGGCCGCAGGCCAGCCCCGCATCGGCCTGTGGCTGTCCATGGCCGACCCCTACCTGGCCGAGGCGGCCGCCACCTGCGGCTATGACTGGCTGCTGATCGACGGCGAGCACGCGCCCAACGACGTGCGCAGCACCCTGGCCGCGCTGCAGGCCGTGGCCCCGCACCCGGCCCAGGCCGTGGTGCGCGTGGTCGAAGGCAGCACGGCCCTGATCAAGCAAATGCTGGACATAGGCGCCACCACCTTGCTCGTGCCCATGGTGGACACGGCCGAACAGGCGCGCGCCGTGGTGGCCGCCACGCGCTACCCGCCGCTGGGCGTGCGCGGCGTGGGCAGCGCCGTGGGCCGCGCATCGCAGTGGAGCGCACGCGCCGACTACCTGCAGGTGGCCGACGACGAGGTATGCCTGCTGGTGCAGGCCGAGACCGTGGCCGCGCTGCACAACCTTGAAGCCATCTGCGCGGTGGACGGCGTGCACGGCGTCTTCATCGGCCCCGCCGACCTGGCCGCCTCCATGGGCCACCGCGGCAACCCCGGCCACCCCGAGGTGCAGGCCGCCATCGAAGCCGCCATGAAGACCATCATCGCCAGCGGCAAGGCGGCCGGCACCCTGACCTCGGACCCCGCCCTGGCCCGCCGCTACCTGGACCTGGGCTGCAGCTTCGTGGCCGTGGGCGTGGATGTGCTGCTGTTTGCGAATGCGGCGCGCAGGCTGCGGGGGCAGTTCGATGATTCGCCGGCGGCCGCGCCTGCACAGCAGGCAGCTGCCGCCTATTGAATCAGCCAGCCACCAGCCAGGCCAGCAGCCCCGCCGCCGCTGCAGCGGCCGCCACACGCCGCGCGAACTGCGGCGCATAGGTCAGCAGCAGGCCCAGGGCCAGCGCGGCAAAGGTCAGCAGGCCCAGCCAGGCGGCCACGGCCACCGAGGCATTCCAGCGCAGCAGGCAGGGCGCCAGCGATAGGGCCAACAGCGCGTAGCCGGCCAGCCGCCAGGCGTTCAGGCGCGCGGGCGCCAGGCCTTCGGTGCCCAGTTGGTCCTGGTGCCGGTCCATGGAAGCGGCGACGACGGCAAAGCCTGCAAAGGCCAGAAAAAAGGCGGCAAGAATCATCATGACGCGCGCTCCAACGTTGGGGCATGGCTGGCGGCACGGGCTTGCGTGCGGGCGGCTGCAGGCAATGCAGCCGCTGCCGGCTTGCCGCGCAGCAGCCACCAGGCCACCACGCCGTGGATGGCGGCCAGGCCCAGCATCAGCAGATCGAAGCTGGCGATGCTCCACTGCCCGTTGGCCAGGGTCTGCACCAGCGATGCGCCGCCCGTCAGCAGGTTGAGCAGGGGCAGCAGCGCATACAGCACGGCGGCCAGCGCCATCTGCTGCAGCCAGGCATTGCGGTGCGAGACCAGCAGCGGATGCAGCAGGCACAGCAGCCAGATGATGAAGAAGCCGTTGATTTCCCAGTCGGCGCGCCCCTGCATGGGCACGGGCAGCAGGCGGTTGAGCCAGAAGAAGCCGGCCACGGCCACCGACAGGCCCGCGATGGAGCCCACGTTGAGCACCTCCACCAGACGGTGGCCGAAGGGCGTGCGGCCCAACTTGCGGCGCTCGGGCATGCGCTTGACCACCCACAGCACCATGCCCGACGCGGCCATGAAGGTGCCGACCACGCCGCTGAGCAGCAGCAGCCAGCGCGTGGCGGGCTCTGCAAAGCGGCCCAGGTGCACGCCGGTGATCACGTTGCTGGTGGCGCGCACCCAGGAGATGGCGGGCGCCTCGGGGCTGGCCTGCAACTGGCCGGTCAAGCCGTCGAAGCGCAGGGTCTCGGACTGGCCCCGGTTGATGAGGCTCATGCCGCCGCCTTCGCGCAGCTCGACCACCGCGCGCGAGGTGCCGGGCGCGTTGACGGTAATGCTGCCCACGCCGTGCTCGGGCCAGCGGCGTGCGCCCTCGGCCATCATGGGCGCGATATCGGCCAGCGCGGCGGCCTGGCGCTCCTGTTTGCCACCGCGCGCGCCCGGGCCCTGGTTGGCCGCCTGACCGCGCGCACCCCGCACATCGGCGAAGTAGGCATTGGTGTCGCCGTTGTAGGCCGCCTGTATGCCCCAGGGCATGAGCATGAACATCAGCAGCACCAGGCCGCTGAAGGTGATGACGATGTGAAACGGCAATGCCAGCACGGCCGTGGCGTTGTGCGCATCCAGCCAGGAGCGCTGGCCCTTGCGCGGGCGGAAGGTGAAGAAGTCCGTGAAGATCTTCTTGTGCGTGATCACGCCCGTGATGATGGCCACGAACATCAGCATGGTGGCGAAGCCCACGATCCATCGGCCCCAGATGCGCGGCATGGCGTGCAGTTCGAAGTGGAAGCGGTAGAAGAAATTGCCAGCGCGTGTCTCGCGCGGCTCCAGCTTCTCGCCCGTGGCGGCGTCGATCTCGGCGCGTTTGGTGCCTGCGCGGCCCGTGGCGGCGCCGGGCTCGCGCCAGGATGCGGCCACCGCCACCTGGCGCGGGCCGGGCAGGCCCAGCGTCCAGGTCGTGGCCTCCGGCGCGATGCGCTGCATGGCCTCCAGTGCGCGCTGCGCGGTATCGGCATCCTGCACCGAGCCGTGCAGCTCGGGCCGCATCCAGTCGTTGATCTCGTCGCGGAAATAGCTCAGGGTGCCCGTGAAGAACACCGCGTAGAGCAGCCAGCCCAGCAGCAGGCCGCTCCAGGTGTGCAGCCAGGACATGGACTGGCGCAGTCCCTCGGGTTTGCCGTCTGCCCTCATGCGGCGGCTCCGTTCGACAGCACCCAGGCCAGCAGTCCCAGGCCCGCGCCCGGCAGGCCGATCACGGCCCAGGCGCGCCAGGCGCTGGCGCAGCCAAAGGCCCACATGGCCGCCACGGCGTAGATGATGAAGGCCAGCAGGGTCGAGCCCAGCGCCGCATCGGCCCGTTCCACGCCCAGCCAGACCATGGCGCGCGCGCCCGTGGCGGCGCAGGCGGCCGACAGCAGATAGCCGCCGCCGATCGCCGCCAAGGCGCGCGAGGCCACGGCCACGCGGTAGCGCAGCAGGGATGGAGAGGACCCTCCCGGGGTCGAGGCTTGCATGGGGATGACCTTTCTTGCGGATCGTTGCCCGTCATGGACGCCGTGGCCGCAGCGCAGGCCCGGACGGACAAAGGCGCCACAACAGTTCAAGGTCTGTGCGGCGCCGGGCATTGGCCGCGCGCCTGAAGCACGCCGCCTTTCAAAGAGCGGTAATGATAATGATTTTTATTACCCGAGTCATTTAAAGAAATGCAAAGCCGGCCTCCTGCCACCGGCCCCGGCCATCCCCCTGGCGCCTGTTCCCCTATCGCGCCCGCCCCGCCAGCCAGCGCCCGCCGAACTGGTTGATCACCATGCCCGCCAGCACGGCCAGCGTGCCCATCCACTGCATGAAGGTGGGCCGCTCGCCCAGCAGCAGCATGGCCGAGACCAGGCCTACCACGGGCACCATCAGAGACAGCGGCGCCACCGTGCCGGCCGCATAGCGCTGCAGCAGGCGCGTCCACAGGCCGTAGCCCAGCAGCGTGGCCAGCAGCGCCAGGTACAGGATGGAGGCCACGGCGGTCAGGTCGATCCCCGCCAGTTGCTGCACGACCGTATCCGCGCCATCGGTCCAGACAGCCAGGGCCATCAGCGGCGCAATGGGGAAGATGCTGCTCCAGACGATGAAGGGGAAAGGCTCGTAGGGGCCGCTGCGCGCCGCATAGCGCGTGATCATGTTGGACACGGCCCACATGCAGGCTGCGCCCACGGTCAGCAAAAAGCCGGCCAGCGTCATGGCGTTGTCGCCTTCGCCATGGGCGCTGCCAATGGCAACCAGCCCGCCCAGCGATACCACCAGGCCCAGCCAATGCCACAGGCGCGCGGGCTCGCCCAGCAGGAAGGCGGCCAGCAGCAGCGTGACGAAGGCCTGCGTCTGCAGCACCACCGAGGCCATGCCCGCCGGCATGCCCAGCTTCAGGCCCAGGAACAGCATGCCGAACTGGCCCACGCCCTGCACCAGCCCATAGGCGGCCAGATAGCGCCAGCCCACCGACTTGGGCGGGCGCACGAACAGCAAAAAGGGCAGCGACGCCACCACGAAGCGCAGCGCGCTCAGCAGCATGGGCGACAGCGTCAGCAGACCGAACTTCATGGCCACGAAGTTGGTGCCCCAGATCAGGATGACCAGCAGCGCACGCGCCCAGTCGCCACGGCTCAGGTGCTGTGCGGTCATGCCCTGCCCTCGGTGCGGCGGGGCCTGCAATGGTCAGGGACAGCGGCCGGCAGCACCGGCAAGGAACAGGAGGAAGGCATGGCGGGCAATGGGCAAAAAGAAAGGGGCGGATCACATCCGCCCCCGGCGTTTGTACCACCGCAGCCCGTGCGCTGCCGGGCGGCCGTGGCTCGGCCCTGCGTTTCAGTCCGCCGCGTAGTCGATGGGATCGTGGGCATGCTGGCGCCCCAGCGCGCCGGCCATGGCCAGCATGAAGGCCAGGCCGCGCCGCACATCGGGCTCGCGTGCCATGCGCATCAGGCCGATCAGGGTGGGCGTTTCCTCCATGGCGTGCACCTGGGCCGCCGCCATGCGCGCGGCATTGCCCGCGGCCCAGGCCCCGCCCACGCCATCCTCGAAGGCCTTGGCGACCTTCTCGACCATGTAGTCGTCTGCCATGTCCACCAGGTCCGCCGTGGCCGACAGCAGATCGACCACGCGGTTCAGGCGCCGGCCCGCCAGCAGCGGCTCCAGCTTGCCCATCAGTTCGGCCAGCCCCTGCAGCGCGGCGTCGTCCTGCAGCAGGCCGCCGGCGGCGGGCTGCGCCACGGGAATGTCGGAAGCGATGTTCATCTCGGTGCTCCTTGTCTTCGTGCTTGGAATGACAATGCAAAGGCCCTGGCCTCAGACCAGGGCGCGGGCCACGGCCCAGTACATGCCGCGGTTGAAGCCCTTGCGCATCATCGAGCCGACCTTGGTCGGCGGCGTAGGCTTGACGTCGACCTAGTAGTCGTACCAAAGCGGCATGCCGCCGTCCAGGCCCATCTGGGCGATGGCCACCACGCGCCCGTCGTAGGCATCGCTGGTGCGGCCGAAGCGGATCTGCGAGGCGATGTTGTTCACCACCACAGGCGACTGGTTGTGGCAGGCGCCGCCGGCCTTGCTCACCGGCAGGTCCACCGTATCGCCCAGCACATAGACATGGCTCTGGCCCAGCACCTGCATGGTCTCGTGGTCGGTGGGCAGCCAGCCTTCGCCATCCTGCGCCTGCGACAGGCCGCCGTCGCGCACGGCCTGCACGGCGCGTATCGGCGGCGTGGCCATGAGGATGTCGAAGTCCTCGGCCTGGCCCTCCTCCGAGTGGGCCACCTTGGCCTCGGGGTCCACGCGCGCCAGCGTGAAGCCGCGCTGGTGGCGAATGCCGCGCTGCTCGAACACCGTGGGCAGGATCTCGCAGGTGTCCTTCTGCAGGAACAGGCAGTTGCGCAGCAGCTGCGAGACCGTGGGATAGGTGTAGACGATCTCCACCTTGTCGCGCACGCCGCGCCGGCGCAGCAGGTCGTCCAGCATCAGCGTGGTCTCTATGGGCGCGATGCCGCACTGGTGCGGCACATTGGGCGTCTTGGGAAAGGTGACGGTGACGAAGATGCGGCCCTTTTCTATGCGCGCCAGCTTGTCGGCCAGCTGCCGCGCGGGCGCGTGCTGGTAGAAGTGGTCGCCGGCCTCGGCCAGGCCTTCGATGCGCTCGGGCGAGGGCACGCAGCCCGTGGAGATCCCCAGATGGTCGTAGCCGAAGCGCTTGCCGCTCCTGCAGTGCACGGCCTGCAGCGCAAAGTCGAAACGCTCCACTTCTTCCACCTGGAAGTCGATCTCGGGCCGCAGCAGGCCGCGCTGCCTGCGCCGCAACTCGTCGCGGAAGAAGGCATTGAAGGCCACGTACATGAAGGCAGGCTTGTAGTAGTGCCAGGGCGAATTCGACAGCATGGTGATGCGCACCTTGCCCGTGACCACCTCCGGATACAGCTTGCTGACCAGGTGGTTGGCGGTCATGGTGCCGCCAATGCCCCCTCCGATGATCAAGATGTGATGCGCCATCCCTGCGACTCCTTGTGCTTTCGCCTCAGTGGAACAACCGCTGGCGCCGCACGGCGCCCGCGCCGGAAAATGCGCCGCTCAGTCAGGCTTGAGCGATCGCCACACCCCGTCCCAGAGCGCGTCGAACAGGGGCTCTATGGGCGTGTCGATGATGCCGTCCAGCCGCAGGCAGATCATGCGGATCGCGCTGCCGTACATCAGGCTGGCCGCCACCATGGGCTCCATCTGGCGGATCTCGCCATCGGTCATGCCGGCGAACACAAAGCCGCGCATGCGCACGAAGGCTGAGGCCGAGCAGATGGCCTGCTCGTCGGGCAGAAACTCGCGGTGGCGCGCATTGACCACGAAGCCCATGGCCTCGGGCTCGGCCTCGGCCAGCCCGAACAGCATGCGCAGCACCTCGCGGCAGCGCTGGGCGCTGCCCGCGTGCCGCTCCTCGATATCGTCAAGCAGCACATTCATGCGCGCCAGCAAATGCCGGTACAGCTCGCGCGCAATGCCTTCCTTGTCGGCAAAGTGGTTGTAGAAGAAACCGATGGACACGCCGGCCTCGGCGCACAGGTCCTGTATCGAGGTATTGAAGAAGCCCCGCTCCACGAACAGCCTGAGCGCCACGCGCAGCGTCTGCACATGGCGCGAACCCGCATGCGGGAAGAAGGTCCAGGCCTCGTCTTGCATGGGAAATGATCGTAGAACGAATCTTCATTCTATTTTCACAAGCACTTGCAAACTACACAGGGTTTTCCAGAAATGACGGTACCCCAGTGCATCAGCCGCAATGCCTGGCCCATTCCCGGCCATTGCCCTGCCGGACCGTAGAATCCGCGCGCAGCCATTGGAGACAGAGACAACAATGACGGGCTGCACACGAATCCGACCCAAAGGCCTTTTGCAAATGCAACTCCCCATCCACGTCATAGACGCATTCACATCGGAACGATTCAAGGGCAATCAGGCCGCCGTCATTCCCCTGGATGCATGGCTTGCCGATTCCACGCTGCAGGCCATTGCCGCCGAGAACAATCTTTCGGAGACCTCGTTCCTGGTCTGGAGTGCCGAGCGCGACGCCTTCGAGATCCGCTGGTTCTCCCCCCTGACCGAGATCGCGTTCTGCGGCCATGCCACGCTGGCAAGCGCCTTCGTGCTCTTCGAGGCCGACCCGGCGCTGCGCAGCATCACGTTCTGGGCCGCCGCCGTGGGCAAGGTCACGGCCGCGCAGGAGGATGGCGGACGCATCGTCATGACCTTCCCGCGCCGCGATGCCAAGCCGCTGGATGAGGTGCCCGCCGCACTGCGCGAAGGCCTGACGCCCGCACCCACGGCCTATCTCGTGAACCAGCAGGCCTACGTGGCCGTCTACGCAACCGAAGACCAGGTGCGAGCCGTCAAGCCGGACCTGGAGCGCCTCAAATCGCTGGGCCCGCTGGACGTGGTGGTGACGGCGCCTGCGGATGCGGGCGCCTCCCATGACTTCGTCAGCCGCTATTTCTGGCCCGCCAATGGCGGCGAGGAAGATCCCGTCACGGGCTCCATCCATGCGGCGCTTGCGCCCTACTGGGCGGGCAGGCTGGGCAAGAACCGTCTGATCGGCCACCAGGCCTCTCGCCGCACGGGCACGCTGTTTTGCGAGGTGACCGATGCCAGCGTCGAGGTGGCCGGCCATTGCGCGCGTTATCTGACCGGGACCATTACCGTCTGACGCCCGACTTTGCGCTGGCACGCAGGTACCATCCGCGCATGAGTACCCACTACGAATCACTGTCGCAAGCCGACGCCTACCGCGACGCCTTCGGCGTGGAGGCGCCTGCCGCCAGCGAGCGCAACATGACACCGCGCAAGTCCGGCTTTTTCATCCGCAGCGTCGCCGTGGCCGCGGATGCCGCCACCGGACAGCAAGAACCCTCCGCTTCCGACACACCGCCCGCGCCTGCGGCACCGCCCGCACGCGAGCTGGTTGCCGCCCAATGGGGCCTGGTGCCGCACTGGGTGAAGTCGGCCTCCGATGGACGGCTGCGCGCGCTCAAGCTGGTGAATGCGCGTTCGGAGACCGTCTCCACGGCACAGGCCTTCCGCGATGCCTGGCTCAATGGCCAGCGCTGCATCGTGCCCATGGCCGCCTTTTTCGAGGATGACTACCGCAACGGCAAGGCCCTGCCCACGCGCATCTCGCGCATCGACGGCAAGCCCATGGGCGTGGCCGGCGTGTGGGCGCAGTGGACGGGCCCGGATGGCGAGGTGCTGCTGAGCTACGCCCTGCTCACGGTCAACGCCAACAGCCATGCGCTGCTGCACCGCTACCAGCAGCCCGGCGCGGAAAAGCGCATGCCGGCGATTCTCAACGAAGGCGCCTACGACGCCTGGCTCAACGCGCGCGTGGAAAAGGCCCGCGAGTTCATGCGCCAGTACCCCTCCAACTGGCTCACCGCCAACCCCGTGGAGCGAAAGGCCGACAAGCGGCCTCCAGGGCTGATGGGCTGATGGGCCTTGTCCCCCGCGCTACGGCGCCTTGGGCAACGCGTTGATGGAGCGCAGGATGTCGCGCGTAATGCCCTGGCGCTTGGGCAGGTCGGCCAGCCGGTGGGGCGTGTCCATGTTCATGGCGAAGAACACGGGGCCGGCAGGCCATTCCACCCAGCCCACCCACCAGCCGATACGGCCCGTCCAGCCGGTTTTGGCGCGCAGTATCCAGTCGGCGCCGGCCTCGTTGACCATCACGTCCTTCACCAGCCGCTGGTGCTCCACCGGCAATGGCAGCCGATTGCGGTACAGCCGCTGCAGGAAGGCGACCTGCTCCAGCGCCGAGATGGCCAGGTCGCCCTCCACCCAGAAAGGCGCCTCGCCCGTGGCCAGCGCATTGCCGTAGTCGATCTTGCGCATGTAGGCAGCCTCGCGCGCGCTGCCCAGTTCCCCGGCAAAGCGTTCGTACACCCAGACGGTGGAGTTGCGCATGGCCGAGCGCAGGTCCTGATCGGCATTCCAGGCCGGCAACTGGCGCTTCACGCCATCCCAGGCAATGCGCTGGAATTCATCCCGCACCAGCCCGGCGTCCAGCGCGAACAGACTGTGCGGGATCTTGAAGGTGGAAGCGGGCGAGTAGCGCCTCACCGCGCGTTCACGGTTGTGGACGTAGACGGCTTCGGCCGGGCCTCTGGCATCGACCACGACGATGCTGCCATCGACCTTGGCATCGGCAAAAAAGCGGGCCCACTCGGGCCTGTCCTGCAGTTCGGCAGCCGCCAGCGCCGCCTGTGACAGACAGGCGAGCAGCGCGGCGCACATCAGATTTCTTCGATTCATGCCGGCAGTTTAAGAGCTGCACCACCGCACGCCGATGGTGCACCGCCCGCCCGGCTGCCCTGTTTTGACTCGCGGTTTTCCCGTTTTGGTGTTCCGGCTGCATCGCACGGCCCCCAAGGGCCCCGTCTGCGCTGGCACGACTTGTGCAAGGCCGCTGCAGGCCGGCCAATGCAGCCATGGCGGCAACGGCAGACGGCCCCATGACCACAACAAACAAGGGAGTCATTGCATGCACAGGTGCGCACGGGCATTGAGAACATTGGTGGCGGGAGGATGGGTCGCGGTCCTGGGTGCGGCGCAGACGGCGCAGGCGGCCGAGCAGGCGATCACGCGGCCGTCGCTGGTGGCGGTGGAATCCCTCAGCGCCGTGGACACGGTCTGGCTGATGACGGCCACGGTGCTGGTGCTGCTGATGACGCTGCCCGGCATTGCGCTGTTCTATGCGGGCATGGTGCGCCGCAAGAACGTGCTCAACACCATGGCCAGCGTGGTGGCGATTGCCTGCCTGGTGAGCATTCTGTGGTTCGCACTGGGCTATTCGCTGGCCTTCACGCCCGGCAATGCGTGGATAGGCGGTGATTCGCGCGCCTGGTTCGCGGGGCTGGATTTCAACGCCGCCAAGGGCCTGGTGGCCGTGAGCCACCTGGCGCCGCATGTGCCCGAAGCAGCCTATGCGATGTTCCAGCTGGCCTTTGCCGTGATCACCGCCGCCTTGCTGGTGGGCGCCTGGGTGGAGCGCATGCGCTTCGGTGCCATGCTGATCTTCGTGGGCTTGTGGAGCCTGCTGGTTTATGCCCCGGTGGCGCACTGGGTGTGGGAGCCGGGCGGCTGGCTGGCGCGCATGGGCGCGCTGGACTTTGCCGGGGGCACCGTGGTGCATGTGAACGCGGGCATGGCCGGGCTGGTCTGCGCCTGGTTCCTGCGGCCGCGCCGCGGCTACGGGCACGAGCCCTTCGAGCCCTACAACCTGGCCCTGACCATGATGGGCGCGGCCCTGCTGTGGATGGGCTGGTTCGGCTTCAACGCCGGCTCATCGCTGGCCGGGGACAGCCGGGCGGCGCTGGCGCTGGCCGTCACCCACATTGCCGCCAGCGCGGGCGCCCTGGCCTGGTCGCTGGCCGAGTATGTGGTGCGCGGCAAGGCCACGCTGCTGGGCCTGTGCTCGGGGCTGGTCGGCGGCCTGGTGGCGATCACGCCGGCAGCCGGTTTCGTGACGCCGCTGTCGGCGCTGTGTATCGGCCTGATCGCCGGTGTCGCCTGCTACTGGGGTGCCACGGGCCTCAAGCGGCTGCTGGGTGCGGACGATTCGCTGGATGTGTTTGGCGTGCATGGCGTGGGCGGCATCGTGGGATCGCTGCTGACCGGCGTGTTTGCCAGCCCGCAGATCGGCGGCGTGCAGGCCAGCGTGCTCACCCAGGCGGTGAGCGTGCTGGCCGTGGCCTTGTTCACGCTGGTGGCCACGGCGGCGCTGCTGTGGCTGCTGGACATGCTGATCGGCCTGCGCGTGGATGAGGAAAGCGAACTGCAGGGCCTGGACCTGGCGCTGCACCGCGAACGCCTGAGTGGATGAACGGCCGGGCCGCGAAGCGGCCCGGCACCCGATCGCCCGATGATCGTCAAACCGAAGGAGTGCCACTACATGCCCGAAAGCGAACTCCTGGCCATCGCCGCGCACCTGCATGTGCTGCTGCGCAGAAGCTGCGGCCGCGTGACCGATACCGAATGGCTGGCGGCCAATGCCGAGTACGCCGCCGAAATCATCCGCTTCGCACGGGAGCAGGAAGGGGCGCGCAGCACGCCCGAACTGGTGGAATGGACCCATCGCTTCGAAGCGGCCTGGAATGCCGCTCTGGCCGGGCCCGCCGAGCGCTCGCCGCTCATGCAGCGCGCCGGCGAGCTGATGCGCCAACGCGCGGAAAACCGCAAGTACGTGGGCACGCTGCGCTAGGGGCTGGCTGGCTCAGGCAGGAGGATCAGGCCGGTGGAGCGGGCACCGAGTGCAGCAGCACGGGCGCGTCGCCATCGCCGTTGACGCTTTCCAGCTGCACGCCAAAGCCCCACAGGCGCGCTGCGTGCTTGAGCACTTCCAGCGCATCGTCGGACAGCGGCCGGCCCTGGTAGCGGGTGTGGCGCAGGGTGAGGCAGCGGTCGCCGCGCAGATTGACGTTCCAGACCTGGATATTGGGCTCGCGCGCACCCAGGTCGTATTGCTGCGACAGCGTCTGGCGCAGGGTGCGGTAGCCGTCGTCGTCATGGATGGCGCTGACCAGCAGTTCGCGTTCGCTGGCGTCGTCATGGATGGCGAACAGCCGCATGTCGCGCATCAGCTGTGGGCTCAGGTACTGGCCGACAAAGCTCTCGTCCTTGAAGTTCTGCATGGCATGGTGCAGCGCCGGCAGCCAGGGCGTGCCGGCCAGGTCGGGGAACCAGCGGCGGTCTTCCTCGGTGGGGTCCTGGCAGATGCGGCGGATGTCGCGGTACATGGCAAAGCCCAGCGCATAGGGGTTGATGCCGCTGTAGGCGCGGTGTCCGGCGGGCGGCTGGTAGATGACGTTGGTGTGGGAGGACAGCCATTCGATCATCACGCCGTCGGTCAGCCAGCCTTCGTCGTACAGGGTGTTGAGCAGGGTGTAGTGCCAGAACGTGGCCCAGCCCTCGTTCATCACCTGGGTCTGGCGCTGCGGGTAGAAGTACTGGGCGATCTTGCGCACGATGCGCACGATCTCGCGCTGCCAGGGCTCCAGCAGCGGGGCGTTCTTCTCGATGAAGTACAGCAGGTTTTCCTCGGGCTCCTTGGGAAAGCGCTCGCTGTGCTGCGCCGCGCTGTCCTTGCCCGGGCGGGCCGGCAGGGTGCGCCACAGCTCGTTGACCTGCTGCTGGGCATAGGCCTCGCGCTGCTCGCGCTCGGCCCGCTCGCGCGCCAGGCTTTTCTTGGAGGGGCGGCGGTAGCGGTCCACGCCCAGATTGGACAGGGCATGGCAGGAGTCCAGCCATTGCTCCACCGTCGTCAGGCCGTGGCGCTCCTCGCACTGGGAGATGAAGTCGCGCGCATAGACCAGATAGTCGATGATGCTGCCCGCATCCGTCCACATGCCGAACAGGTAGTTGTTCTTGAAGAAGCTGTTGTGGCCGTACGCCGCATGGGCGATCACCAGGGCCTGCATGGCGGTGGTGTTCTCCTCCATCAGATAGCTGATGCAGGGATTGGAGTTGATGACGATCTCGTAGGCCAGGCCCATGTGGCCTCGCCGGTAGCGCCGCTCCGTCGCCATGTACTCCTTGCCATAGCTCCAGTGGCGGTAGCCCACGGGCATGCCCACGCTGGCGTAGGCGTCCATCATCTGCTCGGCCGAGATCACTTCCAGCTGGTTGGGATAGGTGTCCAGGCCGTAGCGTTCGGCGGCGGCCGCAATCGCCGCGTGATAGCGTTCGATGAGCTCGAAGGTCCAGTCGCTGGGATCGGGCAGAGGCTCGGCCGGCCGCTCCCCCGCCGGCAGCGGCGCGGAGGGCACGATGCGCTGGGCCCGTTCGCTGGCCAGATGGGATTTCCACTGCGGCGTGGCATGGCGGGGCGCCAGCACGGGATAGTGAGAGAGGTTCATACCGATACCCCCTCTTTCTTGAACAGGTCGCGGAACACGGGGTAGATCTCGCTGGCGTCCGACACCTTGCGCATGGCGAAGTGCGAGAACAGCGGCAGCACCTGGCTGTACTCCTGCCACAGGCTCTGCTCTTCCTGCACCACCTGCACATAGGCGAAGTAGCGCACCAGCGGCAGGATCTTGTCGACCAGCAGGTTGCGGCAGTTGGAGCCGTCGTCGCCGAAGTTGTCGCCATCGCTGGCCTGGGCCACGTAGATGTTCCAGTCCCCGGACGGGTAGCGCGCGCGGATGATCTGGTCCAGCAGCACCAGCGCACTGCTGACCACCGTGCCGCCGCTTTCCTGGGAGTGGAAGAACTCGTCCTCGCTGACCTCGGCCGCCTGCGTGTGGTGGCGGATGAAGACGATGTCGATCTTCTCGTAGTGCCGCGTCAGGAACAGGTACAGCAGGATGAAGAAGCGCTTGGCCAGGTCCTTGCGGTCCTGGTCCATGGAGCCGGACACATCCATCACGCAGAACATCACGGCCTGGCTGATGGGCGCAGGCACGCGCGTGCGGTTGCGAAACCGCAGGTCGATGGGGTCGAGAAAGGCCACCGTGCCCATGCGCAGCTTCAGCGCATCGATGCGCTGCTGCAGCTCGGCCGCCGCCTCGCTGGTGCCATCGTCCTGCGCCAGCAGCGCTTGCAGCTGCTCCTCCAGTGCCTTGAGTTCGCGGTGCGGCGCCTTGGTCAGCGCAATGCGCCGGCCCAGGGCGCCGCGCATGGTGCGCAGCAGCGCCAGGTTGTGCGGCGTGCCGTCGTGGCTGTAGCCGGCGCGGCGCGTCTTGTACTGCATGGTGTTGCCGATGTGGGTGCGCAGCAGGCGCGGCAGGGCCAGGTCTTCAAAGAACAGTTCCATGAACTCTTCCTTGGTCAGGGTGAAGGTGAAGTCGTCCTCGCCCTCGCCGCTGTCGCTGGCCTGGGAGCCGCCGCCGCCTGCGCCGCCCTGCGGCCGGGCAATGCGGTCGCCGCGCACATGCTCGGTGTTGCCCGGGTGCACCGTGTCATGGACGCCGCCCTGCCCATGGTGGAACACGGGCTCGCGGATGTCCTTGCGCGGGATGGAGACGCTCTCGGACTCCTCCATGTGGCGGATGCCGCGCTTGTCCACCGCGCGGCGCACCGCCTCGGCGATCTGCGCCTTGTAGCGGCGCACGAAGCGCTCGCGGTTGCCCACCGACTTGTTCTTGCCGGCCAGCCTGCGATCGATGATTTGCAATGCCATCTGTTCCCCCCAGCCCGGGCGCGCCGAAGGGCGGCGCACCCACCCGTCAGTTGCTCTTGCGAACGCGCAGATACCACTCGCACAGCAGGCGCACCTGCTTGGACGTATAGCCCTTGGCCTCCATGCGGGTGACAAAGTCCTCGTGCTTGCGGGCATCCTCGGCGCTGGCCTTGGCGTTGAAGCTGATCACGGGCAGCAGCTCCTCGGTATTGGAGAACATCTTCTTCTCGATCACCACGCGCAGCTTTTCGTAGCTGGTCCAGCTGGGGTTCTTGCCCTGGTTGTTGGCCCGCGCGCGCAGCACGAAGTTGACGATCTCGTTGCGGAAGTCCTTGGCATTGGCGATGCCCGCGGGCTTCTCGACCTTCTCCATCTCGGCGTTGAGCGCGTTGCGGTCGAAGGCCTCGCCGGTATCGTTGTCGCGGTACTCGCTGTCCTGTATCCAGTAGTCGGCGTAGGTGACGTAGCGGTCGAAGATGTTCTGGCCGTACTCGCTGTAGCTCTCCAGATAGGCGGTCTGGATTTCCTTGCCGATGAACTCGGCATAGTGCGGCGACAGGTATTCCTTGATGTAGCTGGTGTACTTGGTCTCCAGCTCGGCAGGGAACTGCTCGCGCTCGATCTGCTGCTCCAGCACATACATCAGGTGCACCGGGTTGGCCGCCACCTCGGTACTGTCGTAGTTGAAGACCTTGGACAGGATCTTGAACGCGAAGCGCGTGGAGATGCCCGACATGCCCTCGTCCACGCCCGCATAGTCGCGGTACTCCTGGAAGCTCTTGGCGCGCGGGTCCGTGTCCTTGAGGCTCTCGCCGTCATAGACCTGCATCTTGCTGAAGATGCTGGAGTTCTCGGGCTCCTTCAGCCGCGTGAGCACGGCGAACTGGGCCATCATCTTGAGTGTGCCGGGCGCGCACACGGCGCTGGCCAGGGACGACTCGCGGATCAGCTTCTCGTAGATGCGCACCTCCTCCGACACACGCAGGCAGTAAGGCACCTTGACGATGTAGACGCGGTCCAGGAAGGCCTCGTTGTTGCGGTTGTTGCGGAAGGCCTTCCACTCGCTCTCGTTGCTGTGGGCCAGCACCATGCCGTCGAAGGGAATGGCGCCAAAGCCTTCCGTGCCCTTGTAGTTGCTCTCCTGCGTGGCCGTCAGCAGCGGGTGCAGCACCTTGATGGGCGCCTTGAACATTTCCACGAACTCCAGCAGGCCCTGGTTGGCCAGGCACAGGCCGCCCGAGTAGCTGTAGGCATCGGTATCGTCCTGGGCAAAGTTCTCCAGCTTGCGGATGTCCACCTTGCCCACCAGGCTGGAGATGTCCTGGTTGTTCTCGTCGCC
Source organism: Delftia sp. WSY_7 (assembly GCF_043104845.1). Lineage (NCBI taxonomy): Bacteria > Pseudomonadati > Pseudomonadota > Betaproteobacteria > Burkholderiales > Comamonadaceae > Delftia > Delftia sp. WSY_7. Next base: position 311,202 of record NZ_JBICLB010000055.1, on the reverse strand, counting down.
GGGCTCGGTCTTGGCAATGCCCACCTGCCTGGAGATGCTGGGATAGCGCTTGACCACGCGGAACTGGCGGATGTCGCCGCCCAACTCCTCCAGGCGCTTGACGGCCCAGGGCGACAGCACATGGTTGAGGCAGCGCCGGGGAATGCCGAACTGCTCCTCCAGCAGCGGCCCGTCCTCCACGGGGTCGAACAGGCCCAGCGGCGACTCGTTCACGGGCGAGCCCTTGAGCGCATAGAACGGCACCTTCTGCATCAGGTATTTGAGGCGCTCGGCGATGGAGCTCTTGCCACCGCCCACGGGGCCCAGCAGATAGAGGATCTGCTTGCGCTCTTCCAGGCCCTGGGCCGCATGGCGGAAGAAGCTCACCACCTGCTCGATGGAGTCTTCCATGCCGTAGAACTCGGCGAAGGCCGGATAGCGCCGGATGACCTTGTTGGCAAACAGCCGCGACAGGCGCGGATCATTGCGCGTGTCCACCATTTCGGGTTCGCCTATGGCCGCCAGCATGCGCTGGGCGGCGCCCTCGTAGGCCATGGGATCGCGCTGGCACAGGGCGAGAAATTCGTCCAGCGACATCTCTTCTTCGCGAAGGCGAACGTAACGTGCAGCCGAGTTGCTGATGACATCCATACGACCTCTCCCGGCGGCACCCGAGGGCGAACAGTGCCGCGAAGTTGCAAGGCATTCGCTACCGTGTGGAACTGTTGTAGCACCTTGCATCCGCTTTGAATAGCTCATACGTCCCACATGTCTGCATTGCGCGCGAGGTCACAATGTCAGGTTCCTGGACTACCCCGCTTTTTGCGGCGCCGGGACAGGGGCTTGAGCCAGCCGGGCCTGCAGCAAGGCCCGTGAATACAGCGCCTCACGCTCCCACTTTTGACAAATGATAGTCCGCACTCACACAGCGGCACAGGCCCGAATTCAGAACCGATGTCTCCTGCCGACAACCCCCTACTTGCCGCCGGTCGCCCATCGCGCAAACTGGCTGCCGTCACGCCGATGCACCTGCTGTGGGCCCTGTGCCTGCTGCTGGCCCTGCTGGCACCGGGCCTGGCCAAGGCCGCACCGGCAGCAGGCCCTTTGGGTGCCTTGCAGGGCACCCTGGGCGGTGGCTCCGCGTCCGACAAGGAACGAAGCAACGCCATTCAGACCCAGCTCGATGCCGCCGCCTCGGCCACAAAGGAAGCCGATGCGCTGGCCCAGGAGCTGGACCGCATGCGTGCCAGGGCACGCACGCCCGTGCCGGCCCTGCCCGCGCCGCTGAGCGACGAGCAGCTGGGCAGCCTGTTCGATCGCTGGAAGGAACGCGTTCCCGCCAACGCCAGCCAGGAAGTGCTGGAACGCCTGCTGGCCGATGAGCGCGATGCCATTGCCGCCCTCAAGGCCGGCATCGAGAAATCCGCGGCCGACCAGGCCAACCTGGTCTCGCAGCCCGGCCCGGGACGGATCGACCTGTCCATCCTGCAGCAGCGCGCCCAGGAAAACGCCGAGCCCGTGACGGCCGAGCCCGGCGAAGCCCCCGACCTCACCCAGGCACGCCAGGCAAGGCGCAGCGCAGAGCACCGCCGCGCCCTGCTGGAGCTGGCGCTGCGACAGGAAGAGCAGTCCACCATCGAAGCCCGCCAGCGCCTGCTGGCCGCCCAGCTGCAGGCCCAGCGCCGCGAGCTGCTGGAGCGCATGCCGCGCGCCGCCTGGCTGACCCAGCGCATTGCCGAGCGCAGCCGCCAGCAACTGGAGCAGCAGGTGCAGGAGATGGAGCTGGCCGCCCAGCACGCTTCCGCCGCCGATCCCGCCATACGCGACCTGGCCCAGCGCAATGCGGCGCTGGCCGCGCAGATCCTCAAGAACTCCAATGAACTGGCGCAGGAGCGCAAGACCCTGGCCAATGACGAATATGTCCGCGACCAATTGAGCGCCACGCTGCGCGACACCCAGGCACGCCTGCGGCTGGGCGGTGGCAGTGCGGCCGTGGGCCAGTGGCTGTGGCAGCAGCGCGTGGAGCTGTCCTCCGGCAGCACCCTGCAGGCCAGGCACCGGGCCGTGCAGCGCCAGCTGGCCGAGCTGCGCCTGACACTGTTCAACTCCAGCAAATGGCGCCAGAACCCTGGCGCGGACACGGCGGCACAGGCCCCGGCCGACGCTGCGGATGCAGGCGGCGTGGCGGCACCGGAGCCGGCCGCCAACGCCACGGTATCTGCCCAGCAGACCGCTTTGCTGGCCCGGCAGGTGGCACTCACCGACCAACTGCAGCCGGTGTTGCTGCGCCGCATCGCCGTGCTGGAGCAGACCGACGACGCACTGCGCGCGGCCCTGCGCAGCAGCAATGAGTTGCGCCAGGTGCTGGACAAGGAGCTGCTGTGGTTCCCCAGCCACCGCCCCATGGACCGTACCTGGCTCAGCGAGTGGCAGGCGCTGGAGCAGGACATCGAAGGCAGCAGCTCGCCCTGGAAAACCGCGCGCGCCCTGGCCGCCAGCATCTGGAACGATCCCTGGGCCTTTGGCGCCGTCGGCCTGATCGTGGCCCTGCTGCTGGGCCTGCGCCGCTACGCGCTGCGCCAGCTGCAGTCCATCGCCGTGCGCGTGGGCGACTTCATGCGCGACCACTTCGGGCTGAGCCTGCTGGCGCTGGGCTGGAGCCTGCTCTACACCCTGCCCTGGAGCTTTGCGGCCGCGGCGCTGGGCAGCCTGCTGCAAGGCCCCGAAACCGTGGGCACGGCGCTGGAGCCGCTGGGCGCCACCCTGGTCCAGCTCAGCGATTTCATCTTCGTGGCCACCTTGCTCAACGCCCTGTTCTGCCCAGGCGGGCTGGCACTGGCCCACTTCGGCTGGCCGGCCGCTCGCGTGCAGATGCTGCGCCAGATGGTGCGCCGCGCCGCCTGGCTGATCGTGCCTGCCGAACTGCTGGGCGGCCTGGCCTTCTACAGCCATGACAACCACGCCATCAGCACCTGGGGGCGCATCTCCATCCTCATGCTGTCGCTGGGCCTGGCCTGGATGGCCTGGCTGTACTTTCGCCGTGTCATGCAGCAAAAGCGGCCCGGCATCCACTGGGGCCAGATCGTCAGCGTGGTGCTGATGCTCATGCTCAGCGCGCTGGCCGTGGGCATCGTGCTCGGCTATGTCTACACGGCCACCGAAGTCATCCAGGCCCTGATGGCCAGCTTCGTGTTCCTGGGCGCGGTCGAGGTCGTGGTCAACCTGCTGCGGCGCTGGCTGCTGCTGGGCGAGCGGCGCCTGGCGCTGAACCGGCTGCGCGAAGCCGCCAGGCTGGCCCAGAGCGGCTCGGGAGTGGACACCGGCAAGGCCCCCACCGACGAAGCCACCCAGATGGCCCTGGTCACCGTGGGCGCCCAGGCGCACCGGCTGCTGGGCCTGCTGCAGCAGGTGCTGGTCGTGCTGACCCTGGTCTACGCCTGGCTGCCCGTGCTGCCTGCGCTGCTGCGCTCCGAAGGCGTGGTGCTCTGGTACACCACCAACACCGGCGCCGACGGCATCGCGCATGCCGCCCCCGTGAGCCTGATGGACGCGCTGCTGGGCGTGATGATCCTGCTGCTGACCTTCAGCTTTGCACGCAACCTGCCGGGCCTGCTGGAAGTGACGCTGTCGGCCTCCAACCGCATCAGCAGCTCCGCGCGCTACACCCTGGCCACGCTGGCGCGCTACGCCATCACCATCGCGGGCACGGTCAGCGCTTTCACGCTGCTGGGCCTGCGCTGGGGCCAGCTGCAGTGGATGGTGGCGGCGCTCACCGTGGGCCTGGGCTTCGGCCTGCAGGAGATCTTCGCCAACTTCGTCTCGGGCCTGATCCTGCTGGTGGAGCGGCCCTTCCGCGTGGGCGATGTCATCACCATCGACACCCTCACCGGCACCGTCACGCGCATCCGCACGCGGGCCACCACGGTGCTGGACTTCGACAACAAGGAAATCGTCATCCCCAACAAGACCTTCATCACCGGCCAGGTGACGAACTGGACCTTGAGCGACGACGTGACCCGCCTGGTGATCGACGTGCCCGTGGCCCACGGCAACGACCCCGAGCAGGTGCGCGACATGCTGCTGGACATTGCCAGGGAGCACCCCCAGGTGCTGCGCGAGCCCGAGCCCAACTGCTGGTTCATGGCGCTGGAAGGCAACGGCCAGCGCTTCGAGCTGCGCGCCTACGTGGGCAAGGTCGAAGACCGCCTGCCCGTGCGCCACGACCTCAACCGCCGCGTCAACGACCGGCTCAAGGACGCTGGCATTGCCGTGGCCTTCCCGCAGCTGGACCTGCATGTGCGCAACATGCCGGCAAATCCTGCGGGGCAGCCGGCGCAGCAGACACCGCCCCAGCCGGCTGCATGAGACATTGAAACCCGCCACTCTCGACCCATGGAGTGGCGGGCCATGGGCACCACGGCATTCCACCCTCAAATCACCGTGACTCATATATCCTAGGATCATTCTGAAAATTTTCCTCCCCCTTCATTTCCTCCTCCAACTGAATGGCAATCCGCACACAATCGGCATCTCACAACGATGTCTGCGGACGCTTCAAATCCTGGGAGGGGCAATGGCGGAAAGAAAATATACCAGTGCAGGAACGGATGGCTGGCTCAATGTCAGGCGCGAGCCTTCGGGCGCTATTGTTGCGCTGCCGGAGCATATTTCCACCGAGATGGAATCCAGCTCGAATGGGCGCGACCATTTCATCGTCAAGGAGGGCGTCGAAAGTGGCAACAGGTTTTCTGTGAAACAGGGATACCTCCGAAAACAGGCTCCCGCATATCGGCCTGCTGCAATCATTCAATTCATTTTGAGCCGCAAGACCCTGATCTATCCAGGGGGTCGTGTCCGAGCTTTTACAGACGACGAAAATCCTATTAAAACAGGAACGCACCCTGTTCAAATCCCAGATTTCCCACACTCAATAGGGTCTGCATATTTACATAAAACACCCTATGCCAAAAATTGGTTTTTCCTCAACAATGGAAGTGCAACTCCTTTTCGCAACGATAGATACCTGCACCCAGGGCACGAGAGTGCCGGATGCATCACCGTGGATCCGGCGCAATGGAATTCACTTTATCAATATCTAATTCTCTGCAGGAGTGGTGATGGCAAAACTGTTGGCATGGTTTCCGTGGTTCGCTAGCGCTCTGCTTCTCGCTGGATGCTATGCACAGGAAAAAAGTCCAGAAGATCTCCTGGCATCGGAAGAGGTGGGCGATGCTGACTTTGTACGCAACTGGCTTCAAACAAATCGGCATGCAGACCAAACCGCCGCGCAGAACTTCTACCAGCACGGCATGAAAGACTTTCAACGTAAAGCATGGTCTCCCGCCGCCAAATCCTTTGGAACGAGTATGCGACTCTATCCTTCCCCCGAAGCCTTGTATAGATATGTGGACGTCAAACTGCAAATGCTCGCCATGGTCAGAAAGCGAGAGGGCGATATTCAGGAAAAGCTTCCACTGGACATGAACTACGCGCTCAAGCTCTACCGTTCTGCGCTTTCGGCCAACATGGTATTGGGAACATTGTCCGAAGAGGAAAAGACGCGCATTGAAAACCATGTGAGTTGCCTACAGGCCTATGCAGCGGCTGGCCGTCCCGACATGGACTGCGAGCCGCTGCACTGGTACTACAACGCGGCCCGATGAACACAGGGTCAGAACACTTCCCAGTTCTCACCAGCGCGCTCGGCTGCAGTGCGGGGGCCAGGCACCCGCATTGCCGTGGATGTGGATCTGCTGTCGCCCCGCATGGCGGCCTGCGCCCCGGACTGGCGAGGCAAGCTGTCGGCACCTGAAGGCAGACCACGCATGCCGGAGGCCACGGCGGGCTTCGCGACAGGAGCCTGATCGGCAGGTGAGGACAGCCCATCCAGCTTGAACAGACTGACCAGATCGACCAACCTGGCAGCCTGCGCGTTCAGGCTGGCAGCAGCCGCCGCCGACTCTTCGACCAGGGCGGCGTTCTGCTGCGTGACCTGGTCCAGCTGTACGACGGCGTCGCCCACCTGCGCCACACCATCGGCCTGCTCGGCCGTGGCCGCGCCTATCTCGCCGATCAGGTCGGCAACGCGCTGCGCCTGCTGGACGATGTCCTTCATCGCGGAACCCGCCTCGCTCACCAGGCCCGAGCCCTCGTCCACCTTGGACACGCTCTCGCCTATCAGGGCCTTGATCTCCTTGGCTGCCCCAGCGCTGCGCTGAGCCAGGCTGCGCACTTCGGATGCCACCACGGCAAAGCCGCGCCCCTGCTCGCCCGCCCGCGCCGCCTCCACGGCGGCATTGAGCGCCAGGATGTTGGTCTGGAAGGCAATGGAGTCGATCACGCCGATGATGTCCTCGATCTTCCGGGAACTCGCGGTGATCTGCTCCATGGTGGCCACAACGCGGTCCACGATCTTGCCGCCGCCAGTGGCGGCCTGGCTCGACGAAGCGGCCAGCTGGGTGGCGGTACGCACCGTATCGGCATTGAGCTTGACGGTGGCGTTCATCTCCTCCATGGAGGCGGCGGTCTGCTCCAGATTGCTGGCCTGCTCCTCCGTGCGCTGGCTCAGGTCGGCATTGCCCGATGCGATCTGGCTGGCGCCGGTCGCGATGGATTCGCTGCTTTGCCGCACATCGGCGACCACGCGCGCCAGACCGGCCCGCATGTCCTCCATGGCGCGCAGCAGGCTGGAGGTGTCGCCGGGCGTCAATTGCACCCGCACGGACAAATCGCCCTGCGCGATCTGGCGCGCCACCCCGGCGGCATAGGAGGGCTCTCCGCCCAGCTGCTGCTTGACCGTCCTGGTGATCATCCAGGCCACCAGACCGCCCAGCGCGGCGGCCAGCAGCGTCAGCACCAGCATGGCCACGCCGTCTTCGGCCACGCGGCGCAGCGAGCCGTCCACCGTAGCCTGTGTCTGTGCCTTCTGGTAGTCGACCAGTGCCTCGACCGCATCGAAATAGGTCGTCTGCAAGGAGCGCAGGCGCCCCATGATCAGGTCCCTGGCGGCGTCGCCCTGGTTGGCCAGGCCCAGGTCACCGGCCTGGCGCATGGTCTCCACGAAAGGCTGGCGCGCCTGACGTATGTCGGCAAAGAGCCGGCGCGCCTGCTCGGTCTGCAGGCGCTGGTCCAGCTCCTTCATGACCAGGCCGTTCCTGGCGACCACCTCATCCAGCCGGCGGCTCTCCTCGGCCATCTGCGCCGGATCGGTGATCAGCGCCAGATTGCGCACCACCCGTGCCGACGCATTGGCGTTGTCCTTGAGCGATTGCAGCCGGGCCAGATTGCCCATGCGGTCCTCGGCCAGCACGCGCAGCTGCTCGCCCTGGTCACGCAACTTCATCCAGCCGAAGGCCGCCACGCATACGCAAACCACGATCACCGCGAAAAAACCCATGCCCAGCATGGTTCCCAACTTCATACGCCTCAGAAAACCCACGTCGCTCTCCCTCGAACCACCTACGCAAACCGGCCAGACTGCTGGCGCGGAAGAAACACATTCCGGAACAAATTTGACAATTTGAATCAGTCGCGTCGCCTTCCCAAACCCTGCACATCCAGTAGGACAGCGCCTTGCCGGCATGCAGGCATGGGGCTGCCAGCCGCCGTGATCGGAGGCAGTGGGCGCATGGATATCCCGCGCACCGACAAGGCACTGTCATTCCCAGACTGTGCGAGACATTCCTCACAATGGGCGCCGGCATCTGCGCACCTGCAGCTGCTCAACAGCACCTGCAGCCGGCAGAGCGACCCACTCCAGGAACTCCAGAGGAAACTTCATGAAACTGCTGAGATTCGGCCCCGAGGGCCAGGAAAAGCCCGGCCTGCTGGATGCCGAAGGCCAGATCCGCGACCTGTCCGCCCTGTTGGACGACTACACGCCCCGCCTGCTGGGCCGCGAGGCGCTGCGGGCCCTGGCCGCCATCGACCCCGCCAGGCTGCCCCTGGTGCAAGGCCCGGTACGCATCGGCATGCCGTGGAGCGGCATGTCCAAGTTCGTCGCCATCGGCCTGAACTACCGCGACCATGCCGAGGAAGCCGGCATGCCCATCCCCAAGGAGCCCATCCTCTTCGCCAAATGGCCCAGCTGCGCCTGCGGCCCCGACGACGACATCCCCCTGCCCGAGGGCAGCACGCGCATGGACTGGGAGGTGGAACTGGGCATCGTCATCGGCGAGCGCGCGCGCAATGTGTCCGTGGCCGATGCGCTGGAGCATGTGGCCGGCTACTGCCTTGCCAACGATGTGTCCGAGCGCGAATACCAGATTGACCGCAGCGGTGGCCAGTGGAGCAAGGGCAAGGGTTTCGACCGCTTCGGCCCCATCGGCCCCTGGCTGGTCACGCGCGACGAAGTGCCCGATCCGCAGGCCCTGCAGCTATGGCTGGATGTGAACGGGGAGCGCCGCCAGAGCGGCAGCACGCGCACTATGATCTTTGGCTGCGCCGAACTCATCAGCCACTGCAGCCGCGTGATGACGCTGGAGCCCGGCGACCTCATCATCACCGGCACGCCCCCGGGAGTCGGGATGGGCATGAAGCCGCCGCGCTATCTGAAGGCGGGCGATGTGATGGAGCTGGGGATCGAGGGGCTGGGCGTGCAGAGGCAGCGAGTGGTGTAGATCCACAAAAAAGCGGCTTCAAAAAGCCGCTTTATTCTTGAGCTGAGCCAGCGCTCAGCTGCCCGCCACCTTCATCCGGTTGATCAGGATAGAGCCCACGGTCTTGGCGCCGTAGTTGTAGGCATCCGCGCCCACGGCCTCGATGCCCTTGAGCATGTCCTTGAGGTTGCCTGCGATGGTGATCTCATGCACGGGGAAGGCGATTTCGCCGTTTTCCACCCAGAAGCCGCTGACGCCGCGCGAGTAGTCGCCGGTCACGTAGTTCACGCCCTGGCCCATGAGTTCGATCACGAACAGGCCCGTGCCCAGCTTCTTGAGCATGGCGGGCAGGTCGTCGCCGGCCTTGGTGCGGCGCGAGGTCATGACCAGGTTGTGCGATCCGCCGGCATTGCCGGTGGTCTTCATGCCCAGCTTGCGTGCCGAGTAGCTGGACAGGAAGTAGCCCTCGACGCGGCCGGCATCCACCACCTTGCGGGCCTGCACGCGCACGCCTTCCTCGTCGAAGGGCGAGCTGCCCTTGCCGCCAAGGATGAAGGGATCTTCCGTGATGTCGATGTGCTTGGGGAAGACGGGCTTGCCCAGCGAGTCGAGCAGGAAGGTGCTGCGGCGGTACAGCGCGCCGCCGCTGACGGCCTGCACGAAGCTGCCCAGCAGGCCGGCGGCCAGCGTGGACTCGAACAGCACCGGGCACTCGGTGGTCGGGATCTTGCGGCTGCCCAGGCGGCTCAGGGCGCGCTGGGCGGCGTAGCGGCCCACGGCTTCGGGCGAGGCCAGGTCGGCCGCGTTGCGCATGGAGCTGTACCAGGCATCGCGCTGCATCTCGCCATTGCGGCCGGGCAGCGATGCGATGGGCGCCACCGACAGGCTGTGGCGCGAGCTGGCGTAGCCGCCACGGAAACCATTGGTATGGGCGCTGAAGAAATGGCTTTGCTGGGCCGAAACGCCAGCGCCTTCGCTGTTGGTGATGCGCTTGTGCGTGCCCAGGGCAGCTTCTTCGCACTGCAGCGCCAGCTGCGCCGCAGCCTCGCTGGTCAGCTCCCAGGGGTGGAACAGCTGCAGGTCGCGGTGGGTGCCGGGCGGGGCGATGTCGGCCGCATCGGGCAGGCCGGCCATGGGGTCCTCGGCGGTGAAGCGCGCGATGTCGTAGGCGGCCTGCACGGTCTGCTGGATGGCGGCATCCGAGAAGTCGGAGGTGCTGGCGTTGCCACGGCGGTTGCCCAGGTAGACGGTCACGCCCAGCGACTTGTCGCGGTTGCGCTCCACGGTCTCCAGCGCCCCCTTGCGCACACTCACGCTCAGGCCACAGCCCTCGGAAGCCTCGGCTCCGGCGTCGGTTGCGCCGAGCTTCTTGGCGTGGACCAGGGCACGGTCCACCAGATCTTCAAAAAACGGTTGGCTGTAGCTGAAGCCGGAATCAGCCTGCGGTTTGGCGGTGCTTGCCGCGCGGGGACGGGGTTTTTTCATAGCGGCGGCTATGATAGCCGCCACTGCAGCGCCCTCCGCGCCGCCACTGTATTTGTCCCCTACCCCATGTCACGCAAACCCAAAAAAGGCTACTACGTCAAAGGTCACTTCGTTGCCGAAGGCAGCGAACTCGACCTGCAGCTCAAGGCCGAACTCAAAGGCACCCCCGACTCCAGCAAGACGGATCTCAAGCGCGAGTCCGACGCCTTGCAGGACCTCGGCAAGGATTTGCTGACACTGCGCTCCGACCTGTTCAAGCGCCTGCAATTGCCCGACCAGCTGGCCGATGCCCTGGCCGAGGCCAAGCGCATCACCAATTTCGAAGGCAAGCGCCGCCAGATGCAGTACGTCGGCAAGCTCATGCGCAAGCTGGACGAGACCGAGATCGCCGCCGTGCGCGCGGCACTGGACGAGCAGCACAACGGCTCGGCCGCCGAGAAGATGGCCCTGCATGCGGCCGAGCAATGGCGCGACCGCCTGATTGCCGAGGAATCGGCCCTGTCCATCTGGCTGGACCATTTCCCCGACACAGACACCCAGCAGCTGCGCGCCCTGATCCGCCAGGCCCGCAAGGACATGCCGGGCGCCCATGAGGCCAATGTGCAGGAATCCACCGGCCTGGCCCAGCGCAAGGGCCGCGCCTACCGCGATCTGTTCCAGTTGGTGCGCCAGCAGTTGGGCGGCACGGGCCGCGAGACAGCCGAGGACGGTGACGGCGCTGGCGAGGAAGCTGACGATGAGTGAGCCCGTCCATGACGCCGTGCGCATCGGCATCGTTTCGATCAGCGACCGTGCCAGCAGCGGCGTCTATGAGGACAAGGGCCTGCCGGCCCTGCAGGACTGGCTCACCCGCGCGCTCAGGAACCCCATCACGTTCGAGCCGCGCCTGATCCCCGACGAGCAGGCCGGCATCAGCGCCGCGCTGATCGAGCTGGTCGATGCCGGCTGCTGCCTGGTGCTGACCACGGGCGGCACCGGCCCCGCCCCGCGCGATGTCACGCCCGAAGCCACGCTGGCCGTGGCCGACAAGGAAATGCCGGGCTTTGGCGAGCAGATGCGCCAGATCAGCCTGGCCTTTGTGCCCACGGCGATCCTGTCGCGCCAGGTGGCGGTGATCCGTGGCAAGAGCCTGATCATCAACCTGCCGGGCCAGCCCAAGGCGATTGCCGAAACCCTGGAAGGCCTGAAAAACCCCGATGGCACGCAAAAGGTCAACGGCATCTTTGCGGCCGTGCCCTATTGCGTGGACCTGATCGGCGGGCCCTATCTGGAAACGGACGACAGCGTCTGCAAGGCTTTCCGCCCCAAGAATGCCGTGCGCGCGCCGCGCACTGCTGACTGAGGTCCAGGCCAGGAGCCCCCCACGGAGCATCCAACAAGGCAGCCTCAGGGCTGCCTTTTTTGCGGCCGCACGGCCTGACTGTCGCACCGGGGCCACCAAGCCCGTGCTTGCCCCAATGCGGCAGACCCCTGTCCCTGCCAGCATGGAATCACCCGGCCCCTGCGCAACAGCAGCGGGCTTTTTCCATCCAAAGCAAGGAGACTTCATGCAGCAACGCCCCAAGACATCGCTGATGACACCGCTGGCCCTGGCACTGTGCGCCGCCGCACTGGCAACGCCGGCCCTCGCGCAGCAGGACAAGGTTCGGATCGGCTTCATCACCGACATGTCCAGTCTCTATGCCGATGTCGAGGGCAAGAACGGCGCCGTGGCGATACAGATGGCCATTGACGACTACGGCGGCAAGCTGCTGGGCAAACCCATCGAGCTGCTGACGGCCGACCACCAGAACAAGGCCGATATCGCCGCCAGCAAGGCGCGCGAGTGGATAGACACGCAGGGCATCAGCCTGGTGTTTGGCGGCACGAACTCGGCCACGGCCCTGTCCATGGCCAAGGTGGCGCAGGAGAAAAAGCGGGTCTTCATCGACAACGGCGCAGGCAGCTCGGCGCTGACCAACGAGCAGTGCAGTCCCTACACCGTGCACTACGCCTTCGACACCGTGGCCCTGGCCAAGGGCACGGGCGCTGCCGTGGTGGAGGCCGGAGGCAAGAGCTGGTACTTCGTGACCGCCGACTATGCCTTCGGCCATGCGCTGGAGGCCGATACCACCAAGATCATCGAGGCGCGCGGCGGCAAGGTGCTGGGCTCGGTCAAGACGCCGCTGAACGCCAGCGATTTCTCCAGCTTCATGCTGCAGGCGCAGAACTCCAAGGCCCAGATCCTGGGCCTGGCCAATGCCGGTGGCGACACCATCAACTCCATCAAGGCGGCGCGCGAGTTCGGCGTGACCAAGGACATGAAGCTGGCCGGCCTGCTGGTGTTCTTCACCGACGTGCACAGCCTGGGCCTGAAGAACACGCAGGGCATGCAGTTCACCACCAGCTGGTACTGGGACATGAACGATGCCTCGCGCAAGTTCGCCGACGCCTTCATGGCCAAGACCCAGCGCCGCCCCAGCGAAATCCATGCGGCCGACTACTCGGCCACCATGAACTGGCTCAAGGCCGTGGAAAAGGCCGGCACGCTGGATGCCGACAAGGTCATGGCCACCTGGCGCGGCATGAAGATGGATGACTTCTTCGGCAGCGGCTACCTGCGCGAGGACGGCCGCTACGTGCACGACATGTACCTGATGGAAGTGAAATCCCCGGCCGAATCCAAGGGCACCTGGGACTACTACAAGCTGGTCAAGAAGCTGCCGGCCGAGCAGGTCTGGACCACCAAGGCCGAGAGCAAGTGCCAATATTGGCGCTGAACTTGCGCTGAACTTGCGGTGAGCCGAGGGGGCAGCCCGGCCGCTCCCTCTCCTCGCTTTTCTCCACTGAATCTCCATGCCTTGGTCAATGCCGGGACATCGAACCGCGCCAGACTGGTAAGTTCGAGCATCTGGCGCGGCGCCGGGCAGGGACTGTCTCCCCTGCGGCCGACCGCGCGGCAGGGGAAGAATGAAGTTCAATCGCAAATGGGCCATGGTCGCCGTCGCAGGCGCATGCATGGTCGCAGGCCTGGTGTGGTGGAAGGCCAGTGCCAAGCCCTCCACCCAATTCGCAACCGCACCCGTCACCGTCGGCGACCTGGAGCAGACCGTGCTGGCCGTGGGCCGGCTGCACCCCAAGGAACTGGTGGCCGTGGGCGCCCAGGTCTCGGGCCAGGTCCGGCGCCTGCACGTGGAGCTGGGCCAGAAGGTCAAGGCCGGCGAGCTGATCGCCGAAGTCGATGCCCAGCCGCAGCGCATCAAGCTGCGCAATGCCGAGGCATCCGTCACCGCCTTGCAGGCCCAGCTGGCCGCGCGGCGCGCGGCCCTCGTCCAGGCCCGGCTCACCTTCCAGCGCCAGCAGGAACTGCTGCAGGCCGACGCCACCTCGCGCGCCGACCATGAGGCCGCCAAGGCGGCGCTGGACACGGCCCAGGCCGAGGTCGGCGCCCTGCAGGCCCAGATAGAGCAGGCACGCACCCAGGTGGAGACCGAGCGCATCAACCTGGGCTACACCCGCATCGTCGCGCCCATGGACGGCGTGATCGTGGCGGTGGTCACCAAGCAGGGCCAGACCCTGAACTCCTTCCAGACCACGCCCACCATCGTCATGCTGGCCAAGCTCGACGTGATGACTGTGCGCGCCGAGATTGCCGAGGCCGACGTGGACAAGATCCAGCTGGGCCAGACGGCCTGGTTCACCACGCTGGGCAGTGGCCGCCAGCGCCACACCGCCACGATCGAGCGCATAGAGCCTGCGCCCGCCTCCATCGCCACGGACGCCACCGCTGGCGCAGCGACCGCCACCGGCGCCCAGGCCGCCAAGGCCATCTACTACAACGCCCAGTTCGACGTGCCCAACCCGGAAGGCAAGCTGCGCCCCTCCATGACCGCCCAGGTCACCGTGCGCGTGGCCCAGGCCGACAAGGCCGTGCTCATGCCGGCCGCCGCGCTGGGCAGCCGCGATGCCGACGACAACTACAGCGTGCGCGTGCGCGATGCCCAGGGCCAGGTCACCGAGCGCAAGGTGCGCGTGGGCCTGCGCACCAACGCCCAGGCCCAGGTGCTGTCGGGGCTGGAGCCCGGCGAGCAGGTGGTGATCGGCGAGGCCAGCCCCGGCGGCAAGCCGGCCGGCAGCGACCCGATGGGAATGTAAGCATGGACCATGCATTGCTGCAGATGCAGGGCCTGCGCCGGGAGTTTCCTGCGGGCGACACCACGGTGGCGGTACTCAAGGACATAGACCTGACCATCGAGGCCGGCGAGATGGTGGCCATCGTGGGCGCCTCGGGCTCGGGCAAGTCCACGCTGATGAACATCCTCGGCTGCCTGGACCATCCGACCTCGGGCAGCTACCGCATCGCGGGCCGCGAGACCAGCGAGCTGGGGCCCGACGCGCTGGCCGCGCTGCGGCGCGAGCATTTCGGCTTCATCTTCCAGCGCTACCACCTGCTGCCCGACCTCACGGCCCAGGGCAATGTGGAGCTGCCATCGGTCTACGCCGGCACGGCGCCCACGGACCGCCATGCGCGCTCGGCCGCCCTGCTCGAACGCCTGGGCCTGGCCGACCGCATGCAGCACCGGCCGGGCCAGCTGTCGGGCGGGCAGCAGCAGCGCGTGTCCATTGCGCGTGCGCTGATGAACGGCGGCGCCGTCATCCTGGCCGACGAGCCCACGGGCGCGCTGGACAAGGCCAGCGGCGAGCAGGTCATGCGCATCCTGCAGGAGCTGCATGCCGACGGCCACACCATCATCCTGGTCACGCACGACATGGCCGTCGCCGCCCACGCCACGCGCGTGATCGAGATCAGCGACGGTGCCATCATTGCCGACCGGCGCAGCACCCCGCACGAAGCCAGGCCGCCCGTGGAGCCGGCATCCGGCGCGCGCCGGGCCTCCTGGCGCGGACTGTCGGACCGCTTTGGCGAGGCCCTGCGCATGGCCCTGCGCGCCATGAACGCCCACCGCCTGCGCACCTTCCTGACCATGCTGGGCATCATCATCGGTATCTCGGCCGTGGTCTCGGTGGTGGCGCTGGGGCGCGGTGCGCAGCAGCAGGTGATGAACCAGATCAGCGAGCTGGGCACGAACACGCTGGACATCTTTCCCGGCAAGGACTTCGGCGACACGCGCGCCGCCGCCATCGAGACCCTGGTCGCCGCCGACGCCCAGGCCCTGGCCGAGCAGCCCTACGTGGACAGCGCCACGCCCAATGTGTCGGTCGGCGTCACGGCGCTGTACCGCGAGAACGCGGCCACGGCCCAGGTGACGGGCGTGGGCTTCGAGCACTTTCGCGTGCGCGGCCTGCGCCTGGCATCGGGCCGCTTCTTCGACCAGCGCGACGTGGACCTGCACGCCCAGGTGGCGGTGATCGACCAGAAGACCGCCACCGCCCTGTTCCCCACCAACCCCAGCCCGCTGGGCGAGGTCGTGCTGCTGGGCCAGATGCCCGTGGAAATCGTCGGCGTGCTCCGGCCTGCGCAAAACAGCTTCGGCGGCTCCACGCCCACCTTCTTCGTGCCCTACACCGCAGCCGCCACGCGCCTGGTCGGCAAGTACCACCTGGACAGCATCACGCTGCGCATCAAGGACGCGGTGCCGGCCGAGATCGCGCAAAAGGCCGCCACCAGCCTGCTGACCGAGCGCCATGGCACCAAGGACTTCTTCATCTGGAACTCCGACCAGATCCGCCAGGCCATCACGCGCACCAGCACCACGCTGACGCTGCTGGTCTCGGCCATCGCCATGATTGCGCTGCTGGTGGGCGGCATCGGCGTGATGAACATCATGCTGGTGTCGGTGACCGAGCGCACGCGCGAGATCGGCGTGCGCATGGCCATCGGCGCGCGCCAGTCGGACATCCTTCAGCAGTTCCTGATCGAGGCCGTGCTGGTCTGCATCGTGGGCGGCATCCTGGGTGTCTCTCTGGCGCTGAGCCTGGGCCTGGCAGTGAGCCTGTCGGGCTCCAGCTTCCAGCTGTCGTTCTCGGCCGCCTCCATCGTGCTGGCCGTGGCCTGCTCCTCCCTCATCGGGATCGGTTTCGGCTTCCTGCCGGCGCGCAGTGCTGCGCGCCTCGACCCCGTACAGGCTCTATCGAGAGATTGACATGCATATGCTGAAGACCGGCGTGCTGGCATGCGCAGTGGCCCTGGCCGGCTGCGGCGCCATCACGCGCACAACCTACGAGGCGCCGCAGGTGGCGCTGCCCGCACAGTTCAAGCATGCGCAGCCCTCGGCGGCCGCGCCTGCGCCCGAGGCATGGTGGCGCGCCTTCGGCGATCCGCGCCTGGATGCATGGATCGACATGGCCCTTGCGCGCAACCCCGACCTGGCAACGGCAGGCATCCGCGTGCGCCGCGCCGCGCTGCAGGCGCAGCTGGCGGGCCGCGCCCTGCTGCCGCAACCCGGCGGCACGCTCAGCACCGGGGCCAGCCGGCCGCTGTCCGGCAACCCGCGCAGCACGCTGGAGACGTCCAGCGCCACGCTGAGCGTGGGCTGGGAGCTGGACCTGTTCGACCGCCTGGGTGCCCAGCGCGATGCGGCCGTCTTCGAGGCCCAGGCCAGCGAGCAGGACAGGCAGGCCGTGGCCCTGTCCCTGGCGGCCACCACCGCCAGCCTGTACTGGCAACTGGCCCTGGCCAACGAGCGCCTGGAATTTGCGCGGCAAAGCCTGGAGTACACACGCCGCACCGGCGAGCTGGTGGAGGCGCAGTACCGCAGCGGCGCCGTATCCAGCCTGGAACGGCGCGAGGCCCGGCAGGCGCTGGCCGAGCAGCAGGCGCTGCTCAGCCAGTACACGCAGGCCCGCGCCGAACTGCGGCAGGCGCTCAACGAGCTGCTCCTGGGCGCCGAGGCACCCGGTGGCGAGCCGCAGGCCCTGCCCACGGGCGCGCTGCCTGCCATTGCCGCAGGACTGCCCGCCGAACTGCTGGGCCGCCGCCCCGACCTGCGCGCCGCCGAACTGCGGCTGCGCGCCTCCCTGGCCAGCAGCGATGCGGCCACCGCGCGCTACTACCCCACGCTGTCGCTGACCGGCAGCCTGGGGGGCTCCAGCAACTCGCTGCTCGACCTGCTGGCCAACCCCGTGGCGGCCCTGGGCGCCAGCATGACCCTGCCCTTTCTGAACGTGGGCGAGATGCGGCTGAACACCGCCATTGCGCGCAACCAGCATGAAGAGGCCGTGGTCAACTTCCGCAAGTCGCTGTACGCCGCGCTGGCGGAAACGGAAAAAGCCCTGTCCGCCCGCACCGAGCTGGCCAGCCAGGAGCAGGCACAGCAGCGCGTCATGCAGGAATCGGCAGAAATCACCCGCCTGTACGAGGCACGCTACCGCGCAGGCCAGGTACCCCTGCGCACCTGGCTGGATGCGCAGGAGCGCAGCCGCAACGCACAGCTGGCCCTGTCGGCCCTGCACCTGGCGCAACTGCAAAACCAGGTGACGATCACAAAGGTGCTGGGCGACGGATGGCAAGCCCCTTGAGCAAGGGCCGGCAACCTCCGCCAAAGTGCCCCGCCCCGGTCAGAACGAATGCGCCATGCCCAGGTACAGGCCGGTCTGGCTGCCGCCCGGCGCCGGGTTGTTGTTGGTGGTCTCCACCGAGAAGTTCGCATTGCCGCCATTGCGCACATTGCCCACGCTGGCGTACAGCAGCGTGCGCCTGGACAGCGCGTAGTCGGCGCCCGCCATGAACAGGTTGGCGCTGCCGCCGCCGTTGTTGACCGTGGTGCGGTAGCCCGCCCCGATCAGCGTCAGCGGGCCTGACACCTTGTAGCGCGCGCCCATCCAGTACTGCCGCGCCTTGTTGGGCACGCCGGCCGCGCTGTCGGGCGCAGACAGCTGCTCATAGCCCGCGAACAGCTTGAGCGCGGACAGCGTCACCGTGCCGCCCAGCGTCAGGTTGCGGGAGGTGGTGTAGAGATCGCTGAAACGGCCATTGGCATCGCGGGCCACATCGTAGATGGCGCGCAACTCGAACGTGGGCGCGGTATAGGACACGGACAGCGCATCCTTGCGCAGCCGCGATGCGCCCTGCGGCTGCTCGCCCAGGCTGGTCAGCGCCAGCACGCGCAGGCCGCCCCAGCTGGGCGTTTCGTACGAGACCATGTTGTCATGCCCGCCCCAGTTGCGCCCCCGCACCAGCGTGGCCGAGCCGATGAACTGCTGGCCCGTGGGGTCCAGGGCCCAGTGCGCATCCGAGATCGACAGGTCCTTGCCCAGCTTCAGCGTGCCCCAGCCGCTGCGCAGGCCCACGAAGGTGCGGCGGTTGAAGAAACCTGCGCCGTTGAACCTGGCATCGTCGATGCTGAAGCCCGACTCCAGCGTGAACAGCGCGTGCAGCCCGCCGCCCAGGTCCTCCTCCCCCTTGAAACCCAGCATGCTCGTGCCCCACTGGTTGCCCACGGCCCGCCACAGATTGCCAGAGCCGCCCGTGGCCGGGTCGTACACATTGTTCTGGTAGTCCACCCCCGCGACCACACGCCCATAGAGCGTGACCGAACTCTGGGCCTGGGCCGCCAGGGCCGTGCCCAATGCAAGCGCGGCCAGGCCAGCGCTGCGGATCATGCGTTTATTCATCTCCCTCTCCTCCTTGACATTGCCGATTGGCGAAAATCCCCATGGCCGCAGCACGGCTGCCATGGGGAGCAGCTTGAAACCGGTCGCCAGCCCCTTTTCTTGTGCTTCTTGTTCTTGTGCTTCTTGTTATTGCGGGTGCATGCAGCCCCGTGGTTGCGATGCCCTGCAGGCTGCTTTCATGAATTCTCCGCAGGGATGGCGCCAGGCCTGAGCGATTCATGCGCAGACCTATGCATTTGCGGCGCGGGCGCCCGGGGGTTTTCCCCTGGAAGGGGGTTGAGCGACGTTCGGGGATGGGGCATGGCCGACGGATGCTCAGTCGCTCACTCCTGCGCAGAATCCTCCAGCCGAAAAATGCAGGCCATGGGCGTCCACTTGTCTCCAGGTGGTGTCCACGGCGTGGGGGCCTGAAAGGCCCACATCAGGTCTTCCCATTCGCACAACTTCGGATCGGTGGCGGAGGCAAGGGCCATGGTCCGGGCGTCATGCACCGCGTCATCGGTTTCCATGACCATCACCATGCGCGTGCCAAGGCGGTGGATTTCCATGCCGGTGACGCCATGGCTGCGCAGATGCGCCGCCACCTCCGGCCAGATCCGGCGGTGCAGGGCTTCGTACCGGGCGATCAGCGCCGGGTCATCCCTGAGGTCGAGTGCAAGGCATTGGCGCATGGTGTCTCCATGGTGGTCAGGTCAGCGCGCGGTCCAGGTGGGTGTAGCCGCCATCGACGAACAGCCATTGCCCCGTGGTGTGCGATGCCCGCTCGGACAGAAGAAAGACGACCGTGTCCGCAATCTCCTCGGCCGCCGTCATGCGCCGGCCCAGCGGAATCCGGGCGCTGATCTGTTCCAGCTGGCGCCCGGGGTCGTCGAAGCGGCCCAGCCAGTGCAGGTACATCGGCGTCATCACCTCGGCGGGCACCACGGCATTGACGCGCACGCCATCGGCTGCCAGCGCGGCAGCCCATTCGCGCGTCAGCGAGAGCTGGGCCCCCTTGGCCGCGCAGTAGCCGCTGGCCTGGCCCTGCCCGGTCAGCGCGGTCTTGGACGAGATGTTGACGATGGCGCCACGGCTGGCCTTGAGGTGCGGCAGGCAATGGTGGGCCATGACGTAGTAGTGCACCAGGTTGGCCTGCAGCGAGCGCACGAAGGCGTCGCGCCCTGCCTCCAGGCCCACGCCGTCATTGATGCCCGCGTTGTTCACCAGGCCGTCGATGTGGCCGCAGTCCGCCGCAGCGCGGGCCACCATCTCCCCGCATGCCTGTTCATCGACCAGGTCGAAGCGGAAGTGGCGGGCCCGGGGCTGCAGCTCCATGAGCTGCGCCTCGAACCGCGCGGACATGGTGTCCTTGCCGCAGATCAGCGGAATCGCACCTTCACCGGCCAGCCGCAGCGAGATGGCCGCCCCGATGCCGCTGGCACCGCCCGTGACGATGAAGGTCTTGTCTTTCAGGTTCAGGTCCATGCTGCCTCCCATGTGGTCAGGTCATGCCTTGCGGCTGCAGGCCGTAGCAGCGCGCGGCGGTGCCGCCCCACAGCGCCTCGCGCTCGGAGGCCGACAGCCGCGACGACGCCCAGCCATCCACCAGCTCAAAGACCGTGGCGTATGGCGCGGCCAGCAGGCAGACCGGCCAGTCGGAGCCGAACATCAGCCGCTGCGGACCGAACACCTGCAGCGCCATATCTAGACAGCGCAGCAGGCAAGCCCTGCCTGCCCCGTCCAGCCCGGCGCGCCAGTCGGCCTCGGTCACTAGGCCCGAGAGCTTGCAGGCCACATGCGGCAGCGCGGCAAAACGCCCCAGCCGCGCCTGCCAGTGGCCGAATGCGGCCTGTTCCCGGGCCAGCACGGCCAGCGGGGGCTTGCCCAGATGGTCCAGCACCAGCCAGTGCGCGTCGTGCCGTGCGCAGAAGGCGGCAGCCGCCTCCATCTGGTGATGGAAGACGAGCAGGTCATACGCCCAGCCCTGGCGCTGCAACAAGGCCATGCCGCGCCCGAATGCGGCGCAGCCCAGAAAGGCTGCGGCATCGGGCTCGTCCTGCACCTGATGGCGCCAGCCGCACAGCCTCGGCTCGGCACGCCAGTCCTGCAGGCGCTCGCCCAGGCCCTCGCAGGTCAGGTCTTCCCACCCCACCACGCCGCGTATCCAGTCATTGCGCCGCGCCAGCTCCAGCAGGAACCGCGTCTCATCGACCGTGGCGCGCGCCTGCACGGCGATGGCGCCCGTGAAGCCGCAGGCAGACAGCTGGGGCAGGAGATGGCCGGGTGTGCGGTCCACCGCCAGGGCCCGCATGTCCGCGCCTATCCATGGATAGTCCCCGGCGCTGTAGCGCCAGAAATGCAGGTGTGCATCGATGCGCGGATGCAAAAGTGAATGGGAATGGGACAGGGCCATGGCTCAGGCCTGGAAGCGATACCTGGCCAGAGATTCCGGCTTCATCGTGATGGAAAAGCCGGGCGCACCGGGAGGCATATAGGCCGCATTGCGCACCACGCAGGGATCGACGAAATGCTCGTGCAAGTGGTCCACGTACTCGATCACGCGCCCTTCGCGCGTGCCCGACACGCAGACGAAATCGATCATGGACAGATGCTGCACATACTCGCAAAGGCCCACGCCCCCGGCATGCGGACACACGGGTAGACCGTACTTTGCGGCCAGCAGGAGTACCAGCAGCACCTCGTTGACCCCTCCCAGCCGGCAGGCGTCGATCTGCACCACGTCGATGGCGCCACGCATGATGAACTGCTTGAAGAGAATGCGGTTCTGGCACATCTCTCCGGAGGCGACCTGGACCGGGGCAACGGCTTCGCGCACCGCGCGGTGGCCCTCCACATCGTCAGGGCTGGTCGGCTCCTCGATGAACCAGGGCCTGGCAAAGGCCAACTCCCGCACCCAGCCGATGGCCTGCCCCACCTCCCAGGCCTGGTTGGCGTCGATCATCAACTGGCGATCCGGCCCCAGCACCTCGCGCGCAATGGACACGCGCCGGATATCGTCCTGCAGGCTGCGCCCCACCTTGAGCTTGACGTGGTTGAAGCCACCGGCCACCGCCTCGCGGCACAGGCGGCGCAGCTTGTCGTCGTCATAGCCCAGCCAGCCGGCCGAGGTCGTGTAGCAGGGATAGCCCTCGCGCTCCAGCACGCCGATGCACTCGGCCTTGCGCGGCGACTGGCGATGCAGCAGCTCCAGCGCCTGGGCTTCGGTCAGGGCATCCGTCATGTAGCGGAAGTCCAGCGCGCGGACGAACTCCTCGGGCGTGAAATCGGCGACCAGGCGCCACAGCGGCTTGCCCTCGGCCTTGGCCCACAGGTCCCACACGGCATTGACCACGGCGCCGGTGGCCAGGTGCATCGCCCCCTTGTCCGGGCCGATCCAGCGCAACTGGCTGTCGGAGGTGATGTGGCGCCAAAAGCGCCCCATGTCCTCCCGGATCCAGTCGAGCTCCATGCCCTCCACCAGATGGCGCATGGCCGCGATGGCGGCGCAGCAGACCTCGTTGCCGCGACCGATGGTGAAGGTCAGCCCGTGCCCCTCAAGGCCGGGCGTATCCGTCTCCAGGATCACATAGGCGGCGGAGTAGTCCGGGTCCGGGTTCATGGCGTCAGACCCATCCAGGTGACTGGAGGTCGGAAAGCGCACATCGAGCACGCGCAGGGACAGGATTCGCGTCATGGTCTTCTCAGGCCTTGCCGGTTGTCGAGGGATTCGGTTGCACGCGAGCCGCCACCATGGTCTGGCGCTGCTCGCCCAGGCCGGCGATGCCCAGCCGCATGGCCTGCCCGGCACGCAGGTACATGGGCGGCTTCTGGCCCATGCCCACGCCCGGCGGCGTGCCGGTGGAGATCACATCGCCCGGTTGCAGGCTCATGAAGCGGCTCAGATAGCTGACGAGAAAGGCCACGCCGAACACCATGGTGGCCGTGCTGCCGTCCTGCATGCGCCGGCCGTCCACATCCAGCCACATGCGCAGCGCCTGCGGATCGGGCACCTCGTCGGCCGTGACCAGCCAGGGCCCCAGCGGGCCGAAGCCGTCGCAGCCCTTGCCCTTGTCCCAGGTGCCGCCGCGCTCGAGCTGGTACTCGCGCTCGGAGATGTCGTTGACCACGCAATAGCCCGCCACGTGCCGCATGGCCCGGGCCTCGTCGATATGGCGCCCGCCCTGGCCTATGACCACGCCAAGCTCCACCTCCCAATCCGTCTTCACGGAGCCGGGCGGAATCTCGATGGCATCGTCCGGGCCGCAGATGGCACTGGTCCACTTGCCAAACACCACGGGCTCGGGCGGCACCTGCATGCCGGCCTCGGCCGCATGGTCCGAGTAGTTGAGGCCTATGCACACGAACTTGCCCACCCGCCCCACGCAGGGGCCCAGGCGCAGCGTGTGCTGCGGCACGCCTTCCACCAGGGGCAGCTGAAAGGGGTCCAGGGCGGCCAGTTGCGCCAGGCTGTCCGGCAGCAGCACAGGGCCGGCAATGTCGTCCACCACGCCCGAGAGGTCGCGCACACGCCCTTGCGCATCGAGCAGGCCCGGTCTTTCATGGCCCCTGGGGCCGTATCGCAGCAATTTCATGGAGCAGTCCTGTGCAGTTCAGTTGGACCAGCCACCGTCGATCACGCTCAGCGTGCCGGTGACGAAGCGGGATTCATCGCTGGCGAGATAGGTGGCCAGCGCGGCGATCTCCTCGGGCTGGCCTACCCGCCCCATGGGCTGGCGCGCCACGAAGGCCGCGCGCACCTGCTGCAGCGGCACGCCCTGCTGCCGGGCCTGGCCGGCGATGCGCGCCTGCAGCGACGGGGACTCCACCGTGCCAGGGCAGATGGCGTTGCAGCGTATGCCCTGCGTGACGAAGTCGGCCGCCACGGCCTTGGTCAGCCCGACCACGGCGGCCTTGGTGGCGCCATAGGCATGGCGAAGGGGCACGCCCTTCACGCTGGAGGCCGCGGACGACATGTTGATGATCGATCCGCCGCCCTGGGCCAGCATGGCAGGCAGCAGGGCGCGGATGATGCGGTGCATGGATGTGACGTTGAGCTGCCACGCAAAGGCCCAGTCCTCGTCGCTGCAGTCCAGGATGCTGCCGTGGTGCACGAAGCCCGCGCAGTTGAGCACAGCATCGAAAGCCCTCTCCTGCCCGGCCAGTGCCAGGATGTCTTGCGCATCGGTCACATCCAGCCGCCGCGTACGCAGGCCGTCCCGTCCCTCCAGTTCTGCCAGCGCCTGCATGTCGATGTCGGTGGCCAGCACGCTGGCCCCCTCGCGGGCAAACATCAGCGCGCAGGCACGCCCTATGCCCTGCCCGGCTGCGGTGACGAGAATGTGTTTTCCGGCGAGTCTCATGGAGCCATTCCTTCCCTTGAAAAGCTTCTGCATGGGCGATTCGCGGGCCGCGCCTATTGCTGCTGCTCACCTGCGAGCCGGGCCAGCATCAGGGCGCCGAGGATGATGGCGCCGTAGATCGCCTGTATCCAGAACGATGGCACCTGGGCCAGCGTCAGCAGGTTCTGCACCACGCCCAGCAGCAGCACGCCGCACAGCGCACCCGACATGGAGCCCTTGCCGCCATCGAGCGAAATCCCGCCGATGACGGCCGCCGCGAACACCGTGAAAATCATCGAGCTGCCCTGGTTGGCATTGATCGCGCCCACATAGCCCGTGACCACCAGCCCGCCCACTGCGGCCAGCACACCGGCCAGCACGAAGACGCCCCAGGTAATACGGTCCACATTGATGCCCGCCGCGCGCGCCGCATGGGGGTTGCCGCCAATCGCATACAGCGCGCGGCCCAGCCGGTGGTGGCGCAGCACCACGGCGGCCGTGCCGAACGCCAGCGCCGCCAGCCAGACCGACAGCGGCAGCCCCAGCAGCGTGGCCGTGGCCAGGGCGAAGAAAGGCTGCGGCATGTCGAACAGGGTGCCGCCCCTGGTCGCGCCCACCAGCACGCCGCGCAGCACGATCAGCATCGCCAGCGTGACGATGAAGGCATTGAGCCGCAGCCTGACGACCAACAGGCCATTGAGAAAACCCGTGCATGCGCCTACGGCCGCGATGGCCAGCAGCCCCGCCGCCACCGGCCATGCCGTGCCAAAGCCTCCCGAGGCTGCAGGAATCACCAGCATGGCGCCCACCGCCGGCGCAATGCCCACCGTGGACTCCACCGACAGATCGAACTTGCCCGTGATGATGATCAGCGACTCCGCCAGCACCACCAGCGCCAGGGCTGCCGAGGCCCCCAGGATGCTGACCAGGTTGGCCGGTGTCAGAAAGCTGGGGCTGGTCAAGGCTCCCAGCAAGAACAGCAGGGCCAGCGCAGGCACCAGTGCATAGTCGCGCAGCCGGTGCAGGGCGATCCGCCCGGCGGCCGGCACGGGCACAGCCGTGTTCGGCGAGACAAAGGCGTCAGTGCGCATGCAGGCTCACTCCTTCCATGGAGGCAATCAGTTCACCGTCGTCCCAACCTCTGGCGAGTTCGGCCACCACATGGCCATGCGACATCACCAGCACGCGGTCGCAAATGCGCAGGTCGTCCAGCTCGCTGCTCGCCAGCAGCACGGCCCGGCCCTGCCGTCGCTCACCCTCCACCACGGCCAGCAATGCCTGCCGGGACTTCACATCCACACCCGCAGTGGGATCGATGAGCACCAGCACATCGGGCTCGCTGGCCAGGGCGCGCGCCATCACCACCTTCTGCTGGTTGCCGCCCGACAGGCCGGACACGGCCTGCTGCGGCCCGCTGGCCGCCACATCCAGTGCGCGCATGGCCGCCAGCGCCGCGGCCTGCCTGCGCGATGGCGCGATGAACCCGAACCGGCCCAGCCTGTCCATGATGGTCATGGTCGCGTTCTCGGCGATGGACTGCCCCGGCACCAGGCCCTGGCGGTGCCTGTCCTGCGGCACGCAACCCACGCCGTGCGCCAGCGCGGCGCCCACATCGCCGGGCGGCAGCACGCGGCCCGACACCAGGATCCGGCCTGCCGTGGTGCGCCGCAGGCCCGCCACCGCCTCACCCACAGCCGAGCGCCCGCTGCTGGTGGAGCCTGTCAGCCCCACGATCTCGCCACGCCGCACCTGCAGGCTGACAGCCCCGAAACCCTTGCCGCACACCTGCTGCAGCGCAAGCACCACGGGGGCAACGCCCGTGCCCCCGCCTGCCGGGGGTGCGTGGGCGGCGCAAGACGCACCGGCCAGGCTGTCCCGCTCGCCGGTCATGGCCTCGATCAGTGCCTGCCGGGGCAGCTGCGCCACCGGCGCCGTCACCACATGGCGAGCATCGCGCAGCACGGTGACCGTCTGGCAAATCTCATAGATCTCCTGCAAGTGGTGCGAGATGAAGAGAAACGTGACGCCGCCTTGCTGCAGATCGTGCACGCGCCTGAGCAGCCGCCGCGTCTCGTCGTGGTCAAGCTGCGCCGTGGGTTCGTCCAGGATGATGAAGCGCGCGCCCAGCGACAGCGCCCGTGCGATCTCCACCAGTTGGCGGGCTTCCACCGTCAGATCCCGGGCCAGCGCATCCTCGTGCACATCGATCTGCCAGGCATCCAGCAAGGCCCTTGCCTCGCGCAGCAGCACGCGCCAGGAAATCCAGCCATGGCGCAGCGGCTGCCGGTTGATGAACAGGTTCTCGGCGACCGACAGCTCGCCGATGATGGTCGAATGCTGGTAGACACAGGCCACATGCTGGCACCAGGCCATGCGGTCGGTCACCGCAGGCGCGGGCTGGCCGTTGAAGCGGATGCTCCCCGTGCCGGGCTGGTGCAGGCCGGTCAGCAAGGCGACCAAGGTGGACTTGCCTGCGCCGTTGCGGCCAGCCAGTGCATGCGACTCGCCCGGCATGACCGCCAGGCTCACATCGTGCAAGGCCGTCGTGGAGCCGAAACGCAAGCCGAGCCCACGCGCCTCCATCACCGGCGTGCCCGGTCTGTCAGCCATGAATCCGGGGAGTATCGTCATGGCTGGTTGGCCCACAGCGACTTGTCGTCCACGTTCTCGCGGGTCACCACGGGTGCGGGCAACTGGTCCTCCAGAATGCCGGGCGCCACCTCCACGATGCGGCTGCCATGCGGGGTGGGCCCGGGCTTGAACGACTGCCCTGCCAGCGCTGCCTTGATGTAGTACAGGCCGTACTTTGCGTAAAGATCGGCGGGCTGCGAGATGGTGGCGTCGATCTCGCCCCTGCGGATGGCATCCAGCTCCTGCGCGATGCCGTCGTTGCTGATCACCACGATGTGCCTCGGATCGCCGGCCGGATGCAGCAGCCCCCTGCGCCGCAGCGTCTGCAGCGTGGGCGCCAGATAGACGCCGCCTGCGTGCATGTAGATGCCCTTCAGGTCCGGATGCGCGGACAGCAGGCCGTCGAGCGCGGCAGCGGCGGCATCGGACTTCCAGGCCGCTGGAATCTCCAGCACCTGCAGCGCCGGGAAATCCTTCATGCAACTGCGGAAAGCCTCGGCCCGATCACGGCCGTTGACCGATGCCAGGTCGCCCATGATCTGCACCACCTTGCCCGCCTTCACCTGCGCGCCCAGGTACTGGCAGGACCGCGTGCCATAGGCGCGGTTGTCGGCACGCACCACCATCGCCACCTTGCCCCGGGTAGGCGCCACGTCCACCGCCACCACAGGAATCTTCCCCTGCTCGGCCAAGGCGAGCGCTCGACCAATGGCCGCCGAATCCAATGGCGCCACCACCAACCCCTTGGCGCCGAGGTTGATCAGATTGGCCACGTCGGTGATCTGCTGGGCCGGGTCCTGGTTGGAGTTCACCGGCGCCAGGATGTCGACCCCAAGGGCCTTGGCCATTTGCGGGAGGTAGCCGTTGTAGGCCTGCCAGAACGGCGAGGTCAGCAGTGGCAGGTTGACCCCGATCCTGCCCTGCGCCGGGCCAGGTTCCGCCGCCAGCGCCGGCCCCGCGCCGGCCAGCGCCGCCACTGAAGCCAGCGCGGCTACAGCGGACATGAGCCGGCAAAGCATTGCGGAACATCCGGCCGGAACCTGGAAAACGCCGTGCAGTGCAGCCATGGAAAGTGCCTCCTCATGTGTGCCGGGACTCCGGCGGTGCCGCTGGATCGCCTTTTTGCCGATGGCGCGTGGCACATCGCTGGGGCAATTCATTCATCCATGAATTAATTATTTATAAATAAACCTCTCTTCGGCAGCTATGGTTTACCCAGCCCACGCACCGCTTGCGCAGGTCCGCAGCAAAAACAGGACTTGTCCTATCCCGAACGTAAGATCTGCACGCATGAGCAAAGCACTGGACAACGCAGAAGACGGCGAGCGCTACCGCGCGCCGGCACTGGACAAGGGGCTGGACATCCTGGAGCTGCTGGCCGAGCACCCCGATGGACTGACGCGGGCCGAGATCGTCAAGGAACTGGGCCGGGGCCCCAGTGAGATCTACCGCATGCTCGAGCGGCTGGTGGCCCGGCAATATGTGATGCGCTCGGCCGGCGGTGACCGCCATGCGCTCAGCCTCAAGATGTTCGCGCTGGCACACCGCCACCCGCCCGTCAACCGCCTCGTGACCCAGGCGCTGCCCGTCATGGATGCCTATGCGCGGCAGGCCGAGCAGTCCTGCCACCTGGGCCTCTACGACCGTGGCAACGTCCTGATCGTGGCCCAGGTCCCCGGCCCCGGGAACTGGGGCCTGTCAATCAGGCTGGGCGCACGCGTCGGGCTGCTGGACACCGGGTCAGGCCATGTGCTGCTGGCCTGCCAGACACCCGAACGCCGCTCGCAGATGCTGGCCGAGCACACGCCTTTGGAAGGCGAGGTGCCACTGCCCGAGGCACAACTGCACGACATGCTGGAACAGATACGCAGCACGGGCTACAGGCAGAGCGAAAGCCTGCAGTCCTATGGTGTGGTGGACATCTCCTGCCCCATCCTGGGACCTGACGGTCAGGCCCTGGCCGTGCTGACATCTCCCTATATCCGCCGCATCGATGGACATGCGGGCCCTTCGCTGGATGGAGCGCGCGAATGCCTGTTGCAGGCGGCACAGGAGTTGTCGTTGAACCGGCAGCCGCGCGACGGCCAGTGAGCCGCGCGCAGCCTGCCGGCTGGCGTCAACGCGCCGTCGTATCGCTGCTGGCCGCCACGATGGGGATATAGAACTCCCCGCCCGCGCGGTTGAATTCCTCGGCCTTGGCCTGCATTCCGGCGGCAATGCCTTCCTGCTCGGCCACGCCCTTGGCAGCGGCGAATTCGCGCACTTCCTGGGTGATCTTCATGGAGCAGAACTTGGGGCCGCACATGGAGCAGAAGTGCGCCACCTTGGCGCTGTCCTTGGGCAGGGTTTCGTCGTGGTAGGCCTGGGCGGTGTCGGGGTCCAGGCCCAGGTTGAACTGGTCCTGCCAGCGGAAGTCGAAGCGGGCCTGGCTCAGCGCGTCGTCTCGGGCGCGGGCGCCGGGGTGGCCCTTGGCGACGTCAGCGGCGTGGGCGGCGATCTTGTACGCGATGATGCCCTGCTTGACGTCGTCGCGGTCGGGCAGGCCCAGGTGCTCCTTGGGCGTGACGTAGCACAGCATGGCGGTGCCGAACCAGCCGATCATGGCCGCGCCGATGGCGCTGGCGATGTGGTCGTAGCCGGGGGCGATGTCGATGGTCAGCGGGCCCAGGGTGTAGAACGGCGCCTCATGGCAGTGCTTGAGCTGCTCAGTCATGTTGGCCTGGATCATGTGCATGGGCACGTGGCCGGGGCCTTCGATCATGGTCTGCACGTCGTGCTTCCAGGCCAGCTGGGTCAGCTCGCCCAGGGTCTGCAGTTCGGCGAACTGGGCTTCGTCATTGGCGTCCGAGGCGCTGCCGGGGCGCAGGCCGTCGCCCAGCGAGAAGCTGACGTCGTACTGCTTCATGATGTCGCAGATGTCCTCGAAGTGCTCGTACAGGAAGCTCTCGCGGTGGTGGGCCATGCACCACTTGGCCATGATGGAGCCGCCGCGCGAGACGATGCCCGTGCGGCGCTGGGCCGTGAGGTGGATGTAGGCCAGGCGCACGCCGGCGTGGATGGTGAAGTAGTCCACGCCCTGCTCGGCCTGCTCGATCAGCGTGTCGCGGAAGATGGGCCATGTCAGGTCCTCGGCGATGCCGCCCACTTTTTCCAGCGCCTGGTAGATGGGCACGGTGCCGATGGGTACGGGCGAGTTGCGGATGATCCAGTCGCGCGTGGTGTGGATGTTCTTGCCGGTGGACAGGTCCATCACGTTGTCCGCACCCCAGCGGATTGCCCAGACCAGCTTCTCGACCTCTTCCTCGATGCTGGAGGTGACGGCCGAGTTGCCGATATTGGCGTTGATCTTGACCTTGAAGTTGCGCCCGATGGCCATGGGCTCGATCTCGGGGTGGTTGATGTTGGCCGGGATGATGGCGCGGCCGCGCGCCACTTCGTCGCGCACGAACTCGGGCGTGATGATCTTGGGGATGGCGGCGCCCAGGCCGTTGCCGGCCAGGCGCGCCTCGCGCGCGGCGTCCTGCTGGTACTCGGCCATCCATTCGCGGCGGCCGTTCTCGCGCAGGGCCACGTACTCCATCTCGGGCGTGATGATGCCCTTGCGCGCGTAGTGCATCTGGGTGACGTTGCCACCGCTCTTGGCGCGGCGCGGCTGGCGCTGCAGCGATGCGGCCTCGGCCCGCAGGCGGGCCACGCGCTCGTCTTCCTCGCCGCGCTTGCCGCCGTCGTCCAGGGCCTGGCGCAGGCGGCCGGCGTAGTACTCGCTGTCGCCGCGCGACTCGATCCAGGCATTGCGCACGCCCGGCAGGCCGCTGCGCACGTCGATGGCCACGGCCGGGTCGGTGTAGGGGCCCGAGGTGTCATAGACGCTGACCTGCTCGCCATTGGTCAGCTGGATATCGCGCACGGGCACGCTCAGGCCGGCATGCAGGCTGCCTTGCAGATAGCTCTTGGTGGAGGCCGGGAACGGCTTGCGCGACTGCGCCAGCAGGTCGGAAAAACGCTGTGCGTCGGGAGCTTCGCCGGCTGCGGGGGTGAAGATGGAATCGGGAGCGTTCATGTCGGGTTCCTTGCGTTCAAAGCGTCGATCAACAACGCTCCGGGAACCGGACACTCCTTGGGCTGTGCCAAAGGCCGCGCACCGGGCTATGCCAGTGTGGGCCTGCCAGGGCCGTATGGCCTTGGCCCCTGGTTGCCACGCACGCCAAGGCGCACGAGCAGCCTTGGTTGGCAAGGGTCGATGCGCATCGGATGGTGGCCTGCCTGGCCGTTGCGGCCCTGCGTGTATCCGCCGTGGCGGACTTCCATCCTCTGACTTCGGCCCCGCTTCAGGGTCCCGCTCTTCTTCCGCCGGTATCAACCGGATCAAGTTCGTCGGGTTCGCCGCCTGGCCCATGCAGCGCATGGACCGGTTGGCATCTCAGTGCATCAGCACACCCCGGAGCAGCGGCAAGTATAGAGGATGGTTGGCGGCCCATCGCCTGCGGGTTTGCCCAGGGGCCATGCGCCGCCGTCAGTCAAAGCCGCGCAGCGCACCCCATTCGGCCAGCGGAGCGCGCGTGGCGCGCCAGCCGTTGATGGGGGCGCTCTTGTCCTCGTAGCCCAGCGCAATGCCGAAGGCCACGTGGTAGCCCTCGGGCAGCGCCAGCGCCTGGGTCACGGCGTCGTTGTAGCGGCGCCAGAAGCCCTGGGCGCAGGTGGCCAGGCCATTGGCGCAGGCCAGCAGCATGAAGGACTGCAGGTAGATGCCCAGGTCCACCCATTGCGGCAGGCCCATGCGCTCGTCCACCGCCACGATCAGGCCCACGGGCGCGCCGAAGAACTGGCCGTTGCGGGCCAGCTGCTCCAGCCGCGCGGGCTTGTCGTCGCGCGGAATGCCCAGCGACTGGTACAGCTCTTCGCCATTGGCAAAGCGCCGGCTGCGGTAGGGCTCCCAAAGGTTGGGCGGGTAGGACAGGCCGGGCTGGGCGTCCTGGGGCTCGGCTTCGGCAACGGCGGTCAGCAGTTGCTGCAGCGGCTCGCCTGTCAGCGCCAGCACGCGCCAGGGCTGCAGGTTGCCGCCCGAGGCCGCATTGGCCGACTGTTCCATCAGGGAGCGCACCAGCGCCGCATCGGGCGACTGGGGCAGGAAGGCGCGCACGGAGCGGCGCGCATGCAAGGCCTGTTCAACGTTCATGCTGGTCGGAGTCTCCGGTCTTCTTGGGGGATCTTGGGTGATCTTCTGCAGGCCTACTTGCCCATGATCTGGTCGATCTTGTCCTTCTGGAACGCCTGCGGGCGCTCGGATTCGCAGGGCACGCAGTCGCCCACCTTGCTGCCGGCCGAGAGCTTGGCAATGGCCTCCCAAAGCAGCGCGATCTGCTGCTCGTGCGCGGCCGCGCCATCGCTCAGGCCGCGCATGGCCTGGGCCACGGGGTCCATTTCCTGGGTGATGCCGTAGGCCGTGAACGGCTGGGGCGCGGCAGAGGCCGGGACCTTGATGGACTCGGCCTTGGCCGATGCCGGGTCGTGCTCGGTCACGTCGGCGCTGTGGCCGTTCTTGCTGGCGATGATGCGCGCCGGAATGCCCACCGCCGTGGCGCCTGCGGGCACGGGCTTGATGACCACGGCATTGCTGCCGATCTTGGCGCCGTCGCCCACCTCGAAGCCGCCCAGCACCTTGGCGCCTGCGCTGACCACCACATCGCGGCCCAGCGTGGGATGGCGCTTGGCGCCCTTGTACAGCGAGGTGCCACCCAGGGTCACGCCGTGGTAGATGGTGCAGCCGTCGCCGACCACGGCCGTCTCGCCGATGACGACGCCCATGCCGTGGTCTATGAAGACGCGCTCGCCGATGACGGCGCCGGGGTGGATTTCAATGCCGGTGAGCCAGCGGCCGATGTGCGAGATGAAGCGCCCCAGCCACTTGAGGCCATGGT
Organism: Delftia sp. WSY_7; assembly: GCF_043104845.1. Taxonomy (NCBI): domain Bacteria; kingdom Pseudomonadati; phylum Pseudomonadota; class Betaproteobacteria; order Burkholderiales; family Comamonadaceae; genus Delftia; species Delftia sp. WSY_7. The sequence continues at coordinate 278,721 of NZ_JBICLB010000055.1, read as the reverse complement.
TCCAGCACCAGTGCGCCGGGCGTTGCAGCCAGATCGCATGCAGACCCGGATAACAGGTGATGACCTCCCAGGTGCTGCGTGCCGCAGGGTCGCGGTCGAGGATGCACTGGATATCGGAGCGCAGGCGGTCAAGCATCTAGGGGCTGGTTATTGTTGACAAGACCGCTCAGTCTAGCGTTTCGGTGGGGTGCTCTGCAGCATGGCCTTCGCAACACCGCGCAGGATGTGGATTTCCTCGGCGGTCAGTTGCGAGCGGTTGAAAAGCTGGTTGAGGCGCGGCATCAGCTTCTTGGGCGCAGCCGGATCGAGAAAGCCGATATGCGCCAGCGCCTGCTCCCAATGGCCCAGCATGCCGGCCACCTGGGCCGCGTCGGCACGCTGCGGCGCGGGCGTGTGCTCCACCACGGGAAAGCCGCCCAGCGCCTGGCGCCATTCGTAGGCCACCACCTGGATGGCCGCCCCCAGGTTCAGCGAGCCGAACTGCGGATTGGACGGAATCGACAGCGCCACATCGCTGCGGTAGACATCGTCGTTGCTCATGCCGAAGCGCTCGCAGCCGAACAGGAAGGCCACGCCGGACTGGTTGCAGCGCGGCGCGGGAGCCGGTGCGGACACGGATGCATCGGCAGGCGCCGCCGCTTCATCGGGCACATCGGGCGCAGCCAGCACATCCAGCGCCCCGCTGAGCAGCAGCTCGAAATGCTGGCGCGGCGTGCGCGTGGGCGGGCCGAAGTCGCGCGGCGTCATCGCCGTGGCGCACAGGTGGCTGATGCCGTCCAGCGCCTCCTCCAGCGTCTCGACCACGCGCGCATTGCCCAGCACGTCCAGCGCGCCGCTGGCCCGCTGGATGGTCTCTTCCTTGCGCAGCACGTTGGGCCAGCGCGGGCGCACCAGCACCAGGTCGTCAAAGCCCATGGTCTTCAGGGCGCGGGCGGCGGCGCCCACATTGCCGGCGTGGCTGGTTTCTATCAGTACGAATCGGGTTTTCATGGCGTCGCTGGCCTGCCGGCGCCGGCAGAGCCCCCAAGGCGGGACAGGTTGCGCAGCACAAAACGGACAAGGCGGGTAAAATTGCGCGCTATTGTCGCCGCCCCGCATCGCCGGACGCGGCTTTTTCCGTTCTTACCCGCGTCAAACAGCCTGCTTTTGCCAGAGAGGACCGTCCTCTCCTTGCACAGCCGCTGCTCCGCCAACGCCTCACAATCTATGTCGACCAACCTGCATCCCATGCTCAACGTGGCCATCAAGGCCGCACGCGCCGCCGGCGCCATCATCAACCGCGCGGCTCTTGACGTGGAATCCGTGCGTGTCGCACAAAAGCAGGTCAACGACTTTGTGACCGAGGTGGACAAGGCGGCCGAGCAGGCCATCATCGAAACCTTGCTGGGCGCCTACCCGGGCCACGGCATCCTGGCCGAGGAATCGGGCAACGAGTTCGGCGCCAAGAACTCCGACTACGTCTGGATCATCGATCCGCTGGACGGCACCACCAACTTCATCCACGGCTTCCCCGTGTACTGCGTGAGCATTGCCCTGTCCTTCAAGGGCAAGGTGGAGCATGCCGTGGTGTACGACCCCTCGCGCAACGACCTGTTCACGGCCACGCGCGGCCGCGGCGCCTACCTGAATGACCGCCGCATCCGCGTGTCCAAGCGCATCCAGCTCAAGGACAGCCTGATCTCCACCGGCTTCCCCTTCCGCCGTGGCGACAACTTCAAGCAGTACATGAACATGCTGGGCGACGTGATGCAGGAAACCGCAGGCGTGCGCCGCCCCGGCGCCGCCGCGCTGGACCTGGCCTACGTGGCAGCCGGCTTTGCAGACGGCTTCTTTGAAAGCGGCCTGCAGATCTGGGACGTGGCCGCCGGCAGCCTGCTGGTGACCGAGGCCGGCGGCCTGGTCGGCAACTTCACGGGCGAGGCTGATTTCCTGGAGCAGAAGGAATGCCTGGCGGGCAATCCGCGCATTTATGGCGCGCTGGTCGGCATCGTTGGCAAGTACAGCAAGTTTGCTTCTGCTGGTGAGAAGGCGGGTGTGCGGCAGGCTTTGGCGGATTCTGGTGAGGCGGCTCCGGCTGCTGATGTGGAGGCTGCTGAGTCTGAGCAGCAGCCTGAGGCCTGATTTCGGCTTCTCCTGGCTCTCTTTGAAACAGCTCCTTCAAGGAGCTGTTTTTCGTTGAGCCTTTGGATTTGGGACGGGGCGCTTGTTTTTGTCCCTGCCGGGGGGTTGTTTTTCGAGGCCGGGTCTCGGCCCGGCGGCCGACCTACCTTTCTTTGATTCGTCAAAGAAACGTAGGCCAAAGAAAGACGACCCGAATGTCCACGTCCCTTCGCTGCGCTGCGGGCAACCTGCGTCGTGCCACCTGCGGGGTTCGCCGCAGAACTCACTGCGCGCTGCGCGCTCCGTTCAAACAACTGCGGCGAGTCAGTTGACGAGGCAGCCCTGTCCTTCGGCAGGACTGCAACCCCGCAGGCGGCCCGACGCAGGCGTGGGCATACGGGAGGGGTGAGTGCCACGGCCATGGCCTCACGGCCTGGCCTGTGGCGCAGACTCTTTTACTTGACCCGTGCGTTGATCACGGCCTCGGCCACGTTGCGCGGTGCTTCGGCGTAGTGCTTGAACTCCATGGAGTAGGTGGCACGGCCTTGCGTTTGCGAGCGCAGGGAGGTGGCGTAGCCGAACATTTCGGACAGGGGCACTTCGGCCTTGATGGATTTGCCGCCTCCGGCCATGTCGTCCATGCCTTGCACCATGCCGCGCCGCGAGGACAGGTCGCCCATGACGGTGCCGGCGTAGTCTTCGGGCGTCTCGACTTCCACGGCCATCATGGGCTCCAGGATGACGGGGCTGGCCTTCCTGGCCGCTTCCTTGAAGCCGAAGATGGCCGCCATCTTGAAGGCCATTTCGTTGGAGTCCACGTCGTGGTACGAGCCAAAGGTCAGCGTGACCTTCACGTCCACCACGGGGTAGCCGGCCAGCACGCCGCTGGTCAATGCCTCGACCACGCCTTTTTCCACCGCAGGGATGTACTCGCGCGGCACCACGCCGCCCTTGATGGCGTCCACAAACTCGAAGCCCTTGCCGGGTTCCTGCGGCTCCACCGTGAAGACCACGTGGCCGTACTGGCCCTTGCCGCCGGACTGGCGCACGAACTTGCCGTCCACATCGGTGACTTTCTTGCGGATGGTCTCGCGATAGGCCACTTGGGGCTTGCCCACGTTGGCTTCCACGTTGAACTCGCGCTTCATGCGGTCCACGATGATTTCCAGGTGCAGCTCACCCATGCCGGCAATGATGGTCTGGCCCGATTCCTCATCGGTGCGCACGCGGAAGGACGGGTCTTCGGCCGCCAGGCGCGACAGGGCAATGCCCATCTTTTCCTGGTCGGCCTTGGACTTGGGCTCCACCGCCTGGGCGATCACGGGCTCGGGGAAGACCATCTTCTCCAGCACGATGGGCGCGGACGGGTCGCACAGGGTCTCGCCCGTGGTCACGTCCTTCAGGCCCACGCAGGCGGCAATGTCGCCAGCGTGGATTTCATCGACCTCCAGGCGTTCATTGGCATGCATCTGCACGATGCGGCCAATGCGCTCCTTCTTGTCCTTGACGGAGTTGAGCACGCTGTCGCCCTTGTTGAGCACGCCCGAGTAGACGCGCACAAAGGTAAGCTGGCCCACAAAGGGGTCGGTCATCAGCTTGAAGGCCAGGGCAGAGAATTTCTCGCTGTCATCGGCATGGCGCACGATGATGGAGCCGTCTTCCGCATGGCCTTCCACGGGTGGCACCTCCAGCGGCGAAGGCATGAGCTCGACCACGGCATCCAGCAGGCGCTGCACACCCTTGTTCTTGAAGGCCGAGCCGCACAGCATGGGCTGGATCTCGCCCGCAATGGTGCGCAGGCGCAGGCCGCGCAGGATGTCGGCCTCGGGCAGGTCGCCCTCTTCCAGGTAGCGGTTCATCAGGTCTTCGCTGGCCTCGGCAGCCGCCTCCACCATGGACTCGCGCCACTTCCTGGCGTCTGCCACCATGGCTGCGGGAATGTCTTGGTACTCGAACTTCATGCCCTGCGTGGCCTCGTCCCAGATGATGGCCTTCATCTTGAGCAGGTCCACCACGCCGGTGAACTGCTGCTCTGCGCCAATGGGCAGCACGATGGGCACCGGGTTGGCCTTGAGGCGGTCGATCATCATCTGGCGTACGCGCAGAAAATCCGCGCCCGTGCGGTCCATCTTGTTGACGAAGGCCAGGCGCGGCACCTTGTACTTGTTGGCCTGGCGCCAGACCGTCTCTGACTGCGGCTGCACGCCGCCCACGGCGTCATAGACCATGACGGCGCCGTCGAGCACGCGCATGGAACGCTCCACCTCGATGGTGAAGTCCACGTGGCCCGGGGTGTCGATGATGTTGATGCGGTGCTGGTCAAAGCGGCCGCCCATGCCCTTCCAGAAGCAGGTGGTGGCCGCCGAGGTGATGGTGATGCCGCGCTCCTGCTCCTGCTCCATCCAGTCCATGATGGCGGCGCCCTCGTGCACCTCGCCCAGCTTGTGGCTCACCCCGGTGTAGAACAGGATGCGCTCGGTCGTGGTGGTCTTGCCGGCATCGATGTGCGCGGAGATACCAATGTTGCGATAGCGTTCTATGGGGGTATGGCGGGCCATGAAAGGACTCCTGGGTGCTACGAAAGCGTAAGTGCGTGATCTGCCGGTTCGAAGGGTCGGATTCTCGCGGGGGTTGAATGAGGGTTGATGACAATTGGAATGTACGAAGACAATCGTACTATCTTCCGCAACTTCTTGCAGAACGATCCATGTTTTCACCACGCAAGGGGCGTGTCTGCCAGATAACTGCCCGCGCCACGCCGCATCAGCGACGTGCGGCATTGCTTCCATGGCACAGTGGCGCCCCATCGACTGGACGATTCATGCTTGCCAACCACCCCGACCGCGAACAGATACGCCTGGAAAACCTGCTCAACGCCCTGGGCAACCCCCTGCGCCTGGCCGTGGTGCGCGCGCTGGCCGCAGGCCATGAGCGCGCCTGCGGCTCGCTGCTGCAAGGCCAGTCCAAATCCACCATGACCCACCACTGGCGCGTACTGCGCGACAGCGGCGTGATCTGGCAGCGCCCCGATGGCCGCGAGAACCTGCTCTCCCTGCGCCGCGAAGACCTGGATGCGCGCTTTCCCGGCCTGCTGGACGCGCTGCTGCAGGCCCTGGCCGAAGACCCGCTGACCGAACAGGCCACGGCCGCGCACCTCAAACCCTGCCCTTGAAGCCCGGCCCCTGCAAAGCAGGCGGCAGCCCTGCGCCCTACCCCTTCACGGCAAGCGCCGCAGCAACGCCCTCATCCGCAAACCGCTTGGCCGCCTTGAGCAGATAGCTCACGGCATAGAGGATGGGGTCGTCGGCCTCGTCGCCATTCAGATGGTCCACCACCTCGACGGCATAGCCCAGGTCCACCGCCGTGTCGTGCAGCAGGCCCAGCAGCTCCTTGTCCTGCGGCTCCAGCGACTGCGCCTGATCGGCCTTGGCGTAGTAGATGCGCAGCAGGTCGCGGCAGACGCAATTGATGGCCGTGACCTTGTGGCTGGCGTGCAGCTCCAGCACTTCGAGGGCAGCGCCCAGGTGCAGGACGGCGTCGATGGCCAAGTCGTCGAGTTTGGGTTCGGAAATGGTGCAGATGTCTTGATCCATCGAAGCCTCCTCTGATGATTGAAGCCTGCGTCTCGGCCTCGTACCGAGCTGTGCCGGATGCAAGGCAGCAGCAGCCCAAGATCAACAAAAGAGTTAAATATAACGTGGTTTAAATTGCATCAAAAACTGACGCTCTTGCCCATGCAAAAGCGTCCTGTCAAACGCGGCCGTCCAGCCGGAGCCACTTCGTTCGATGCAGACATTGCCCGGGCTTTCGGCGCGGCGGTACGCGCCCTTCGCACCGAGCGCGACATCTCCCAGGAGTCATTGGCCAACCTCGCCAACATCGAGCGTTCTCACATGGGCAAGGTGGAGCGTGGGGAGCACATGCCCACGCTGGTCATCGTGTTCAAGATTGCGCGGGGGTTGGGGTGCAGTGCGGCTGAGGTGATTGGAAGGGCTGAGGCAGTGCTGGGGGCTGTGGCTGCGGAATCGGGAGTCACTGATTAATTAGTGACTGGAAGCACTTTAAACTGATCAAAGTGTTATCTTATATGCGCAGAGCTTAAATAGAACGCACCTACCGTTAAAACAGCGTGGGTTTAAAAGACGGGGAGCGCCCTCCCAACCAAGCCCTAGGCTGCATTTTCTCTCATAGGAGAGATCGATTGAATTTTCTGACTAACTGAAAATGATTGAAATATCACCAGTTGCAATTTATCTACATCAGAAGCGGCACAAAAAACGGAGTAGCTTAGTCACAATGAGAAAATGGCTTGGTAATTTTATTTAATTTTATTCACCGAAATCTCCCAAAAATCCTCTTATCCCGAAAAGCATACTCCAGCAATCCTAACGTCGCCCTAGTCATTGATGGTTTGCGGAACAAGCTGTTAGCGCAATCACGAATTTTGAACTACCTAGCGTATTCAAGGCCACAGTCAGACGCGTTCTTCTCCTAGCGGCCTGTTTATTCCAGTGATCTAGAAAATAAATCCAACATTATTTTTAGTCAACCCAGCTGAGTTAAACATAGCTTCTGCAATTTCAGAACGCATATTTTTGATTAAATGCACTGGGTATAGCAACAACCCTGATGTTCGTGATCAATTTGCATCTTTTATTAAGGCAATATCCCTCCATCCATGATCAAAAGTGAAAGTTCTTGCATGTCCTGCGGGATTCTGAATCTTGAGCACTCTTGTTCTGGAGGGATCTGTAGCGTTTTCTACAACATACAACCAATAAGCTTGGCCCTTCTCACGCGCAAAGTCGAATTGAACGTGTGACATACCCACCGGACGATCCTTTATGGTGCCCGTCATCGCCTTCAGCTCCACCCACCGGGTCTGCACCCCACTACTGTCCACCTCAAAGAGGTCAAAGCCCGGGTTTCCTTCCGGAGTACTGCACAACGTTGGCTCAAGACCAATGATCAGGTCAATTGCGCATTTCTCGATCTGCATCCGTGTCTGCTGATCCAAGCCATCGGGATCAGAACAATCGTCATCCGGGTGCGCGCCGACGTAGGAAACAAATGGCCGCCCTCCTGCGTGGCCAGGTGCCCTCTTTCCCTGCCCGCCGCCTTTGTCGCCATAGATGCCGTGGCCGCCTGAGCCGCCGTGCCCACCTCCATTGCCTTGCCTACCGCCGTGCGAAGACCCTGTGCCAGTCCGCCCTTGGCCACCACCTCCCGCGCTTGTTCCCAGGCAATCACCACCATCCGGATCACGGGTTCCCGGCGGGATATCCGGCATGCCATCGCCGTACAGATCTTTCGCGCCGTCATATACGTCACCGTCAGATAGCTCGTCGGCCTCCGATTCGGATGGGGGCAACGGCTCGGGCTCCGGTGGTGGGTTGGTGATGCCCAATCGGGAAGTCAGATCAGCCAAGTTGGTAATACCGAGCTTACGCAGCAGATCGAGTGCGGCCGGATCGATACCTGCCTCTTTCGCGAGCTGATCGATGATCGGTGGTTTGAAGATGATTTTGGTCAGCAGAAACGGGTTGGGCTTCCAGCCGAGCGCATCGAACACGACGAGCCCCGGCGGCACAAGCTCTCCGTCGGCATTCGGCACCCAACTCACTTGATTAAGAGTTCGGATGAAGGCGGCGTCAAATCGCGCAGTCCTTGTCTCGTGGGAATATCCCCACTTATAGGAGCCGTAGAAGGCGGCAGTACCGCGCGCCTCCATATCAGTCAAAGCCTCCCAAAGCGCCTTCACCCTAGCTGCGGCTTCGTCAGGTCTCAACCTAGGTAAAAACTCTAACAACTCCGTCAGCCCGCGCAGAGTGAAGTCCTCTATTGAATATTCCCTGCTCGCACGCTCAAGGCCTGCTTCCCTGCGAATTTGCGCCTTCTCAGTGTGTCCCAGATCTGATGGCGTTGCATGCGATAGGAGGTAGCGGCTTGCGCCGCAAGACACCAGGAGATCACGAATTTCTTCACCGCGCAGGCAATCGTAGTCATTGTCTACGATCAAGATGCCAGGCACACCAGCGAAGAGCTGCTGCAGGCGGTCGGTGGCTATATAAACATCCCCGGGCTTGGCTACGTAGCCTTTGCCATCGCCGGTTTCAATCGTCATCACAAAGGTGGTCTCGCGCAGGGCAGACCGGAGCTTTTCCTTCTGCGCGGTTGAGTCGGCGTTAAAGGCCTTACGGATACGCTCGATATCGGCTGCGTAGGCAGCGCCCCCCGCATCTACCTCTTGCCGCTGATACTTTGGCAGGAGGTTCCAGATGACGTCATCCACCGGATCGGGTTCGGTGATGCCCAACGAAATCAGGAATAAGCGCACTTCGGGTGTCGCACAAACAGCGCGGCGCATGGTCGGGAAACTAGTGGCAATGGCGCTAGGTAGGAAGGCATTGGCTTTTCCGTTCACGCGAGCGACGAAGTGACTACCGTCATCGAGGCGGATGAGTGGAACCGTATCCAGGTGACGACCCAGTGCCTTCTCCTGGCCGCTCAGGAACTCGTACAGCCGCAACACCCACTCGTCGGACTGCGCCTCAAGGAACGACTTAGTCAAGCTCGGCACCAGCTTTGTCGGCGTGATCTCGTCGATGTCGAGTTCGCGCATTAGGTACTGGCGAATCTCGGGAGCCTTGTCCTGAGTGATGTCACCGGAAAGCCACGCGGCGACTTCCGAGCCGAAAAGCGCCGCAACCTGTTCTGGGCTGAACAGCTCGCGCAACTCTTGCGTTCGCGCCAGCTTGGCCTGTTGGGAAGTGACATACCTGTCGTCGAAGGTTGGGAGCAGCTTCTCGTCCTGAAATGCCTGCCGGACGGCATCAAACATCGGCGCGAACCGCGAATCCTTTGGGAACTTCTCGCTGTCAAGCGGTAGGCAACGCAGCGCAGCGACATCAAGCATTGCCTCGTCCCGCATCCAGCGCATCGCTTCAACAAGCAGGCGAGAAGTTTCCGTGACCAAATGCTGATTCCATGGCTCGCCTGGCGGAATGTTGTCGCGGCTCGGAGTCGTGCGGTACGGCCCCTGTACAAGAAAGCCAAGGTGGCTCTCGACCACCGTTGGAAAGAACACCACCAGCGGCGACTTGGCCAGCGGCTGCACCGCCCAACGGCCAGGGACGTCCTTCACCGCAACCAGGGAAAAGGCAATTTCCACCCGCCCGATTTTCAGCCCCTCGGCAGAAAACACGTCGCGGAGAAACACCAACCAGTTCTGGTCGACTTCCGGCCGATCATCCTCTTTGCCGATGACCGTGATGCGCTGGACGTTTGGGCCTAGCGATTCAGGGGTGTTACGCAGATAGAATCCGGACGCTCCGCCCGCGACACTCCAGTCGATTTCGTCAATGTGTCGCAGGAACAGCAGCGCACCCGGGCCTAAGTGCCGGAACCCGGCCGTGATGTCCTGTGTTGCGCTTGCGTCATCCGGTTTCAGGGGCAGGATGATCTGTGTCTCCTCCGCCGCGCGGGCAGAACGCGCCATCCGTTTCGGGAAGACGTAGTTCTCGATGGCGAAGTCCTCGTCGCCGGAGTGAATCTCCGGTAGATCAGTGACGGTGTAGACGGACTTGAAGCCTAGGCCGAAGCGTCCGATGGACGCTTCATTCTTTGTACTCTCGGCGATGTCGCAGACGCTTCGGACATCTGCCTCGTCGAACGGCTTGCCGAAATGCGAAATCTTCAGGCAGGTCGGGTTCAGGCTGAACGCAACCTTGCGTGACCCGAGCCACTCGCCACGCCGACCGAGGGCGTCCTCGGCGTTTTGCAGCAGTTCGAAGATGAAGTGCGTGCGGTCGTCATATAGGCTAGCGGCCAGCTTGCCGGACTTCTTAGCACCTTTGGTGCCATAGCTCTCACGGTTTTCCTCGCAAATTGCCTCGTAGTTAGATGCCACAGCCACTTCCTCTAGGTCTGACTCCGATTTGGATGTCAAGTTTTCTCAAGTCTGCAATTGTGAAATCTTATGACAAGATGTATCAGCAAGCCAAACACAGTGCAGACAACATGGGAGGCCTATGAGCAACCAGATTGACGGAATCTCCACGATTGATGAGTTTGACGCCAACCTAAAGGCAGGCAAGGGCACGGTCTATCAACTCGCGACGAGCGGCAAACTCTCGGCCTTCAAGCTGGCCGAGACATGGTGCTTCAGGTGCGGCAACCTAGAAGAGTGGATCGCCAGCCGCATCGGCAATGCGATAGAGGATGAAGACGGGGAGGCGAAATGACCAGCAGCGCCGTCGCCCTTCGATCCAAGGCCAACCCCCAGCAGCTCGAAGCCATCCTCGCTACCGAAGGACCGGTGCTCATCATCGCGGGCCCCGGCTCCGGCAAGACCTTCACGCTGGTCGAGCGCATCGTCTATCTCATCACGAAGAAAGGCGTCGCTCCGGAGTCGCTGTTTGTCGTTACCTTCACCGACAAGGCCGCGCGCGAACTGACCACTCGCATCTCAAATCGGCTGACCGACCTAGGCATAAAGTTCAACCTGAACGAGATGTACCTCGGCACCTTCCACTCCATTTGCTTGCGACTGCTGGAGGATTTTCGCGAGTTCACACGTCTCAAACGCAGCTTCACGCTATTCGATCAGTTCGACCAGCAGTACTTTCTGTACCAGCGCATCAAGGATTTTCGCGAACTGCCCGACGCCCACCTCATCATGGGCGACGACCAGACAGGCCGCTGGGCGCAGTCTGAAAACCTGCTCAAGTGGCTCAACAAGGTTAGCGAGGAGGCGCTTGATGTCGCCACGCTGGTAACCGCCCCCGAGGTGGAAATCCGCGCGCTGGCAGCGTGCTTTGCCAAGTACCAGGAACTGCTGCACGAGAATAACTCGCTCGACTTCTCCGGCATCCAGTACGAGGCTCTACAACTGCTGGAAAAACGCCCGGAAGTGCTGGCACAGGTGCGCGAGAAACTGTCTTACCTGATGGTAGACGAGTATCAGGACACCAACACCATCCAGGAGCGCATCCTGTTGCTACTGATGGGCGAGAAGAAGAATCTGTGCGTGGTTGGCGATGACGACCAGGGCCTGTATCGTTTTCGCGGAGCCACCATCCGCAACATTCTCGAGTTCCCCGCGCTATTCAACGAAGGACAGTGCAAGCAGGTAAAACTCACTGTCAACTACCGCTCGCACCCGGACATCATCCGCTTCTATAACGAGTGGATGCGCGAACAACAATGGGACGACGGCACGCGTGTTTTCCGGTTCGCCAAGCAGATCGTGCCGCGCGAGGACGACTTTCCCGACATGCCCACGGCGGTGCGGCTGGCAGCCAGCGACGACAAAGGCGATACCACCAACTGGCACGCTGAGGTGCTGGCCCTGCTCAACGGCCTGAACGCTTCCGGCAAGCTATCGGACTGGAATCAGGTAGCCTTCCTGTTTCGCTCGGTGAAAAACGACAAGGTGGTGGCGCTCGCACGCTTCCTCGAATCCGAGGGTGTACCCGTGTTCTCGCCTCGCTCGAACATGTTCTTCGAGCGCGAGGAAATCCGCCTGATGATCGGCGCAATGATCTTCCTGTTTCCGCAGTTCCCGAAGTTACGGGCGTGGGCAGAAGGCGTGCATTTGGACATCTGGGACTACTACGACCAGCTCTGCTTCAAGCCCTTTACCGACGAGTTGCGTAAGCCGGAAAACAAGCCACTGCTGGATTGGGCACGCCCACTGGCAAAGCGCCACGCCGTGCTCGCGCAGAACACGGACTACGCGTTCTCCGGCTTGTTCTACCAACTGCTACAGTTCCCGCTGTTCTCGCGCTTTCTCACCGAAGAGGCCGCGCAAGGCGTAGACAAGGGACGTGCGGCACGCAACCTTGGTACCTTCTCTAAGCTACTGACCAAGTTCGAGTACCTGCATTTCGTCAGTGTGCTGAACCCGGAGTGGCTGGAGAAGAACATCCGCGATCTGTTCAACCAGTTTTTGCGTTTCTTGCAAGACGGTGGTATTGGCGAGTACGAGGACGAAGCCGAGTACGCACCCAAAGGCTGTGTGTCGTTCCTGACAATCCACCAGTCCAAGGGACTGGAGTTCCCTGTGGTAGTGTGCGGCTCGCTGGAGGCAGTTCCGCGCAAGCAGTATGGTGCGCTCGATGTGCTGCTGGAGGATGGCGGCTACCTCTCGAAGGAACGCTTCGAGCCGCTCGACCACACTAAGAACTTCGACTTCTGGCGGCTGTTCTACACAGCCTTCTCGCGCGCACAAAACCTGCTAGTGCTGGCGGCGCAGGAGAAGCAAGGCCGAGGCAAGTCACCGTCCAAGTATTTTGAGCGCCTGTTCTACGAGCTGCCCAGTTGGCGCGCAATCGATCTGCCGTCGCTGACCTACGAGGCTGTCAAGCAGATCAACCTCAAACGCGAATACTCGTTTACTTCAGACATCACTGTGTTTGAGAACTGTGCCGAGCAGTACCGCTTCTTCAAGGAGCTGGAGTTCGCAGCTATACGCGAAAGTCCGATGCTGTTTGGTACCTTGGTGCATCAAACCATCGAGGACATTCACAAGACAGTGCTGCGAGGCGAAGAAGCCACCGTCACATGCGACGGCATCAAGAGTTGGTTCGCGGCCAACTACGCCCTGCTGTCGAAGAAGGAGCGCGTATACCTAGCGCCCAGTTCACAACAGGCAGCGCTGCTGCACGTGCTGCGGTACTACGAGCGTGAGAACGGCAACTGGGATCGCATCAAAGAGGCCGAGGTCGAAATTTCGCTGGTCAAGGATCAGTACATCCTCAAGGGCAGTGTTGACTTGATTCGCGGCGAGCATGACACGGTCGAGATCATCGACTTCAAGTCGGAAAAGAAGCCCGACATGGAGAAGGACCGGGATCGGCTGCGCCAGTACCAAAGCCAGCTGGAGGTCTACGCCCACCTCGTCGAGGAGCGAACCGGCCAGAAGGTCAGCCGGATGCATCTGTACTACACCGGCGAGGACGGAGGGAATCCCTACGTGTCCTTCAGTAAGGATGAACGCGCAATCGGCAAGACCATTGCGCGCTTCGACGACATCGTGGCGCGCATCGAGCGCAAGGACTATGGCATTGCCGCGCGTCCGGCCAAGCTGTGCCAGAACTGTGACATGCGTGCCTACTGCGACAATAAGAATTGGAAATTCAGGGACAGCTAATGAGATTGAAACCAAACATCATCGCAGTTGCCAGCACCTCAACACTGCGGCAGATCGTGGACGACTATGGACTGAGCGTCGAGGACAAGCGCAAACGTCAGGCGCTTGCCGACGTCATTTTGGCCGGTCGGCGCTGCAAGCCGGATGAGTTACTCGGCTATCTCAACGAAATCGAAATCAAGCAAGTTTGCGAAGCAGTGGGAGTTGAGTCAAGGGGACGAAAGAACGCTCTGATCGCGCGTCTTCTTGAGGCTGCCAGTTTCGTAAGACCGGCCACAACACAGCCATCCCGGCCTATTCAACAAAAAATCCCAATCCATCTACCGACGAAAAGACCTATGAACGATAAACAATCCGCGCAGGAAAGCTTGCAATTGGCAACGCCCGATGGCGGCACGACCAACGTCGAGAAGTACGAGTTCGAGCCGATCAAGGGCTATCCGATGCTGAACTGGCGCGGCAAGCGACCATTCACTTCAACACAGTACTACCCGGCGCAGTTGAAAGAGGTTCATGGCGAAGAACTGAACGGATGGCGCAACAAGATTTTTTGGGGTGACAACCTTCAGGTTATGAGCCATCTTCTAAAGACGTATCGTGGAAAGGTCAAGCTCATCTACATTGACCCCCCCTTCGATTCAGGTGCGGACTACAAGATGCGAATTAGTTTGCGTGGTCAGATGGTTAATGGTGACAGCGCATTCTTTGAGGAAAAACAATACACCGACCTGTGGACGAACGATGAGTATCTTCAGTTCATGTATGAGCGTCTCATCCTGCTCAAAGAACTATTAACCGAAGATGGAACGCTCTATCTTCACTGTGATCCAACGCGCGGGCACTATATCAAGATTCTTTTGGACGATGTCTTCGGTTATTCGAAATTTCGGAACGAGGTTATCTGGACATACAGCGGTGGCGCGGTTCCAGACACCGATTTTCCTCGAAAACACGACACGATATTTAGATATTCGAAGGGCACGTCCTGGACATTCAACACCGTCTATCGCCCCTACAACGAACTGACCGCACAACGGATGCGCTCGATTCACAAGGGCGTAATGGTGGATGTTGATCGAGGAACTCCTATCACCGATTGGTGGACTGATATTAAGGTTCCCACAGGTCCAAGGAACCAGGAGAAATCTGGCTACCCGACTCAGAAACCTCTGGCTCTTCTGGAGCGTATCATCACCGTTTCATCCAACCCGGGCGATCTTGTATTGGATGTCTTTGCAGGCTCAGGAACAACGCTTCTCGCAGCACAGAAACTCGGACGACGCTTCATAGGAGCGGACATCAATCTCGCAGCTATTCAAACAACGACAAAACGGCTCTTGAACGCTGCCAATCCAACGCAGCCTGACCTCGAGGAAGATGAGGCTACAACGGGCGACCGTGGGTGTGGCTTCGAGATTTTCAACGTCAATCACTACGATATCTTCCGCAACCCCGCGCAGGCCAAGGAGTTGCTGATCGAGGCGCTGGAGGTACAAAAGCTGGAATTCAGCACCATATTCGACGGAGAGAAGGACGGTCGAATGGTCAAGATCATGCCTGTAAACCGTATCGCCACACGCGCCGATTTGAACGAACTAATCCACAACTTCGATCAGAAGGCCTGGCAACACCGCCACAACGAGAATCCAAACCGTCCGGTCGAGAAGATCATGCTCGTGTGTATGGGACATGAGCCGGATCTGGCCGCACAACTGGAGCTGGCCGCCAAACCCTTCAAGATCGATGTAGAGGTAGTGGACATCCTGCGCGACAAGGCCGATCTGGAGTTCAAACGCGACGCGCAGGCCAAGGTTTCCATCAAGAAGGGGGAACTCATCATCGAGAAGTTCTACCCGATGAATCTGCTGCAGAAGCTTTCGCTGCAAAAGGAATCGATCGAGGACTGGAAGGAAATGGTTGAGTCAGTACTTATCGACTGGAACTACGATGGCGCGGTGCTACAACCGGCCGTGTTGGACATCCCTGGCAAGAACGAGATGGTTAAGGGTGTGTACAGGGTGCCAAGCGATGCTGGCACGATCCGCTTGAAGATTACCGATCTGCTGTCGGAGTCGTGGGAAGGGAGCGTGGCCAATGGCGACTAAACACGCGACCACCGCTGCGAAATCCAGTTCGTCGAGCACTTCGCTGGATTTCGCTTTCTTTCGCTTTCTGTGGCAGTTCCACCAGGACAACCGGGGAGCGATCCGGCAGAACTACAAGGAGCTAACTCGCAAGTACCTCGACTTCAACAACCCGGATAAAAACCCAAAGGCCTTCTTGCGCCAGCCTCAGTTCGAGGCGCTGGAAACCTACGTCTTTCTCAAGGAGTTTTTCGGCAATGCCAAGGTCGAGGAGATCTTCAAGGCTTGGTACGAGCGCAGCGGGAAGTTCGAGGGTCGAAAGTTCGGCTCCTTCCTTGGTACCGCCGGCCAGGAGATGTTCTCGTTTGGGGAGTCCGACGAGCTAGAACTGAGCTCGTACAAGCTGTTGTTCGAGAAGATGCGCAAGAACTCCCGCGCTTATCCAAACTACATCTTCGCGCTGACGATGGGCACGGGCAAAACCATCTTGATGGCGACCTGCATCTTCTACGAGTTCCTGCTGGGCAACAAATTCGAGAAGGACCCACGCTATTGCCATAACGCGCTGGTATTCGCGCCGGACAAGACGGTGTTGCAGTCGCTGAAGGAGATCGAGACGTTGGACTTAACGCGCGTGGTGCCGCCGGAGTACGTCAACTTCCTGACCACGCACCTGCGCTTTCACTATCTCGAAGAGGCAGGCACGTCTTTGGATACGCTAGATCGCTCGCGCTTCAACATCATCGTTTCCAATACGCAGAAGATCATCCTCAAGCGCCAGCACAAGGAAAAAACTTCGGTCGACAAGCTGTTCCGTGCGACCAGCGAAACTCTCGCTGCCGCCGGCGTCTATGCCGACGCAGCCGACCTCTACAACTTCGACCAACCCGAGGAGGAAGGCGAGCTGACCACCAACCAGCGCTTCGAGAAACTGCGCCGCCTGGAGCAGTTGGGCATTTACGTGGACGAGGCCCACCACGCCTTCGGCAGGGCACTGGCCAAGGACATGGGTGTGGGGACCAAGGAAACCGACACTAGCCTACGCACCACCATCGACGTTTTGGCTGCCAGCTTGAACGCGGCGGGCACATGCGTGGTGGCCTGCTACAACTACACAGGCACACCCTACGTGGGGCGCGAGGTGTTGCCGGAAGTGGTCTACGCCTACGGCCTGAAGGAGGCCATCGATAAGGGTTTCCTAAAAAAAGTAACGCTGCACGGCTACGCCAACACCCGCACCGACGAGTTTGTCGACATCGCCATTGATTCCTTCTTAAAAGGGTCTGGTGAGCTGCGCCCGGAGGGAATGCTTCCCAAGCTGGCATTCTTCGCAGCCACCATCGACGAACTGACGGGCGAGCTACGACCGGCAGTCGAGCGCGCTCTGCTCAAGCATGGCATCCCAACCTCGCGCATCCTGGTCAATGTGGGGGACGAAAAACTCACCACAAACGACGACATCCGAGAGTTCAACCGTCTCGACACCGAGGGATCGGAAAAGCAGTTCATCCTCTTGGTCAACAAGGGCCGCGAAGGCTGGAACTGCCGCTCTCTGTTCGGCGTGGGATTGTTTCGCGAGCCCAAGTCCAAGGTGTTTGTGCTACAGGCCACGATGCGCTGCCTGCGCGCCATCGGCGAGGCTCAGCACACCGGCCACGTCTTCCTCTCTGGAGACAACCTCAACACGCTTAACGACGAACTGCAACAGAACTTCCGCATCAGTGCCGAAGAGTTGCAAAAGACCGGCAAGGACAGGGAGCGCGTGGAAGTGCGCGTGGTCGAGCCGCCGGTCAAGATCAAGCTCATGCGCGTGCGCAAGCTCTTCCAGATGCGCGAGAAGCAGCTCGTTAAAGGGCAGGAACTAATGCCTGAGCGATCCAGCAAGGAGAAATGGAATGAGCTGATCGAAAAATACCGCCTAATTGAAACCCAACAAGACGGCTTGACAGCCGCCGATGCAGCCCGCGCCTCTGGCAGCCGAACCTTCGACCTGACCGCCCGCCGAGAGAAACGTACCTTCTCGCCTATGACGCTGGTAGCCGAAGTGTCCCGCTATCTCAACCTCAGCCCGCTAGAGATCGAGACATTGCTGGACACGACCAAAGATGGTACGGGCGAGCTGGTGGCCATGACCAACGAGTTCAACGAACTGCTCTACGACGAGATCATCCCGCGCTTGTTCCGCTTGCTGTTTGAGCTTGACGAGTATGAGAAGAAGGATGAGTACGAGGTTGATCTGATCAAGATTCCTCCGAACGGCTATTACGAAGTGTCGGCGGCCAAGGACAAGATCGTGCGGATGGGCGACACGCAGATAAAGGACATCGAACGCGCCAAGAGTTTCCACCTCGACACCTACTGCTTCGACTCCGGCTCGGAGCACTTGCTGTTCTGGGATCTCTTGCGCGAGCAGCGTGTTAGGAAGATTTACTTCACCGGGATGCTAACCCACGGTCAATCCGACTTTTTCATACAGTATATTGACCCCGAATCACGCACCGTACGCAGCTACTATCCAGACTTCATCTTCCAGCGTGAAGAGCCGGACGGCAGTCTGAAGTACGTGATCGTGGAGGTGAAGGCCGATAACCAGATCGAGGATGCCGTCGTGCAAGCCAAGAAGGATTTTGCTCAGCAGATTGCGGTTGCAAGTGGAATGGAGTATCGGATCCTTAAGTCGTCCGACGCAGACAAGAGGCACTTTCGCATACTTTTGTAAGGTGAAAACCGCGAAGGATGTCATGTTATTAGTGGCATCTTTCGCCAACGGCAATTGCGATTGGTTTACCGACAATAGTCAAGAGGTTTACGAGCGCCTCTTTACGCCAATACAGCCGCAACTGATCCGTTCTCAAAAATCAGCAGCACCCCCAGCACTACAGGCTTTAACTGGTAGTGCTGCATGCTGCTGCAATGGCGTGACCGCCGCGCCGATGCAGCAACTAATCGGCCCCCCACACACTCCCTCCACACCCCCACCCCATAATCCCGCCCGCAACCCCCAGCCCTCCCCCGGCCCTTCTTGCAGGCACAAGACATGACTTCACTGACCGAGCTGTGGCAGGCAGCCATCACCTGGCTCGCCACCCACGCTGTAACCCCCACCGTTCACTGGCTGGACATCGCCCAGGCGGCCGGCGATCCGCACGAGATTGCCGAGGCGGTGCTGATTGCGGCGCTGCAGCTGTTCCTGATTGCGGGCGTGATGCGGCCGCTGGAGAGCCTGTTTCCGGCCGAGCGCTGGAGCGACCGGCGGCTGACTACGGTGGACCGCAACTACACGCTGCTGATGCTGCTGGGGCTGTTTCCGCTGTTCAGTTTTCTGGTGCTGATGCCGTTTGCCAGCATGCTGGGCGGTGGGCCTGCGGCCGAGGAGGCAACGGGGCTCAAGCACTGGGTGCCGTGGTTTGCGGACCATCCGGTGGCGCTGTTTCTGGTGTACTACGTGGTCTACGACCTGGTGTATTACTGGATGCACCGCGCCCAGCACGTGACTCCCTGGTGGTGGGCCATGCACAGCATGCACCACAGCCAGCGGCAGATGAGCTGCTGGAGCAATGACCGCAGCCATTACCTGGACGGCATGCTGCAGTCCTTCATCCTGGCCACGGTGGGGCTGGCGATGGGGGTGGAGCCTTCGGAGTTTGCGCTGCTGGGGCTGCTCAGCGAGCTGGTGCAGAACTTCTCGCACGCCAATGTGCGGCTGCGCCTGGGCTGGCTGGGCCGCGTGGGTGAGCGCGTGCTGGTGGGCCCGCTGTTCCACCGCCACCACCACATGCTGCGCGACCCCGAACGGCCCACGCGCCACAACTGTAATTTTGGGCAGGTGCTGCCCTGGTGGGACATGCTGTTTGGCACGGCACTGTACACCGACGAGCCCGTGCGCCCCACGGGCGTGAGCGACCCCGAGGTGGATGCCGACAACGAGCGCGGCCTGGTGGCCATGCAGTGGCATACGCTCAAGCGGTTCTGGGGGGCGTTTCGCCGGCGCGAGGGCTGGCGGCTGGGCGATGTGTCCTTCGGGCCCGGTTACCGGCCCATTCATGACGACGACGGAGCCCAGCCCCACCCTGCGGCCGGGGCGGCTGCGGTGACTGGGGCGGCCGGGGGTGCGCCTACGGCTCCAGGTTCGGCCGCATCAGCGCCTCGAACCAGTCGATGAAAACCGCCAGCCGGCGCGAGCGCTGGCGGCGGTGCGGGTACAGCAGCGCCACGGGCATGGGCGCTGCGCGGTGGGCGGGCAGCACTTCCACCAGCTCGCCCGTGTCCAGCAGGTGCTGCACGTCATAGCGCGGTATCTGGATCAGCCCCAGGCCTGCGCGGCAGCAGGCGATGTAGCTTTCTGCATTGTTGGTCACCACGCGGCTGGGCACGGCCAGGGTCTGTGGACCGTCTGCCCCATCCACCCCATCCACATCGCTCGCCCCACTCCATTCCCAGGGCAGTTCCCGCCCCGTGCGCGGCGAGGCATAGCCCACGCTCCAGTGGCCGTGCAGCAGGTCCTGCGGCTGCTCGGGCAGGCCGTGCTCGCGCAGGTAGGCGGGGCTGGCGCAGTTGATGAGGGCAATGCAGCCCAGCGGGCGAACCACCAGGCTGCTGTCATGCAAGGTGCCCACGCGCACGGCGCAGTCCACGCCTTCCTGCACCAGGTCGATGGCGCGGTCTGACGAGCCCAGCACCAGCTGCAGCCCCGGATGCCGGCGCAGGAGCCCCGGCAGCGCAGGCGCCAGCAGGCGGCGCGCGATGCGGCTGGGCACGTCCACATGCAGCCGGCCCGTGGCCTGGCGCGTGCGGGCCTGGAACATCTGCTCCACGTCCTCGGCCTCTGACAGCAGCGGGCGCACACGCTCCAGCAACTGGGCACCATCGGCCGTCAGGCTGACCTGGCGCGTGGTGCGGTGCAGGAGCCTTGCGCCCACCTGCTCCTCCAGCTGCTGCACGGCGGCGGACACCGTGGCGCGCGGCAGGTCCAGCGCATGGGCGGCCTTGATGAAGCTGCCCATCTCGGCCACCTGCATGAAGATCCGGTATCGGTCGAGTCGGTCCATGGGACGCAGCATAGTCCGTGCAGCGGTCCTTCTACTTGGCCTACTTGGTGGTGTAGCCGCCGTTGATGAGGATGGTCTGCCCGGTGATCCACCAGCCGTCGCTGACCAGGTGGCGGATGAAGGGCACCACGTCTTCGATATGCGTCAGCCCCGAAGGCGAGAACGGCGACAGCGCCGCCGCGCTCTTGTGATAGGCCACGGCGTCCGCGCCTTCCTGGCCGTAGAAGAACGGCGTGTCCATGGGCCCCGGCCCCACGGCCGTGACCGAAATGCCCCGCGCCCCGAACTCCTTGGCCGCCGCCCGCGTGAAATGCTCCACCGGCGCCTTGGTGCCCGCGTAGGAGGAATAAAACGGCGTGAACGCGCCCAGCAGCGAAGTCACCAGGGTCACGATCTTGCCGTGGTCGTTGACATGGCGCCCCGCCTCCTTGAGGAAGAAAAACGCCGACTTGCCGTTGACGGCAGCCATCTCGTCGTACTCCGCCTCGCTGATCTCCATCAGCGGCTTCTTGAGCACCTTGCCCACGGTGTTGATGGCAATGTCCGGCCGGCCCACGGCGTCCACGGCCTCTGCAAAAAGCCGCTCGACAGCGCCAGCATGCGTGAGGTCGCCCTGCAGCGCCACGGCCTCTGCGCCCAGCGCACGCACTGCGGCCACCGTGGTCTCTGCCTCAGCCCGTGAAGACTCGCTGTTGTAGTGCACCACCACGGCCCGCGCGCCGTGCCCCGCCAGATCACGGGCAATCAGCCCGCCCAGATTCTTGCCGCCGCCTGCAATCAATGCGACCTTGCCGCGAATGGAATGGTCTGCCATGGAAACGCTCCTTGTGCTTGGATGAAGCACCCAGCTTAGGCAGCCAGCCCCCCGCGATAAACCGGCGCAGCCGGGATGGATCATCCAGAAAACCAGAACAATCAGCCGCACCCAGCGGCCCCCTGCCTCCGGCAGTCCGCTCCCCCCTCCCGTATGCCCGCGCCTGCGTCGGGCCGCCTGCGGGGTTGCAGTCCTGCCGCAGGACAGGACTGCTTCGTCATCTGACTCGCCGTGATTGTCTGAACGTAGCGCGCAGCGCGAAGTGAGTTTCACGGCGAACCCCGCAGGCGGCCCGACGCAGGTTGCCCCGCAGCGCAGCGAAGGGGTCGCGGGCATTCGGGTCGCCTTTGCTTTGCCTACTTTCCTTCGGCCGGCGTACCGGTGGCGAAACAAAGGAAAGTAGGTCGGCCGCCGGGCCGAGACCCGGCCTCGAAAAAACACCACCCGGCAGGGTCAAAAAGCCAAACCCGCGTCACGCCAGGCGAACAAGACAAGCCTCACGACAAGGTCCGCTCGTACATATACCGCCGCGACCAAGCCAACGAAGCAGCCCCCTGCCCCGCCCTCCGACAAACAACCTGAAAGATAGACACGTCATCGTGTTCAAACGCATAAGCACACCCCGCCAAATACACCCTCCAAATCCGAAACCTCTCCTCCTCCACCAACGCCCGAATCTCCGGCACGCAAGCCTCAAACCGCTCCAGCCACAACTGCAACGTGCGCACGTAATGACGCCGCAGCCCCTCCACATCCAGCACCTCCAGCCCCCCACGCTGCATGGCCTCCAGCGCCAGGCTCAGGTGCGGCAGTTCGCCATCAGGAAACACATAGCGATCGATGAACGCACCGCCACCCAACGCCGTGGCGCCCACGTCCGCATCGGTGGAGGTGATGCCGTGGTTCAGCGCCAGGCCGTCATCGGCCAGCAGCTCGCGCATGTGCGCAAAGTACATGGGCAGGTTGCGGCGGCCCACATGCTCGAACATGCCGACGCTGGTGATGCGGTCAAATCGCCCCTGCACGTCGCGGTAGTCCTGCAGGCGGATCTCGATGCGGTCGGCCAGGCCCGCCGCGCGCACGCGCTCGGTGGCCGCTTCGAACTGGTTGCGTGACAGCGTCACGCCCACGCAGTGCGCGCCAAAGTGCTGGGCCGCGCGCAGCACCAGGGCACCCCAGCCGCAGCCGATGTCCAGCAGGCGCTGGCCGGGCTGCAGGCGGATCTTGGTGAGGATGTGGTCCAGCTTCTTGCGCTGGGCGGTGGTCAGGTCCTCGTCGCCGTTCTCGAAGTAGGCGCAGGAATAGACCATGCCCTCGTCCAGCCAGAGCCGGTAGAAGTCGTCGGAGACGTCGTAGTGGTACTGGATGGATTCGCGGTCCGTGCTGCGGCTGTGCCTGAAGCGCCTGGCCGCGCGCGCCGCAAGCGCCAGCCGCCCCGGCCCCTTGCCCGCGCCCTGGGTCTTGGACATGCGCCGCGCCAGCGCATAGCCGAAGTCGATGATGTCGGGCAGGCGGCCGTCGATGTCGATCTGGCCCTTCACATAGGCCTGGCCCAGGTGGTCCAGGCTGGGGTCCAGCAGCAGCGGCAGGGCCGAGGCGCTGCGCACGGTGAGCGTGACGCGCGGCTGCTCGAAGCGGCCGAAGTCGAACTGCTCGCCATTCCACAGCACCAGCCGCGCCGGCAGGTCGGCCCGCGCACGCACGGCCTCGGCCCAGCGCCTGAGCTTCTTGTCCCAGAACATCGTGCATCTCCCCGGGGCTGGCGGCGCCCCCCTTTTGACATGACTCGCATGAACCGCATGCAAAGCAAATGACGAGTCTTGCCGGTTCATGTGACGGCAAGACGTCAGCACGGCAGCCCGCGCCGGTAGCGGATCGATACAGACCCGATGGCGCCCACACCCCGCCAGCGGCCCGGCTTGGGGCACACTGGCCGGCGTTCCAACTGCCCCGGCGCGAAAGCGCCTGCGACAGACCCATGCAAGCCTTTGACCTGAGCATCGAACACTGCATCGAGCACCGCAACGAACAACGCAGCACCGGCGGCTATGGCCTGCCGGATTTCAGGAACCTGCCATCGAACTGGAGCCAGTGACGCCATGGCCATGACCCATACCCAGGCGCTGTCCAAGCTGGCAGCCGATACCCTGGTGCAGACCCTGGAGGAAGACGTGGCGCGCGTGATGGCGCGCACGTTTGCGCTGGGCCGGCACGATGCCGCTATCGCGGCCAACTACGGCGGCCACGCCCTGCCGCCCCTGCTGCGGCGCTGGAGCTGCGTGCTGCAGGCCGGTGATGCCAAGGCAACGGCCCTGTACCGGCACAAGACGGCGCTGGCCCTGGCCATCGTGCTGCACCGGAACGGCCTGGCCGACGCGGGCCTGAACGCGGCGGCGCGCACGGCCATCGATGTGCTCAATGCCGAGGTGGCGCTCAGCGATGACTTCTTTCGCAAGTCGGCGCAGATCCGCCAGGACTTCCTGGACACGCCGCCCGCGCCACCCAAACGCTCGCCGGGCCTGCCCGACAGCCTGACCTTCTACCGCGCGGCCGACGTGGTGGCCATGGAGCTGGACGGGCGCTTCTACGCCCTGTACGTGCACGGCTGCGCCCGGACCAACCAGAGCCCCATCGTCGAGTTCTACGACGCGGTGTTCGACCATGTGCCGCAGATGGCTGAGCTGGCCGACGTGCGCGCCCGGGGACGGCGCTACAACGATGGCGTGGGGCGGGTGGCGCGGTTTTCCATATCGGGCCTGAAGTTCCTGCCCGACCCGGCCGGGCAGTTCACCCTGGTCAAGGCCTGCGTGGAGACGCCGCCGGACCCCGGCCATCTGCAAAAGGGCGACTGGCTCTACACCGTGTCCGACATCTTCGAGCTGCAGTCCGAGGTGGACTCCATGTTCGGCCCCGGCGGCAAGCCCTGAGCCTTGATCCCTGGCAGCGGCCTGTTCTTGCCTGTTTTCAAGAGGAAACTCATGACGCATCCCCGGCCTTCCACTCTGCCCTCCCGCATGGCATTGCCGGCAGTGCTGGCACTGGCTGCCACGCTGACCCTTGCGGGCTGCAACCAGCGGCATGACACAGCAGCCATGGAATCTGCGCCCGCCCCCGCGCCCATGGCGGGCGGCGCCGGCATGAAGCAAGGCCGCGCCGCCACCGCGCAGGCCGAGGATGCGGCAGCAGCCGCACCAGAGACATCGGCGCAGGACGAGATGGCCCAGCGTTTCCTGGCCGTGCGCCAGGAGCTGAACGTGGAAGTGCCGCAGGCGCAGCTGGCCGATGCCTGGGGCCAGGTGCGCGACCTGTGTGCCACGCTGCGCTGCGAGCTGCTGTCGGCATCCCTTCTGCGCGAGACGCCCCAGCAGCCCGGCAACGCCATGCTGGAGATGCGCGTGGCGCCGGCCGATGTGCAGCGGCTGCTGGGCACGCTGGCCGGCGTGGCCACCATCGTGTCGCAGAACACCATCAGCGAGGACAAGACGGCCGAGGTGATCGACGTGGAGGCGCGCATCAGGAACCGTACCGAATTCCGCGACAGCCTGCGCCTGATGCTGCGCGACACCACGACCAAGCGCACCATGTCCGACCTGCTGGAGATACAGCGCACGCTATCAGACACGCAGGCCGAGCTGGACGCCATGGCCGCCCAGCGCAAGGTGCTGGAGCAGCAGACCAGCAAGCAGCACATACAGATCCAGTTCACGCCCACCCGCGCCCTGGTGCAGGGCGGCACCAGCTACAGCCCCATAGGCCGCGCGCTGCGCGATGCCGGCCATGTGCTGGGCGAGAGCATGGCCGCCCTGATCACCTTCGTGGCGGCCGTGCTGCCTTGGCTGGTGCTGGTGGTGCTGCCGCTGGGCTGGGTGCTGCGCGCGCTGTGGCGGCGCAGGCGTGCCAGGAAGGCCTGAGCGGCACGGCAGGATCAGGAAGTACGGCAGCACGGAGACCGGCCCACCCGGCGGCCCTGCCGTGCTCCAATCAATCCATGCCCACCGAACCGAGCCTTGACGACCTGCGCCGCCATGCCGTGGCGCGCACCCTGTTCACGCCGACCACCCTGCCTGCAGCCATACAGCGCCTGGGTTTTGTGCAGGCAGACCCGATCCGCGCGCCCGCCCGGGCACAGGACCTGACGCTGCGCCACCGCGTCAAGGACTACCGCGCCGGCGACCTGGAACGCCGCTACGCGCGCCTGGCGATCGACGAGGACTGCCTGGTCAACTACGGCTTTCTGCCCAGCGGGCACCTGGCGCTGATGCACCCGCGCCAGGCCCGCAAGGCCTGGGATGCCGAGACGCAGCGCAAGGCCGCCGAGGTGCTGGCGTTTGTGCGCGAGCGCGGCGCCGCGCATCCGCGCGAGGTGGAGCAGCACTTCTCGCACGGAAGCGTGAAGAACTACTGGGGCGGCTCGGGCAGCGCCAGCACGCAGTTGCTCGACGGCATGCACTACCGCGGCCTGCTGCGCGTCAAGCGCCGTGACAGCGGCACGCGCGTCTACGAGGCCATCGCCCATCCGCCGGCCGACGACAGCCCCGACGCCAGCGCCCGGCGCGCCGCCGCGCTGATCGACCTGGTGGTGCGCAAATACGCACCGCTGCCAGCCCCCAGCCTCACCTACCTGGTGCGCCTGCTGGGCTATGGCGCGCCCCACCTGGCGCAACAGACCCAGGCGGCGCTGCGGCTGGCGCGCGAGCAACTGGCCAGCTGCCGCATCGACGGAACCACTTGGTACTGGCCCGCCGACGAGAACCCGCGCTCGCGCCGCCATGCCTTCGACGAGCGGCTGCGCCTGCTCGCGCCCTTCGATCCCGTGGTCTGGGACCGGCGCCGCTTCACGCTGCTCTGGGGCTGGACCTACAAGTTCGAAGCCTATACGCCACCAGCTCAGCGTCAGCTCGGCTACTACGCCCTGCCCATGCTCTGGCGCGGCCATGTGATCGGCTGGGCCAACCTGCAGGCGCGCGACGGCCGGCTGGAGCCGTCATTCGGCTATGTGGCCGGCGCGGCGCCCGGCGATGCCGCCTTTCGCAGCGCGCTGGATGAGGAGCTGCAGCGCATGGAGCTGTTCCTGGCGCCGCGCTGAGATGCAGGCACTCGCCCCCTGCGCGCGGTGGACGTGATTGGGGGAATTGGTCAAGTTCACCCAGTTGACGCGCGAACGCACCGGCTGGACTGCACCGGCTGGACCGCACAGGCTACCTGGCGGACCGGTGCAGCGAATGCAGGGAGCGGGCGCGAGCGCTCCCCCGCCGACGAGCTGCCTTTCATGGTCTTTCGGCACATGCTGCAGCAGCACCCGTGCATCAAGGCCGGCAGGCAGCCGGACCACCCTCAGTTCATGCGCGGCAGATTCGCCGCCTTGATGGCCGCGCCCATGGACTCATGGCCCTGGACCAGCTTCCTGCGGTATTCGGCGCCGGTGAGCGGCGCCGGGTCCACGCCGGCCGACTCGAAGATGCGCGCCACCTGGGGCCCCTCGGCGGCTGCCATGGCAACGCGCTCCAGCCTGTCGCGCAGGGCCGGGGGCACGCCCTTGGGGTAGGCCAGGCCGATCCAGGAGTCGATCTCCACGTCGTAGCCCTGCTCCCTGAGCGTGGGCACCTCGGGCAACTCCTTCCAGCGCATGGGGCTGGCGCTGGCCAGCAGGCGCATTTTTCCGGCCTTGACGTGCTGGACGATGTCCGAGGGGTTCTGCACGATGACATCGACCTGCCCGCCGATCAGGCCGGCCACGGTCTCCGCGCCGGACTTGTAGTTGATCTCCTCGAACTTGCCGCCGGTCTTGCGCCCCAGCTCGTACATGGCCAGGTTGTTGGGCGCGGACGGCGCGCCAAAGAAGATGCCCTTGCCCTGGCGGGACGCGGCCACCAGGTCGGCCATGGTTTTATAGGGCGAGTCCGCGCGCACAGCCACGCCATAGCGGTAGCGGGCCACGCCTGCGATGAAGTCGAAGTCATCGACCTTGTAGTCCACCTTCATGAGGTGGGGCGTGATGGCGATGGTCGAAAACGTCACCACGCCCAGCGTATAGCCGTCGGGCTTTTGCCGGGCCAGCGACGAGACGCCCAGCGTGCCCTGCGCTCCCGCGCGGTTGTTGGGCACCACGGGCTTCTTGAGCAGGCCCTCCATGGCATTGCCGATGGCGCGCGAGGCCACGTCGGTATTGCCGCCTGCGCCGTAGTTGATGATCAGGGTCAGTTCCCGCTCGGGAAACGCGTCCGTGCCCTGGGCCAGCGCCGGGGCGCCGGCTGCGGCCGCCAGCGCTGCCGCGCAGAAGGCCGAAAGCAGGCATCTTCGAGATGCGGGTGATGGATATGCATGCATGGTTGTCTCTCGTTGCGATCTTGGGTTCTGTCGTCTTTGGAAGTCGTGCTTTCACGGTGCAGCGCACTACCCACTGACCGGGAAACAGGCACGCCCTGGAAGTGGGGGCACCGAGGAAGGGCCGCCCCGCACCGAGGATGCCGTCCCCCCCGCGAAGCGAGAGGGGGAAGCGGCGTAGCCGCTCAGGGGGTCGTCCTTCCTCAATTCATGAAGAAGCCGCCGTTGACGTCGATCACGGCGCCATTGGTGAAGCCTGCGGACTCGCTGCACAGGTAGCGGATGGCGGCGCCGACCTCGGCAGCCTCGCCCAGGCGCCGCACGGGGATCTGCTCGGCATAGCGGCGGTTGACCTCGTCGCCGGCCTGCTGCGCCATCGGCGTCAGGATGCGCCCCGGCGCCACGCAGTTGGTGGTGATGCCGTACTGGCCCATCTCCGAGGCGATGGAGCGGCTCAGGCCCAGCACGGCCGACTTGCTCAGCATGTAGGCGGGGCCGGCCACGATGGACTTGCCGCGCCCGGCCAGCGAGGACACGTTGACGATGCGCCCCCAGCCCCGCTGCTTCATGCCCGGCAGCGCCAGCTGGCACAGGCGCAGCATGGACAGCAGGTTGACGTCCAGGATCTGCTGCACCTCGCCCAGCCCCACTTCGAGGATGCCGTTGGACTGGCCGCTGGCGTTCTTGAGGCTGATGCCGGCGTTGTTGACCAGGATGTCCACGCCGCCATGGCGCTGCACGATGTCGCCGACTACGCGCTGGCGGGCTGCCTCGTCGCAGACATCAAGCACCACGGCGCTGGCCCGGGCGCGCAGTTCCTGCGGGACCCGATCCAGGTCGGGCGCGGCCAGGTCGGCCAGCACCACGCGGCGGCCGTCGCGCAGCAGTTCAATGGCGGTGGCCAGGCCGATGCCGCGTGCGGCGCCGGTCACCAGGGCCGTGCGGATGGGGAAGTTCTCAGGCGCGCTCATCAGTGGCTCTCCGGCGTGTAGAAGGTGATGGGGGGAAAGGCGTCTTCGGTGCACATGACCTCGATCAGCGTGGAGTGCTCGGCGGCCATGGCGGCGCGCAGCGCGGGGGCGATGGCATCGGCCGATTCCACGCGCACGCCGTGGATGCCGCAGGCCCGTGCGATGGCCGCATGGTCCACGCCGCTGAAGTTCACGGCCGAGGTGTGCTCGCCGAACTTCACGTGCTCGGCATGCTTCTGGTAGCCCAGGATGCCGTTGTTGATGAGGACGGTGATGACCTTGATGCCCATGCGCCTGCAGGTCTCCATCTCCGACCACACATGGCCGAAGCCGCCGTCGCCCACCAGGCAGAACACCTGGCCGCCGTCCTGCGCCAGGCGCGCGCCCATGCCCATGGGCATGCCCCAGCCCAGGCCCGCCAGGCCGCGCGGAGTGAGGAAGCGCTGGCCGGCCCGGCGCGCGGTCAGGTAGTTGGTGACCCACAGCGTGGAGTAGCTGGCATCTGCCACCACGGTGTCCTCGGCGGTCAGCAGGGCATCGAGCTCATGCATGATGCGTTCGGGCCGTATGGGTGCGGCGTTGGACAGGCGCACTTCGGCTGATTCCTGCCGGTGCCTTTCCCTGCCCTTGGCAATGCGTGCGGCCAAGGCAGCGCGCTGGCCGGTACGGGCCGACAGATCCTGCGACCCGGCGATGTCCAGCATGGCCTGCAGCGCCAGCCGCGCATCGCCCACCAGGCGCATGGCGTCGTAGTTGCGCCCTATCTCCTGGCCGTCGATATCGAGGTGGATGAATTGCGCATCGCGCGGGTACAGCGTCCAGCTGTCCGTGCCATTCTGGTTGGTGCGGTTGCCGATCAGGAACACCACGTCGGCCCCGGCCACGAAATCCTTCAGGTAGCGGCCCGAGCCATTTGGCCCCAGGCAGTTGGCGACCACGCCCAGCGACAGCTCATGCGTCTCGGCCACGGCACCCTTGCCCATGTTGGTGGTGGCCACGGGCAGGCTCAGCGCATCGGCAAAGGCGCTCAGTGCCTCGCTGGCACCCGAGATGTGCACGCCGCCACCGGCAACGATGACCGGCGCACGGGCCTGGAGCAGCGCGCCCACGGCCTGTTCCAGCAATTGCCGTTCGGGCACGGCGCGGTCCAGCGGAAAGCGGGCCAGTGCAGCGGGCCGGGGCACGCCGGACGGCTGGGCAGGCTCGGTGAGCAGGTCGGCCGGCAGCATCAGCGCCACGGGGCCAGGCCGGCCGCTGCAGGCGGCGATGATGGCCTGCTCCACATAGTCTTCCACGCGCGATGCCTGGTCCACGCGTCGCACCCACTTGGTCACGGGCTTGAAAAGGCCCATGTGGTCCAGGTCCTGGAAGGCGTTCCTGTCGGTCTGGTCGCGCGCCACGTCCTGCACCAGGGCGATGATGGGGATGGAGACCTTCAGAGCCTCGGCCAGCGGCGCCACCAGCAGCGCGGCGGCCGGCCCGTTCTGCGCGGTGATCACGGCCGGCCTGCCGCTCATGCGGGCATGGGCATCGGCCATGTAGCCGCCCGCGTTCTCGGTGCGGTAGGCGATCTGGCGCAGGCCCAGTTCCTCGGCGGCCAGCACGAACATGCTGGGCAGGCTCTGCCCGAAGAACTGCGTGATGCCGTGCCGCTTCAGGACCCGGGCCACCAGGTGGCCTACGGTGTCCTGCTTGTTCAATCCAGGGTTGCTCAGGGGTTTCGACATGGGTTGCGGTTTCCGTTCAACAAAAAAAGGCGTAGCGGCTCCCTCGCCATGGCAATCGCCAGCGATATGGAAAGGGAAGCCAGAGGGAACTTATCTATTCAGGAAATTCAAAGGCAATCCAGGACACGGCCAGTCCAGCGCCACCAGCCGCCCCGTGGAAGACAGGGTGACAAAAGCCGTCTTCAGGTCCTTGCCGCCAAAGCAGATGTTGGTCGTCATGGGGTCGGGCAGCTCGACCCGGTGCACCACCTGCCCGGCCGGCGAGACCACGGTGATGCCGCCCTCGCCGAGCGTGGCAAGGCAGATGTTCCCTTCGGCATCCACGGCCAGGGAGTCGATGTTCTGCATGCCTGGCAGGCGGCAGACCAGCCGTCCGCCATTGGGCGAATCGGGCCAGGGCCGGGCCAGGATGTGCCCGGGCTCGCCGATATCGAAGGCCCACAGCCGCCCCGTGAAGGTCTCCGCCACATAGAGCGTCTTCTCATCGGGAGAAAGACCGATTCCGTTGGGCGACCACAGCGGGAAGACGGCCTCGCGGATGGCGCTGCCATCGGCCAGCGCGTAGCAGACGCCGCCCCGGTCCACCTCACGAGGCCGCACCTTGCCGTGGTCGGTGAACCAGAACCCGCCATGCCGGTCGAAGACCAGGTCGTTGGGCCCCTTCAAGGGTCCGTTGCCGCTTTGCGTGTACAGGCATTCGACCTGGCCCGAGGCCAGATCCACGGCCTCTATGCGCCCGCCCGAATAGTCGTTGGCCTGGCCTATGGGCCGCAGCCCATGCTCCACACTGCGGTGCCACTGGAAGCCACCGTTGTTGCAGATGAACAGCTTGCCGCCGGGGCCTATGGCGGCACCGTTCGGGCCTGCGCCCAGGTGGACGAGCTGCCGCCTTGTGCCATCGGCCGTCACCCGGGTCAGCCCGCCATTGGCGATCTCCACCAGCACGACCGATCCATCGGGCATGGCCACCGGGCCTTCGGGAAACTCCAGGCCGTCGGCCAGTGCCCGGAGCGAGGGTTCTGTTTTTTGCAGCGTGTATGTCATGTGCGCCTCACTCCATCAATCGATGCTCAGGTTCAGGCGCCTGATCACGGCACCGTATTTTTCGGAATCGTCCCTGACCATGGCCTGCAATTGCTGCGGGGTGGACGGCGAAACCTCCAGCGCCATTTCCGAGAAATTCTTCTGCAACCGGGGATCAGCCAGGGCCTTGTGCAGCACGGCGTTGAGCTGCTCCACCACGGCGGGCGGCGTGCCGCCAGCGACGAAGGCGCTGAAATGGTTGGCGATCTCCACCCCGCGCGCGCCCGCCTCGGCGAAGGTCGGCACATCGGGCAGATGCGGCGAGCGCCGGTCTCCCTTGACGGCGATAACCCGGACCTTGCCCGACCGGGCATAGGGCACGACGGTGGGCAGGTCGGACATGAAGACCGGCACCTGCCCCGCCAACAGGGCCTGCACAGCCGGCGCACTGCCCTTGTAGGGCACGTGCACCATCTGGATGGCGCTGCCGGCCAGGAACATCTCCATGGCGAGGTTGGTGCCGTTGCCATTGCCGGTGGAGGCATAGCTCAGGTCGCCATGCGACTTGGCATGGGCCACCAGCTCCCGGACACTGCCTGCGGGAAACGAAGGCAAGGCCACCAGCGCGATCGGATTACGCGCCAACACGGTCACCGGCACCAGCGCACGCTCCGGGTCATAGGCCAGCTTCTTGAAGAGGAACGGGTTCATCGACGCCACCGAGGGATCGAAGACCGCAAAGGTATGGCCGTCGGCGGGTGCGGCCTGCAGGGCCTGCACGGCGATCACGCCCGAGCCGCCAGGCCGGTTGTCTACCACCACGGCCTGTCCGGTCTGCCCCGTGATGGCCGCCGCAATCTGGCGCGCGATGTTGTCCGAGGCCCCGCCTGCGGCATAGGGCACCAGGATTCGCAGCGGCTTGGATGGATAGGTGGTGGATGCAGCGGACGCCGCGCAAGAAAGGCTGATAAGGGCCGTGCCCATGGCAAGCCATTGGCGGCGATTCGATGGTGATACGGGCATGTGTCCTCCCTGGATTTTGATGCATGGTACTTGATGCATCAAACACCAAATACAGGGTTAGCCCGTGGACCAGTCACGCTCGGATGTGACGGCCATCCCACCATCCCCCGGGAGGTACCATTGCGCCCAAGCAGTTGCGGAGGCCCGATGTCCAGCGTTTTTTCACAGATCCGAACCAATCAGACCCTTGCCGAAAAAACCTACCTGCAGATCCGTGACGCCATCGTGAGAGGCCAGCTGCAACCCGCGCAGCGCCTCGTCTACCGCAGCCTGGCCGAAGAGTTCGGCATCAGCCCCACGCCCGTGCGCGATGCCATACAGCGCCTGGCCTCCGAAGGCGCCCTGGACCTGGACGACCGCGGCGTGGCCACCGTGCCCGTGCTCAGCGTGGAGCAGTACGTGGAAATCATCGCCCTGCGCATCGAACTGGAAGGCCGCGCCGCCGCAGCCGCCGCCAGCCGCCATCCGGGCCAGGGCTTCATCGACACCCTCACCCGCCTGCACCAGGACCTGGAAAAATCCATTGCCGTGGACGACGACGCCACGCTGATCGCCAACGAGCGCTTCCACTTCTCCATCATCGAAGCCGCGCAGCAGCCCGTGCTGGCCAGCCTCATCGGCCTGCTGTGGCTCAAGTGCGGCCCCTCCGTGCGCTACCTGTACCGGGGCACCTACGCCCGCGCGGCCGAACATCCGCACATCCGGCTGATCCATGCGCTGGAGCAAAGGGACGGCCCCGCTGCCCGGCAGGCCGTGGTGCAGGACCTGCAAAGCGCCTGCCTGCATATCCTCAGGAAGATTGCCAAGGATGATGGGATGGAGTTTCCGCAGGAGTGGGTGGTGGCGGGTTAAGGCATTGACCCCGCACGCCTGTGCTCACGTGGTTATTCCCTGCCGTCCAGGCAGGTCTCGCCTAGCGCCTTCGCGCCGCTGCAACCCGTTGATTCCCTGGCCAACGAGCGACCTCTCGCAAAACAGACAGCCCTCCCCGGCTCCCAATCTTTCGGTGCACACGCCAATGATGCAATGGCCTATCTTCACTTTAAAAATCTTCTGCTTCTACTAAAAGCTACGCTAGAAGTTACGCTGCCGTCACTTATCTCTATTGCATATTTTCGTAGAAGGACCGAAAAAAACGGTCCCCTTCTGCCTCGCCTACAGGGGCAGCAGGGACCAAAAAAGTCCTCTCAGCCATTGTTGTTTTCCAAACCACAAGCCAAATTTATAAAGAGATCACAGCAACCAACAGAATTAGAGTACTCTACAGAAGTATTGAAAAGAGAATGTATTTTTAAGCAAGAGCATTCATGAAATCATCTCCAGCCACAAATAAATTTAGGAGCAGCGCAATGGAACAACGTCAGAGCATTATAAGCAACGATATTGCCGAAGCATATATAAATGCAGTAAAGAAGACTGGATTTGTGTTAGAAAATTCAGTAGCAAATATTCTAAAAAAACATGGCTGGACAACAATAAGCAACAAATACTACGAAGACGATCACTCAACGACCGTTCGAGAAGTTGATTTAATAGCTTATAAAATTCGAGATACTCATAGCTTCTCCGTTTGCACGGCAATCATAATTAGCTGCAAAAAAAGTGATGAGAATGCTTGGGCTTTTATGTGCAGAGAAATCAATGAAAATGATCCAAATGTAGATTGGTGGCCACTGCACATCTGGACAAACGACAAGATAATTGATTATCAGAAAAATCTAAAAAGAAGTGCAAAGGATTATCACAACTACATGAACAAAGCTGGTGTTGATGAAATCTTAAGAATGCCTGAGGTAGATGTTTTTGCCTTCCAAGAATTGTCAAAAGCCACAAAGCCAAAAACTGGCGGGACTACAAACTTCACAAGCAGCCCAAAAAACGACACAGCAATATTCAACTCCATTACCTCATTAATGAAGGCTCAAGCATATGAAATTGGAGCACTAACTGCCAGAAAAACATTGCCATACGTCTATCAATTCAATTTAGTCACCGTTGCAGATACAGAGCTGTTGCGCCTGAAATTTGATGAAGAAAAAATTTCGTGCCATCAAACAACCAACGAACACTACATTGGCAGGTACATAATAAACAGAAAAGAAACATTCTCAAGAATCCACTTCATAACAAGTGACTCTTTAGAAGACCATATAGTGAATTACAACAAATTACACGATGCCAATATAAGATGGTTCACAAAGGAGACTGATGAATTTTACAAAACCATATTCGAAGAAAACAAACAAAAAATAAGTTTAGCAATACTAAAAAAATCTTTCGGCTCTGTCTTTAGTTACCTTGCGCACAAAGAAACCCTTAACTCAATAGAGATAGATGATGTGTCTTTGCGATATGATAATGAAAAGGAAATTCTAAAGATTTTGATAAATGCATCAGAAGAGGATATCGGCTTTCTAAACCGCAGTGAGGACATCAATGATTATGTAAAGAGAGAACTCAAGATAAATTTTCGTTATCAAGGAAAGTTCCGCTTCGAACAGCTTATAGTTTTCTGAAATTCATAAACTTAGATCGCTGGCGAGATGCAAATCAAAGTATTGTTGGGGATAATCTATTTTTTTGATCTGCTAAAGATACACCTCAGTGCCAAAAGAGCGCCGAATTTCATTGAGTTCTCTCATGTTCGTCAAGCGAGTACGGCAGAAAGCCGCACACAGGCTTGCCTGCCCATGAGTTGAGCTCGTCCTTGATGCGCGACTGTAGTGGGCGGATCTCATTGCGAGCGAACACCTTCGCAGCCTTCTCGACATCCCCGAAGCCGCCCACGTTGTTCGGTGCCATCCCCATCAGCTGGGGCGGAACCCGATGCGCAGCAAGCACGTCATCCCTGCTGCTGGCCTTGATGTTGACGAATTCATCTTTGGCGGCCACCTCGCTGATGGGAATCAGCTTGATGCCATCGGCTTTGCCGTTGGGCGCGTAGTAGAAGAGATTCTTGAAGTTGCCTACGCCCTTGGACTTGATGAGCTGATCGCGCATTGCCTCGATGTCTTCCTCATGCTGGGCTGGGTCGGTCACGTAGAGGATGAAACCAGCGTGCGAGCCGTTGGCGTAGTACCGCCTGCGGAACAGCGTGGCCGCCTCGTTGAGCAGGGCCGACTGCACGGCGCCCAGGTACTGCGGCAGGCCGTATACCTCCTGATGAATGTCGGGCTCCCGCAGGTGGAAGACCTGGCCAGCCGGGAATTCGTGCTCGTTCTGAAAATCGCTGATCTGGAAATATTGCCCGGCCTCTTTGCCGCGCCGCGTGTACTTGCCAAGCGTGTGCTCCAGCCGCAGCAAGTCCCCCACCAGATTGCGCCGGCTTTCCAGATAGCCATTGCCCAGCGTGAGGTAGTCCAGAGCGAAGGCCTGGAAGGCGCCGGGCGAAAGATAGGGCGACGGCATCAGCGTGCTGGTCAACACGTTGACCTTGAAGCGGATGGCGGACTCATGATGGGCACCGACGCGCAGCATGCGCGCCAGATCAGCAAAGCTGACAGGCGGCTCATACCAGCGGCCGTTATCCATGCACTCGATGTATTCGAGGATGGAAGCGCGACCGCCCACCACTGGCTCAGGATCGCCAAAGGTGAACATCACAGAGCGCGCGGGGCCTGCGGGCGCGGATTCGGCGGCAGCATCATTGCCGGGCGCTGCGCTGGCCTGGGTGGCTTCGGTCATTCGGATATCTCCACAAAGGATTGCGAGAGCGTGGAGCCGGCGAACTCGGTCCCCTGCTCCAGTGGTTCGTTGGAAAGCGCATTCATGGTTGCCCACGCCAGATCACCGTGGCCGGTCTGCTCCGAACGGCCGCTGCTGTAGGTGATGGAGCGGCCCGTGGGCGTCATCTCCTGCTTGACCGACATGAAGCTGGCGGCCATTTCCTTGTCGTCCTGGTCGAACTCCAGCCGGCCGGCGCGCAGCACGGTCTGGGCCTTGAGCACCAGCAGGATCTTGGCTTCGAGGCTGTAGCGCAGGCCGCGCACGGCGGGAAAGAACTTGCGCACAAGCTGGTAGACGCCCTGCCCCATGCCGGTTGTGTCGATGGTCATCTTCTCGACGTTGAACTGCTGGCAGATGCGCTGGATTTCCGCCGCCTGGTCCTCGTACTCCATCTTGTGCATCTGCTTGCGGTACAGGATGCGGAACTTGCCCCCGGGCTTTTCAGGCGGTGCCAGGACCACCAGCGCGGCCTTGTCGCCGGTATGGCTGGGGTCATATCCAACCCACACGCCTTTGTGCCCAAAGGGCCGCTGGGTGAATGCCTTGAAGTCCTTCCACGCTTCCCAGGGGTCCACCATGCCGCGCTGGAGCAGCGACAGCGGAAACACGGCCAGCGCGTCATCCATGAACTGGCACAGGTACAGATTGGCGAAGACAGTGGCGGCTTTGGTGGAGCGCAGGTTCTCAATGTCGAACAAGGTGCAGCCGCCGCGCTCGGCATCCTCGACCGTGACGATGTGGCGCCAGATGCCGTCCGCGCCTCGAAAGCCATTGGCCAGGTGCTCATGGCGCAGGTCGATGTCCAGCTTGCGGTCGGTGATATGCGAGCCGTTCCACAGCGCGTAGGCCTCATGCTGCAGGCTGGAGGGCGTGCTGAAATACGTCAGGCGCCATTGCTTGTGCGACGACATGCCGCTGGCCACGTTGTTCAGCTCGGTGAAATTCGTGGTCCAGAAATATTCATCGAAGTACAGATTGCCGTGGTAGCTCTGGGCCGTGCGCGAGTTGGTGCCCAGGAAAATCAGCTCGGCCCCATTGGGCAAGATGATGGGATCGCCTGTGAGCGTGACACCAATCTCCTTCTTCACGAAGGCGATGATGTAGTTGCGGAACACATGGGCCTGGTTCTTACTGGCCGACAGGAAAATCTGATTGCGCCCCGTCTGGAGCGCATCAATCAATGCCTCACGGGCAAAGTACCAGGTGGCGCCGATCTGCCGGCTCTTGAGGATCTGCCGGGTGCGCTCCATGGCTGCACCCCACCAGGTGCGCTGGTAGTCGAACAGCGAATCGAGGAAGGCTTTGCACAGCACGTCCACCTGCTCGGGCGTGATGGCGTTCTTTTCCGGCTTCCTCTTCGGCCCGGCATTGCGCAGCTCAATGTTGGGATTCAGGTCACTTTCGCGTCCCGTCTGCCCATACTTGTCGATACGCGCCAGGCGCTCCATCTGCCGCGTGAGCAGGTCGATTTCCTTGAAGTCGCCGCCAGTCTTCTGGTCCTTGGCGATGAGCGAGACCAGGCGGGACTCCAGCGTGCCAGCCACACGGTCAACGGGCTTGGCCTCTTCCCAGCCATCAGCGCGCGACCAGCCGATCAGCGTGGTGCGCGGCACGCCCAGCCGTTCGGCGATATGCGTGAACTTCCAGCCCATCCAGAACAGCGCCCTCGCTTCGCGGCGCACCCCGGCGCCGCCGTCCACGGGACTGGACGGGCCAGCCGGCAAACCTGAGCCCGCCGCTGTGGGCAGGCCATCGAGGCCAAAGGGCAGAGGGTTGTCGGCCTGCTGGGTGGGCTTCTTCGCGGCGGTCTTGGCGGGCGCCTTCTTGGCCGATGCCGCTGCGCGATGCGGCGCCGGCCTGGCGCGTTTTGCAGTGCTGGGCATGACTGGGAGTTTGTCCCGCGCGCGCGCGAAAAGCAGCATGCAAAAACTGTCACTCTCCCAGCCACAGAGCGCGCTGATTGCTACAAAACTTGCACCGAAAGAACATAGGCACAAGATCAACTCTCACCACTGGCTGCACGCTATGAGCAAGAAATTTTTCCGGGTCGCCACCGAAGGCAAGACGGTGGATGGGCGCGAAATCAAGCGCGAATGGATCGAACAGATTGCCAACACCTACAGCCGCACCAAGTACGGCGCGCGGGTCTGGGTTGAACACCTGCGCAGCGTGTGGCATGACAGCCCATTCAGCGCCCAGGGCGATGTGCTGGAAGTCGAGGCCCGCGAGGTCGAGGACGGCCTGCTGGCCCTGTTCGCCAGCATCAAGCCCCTGGAATCGCTGGTGGCCATGAACCGCCAGGGCAAGAAGATTTACAGCTCCATTGAGGTGGAGCCCAACTTCCAAGGCAAGGGCGAGGCCTATCTGATGGGATTGGCCGTGACCGACAGCCCGGCCAGCATCGGCTGTGAAGCACTTTCTTTCTCGGCCAAGGGCGGCAAGCAGGTCTTCTCGGAGTTCATCGAGACGGAGCTGGAATTCAGCGAAGACGAGCCCGAGGCAGGCGCGGCCCGAGATGGCGTGGTTTCCAAGCTGCTGGCCAAGTTCAAGCGTCTGTCCGGCCGCCAGGAAACCGGCGAGAAATTCGCGGCGGAAATGACCGAGGCCATGCAGGAGGCCGGCAACGCCATGGAAGCGCTGGACGGCAAGGTGTCCAAGTTCGGCACCGAGCAGCAAGACCTGCGCAAGAAGCTGGAGGAACACCTGGAGGCCTTCGCCGAGTTCCGCGAGAAGGTCGAGAAAACCGACAGCAACCCCAACAAGCGACCGCTGAACACAGGTGGAGCCGGCTACGAGAAGGCCGACTGCTGACCCCTGGCCAGCCCACTACACCAGACCGAGGAAACCGACATGCAAAAGCTCACCCGCCAGCAATACAACCAGTTCCTGAAAGATCAGGCCCAGCTCAATGGCGTTGACAGCGCCGCCGAGAAATTCGCCATCGAGCCCAGCGTGCAGCAGCGCCTGGAAAACAAGATCCAAGATTCCAGCGAGATGCTCAAGCGCATCAACATCGTGCCGGTCACGGAAATGGAAGGCGAAAAGCTCTACATCGGCGTAACCGGGCCGACTGCCAGCCGTACCAACACGCAAAACAAGGACCGCCAGACCCGCGACGTGAAGGCCATGGACGGAACGAAGTACCGTTGCGAGAAGACCAACTACGACACCCACACGCGCTACCAAACCATGGACATGTGGGCGAAGTTCAAGGACTTTCAGCCGCGCCTGTCCCGCAGCATCTACGAACGCTGCGCACTGGATCGCATCATGGTGGGCTGGAACGGCACCCACGTGGCCGAAGACACCGACCTGGCAGCCAATCCCAAGCTCCAGGACGTGAACATCGGATGGCTGCAACAGCTGCGCAACACGGCGCCCGAGCGTGTGCTGCATGAAGTCGTGCAGGGCAGCGGAAAAATCAAGGTCGGCCCCAGTGCGGGCAATGATTACAAGACCCTGGACGGCCTGGTCTACGACGCCTACAAAACACTGATGGACCCCTGGCACGCCGAGGCCGCCGACCTTGTGGCGATAACAGGCCGTGACCTGATGCATGACAAGCTGTTCCCGCTGGTCGATGGCCAGAAGGCACCCACCGAGATCCTGGCCGCCAGCATCGTGGTGAGCCAGGCACGGCTGGGGCGCCTGGCGGCCAACGCCGTGCCGTTCTTCCTGCCCAATGCCATCCTGGTCACGAGCTGGTCCAACCTGTCCATCTACTACCAGGAAGGCGGGCGCCGCCGGTCGATTCTGGACAACCCGAAGCGCGACCGGGTGGAGACCTACGAAAGCTCAAACGATGCTTTCGTCATCGAAGACTTGGGCAAGGCCGTGCTGATCGAGAACATCGAGCAAGAGCCCGAAGCCTGATAGCAACCAGCGCGCCGGCTCTGATCGGCCGGCGCCACACCAGCGGGGAACCCATGAACCAATCACCAGCCCAGCGGCACCGCTTGCGCGTGCTGGCGGCCAAGCAAGCCCAGCAAGCGGCCGATGCCGGCGCGCACGGTGAGGCCACTGGCTCGGCCTATGAAATGCAGCTCACGCAGCTGCACCAGTTCCGCCTGCGCCTGAAAGACGTGCAAAGCCTGGAGCGGCGCGCCGAGATGAAGCGCACCATGCTGCCCGAGTTTGACGACTACATCGACGCGGTACTGCAGGCCGCGCCGGGCGTGCAGGACGACGTGCTGGCCACGGTCTTGCTGTGGAGCCTGGATGCAGGGATGTATGACCGAGGCCTGGCGCTCGCCAGCTACGCGCTGGAGCACGGGCTCAAGATGCCCGACAGATTCGAGCGGCCCGTGCAGACCATCGTGATCGATGAGGTAGGCGAGGCCGTGATGGCGGGCCGGCTGGCCGGCAAGGACGCCGTGCGCATCACGGCCGAGGTCATCGCCATGACGGATGGCCTGGATGCGCACGACCAGGCCCGCGCCAAGCTCTATAAGGCCGCCGGCTGGGCGCTGCTGGGCAAGACATCGAGCAGCGATGTGGACATGGAGTCCCGTCCCATCACCGCATGCCGCAAGGCCATGCCGCTGCTCAAGCGCGCCTTCGAGCTTGACACCCGTACCGGCGTGAAAAAAGACATCGAGCGGCTGGAGCGCCGCCTCAAGAAAGAGGCATAGCTCCAACCGCCGAAACCGAGCGTACCCCGCGCCCGTGGCGGCCCCAGGGCAAGGACAGCTGACACAGCACCGTCCAACGCCCTGGGCCACCGCCACACCTCAACACCGGAGCCTGCATGTTTGTATCCAACGTCAACCCACCGAACCAGAGGCCAACGGGCACCGTTGCCGGCGATGGCTGGTGGCCCGACGTGGACGCCGACCGCATGCTCAAAGAATGCCGCTTTGACGCAACCGTGACCCCCGTGCGACTGCGCCAGGCCGTGGTGCTGGCCGTCGCCGACATCACGGGGCAGTTGGAGGCCTGGCGGGCCGAGCAGGAGGCCGCCGGCCATGACGCTCTGGACAAGGTGCCGGCGCGTCAGGTGGACGGCAAGAGCGTCAAGCCGGCGCAGTTCCTGCGGGCCGTGCAAAGCCATGTGCAGGCCGAGCTGGCAGAGGCCTACCGCGATCTGGACACCTTGCCGAACGGCGAGGGAAAGGAAGGGCGCGTGCTGTCCCGTCTGGAGATCCGCGTGGACACGTTCCAGCGGAACCTGCGCAACGCCATCGCGGATCTGCGCGGCCGGCGGCGAACCATCGTGGAGCTGATCTGAGATGGCCACACCCGAAAACATGCAGCCGGGGCGCGCTGTGCGCGCGCACGCGCATGACACGCTGGACGGACTCGTATGGCGCCATCTGGGTGCCACAGGCGGAAACGTGGAGGCCACCCTGGCCGCCAATCCGGGTCTGGGACGGATTGCAGACGACTTGCCAGAGGGGCACCTTGTGCGCCTCGTCACCGCGCCGGCACCGACCCGCCAGCGCGTTTACCTGTGGGACTGAGAGAGGGAGAAAACAGTGGCAGACAGCATCGAGAAAGTCGCCATCATCGGCAGCAAGACGGCAACCTACGGTGGCGCCATCAGCGCCGTGGTCGGCGGTCTGACGATTTCCGAAATCGGCGTCATCGTGGGCATCATCGTCGGCGTGGTGGGTCTGCTGCTGGGCCAGTATTGGCAATGGCGCAAGGACCGGCGCGAAGAACGCGCGCTCACCGCCTGGCTGGAAAACGAAGCCGGCGCGGAGACGATCCTATGAAGTGGCCCAGCAACATCAAGATTGCTGCAGGAGCCTCGGCGGTGGCCGTGGGGGTGGCTGGTCTGCTGGTTCAGTTCCTGCCCGTGGAGGAAGGCCGCAGGCTGGGCGCATACCGCGACCCCATCGGCATTCCCACAATCTGCGAAGGCTGGACCCGTGGCGTGCAGATGGGCGACCGCGCCACGCAGGCCGAATGCGACCTGCTGACCCGACAGGGCATACAGGAGGCCTGGGAAGTCTTCGAGCGCTGGGTGCCTGCCCATGTGCGCAACGGCATGCCTGACCAGACCCTGGCCGCCTTCCTGAGCTTCATCTACAACGTGGGGCCAGGGCAGGCAGGCAGCAAAGATGGATTTGTATGGCTCAAGAGCGGCCGGCACTCCACCATGCTGCTGCGCCTGCAGGCCGGCGATGTGCGCGCCGCGTGCGAGCAGCTGCCGGCGTGG
The DNA here is from genome assembly GCF_043104845.1 of Delftia sp. WSY_7. Lineage (NCBI taxonomy): Bacteria > Pseudomonadati > Pseudomonadota > Betaproteobacteria > Burkholderiales > Comamonadaceae > Delftia > Delftia sp. WSY_7. Next base: position 236,569 of record NZ_JBICLB010000055.1, on the reverse strand, counting down.
GTCACTGCCGCAGGCATTCGCTTGCGCGGCCTGGAGCTGCGCAGGGGGCGCGAAATGGCGATGTGCCTGGAGTCCCTATGAACCGTCAACGCGGAGTGATGCAATCCGCTGTGCTGTGGGCTGGGGTACTGGTTGCTGTGGCGGCTGCCCTGAGCGTGCAGCAGCTGCGCATCAGCCGCCTCAAGGCCCAGCACGCGCAAACCTTGCAGGGCCTGGCAGAGAAGACAGCAAAGGCCCAGACCGAAATCACCCGCTACATCGAGGCCGTGGGCCGCTATGACAGGCAGACCCGGCAGGCGATGGAAGAACAGGAAAGGAAAGCCCGTGAGGAAAATGAGGCCCTGGGCCGCGTTGCTGATGCTGAACGCGCTGGCCGGCTGCGCAGCGACAGGCTCCTTGAACAGCGCACCCGAGATTTCCAAAACATGGCCCGAAGTGCCGCCACTGCCGCAGAGCGCGAGGCAACTGCCGACGCCATCGGAGTGCTTGCCGACGTGCTCGGCCGCGCTGATGAGCGAGCGGGAATCCTGGCGTCAACAGCTGACCAGGCCCGGGCCAGAGGCGCCGCCTGCGAGCGCGCATTCGACGCGGTAGCGCAGCGCATCAACGCAGGCCCGCAGGCCGTGGCGCAGGAGCACCAGCATGTGGAAACTCGATAGCCTGCGCCGCCTCATCCTGCAGGCTGTGCCGAAGCTGGCCGAGAACCCCGAAAACCTGATCGTGCGCGCGGCCGGCGGTCAGGTACTGGCCACCGGGGCAGATAGCCTGTCCTATGAATACCTGTACACGGCAGAAATCACCGTGCTGGACTATGCCGGGCACGCCGATGCCCTGTTCGTGCCCCTGGTGGCCTGGCTGCGCGTCAACCAGTCCGACGCCCTGGACAACGCGGACAAGCGCCAGAAGGCGCTGCTCTTCGATGTCGAGCAGCTCAACGACACCGCCGCAGATGTCGGCATTCGCGTGCCACTGCGCGAAGCCGTCATAGTCAAACCGGACCCAGACCACCCCACGCGCTACAGCGCGACGCACCCGAAGGAACCGTGCCACCCGGGCGGCAACTGCGTGGCCGAGCATTGGGAGCTGTACCTCAAGGATCAGAAGCTGTGCGAATGGGACATCGACGCCCCGCCAGAGCGCACGCGGTTTGAGATGTAGCCATGGCGGATATGCGCGCGCTTGAACTGTGGGCCGAGTCGCTGCTGGCCAAGCTTGCGCCGGCAGCGCGCCGCCGCCTGCTGCTGGACCTGGCACGGCAGCTGCGCGCCCGCAACAGCCAGCGCATGGCTGGCCAGCAGACGCCGGACGGCGAGAAATGGGAACCCCGCAAGGCGCAGGGCGACGGCCTGCGCAACAAGCGCGCCCAGATCCGCGCCCGCGCCAAGGCCCGTCGCCCCTTGTTCGCCAAGCTGCGCATGCAGCGTTGGCTCAAGGCCAAGGCTCAGGGCGATGCGGCCGTGGTGCAATTCGCAGGCCGTGCAGATCGCATAGCCCGCGTGCATCATTACGGCGAGCAGGACCGCGTTGCCAAGAACGGCCCCATGTACGACTACCCCGAACGGCAGCTGCTGGGCATCCCTGCCGAAGACGCCGACCTGCTGCGCGACCTCATCCTGCGACACCTGCACCCCTGATTTCTGTCATGTCGGCAGCCACAGCACGCGCTGCTGGGCTTCGCGCGTGCGCGGCGGCACGATGACCGCATGACCGAAACACCGCAGCAAGAAAGCCCCTACGAGCTGACCCGGCGCCTGGAGAACCTGGCACGCCGTGGCACCGTGGCCCAGGTCCGCGCCAAGCCGCTGGCCGTGCGCATGCGCTGCGGAGACAACACCACCGACTGGCTGCAGGTGCAGTGCCTGCGGGCCGGCACGCAAGGCTCCACCTTCTGGGCGCCGGAGGTCGGCGAGCAGGGCCTGGTGCTAAGCGTAGGCGGCGACATGCGCCAGGGCGTGGCCCTGCTGGGCCTGTACAGCGAACAGATGGAACAGCCCAGCGATGGCGCGCCGCACATCAAGCTGAACAAAGACAACACCCATTTCATCCGATACGAAAGCGGCGTGCTCACCCTGCGCATTGAGGATGCGTCCATCACCATCTCGCGCGACGACATCACCCTGAGCACCGCGAAAGCATCGTTGAGCGTCAGGGATCTGGTGCGGGCTGCACCCGATGTGGTGGCCCAAGCCATCAGCCTGGTGCACCACGTACACGGCGGCGTGCGCAGCGGCGACAGTAACACGGGGGAGCCGCGATGATGAGCCGCACCACCGGCCGGCACATCGGGCTTGTCGAGCACCTGGTGCAATCCATTGGCGACATTCTGAGCACGCCCATGGGTAGCCGAGTGGCTCGGCGCACCTACGGTTCGCTGGTCCCGCTGCTGATAGACCAGCCCGACAACACACAGACCGAGGCGCGCCTGTATTCCGCCATTGCGTCTGCGCTCATGCGTTGGGAGCCGCGCTTGTCCATTGACCGCCTGCGCATCGTGCGCGATGCACAGCGGCCAGGACGTGCACAGCTGGTGATCGACGGAGCCCTGCTATCGGCCTATGCACCCCGCGCCAAGCCGCTGAGCCTGACCGTGGATATTGGAAGCATGGGGGGCGCATGACCGACCTGGCCACCCTCCCCGCACCGCAGATCATCGAGCCGCTGGACTTCGAGCAGATCCTGGCCGACCTCAAGGCCGACATACTGGACCGCGCGCCCGAGCTGGCCGAAGTCCTCGCGCTCGAATCTGATCCCATCGTCAAGCTGCTGGAGGCCTGCGCCTACCGGGAACTGCTGTACCGCGCCCGCGTCAACGATGCCGCCCGCGCCCACCTGCTGGCCTTTGCCACGGGCGGCGACCTCGACCACCTGGCTGCGCAGTACGGCGTGACCCGCCAGGCCGGCGAAACCGACAACCGCTTGAGCACCCGCCTGCAGCTGCGCATCGCCGCGCTGGCCGGCCAGGGCACGCGCGAGCACTACGAATTCCACGCCCTCACCGCCTCGCCCCTGGTGCGCGCCGTGCGGGCCAGCCAGGCCGCGCCGGGCAGCGTGCTGGTGATGCTTTGGGTCACCGACCAGGCGCAGGCCCAGGCCGTGCGGCAGCTGGTGTCCGAAGCGCTGAATGCCGACAACGGCCGCATGCTGGGCGTGCCCGTCAATGTGGCCGTGGCCGTGCCACGCACCATCGACATCACCGCCCGCATCACCCGCACGCGCACCGCGCCGGCCGGCCTGCTGCAGCAGCTGCAGGCGCGCCTGCAGGCGGCCTTCGCCGGCATGGCCAGCCTGGACGGCAGCGTGGCGCGCAGCTACATCACCACGCTGCTGCACGTCGATGGCGTGCACGCCGTGGACTACCCGGACAACGCCCGCCCCGCGCCCATCACGCCGATTGCGGCCGGCGAATTCCCGGCCCTGGGCGCCGTGGACCTGATCGACGCAGGGGTGGCCTGATGGACGCGCGACGCAGCATCCTGCCGCCAGCATCCACCAGCCTGGAGCGCGTGGTGGACACCACGCTGCCGCGCGACTGGGGCACCATGGCCGACGCGGCCGAGCCGGCCAGCACCGCTCAGCACCCGGCCCTGCTGCCCTGGCTGGCCCAGCAGTGGCAGCTGGGGCAGTTCGAGCGGTATTTTTCCGACCCGCGCGAGCTGCTGGCCAAGGGCCTGCCCTGGCTGCGCGAGCGTGGCAGCGCCGCCGCCGTGCGCCGCGCGCTGGCCTGGCAGGGCTACCTGGCCGTGACCATCGAAGAGGACGGCGCCCGCCTGCACATCAACCCAGGCCGCGAAGTCAGCAACAGCGATATCGCGCGCATGGCCCATGTGGTGCGGGCCAGCATCCCGCTGCACGTCCATTTCTACCGGGTGTTCTACCGCTTCGATTTGCGCGCCCTGCGCTGGGACCGCGCGCCCAAGCTGGACGGCGCCCTCTGGGACAACGACAGCGGCACGCCCGTGGACGTGGGCGAGGGTAAGCCGCCCGTTATCGGTAGCCAAGGCCGCATCAACCAGTCCCAGGCCCAGGCGCCCAAGCTCACGCCCCTGCGCAGCGCGAACCACCTGCACACCAGTGGCCGCATGCGCCGCGCCGACCAGCTGCGCCTGGATGTGTGGCGCTGGTACGGCCGCATGCAGCGCCTGGCCACAGGCGGGCAGCTGCAGTCCACCACGGGCCTGGCGCCGCAGCGCGCCCAGCATCAGCCATGGACCACCAACGGCGAAGCCTGGGCCGCCAGCGCAGGCACGCGGCCGGGCCAGTGGCCTGGCGCCGCCCACCACCTGGCGGCCGCTGCCTGCCAGCCCCGCATGGCCCCGGCCCGGGGCTGGACGGGCCGCTGGGACAGCGACCGCTGGCAGCAATCCAACATCCACAGCAAGACCACCGAATCCGAGGAATAGCCCATGCAAACACTGCAAGACGCCGGCCGCATTGCGCTGGCCAAATCCCTGGCCGCCATGGCCGTGCACATCGCATGGGGCCGTGGCGATGGAGCGTGGACCGTGCCACCTGCCAACCCATCCAACCGCACCGCGCTGCAGGACGAAATCGGCCGCCGCGCCGTGGTGGATGTGGGCTATGCCGTGCCCGGCACCGCCCAGGACCACGATATCGAGATGCCCGGCCAGGTCTACTACAAGACCAGCCCGGTGCCCACGCCCTTTCTGCTGCTGCGCACCACGTTCGGCTTTGGCGATGCCCAGGGCGAAACCGTGCGCGAATGCGGCGTGTTTTTCGGCACCGTGGCCAAGGCCAGCGTGCCGCCTGGCCAGCGCTACCTGACGCCGGCCGAGGTGGAGAACCCCGGCACCGTGTACTGCCTGGAATACCGCTCACCGGTCCTGCGCAGCGGCACGACCAAGGCCACCGAAGAAATCGTGATCCCACTGTGAGCCGCGCATGACCAGCTACAACCGACACGACCCCGCCAAGGGCTACACGCAGCACATCTTTCACGCCGACCGCGTGGCGCAGTCTGCCGAGCCCAACGAAATGCAGGCCCAGGCCCGCTATGCCCTGCGCCGCGTGGCCGATGTGCTGTTTGCCGATGGCGACATCACGGCCGGCGCGCGCTGCACCGTCAACGCCGAAACCGGCGCCTGCCAGCTGGAAGCCGGCAGCATCTACCTGAACGGCGCCGTCCATGACGTGGCCGCCGCCGCGCTGCAAATTGCCGTGCAGGGCACCGTCTACATCGGCGTGCACTACGCCACGCGCATCGTCACGGCCGAGCAAGACCCGACCCTGTACAACCCCGCCGTGGGGACCAGCGGCTACGGCGAGCCCGGGGCCGACCGCCTGCAGGTGTCCGTCACCTGGGGCCTGCAGGGCCAGGGCGAAGGGGATTTCTATCCCGTGTGGACCGTTGAAGATGGCATCGTCAAGCCGCGCGAGCCCGCGCCCCAGCTCAACGCCGTCACCAAAGCTATCGAGCGCTACGACCGCGACAGCGCGGGCGGCACCTACGCCGTGCGCGGCCTGCAGACGCTGCAGCTGTCCGACGACGACCAGGGCCGCCAGGTCTACGCCATCACAGCCGGCGCCGCGCGTGTGGGCGGCGTGGCCGTCGAAGTGCCTGCCGACCGGCGCCTCGTCTTTGAAGCCAAGGCCAACATGGCCCAGGTCAACAGCGAGCCCCACAGCAGCAGCACGGATGCGCTGCAGCATGTGGCATTCGACCGCTGGCCCGTGCTGGAGCAGGCCACCCTGCGCATCACGCGCCGCAAGTCGGCCCAGGTGGTGCACGGCAGCTTCGTCGGCGCCGCTGACCCGCTGCCCGACGCCAGCGTTGTGCAGATCAACAGCGTCACCCAGGGCGGAACCACGTACACCAAAGACGTGGACTACAAGCTGACGGCCGGGCAAATCGACTGGAGCCCGGCCGGCGCCGAGCCCACGCCGGGCAGCACCTACAGCGTGAGCTATGACTACATCAGCACCGAGCCTGCGCAGAACCAGACCACGCGCGGCTTTGACGTGCAGGGCGCGCTGCCCGCCACGCTGATACTTGTGGACTACCGCTATGCGCTGCGCCGCATTGACCGCATCGTCATGGGCGGCGATGGGGGCATCAACGTGGTCAAGGGCATCCCGGCGACTTGGCAGCCCGTGCCGCCCGATGTGCCGGACAACGTGCTGGCCCTGGGCAGCATCTACCAGACCTGGGCGCCAGACACGCGCCGCACCGAGCCGGACGGCGTGCGCGCGGTGTCCATGCCCACCCTAGTGGCCTACCGGGATCGCATGGACCGCATCGAGCTGGACCTGGCCGAGCTGCGCCTGGCCACCGACACCGCGGGCCGTTACAGCGGCCTGAAAAAAGGCTACTTCGCCGATCCCATGATGGACGACAGCATGCGGGATCAAGGTCTGGAGCAGACCGCCATGATCGCGGGCGGAGCGCTGCAGCTGTACGAGGCCGACAACGCCTACATGCTGGGTGATGGCAAGACCTCACACAGCATCGAGTACACCATGGTGCCCACCATTCGCCAGGCCACTGTCAGCCGCGCCATGAAGATCAACGGCGCACCCGCACCTGGCACCATGCCGGCGTCCATCACGCTGGTGCCGGCTGTGGATCGCTGGGAATACCCCGTGCCTCTCAAATACCCGGGCACCTTGCGCATTTGGATGTTCCATGGCGAGGTCGGCAAGGTCACCTACGAGGACCGCATTCGCCAGGTCATGGACGAATCTCGCATCGACACCAGCAATCTGCACCTGCGGCAGATAGATGTGGGCTTTGAGGTGGCGGGATTCCTGCCTATGGAGCCCCTCAAGCAATTGCAATTTGATGGGCAGATCGTGCAGGCCTCTGCATCGCCTGGCGGCAGTCTGGTGGCGGACGCGCATGGGCTGATGCGCGGCAGCTTCCAGGTGCCCGCCGGCATCCCTATCGGCGCCAAGGCCGTTGAACTGCAGGGGGAGCATGGCAGCACTGGCCGCGCGCAATACGTGGGCGGTGCATCGCTAAAGCTGGAAGTCTTTTTTGTTGCAGACCTGCCATGGGGCGCGCGAGGCGCAGGCATTCAAACCATCACCTATGTCGTATAGCACCATCACCCAAACCATCACCCCGACCGCCGCGCAGCAATGCGCCGCCGTGGACCTTTACTTCGCCGGCTGTGGTGGGCCGGTAGTGGCGGCCATCGCCCTGCTTGATGACGCCGGTCTGCCTGGCACACCACTGGCCAGTCTGCGCCTAGAACCTGTGCAGATCAAAACGGATGGTGCGGCTACTCGCGTTACCTGGCCCGCTCCCGCTCTGCTCGATGCAAAGGCAAGCTATGCGCTGTGCGTGTCCGCTGCGGATACCGACACGGCTGTGCAGGTGGCCAAGGTCGGTGAAGCCAGCCAGGTCGGCGGTGGCTGGGTCACAGCCGCCCAGGCCGAGATTGGGCAGCTGCAGGAAATCAACGCATCAGGCATCGTCACGCGCTATAGCGACCGCATGCTGCGCTTCGAGCTGCTGGGCGTGAAATACGCCAGCAGCAGCAAGACCGTGGAGCTGGGCGCCCAAAACGTGGAAAACGCCACCGCTTTGCTGCTCAACACGGGTGCGATCCAACCCGATCCCACCGCCCGCATCAGCTACGCCATGGATCTGCTGGATGCGGACGGTGCCATGCTGCGCAGCATCGAGGCCGACGCCGGTCAGGCGGTGCGATTGGACCAGCCCCATACCGGCACTGTGCGCGTCAAAGCCACTCTGCGCGTGGGTGAGTCCGGTTTGGGCGCAGTACTTGAACCGGCCAGCCAGTTGGGCGTGGGCAGCCTGCTGCAGTCGGGCACCTACATCACGCCCGCCATCGCCACGGCGGGCGGGACCGAGCTGCGGGTGATCTTCGAGGGCACCATCCCTGCCGGCGCGGCCGTGGCCGTGCATGCGCAGCTGGGTGCCAGCGAGCAGTGGACCGAGGTGCCCTATCTGTCCAGCAGCCCGCAGACGGCCGGCACCATCGAATTGACGCACCGGCTGCAGGCCATCAGCGCGGCCAATCTGCGCCTGCGCCTGACGCTCACCGGAACGACCACAGCCCGGCCCCTGGTGGACAACCTGCGCGCCGTGGTGCTGTAGGAGGGACCATGGCTGACGATACCGTGCAAGACCTGCCGCCCGTGCTGGAGGAAACGCCTCACCTGGGCCTGCCCCTGCCGCACCCCGGCAACAAGCTGGAGGTGGACAACCCCCGGCTGCGCGAGGCGCTAGGCATGATTGACCAGATGGCCCACGACATGGGCCAGGCCATTGAGGCCAGAGCGAGCCAGGAGGCCCTGCAGGCCCTGGCACAGTCCACCGGGCAAACCATCGACCAGCTGCAGCAGCAAACGGCGCAAGTCCTGCTGCAACAGGCCCTGCAGATTGCGCAGCTGGCCCAAGACATTGCCGACAAGTCCGTGGACCTGCAATCCGTGCTGCAGGCCAGCAGCCCGGCGCAGGCGCAGGCCGGGCAAACGCTGCTGGACCGGCTGCGCCACGGCTACGCGGACAGCGCAACCAATGGCCAGGCCCTGCAGGCGGGCGTGGCCTATCTGCTCAAAGCCGACGCCGCCTACAGCCGCGCCCTGCCCGCCGCCCCCGAACGGGGCGACACCATCGTGCTGCTGGACCCCTGGGGCCTGTGGCGCCTGGGGCTGATCACCATCGTGCGCGCCAACCCGCTGCACGAAATCAACCGCCGAAAAGACGACCTGGTTCTTGATTACAACTGCTGGCACATCAGGCTCGTGTATGCCGGCGACAACCTATGGCTGCTGGCCATGGGGCATGACACAGGGGGAAATCCATGAGGTCAAGCGAGTTGGCCGCGACGCGGAGCATCGGGCCTTTTTTGTCCCTGGTCTGCTTTGATTCCGTCACATGGACGGTGCCATCTAACGGCATTCTCGAATTGCGAGCCATGGGCGCAGGCGGTGCGTCTTCCGCACGCACCGGAGTCGTTGACACTGTCACCGGGGGCTACAGCGGCAGCTGGGGTGCCAAGCGCCTTCGCGTGCGTGCTGGCGATGTAGTCAGCGTGAGCGTGGGCGCACCGGGCGCCACTGCCGCAGTCGGACAAACAGGCGGCGCTGGCGGCAATACCACCATCACCGTGGCTGGAGTCAGTTACATCGCCTACGGAGGGCCGGGCGGGAGGTGGGCGCAGGCCAGTGCCGGCGCCATCGTGCTCCCCCCTGGCCCCTCGCCGAGCGCAAACTGGGACCTGGGCGCGGCCAGTGTTCGGCCCGGAATGCTGGTGGGCGGTGCCACGGGCGGAGCTGGCGTGGACATCATGGCCAAGGGCGGTGATGCGTCCACTTCAGCGCCGTTCAATGGTGGTGGCGGTGGTGGGGTGTATGGTCCCGGAGACTCGACGTATGGCGGGGGATCAGCACCTGGTAGCAAGGATGTCACGGGAAAACTAGCCGTAGGAGCAGCTGGAACCTACCTGGATGCCTCAGATGGTGAGTGGGGTATCAGCTTCTTTGGCGGAAGCGGAGGGGGAAGTAACGGAACCAATGGATTCGCAGGCGGAAACGGCGGCGGTGGCGGCGGCGGTACAGGTGGTGGAGGAGCGGGCGGGAACGGCGGCGGTGGGGGCGGCCAAGGCGGCAGCACTGGCGCAGGCGGTGGCGGTGGCGGTGGCGTCGGAGGTGGGGGTGGGGCGGGTCGTGTTGCAGCGCCGGGCGGTGCTGGCTATGCATTTCTCAAATTCTTCGCAGACAAGGGGGTCTGATGCCCATCATCGAAATCCTGAAAACCGGCCAAGTCGTGGACACCATCCGGGCCTCGGAAGACTTCGCGCAGCAGCATTACCCGGGCGCCTGGCGCCTGGCCGAGCAGCAGGAGCAGCCCGCGCCCGCGCCGCAGGTCCACCGCCATATCACCCCGCTGGCATTTCGCCGCCGCTTCACCGGCGCCGAGCGCGCCGCCATCGAATGGGCCGCCGTGGACCGCGCCGATGCCACCAGCGGCGAACGCCAGCAGGCCGCGCAGCTGCGCAGCACGTTGAAGGACCAGGAGCTGGCCAGCTTCATCGACTTGGACGACCCGGACGTGGCGGCCGGCGTGCAGCTGCTGGAAACCGTGGGCCTGATCGCAGACGGCCGCGCGCTGCAGATCACGGACACGCCACCGCGCCCAGACGAGCTGCCGGACTGACCTGGCCGCGCCACCTTCCCACCTGCCAAAGCCCGCCACTCGGCGGGCTTTGTCTTTGTGTCGCACGCCCAGCGACAGCGGCCATTTCTGGCTATTGCGGCTTGTGCCGAGCACCATAGGCTCATCTCGCGCGAGCCGCGCACCAGCAACACATTCAGGGGCTCAACAATGGCCACAGCAAGTTTTCACCACGGCGTGCGTGTCACCGAACTGAACGCAGGCACCACCGCCCTGCGCATCGTCTCCACGGCGGTCATCGGCATGGTGGCCACGGCCAGCGATGCAGACGCAGAGTTCTTTCCAGTGGACACGCCTGTGCTCGTCACAGACATTCGCCGTGCGCTGGAGAAGGCCGGAACCTTGGGCACGCTGGCGCCATCGCTGGAAGCCATCGAGCAGCAATGCCGGCCCGCCATGGTCATCGTGCGGGTTGCTGATGGCGAAGGCGCCACCGAAGAGGAACGCCAAGCCGACCAGATCAGCAAGGCCGTGGGCGACTACCGCAACGGCAAGCGGACCGGCGCGCAGGCTCTACTGGACGCACAGGCCACCCTGGGCGTGAAGCCGCGAATCCTGGGCGCGCCGGGCCTGGACGCCAAGCCCGTCGCCGATGCGCTTACAGCCATCGGCGAAAAGCTGCGCGGAATGGTCTATGCCTCGGCCTGGGAGTGTGAGGACGTGAGCGCGGCCCTGCTGTACCAGAACGATTTCGGCAAGCGCGAAACCATGCTCATCTGGCCTGAATTCACCCGCTGGAGCACGGTGCAGAACAAGAGCATCGTTGCACCGGCAACCGCCTACGCCCTGGGCCTGCGCGCCCGCATTGATGCGGAGCAGGGATGGCACAAGAGCCTGTCCAATGTGCCCCTGAACGGACCCACCGGCATCAGCCGCAGCGTTTACTGGGATCTGCAAGGCACGGACTCAGACGCCGACCTGCTCAATGAAGGCAAGGTCACGACGCTCATCAATCACCAGGGGTTCCGCTTCTGGGGTAACCGTACCTGCAGCACCGAGCAGAACTTCGCCTTTGAAACCGCCACGCGCACGGCCCACATCCTGGCCGACACCATGGTGGAGGGGCACTTCGAGTTCGTGGACAAGCCCCTGCATCCGTCCATCGTGAAGGACATCATCGAGGGCATCAATTCGCGCTTTCGCACGTTGCGCTCCCAGGGCTACATCCTGGGCGGCGAATGCTGGTACGACGAAACCGTCAACAGCACGGAAACGCTGAAGACCGGCAAGCTGCTCATCGACTACGACTACACGCCCGTGCCGCCGCTGGAAGACCTGGGTTTCCGCCAGCGCATCACCGACCGTTTCTATCTCGACTTCGCCAACCGCGTTTCCAGCGGCTTGTAAGCACAGGAGCAACACATGGCACTGCCACGCAAACTGATCAACTTCGCGCTGTTCGTGGACGGCGTGAGCTATCGCGGCGAAGTTCCCGAGGTGAAGCTGCCCGAGCTGTCCCGCAAGCTGGAGGACTACCGCGCCGGCGGCATGGATGGCGAGATCGCCCTGGACATGGGCCAGGAAAAGATGGAAGCCGAGATCAAGGGCGCCGGTTTCCTCGATGGCCTGTCCGCGAAATGGGGATCGCGCCGCCACGATGCCGTGATGCTGCGCTTTGCCGGCTCGCTGGCGCGTGACGACGAAGGGGGCTCGCAGGCCTGCGAGGCCATCATGCGCGGCCGGCTGGCCAAGCTGGACACCGGCAGCCAGAAGGCCGGCGACATGACCGAGCAGAACTACACCTATGCACTGAGCTACTACAAGCTGACCGTGGGCGGCCGCGTGCACTTCGAGATTGACCTTGTGAACATGATCTGCATCGTGGACGGCGAGGACATCCTGGCCAACGTGCGCGCCGACCTGGGCATCTGATCCCACAACCAGGCAACCACCTGCGGGCGGCGCCGCCCAACCCGGCCCGCCCGCTCCTTTTTGACATTCACGCGGGGAACACAACATGACAGGCAAGACCGAAGCTACCGACAAGCTGCAAGCTGCGACACAAAACACCGTGGGCGGACGCCCTTGCGTCACCGTGACGCTGGAAACCTCCATCAAGCGCGAAGGCGGCGACCTGGAAAAAATCCAGATCATCAAGCCGCAGACCGGCGACCTGCGCGGCGTCTCTCTGGTGGATCTCATGCAGATGAACACCGATGCCATAGTCAAGGTGCTGCCCCGTGTGACGCATCCCAGCATCGTTCCCCATGAAGTCAAGGACATGGACATTTCCGATGTCCTGCAGGTTGGAACGGAGCTGGTGAATTTTTTGCTGCCTGCATCGGCAAGGGATCAAGCGAGCGTGTAGAGGACTACATGACCGACCTGGCCATGGTGTTCCACTGGCCGCCCTCTGCCATGTATGCCATGGAGATGGATGAACTGATCGACTGGCGAGAGCGCGCCGTCAAGCGTTGGAACGAAGTGCACGCGCCCCCAAAGAAATAGCAGCAGGAGAACGCCGTGGACAGGCTCCGCCTTGAAGTCATCATGAGCGCGGTGGACCGCGTGACCGGGCCGCTGCGGCGCGTGGTTTCTGGCAGCTCGGCCACGTCGCGCGCGCTCAAGACCCTGCGCGACAACTACAAGCAGTTGGAGGCCCAGCAGGGCCTCATCAAGAATTTCCGCAACGCGCACAAGGCATCCGCCACCCTCACCGGCGAACTGGCCGCACAGCGCGCCAAGGTCCGGGCGCTCGCGGCAGAGCATGCAGCGGCCGGCAACGTGACGGCGGCGATGTCGCGCCAAATGGCCCAGGCCCAGGCCAGGGCGCGCGAACTGAAGGACCGATTCGCCCAGCAGCAGGCCGCATTGCAGGGGCTGCGCGACCGCATGGGCCAAGCAGGAATGTCCACCACGGGCCTGGCCGCCAAGGAACGCAGCCTGCGCGCGGACATGGAGCGCACCACGGCCGCCATGGCTGCGCAGAAGACGCGCCTGCAGGCGCTGACCGATGCCCGGCAACGCGCCGGCCGCATGGCAGCCCGGGGCGCCGGCATGGCGGCGGCCGGCATGGGCAGCTACTACGCCACCAGCCGCGCCGCCCATGCGGCCACCGGCCTGATGGGGCAAAGCCGCACGGCGGCCGGCGAAGCCATCCGCATCCGCGCCCTGGGCCTGGAAGGCGAAGACGCCGGCAAGGCCATCGACTACGCGCGCAACTTCAAGAGTTACGGCACCAGCACCACGGACAACATGGCGCTGATGCGCGATGCCGTGACCGTCTTCAATGACTTCGACCATGCCAAGGATGCACTCCCCTTCCTGGCCAAGATGAAGTTTGCGAACGAGGCCGCCTTCGGGGGCGAGCATGCCGCTGACAACGAGCGCAAGTTCATGGACATGCTCAAGGTCATCGAAATGCGCAACGGCGCCAACAACCGCGAGGACTTCGAGCGCAACGGCAACCTGGTGCAGCAGGTGCTGACAGCCACAGGCGGCCGGGTGGGCGCCGAAGACTGGCTCAACCTCATCAAGACCGGCGGCGTGGCCGCCAAGGGCATCAGCGAGAAGGAATTCTTCTACCGCCTGGAGCCGCTGGTGCAGGAAATGGGCGGCGACCGCGTGGGCACGGGCATGATGTCCGCCTACCAGAATCTGTACCAGGGTCGTACCACCAAGCGGGCCGCCAACATGCTGGATACGCTGGGCCTGATCGCCGACCCGTCCAAGGTCAAGCACGACAAGGTGGGCCAGATTGCCCAGCTCGGCGTTGGGGCGCTCAAGGGCTCCGATGTGTTCCAGCGCAGTCAATTCGAGTGGCTGGAAACGGTGCTGGTGCCTGCGCTCAATGCCAAGGGCATCAAGAGCGAGAAGGAAGTGCTGGACGCCATCGGCGGCATCTTTTCCAACCGCAATGCGGCCGGCCTGTTCGCCACGATGTTCCAGCAGCGGTCCATGATCAACAAGAGCTATGCGCTGAACGAGCGCGCGGCCAACGTGGACACGCTGCACGGCATGGTCAAGGAAGGGCCGCGCGGCAAGGAAATCGACCTCGAAAAGCGCCGCGACGACCTCTATCTGCGCATGGGCGAGGCCGCCCTGCCCTTGTACGTGCAGCTGCTGGAAAAGGTCACGGCGGTGACCGAGGCGGTATCCAACTTCGCGCAGGCGCACCCCGGCCTGACCAAGGCAGTGATGTACACGGGCGCCGCATTTCTGGGCCTTGGCGCTGTAATGACCGCGCTGCTCATCCCTCTGGGCCTGCTGCTGGCCAAAGGCGCCCTGGTGCGATTCCTGTTTGCAAGAATCTTCGGCGGCGCCTCTGCAGCCGCTGCTGGCGGGAGCCTGCTGGCCAGGATCTGGGCGGGCCTCAGTGGAGCCATGGCTAGAGCCGGACAGGCTATCGCATGGGTTGCCGGCGTTCTCCGCACCGGACTGGCCTGGGCAGCAAGTTTCGCGGGCAAGGCCATCATGGCAATCGCCCGTGTGGTGCTGTTCGTGGGGCGGTTTCTCCTGGGCTCGCCGCTGGGGATCGCCATTTCCCTGATAGCAGGCGCCGCCTATCTCATCTGGCGCAATTGGGACCAGATGAAGGCCGGCTTCCTGACGATCTGCGACCAGCTGAGCACTGCGGTTTCGCAGTGGTGGGCCAGCGTGGCCGGAGGGGCTGATGCACTGTGGCAGGACATCGTGGGATGGAAGGACAAGTTTTTCACCGCCGGCGGTGACCTGGTGGATGGGCTGATTGCGGGCATCCGCGCAAAGTGGGATGCAGCCAGGGAAGTGATGGGCGGCATGGCCGAGAGCATCAAGCTCTGGTTCACCGAGCCCATGCAGATCCAATCCCCTTCCCGCGTGTTCATGCGCTACGGCGAGCACATCAGCGAGGGCGCGGCCCTGGGCATCGAGCGTGGCCAGGCGCTGGCGCGCGTGGCGGCCGTGGGCCTGGCTGGCATCACCATGGCGCCCATGGGCGCTGCTGCATCCACCCCCATGGCCATGGCCAGCGGTGCCGCGCCGGCTGCGGCCGGCGGCCCCATCAGCATCACCATCAACGCGGCCCCGGGCCAGGACGCGCAGGCCATCGCCCGCGCCGTGTCCGCAGAACTGGACCGGCGCGAGCGTGACCGCGCATCGCGCCGCTACAGCCAGCTGGCCGACATCGATTAGGAGATCCGCCCATGATGGCCGCCCTGGGGCAATTCGTCTTTGCCCTCGACACACTCGCATACCAGGAACTGCGCCGCAGCACGGCCTGGCGCCACCCCAGCAATAGCCGCGTGGGCGCGCGGCCGGCGCGGCAGTTCCTCGGCCCTGGAGATGAAACCATCACCCTGACCGGCCTGCAGGCGCCCGAGCACTTCGGCAATCGCCGCACCATCGACAAGCTGCGGCAAATGGGCGACACCGGCGCCGCCTATGCACTGGTTAATGGCGCGGGCGAAGTGTTCGGCGCGTGGGTCATTGAATCCGTGGAGGAAACCGGCACCCTGTTTATCCGCGAGGGCCTGCCGCGCCGCATCGAATTCACGCTGCAGCTGGCGCGCGTCGATGACCGCCAGGCTGATCCATCAGGCGGCACAGGCGGCGATGGCGCGCCAGACGAGGAATGGGACGATTGGGATTGGTGGATGGAATGAGGCAGGGCCATGGAAATTGATCTGCAAGACCCCGAGGGCGTCTACCAAAAGCCCGACTACCAGCTGCTGCTGGACGGCCGGAACATCACCCAGAACCTGCGCGGGCGACTCATCCGCCTGTCATTGCGCGAAAGCCGCGGCGAAAAGGCCGACCAGCTGGACATCGAGCTGGACGATTCCCGCGACAGCCTGGCGCTCCCGCCCGTGGGCGCCCGCCTGGCGCTGCAGCTCGGCTATACGCGCGGCGGCGGCTGGTGGGACAAAGGCGAATTCATCATTGATGAGATCGAGCACAGCGGCGCCCCCGACACCATCATGCTGCGCGCCCGCAGTGCAGAAATGCGCCAGACCTTGAGGCAGCGGGCCAGCAACAGCTGGCACGGCGCCACGCTGGGCAACGTGGTGCGGGACATCGCCAAGCGCAACGGCATGCAGGCCAACGTAGACGACGCCCTGGCCGGCCTGCCCGTGCAGCACATCGACCAGACCAACGAAAGCGATATGCACTTCCTCACGCGCCTCGGCCGCCAGCACGACGCCGTGGCCACGGTCAAGAAGGGGCGCCTGGTGTTTTTGCCCATCGGCAGCACGCGCAATGCCAGCGGCAAGCAGCTGGCCGCCGTGCAGATCCGCCGCCAGGACGGGGACCGCCACCGCTATCACACCGCCGCGCGTGATGCATACACGGGCGTGCGGGCCTACTGGCACGACAACGGCCGCGCATCCCGCCAAGCCGCCATCGACGGCGAGGAAGAAAACCTCAAGACCCTCAAGGACAGCTATGCCACCGAAGATGACGCCATGGCTGCGGCGCGGGCCGAGCGCGGGCGCCTGCAGCGTGGTGCCGCTACGCTGGAAATCACCCTGGCCATCGGCGACCCATCAGTAATGGTGCAATCGCCCGTCACCGTCAGCGGCTTCAAGGAAGACATCGACGGCGAGCAATGGCTGTGCAAAACCGTGGAGCACACCTTGGATGACAACGGCCTGACCACACGCCTGGAGATGGAGCGTGCCGGCGGCGAAAAGACGAGGCAACCCGGCAAACGCTGGAGCCGGTGAACGCCAGCAGCACAGCCGCCGATCCCGCCCTGTGCGGGATTTTTCTTGTCTGCCGCGCCCACATTCCGCCATGTGACAAAACCGCGCTTTTTTCGTCGTTTCCCGACACCGATACGGTCCAGCGAATCGGCCGCAAAGCGCCGCCACGCCTTGCGCGCCAGCGTGCCGACACCCCCGACGAAAGCCACATGTTTAGCGCGCAGGTGCGGCGGGGACTCAACCGCGCGCCGAGGGGGTAGACGGGTATTCGGGGTGCATTGCACCCATTGAGGGGGCGCATCCTTACCGATGGGGCACGCAGGGCGGGCCATCACGGGCCGTTCACAGGCGCGGCAAGGGCGCGGGCGCAGCTATCGATTGCGTTTGCTGTAGGGCGTTTAAATCGGTCGAACGCAAGCCACCATGCGCCATGCCGAGGGACCGTTCGTGCCTGGCTCCCCATTGCCACCGGCGTGGCTGCGGCATCACCCCGGAGCGCACTTGCCCGTGGCGGCCCAATACATCAGGGGGTCTGTGCGTTCGTCCAGCACCTGCGCGCCATCCCGATACAGCACTTCGGCGATGAATGGGCCGCTGGCGGCTGATGGCGAGCCCACGTAGTCGTTGAGGCCGCACGCCAGGCCCTGGGCCTTGCCCACAAGCTCCAGCGTCATCAGCACGTCGCCGGGCATCGTGCCAGGCATCACGGCTGGCTTGGCGTCCTGGGCTCTGATGCTGGCGATTTCCAAGCCGTGCGAAAGCAGAAGCTTTCGCAGGGTGCCACCTCGATGCACAGGCAACGCATCCACGGCAGTCTCGGGGCGTTCGCCTGTACGCTCCGCGACCCGTGTCCCCTCCGATGCTGCTCGAGCCTCACGCTCTTGGCGCTCCTTGTCGGCTTGCGCCGCCCGGTCAATCGACTCACACCGGTACGCCTCCCGGTCGCTCGCTTCGGGCATTGGGCCGCGCTCATTGATAAGCACGCCAGATGGCGGCGGACATTCGCCCTTGCCTGCCGTAGGAGACGGGACCGTCTTCGCATCGTCGCTGCACCCAGTCAATATCAGGCATCCCGTGAGAATTAGGGAGCCCACTGAAGCCCACCACTTCTTCCCGTTGTCTCCTGCTCGAAAATCACCGGCCATCCCTTGTGTCATCATCAAAATCCCTTCCCAATTTCAACCGGATAATTCGGACCCGAAGTGCCCAATCTCTGCATTTCTTTCCTCCCGTCCGACTGATTGAGCACCGAACGGCAGCGCTTATAACGAGGTGTATAAAAAAAGGATTAGCGCGTAAAAATTTTAATTACTACCCGCTTTACTTTTCACCTTGAAAAGGTGTCATTAAAACTGCAGCAGCCCAATCAGCTGCACTCAAGGCTACATTTAGTACCACCGAAGTTGTGGAACGAACTGCTCTAGCTGCGCCAGATTTTTGAGCCCCAACGTCGCCGTCAAGCCAACCAAGCCCGATGAAACCAGTGGCGAAGCATCTCCAAGCCCTTCCAGTTCCTTGCGAAGCTCCGCAAAAATACGTACTGCATTGCTTCTGCGCCATCCATAGGCCCCAGGCAAAGTCCAGTAGTGCTCACTCTTCTGTATGCTCGGAACTGCGTGAGCCATAGCAGTCAACATCTCAAACTTGTCGAAGGCAAGCTTAAAATTTTCTTCAGACGGAAACTCGGACCCGAACATGCTCCAAAGGAGAGCCTGCACATGATTGTTGAGGGGCGTATATTGATCTTCGCGCCCGGGCAGAACTTGCATCACTTGGGCCCCTTGCTGGAATAGCGCCCAAATAGGCACTAAATCAACCACACGCTTGTCTTCCCTGTGCACACTTTGTACTTGCACTTCAAATAACTTGTTCAGAGCCTCCCAGCGCGCATTCGCCACAGCGCCTAAACCAAAGGCGTAGAGCAGTAATGTGGCAGGGTATCGCTGAAGATCAATCCACAACGACAGGCCGGAGTTGGCCCGGCTTTGCGCCAGTTTGACCATCGCCTTGAGCCACGGTGCCAGTTGCCCCCCGTCGCTCCATTGCCCTGCCACGAATGCCAGGTGAATCAGCGTGGTTGACGCAGCCTCATACCTCTGCAGATGAGCCAGTACCGCCGCACCGCTGGTATCCCGAGAATTTACGTCGAAGGCTTCACCCTGCAACACCTGGCTGACACTATCCACCTCTCTCTTTACCAAATCGTCCAACGCAATCCGATATTTCGGCTCAGATAAATACTTCTTCAAAGTGGCAACCGCCATCCCCGTTGACAATGGATGAGGCCGAGAGAACTCTTCCAGAGCCTGGACCTGCTCGCTCAATGTCCCAAAGAAAGTATCCGCATCGGCGATGTTGACGAGCAACCCGCCGCGGCGCGCAATGAGTTCCCTGGCCTTCTCGCTCGGCTCGCCCCGGCTGGCCCAAAACGTCGAGAACCGCCGGTAGGGTGCACGCGTGATTGCATCGCGCAAGGCCACATCCCAATCGGCAGACCACCCTGCAACAATCAGTCCGAATTCATCGAAAACACGGTCCAACAGACGGTTGAAGGGTTCGGGGTAGGTGGCCAGTTCTTCCGGAGTATTTTTGATTCGAGTATCGAGATAGTCGCCATGGATCTTGATAATCGTGCACGGAGTGTGAATCAAGGGCATAGCGCCTTCGATCTGGTCCGTCGTGCTGAGCACCACCGGTTGAATACCAACATCGTGCAGAGCCATTTCCATCAGGCGGTCAAAATTGGTCGTCAACAGTACCCGGACATAGCCAAGCTTCACCAGATCCGCAATTGCACGATGGGCACGCGTCGGCAGCTTTGCACCTTCCTCACGCTCGGTCTCTGTAGGCTCCCAGTAAGAGCGCAGCAATTGCTGCCGCTCTGCCGGCGTCTTAGCCACCATGTCGAGCAGGTCAGAGTAATCCGGCTGTTTTTCCATCTCCCCCTGGAACCACATAGCAGGGTCTGGCTCGCAATCTGCTTTTTGCAACGCCGCTACCTTGCGCACCAGTTCAATCGTGATCTCCCAACCAGTCGGAATTCTGGCCGCACGTGATATACCAGAACCCAGCAGCAGGGCATATACCCCTTTGTTGGCATGCATAGAAAATGCGAGTGTGCTACTAGGCTCGATCATGGATTTTTCCTGGTACTGAAAGATTTCGCTTGACGCTGCCACCGAATTTCCAACTTCGAAGCAATTAAGGCCTAAGCGCAACTTTATTGAAAATCATTTCTACTAAAACCGCCGCCCATTCCACCCATAAACAACCCGCCCACAGATCCTCACCTGATGCGACCCATTGAGCACCTCCACAGTGCGCACATTCGGGTTGTCGCTCGTCACCTCCAACTGCCCATCAATGCGCCGCGTCACACGCTTGATGAAAAGCTGCTCATTGGCAACGAGCACATAGACGCCATCCACATCCGCCGCCGTGCAATCCGTATCGACAAGCGCGAAGTCGCCGGAATGCAGCGTTTCGCCCATCGAATCGCCGTAGGCATGCACCAGCCGCAGCGCCTCTGGCCGTGAACGCGGCAGGTTGAGCGCTACCCAGTTCCGCGACACAGGCACATTGCCCAGGATCACATCCCCGGTCTGCAGATCGTTGCCCGGGCCCATGCTGCCGGCAGCGGCAATCAGGGGCACCAGCACCACGTCCGCTTCATCGGCAGGCGCAGGTGCTGGGCCAGAAAGCTGGCGTTTCACGGCTCTTGACTGGACAGCATCCAGAGAGACCGCTGAACCGTCGCCAGAGCGAACGCCCGTGAACAGGAAGCCGACATCCACTCCATGAGTCGATAACGCCTCAAGGTAGTCCGAGTTGGGCTTACGAGCTCCAGTCTCGTAGTTGCTCTGCGTTTCCTTCGTCACACCTCCGATGGAACCGAACTCCGACTGGTTGAGCTCCAGGCGTCGGCGCTCATCACGTAGGCGAGCAAAAAAAGTCGAATCTTGCATAACAAACCGTTGACAGGAGAACAAATGGATAACAAACTACGAACATCGCTTAACAAAAGACGACAAATGGACAACCAACTTCACTCAGCGGCCCGGCCTCCGTCGTGCACTATCAGCGCCGTCCTCGACTTCAGCATCGGCCTGACGGCCGTACATGTCGCCGATCTCGGCCACGGCGAACTGGCCCGCCGCGCTGCCCTTGTCGCCATCGCACTGCAATGCACCATGAGAGAGCAATTCCCGGGAGCCACTCTGCGCATTGAAACCAGGGACGACCTTGACCAGCGTCACGGCTCAAATACCTGGACAGCTGCCTTATTCATGAGCGCACTGAGCAGCGAGATGGACAAGCTTGGCGCAGCGGTCAGCCCATCTCAATGCGGCTTTTCAACCGGGGATCACCCGGCTCAAAGCCAAACGGCGGCGTCTTCTCAATCTGTTTAGCAACCCGAAGAAGTGCCAGGTAGGTATCAAGGAAATCAGAGTTGATGACTTGATCCATTGCGATGCCTTCGGCGCGCGTTTTGGATCCCACCAAAGCAGCAGCCGCCTGAAAAACCTGCCAATTGATTTCCATATCACCTCCCTCGTTAACAAACGTTATGGATCGTACATGAACACCGCAACGCAACCCACCCCCGCCAAAGCCGACAAGGCTGATGTCATCTGCTACACGCGCATGCCCAAGGCATCCGTTGAAGAGGGCAAGAGGTTCGCTGAGAGGGAATGCCGCTCCTTCGCCAGCTTCCAGCGCCTGATGTACCTGCGCGGGCTGGAGGCCTACAAGGCCGACCTGGCGCGGGTTGCTGCGAGTTCTTGAGTCCATGCCTTGCATGTTGCCCACGCCGCCGCACAAGCACACGCAATTCATGTTGTGCGGCGCTGCGCGGTTCGGTACAGCCCTCCACCCCTGACCAGAAGCACAAAAAAATGAACACCACTCGCATATCGCACGGCACCGGCACCATCGAGCGCGTGCTGCGCCACAGCCTGAGCCAGCCCGGCGGCGAAGTGCAGGAGGCCGCAGGCTGGGACAGCCCGGCCGTCAGCCGCTTCCTGTCGGGGCAGCAAGGTGTGCCCATCGGCAAGATCGACGCCGTGGTCAGCGCAGCCGGCTATGTGCTGGTCAGCCGCAAGTACCTGGACGCCATCGGCACGCTGGGCGAGGTCGGCATGTACTGCCACTGCGCCAGGGCCGGCGGCGGTGAATGCGGGCGCATCCGCGGCGAATGAACAGGGAGCCCAGCATGCAAGCGGCAGCGATCAACCAGGGCGCCATGCTCGCGGCGCAGGCCCAAGAGGGCCGAAAGAGCGGGCGCAAGGTGCGCAGCGAGGGCACGCGCATGGCCTGCCCCCACTGCAGCGCGCAGTGCACGATCCGAACCAGTTGGCTCATGTCCCGCCTCATGCGCGAGCTCACCTACGCATGCACCAACCCTGAATGCGGTCACACCTTTGTGGCCATGACCGAGATAGTGCGCACGCTGAGCCCTAGCGCCACGCCGGACCCCAGCGTGCAACTGCCCCTGTCCAGCCATGTGCGCCGAGACGGCATGCGCGTGGTGCTGGACAACGCCGCAGAGTCCGAGCACCAGCCGCGCTACACCCTGCCTACCACGGGCGATCTGTTCGCCGGGCCGCCGCCAGAGCCCGATTGACGCCATAGGCGCATAGCGCCGCCCCCTCTTCCTCCACCTGCTGACAGAGCCCGATTTCCGGGCGCTGCGGCCCTTCTCACGCCTGAAAAACTCAAGGACCTCATGAGCAGCTATGCAATCACCCATGTAGACGCCCAGCGCGTGCGCCGCCACCTGGTGATCGGCGCAGCCAATCGCGCCATGGCCTGGGAGTGCGCCGAACGCCTGTATGGCTCGGCCTGGTTCATGTCCTGCAAGAAGGCCTGAGCCCCCGATGAGCGCTCCTTTGCGCAATGGCCTGGTGATGCTGCCCCAGCAACGCACGCCCATGCCCCCTGCCGATGAGCCGGACCTGTGCCCGCTGTGCGGCCTGGTGCACATGCCAGAGCAGGCTGCAAAGCTGGCGCCCGTGCAAGCCGATGTGCTGCCCAGCGCAGCGCTGCAGCTGCTGCGCATCACCACAGACGCCTGGACCCCGCTGCACCAGCACGATGCCGTGCCCATGCCGGCAGACGTGCGCAAGCAGCTGGCCGCGTTGCGCGAGCAGTACCGCAGGCAATCGGGCGCGGGCTACATCGATGCCGAAAACCAGGAATGGTTCGGGATGCCCGAAGACCTGCGCATGGCCATCCTGCTGCTGGCCAACGTGGGCGGCGACCTGCGTGCGCTGGCCGACCGGGATTGGCGCGAGACACCACCGCCCGAACGCGCGGCCATCAAAACCGTGGCCCGCTCTGTGAAGCGGCACGCCGGGCGCCTGGTGGCGCTCGCCAGCCTCTGGTGATTCGCCATGGCTGTATCTCCCATCCCCCGCAAGCGTGTCACGTCCAGCTTTTCGGCGTGGCTCAACAGCCGCCCGAAGCCGGGGCATGTGCAGTACCACCTGCAGCGCATCGTCGAATCCGCGCCGCGCGAGTGGCAAGGCGCGATCCGCTCCCGCTTCCTGAAATCGGCCCCCCTACCGCCGGCCGGCGTGGCCTTGGACTCTGACGCCTATGCACGCTGGTATCTGGGCCTGCCCAGCGAAAGCGAACAGGCATGGATGGATCTGCAGGAGCTGGCCGACTATGAGGACCGCTACGGCGACGCGCTGCGCCTGAACATGGGCGATGGCGAAATCTGCACCTGGGCGGCCAAGCTGGCCGACGATGTGGAAGAGTTGGAGAACCGCTGCATCGCCATGGGCGGCGGCCTGCCCGAGCGCCTGGCGTTGGTGCGCGGCATCGTCCACCTGATTGGCGTGGATGAGGGCAAGCCGCTGGATGGCGAACCGGCCATCGCCCGCGCCAAGTGCGCGCGCTGGTGGCGCCGGCGCCTGCGCCGCCACATCGCCCGCGTGGTCGAAGCCGGGGCCATCAGCATGGGCCTGGTCCACCTGAACAGCGGCGGCTACGTCAGCCACAGCGGCCTCAAGCGCCGCAAGGGCCAGCTGGCGCGCAATGCAGAGGCCTTGGGCCGCACGCTCTACAAGAACGAGGCCGGGCAGGTCTACAGCCTGGCCGAGCTGGCCGCGCTGAGCACCTCCAACCCCAGCGTGCGCGGCGGCGAGCTGATGACACGCATTCGCGGCGCGGAGGAATATGCCGATGCGCACGGGCATCTGGGCCTGTTCCTCACGCTGACATTGCCCAGCAAATACCACGCCATGCGACTGATGGGCAGCGGCGCGAACCACTGGGCCGCGCGCAACCCCAAGCACAACGGCGCGACGCCGCGCGAAGGCCAGCAATGGATGCTCGCGCAGTGGAAGCGCGTGCTGGCCAAGCTGGACCGCCAGCAAGTCAAACGCTACGGCCTGCGCGTGGTCGAGCCGCACCATGACGGCACACCGCACTGGCACATGCTGGTCTGGGTCGAAGGCGAAGCCCAGGCGCGCACCCTGGTGGACACCATCCGCAAATACTGGCTCAGCGAAGATGGCAACGAACGCGGCGCCAAAGAAAACCGCGTAGATGTCAAGCGCATGAACGCCGGGGGCGCAGCCGGCTACGTGGCGAAGTACATCGCAAAGAACGTGGGCCACCACGCACTGGCCGAGCACCTGGATGTGGTGCAGGGCCAGGAAATCCAGATGGCTCTGGGGCTGGACAGCCCCAACCAGCCAGCCAGCCCCGAAGCCATGGAGTCCAATGGCCTGGCCGCCCAGCGCCGCGTGGACGCCTGGGCAGCGACGTGGAACATCCGCCAGTTCCAGGCCTTCGGCATGCCCAGCGTGACGGTCTGGCGCGAACTGCGCCGCGTCAGCAAAGACCAGCCCGAGCAGATCGAACTGTTCGACCGTGAGGCCAAGCGCAACATCCAGCGCGCCTATCAGGCCTGCCACCGCCACGGCGACCTCCGCGCGGACTGGCGCGCCTTCATGGAATCCATGGGCGGCCACGGCTGCAAGCGCCAGGACTGGCTGCTGTGCCCCGCCCGCCGCGCGCCCAAGGATGGCGCCACCAACATGTATGGCGACCCCATCACGGCGGGCCCCGTGCGCGGCGTGCAAGTGCAGCGTGGCCGCGCGCGCGGCCACTGGCTTGTAAGCCGCCGCATTGCCTGGGCGCACTGCACCGATGCAACGCCAGCAGTCCACGCTGCAGGCGGGGCTGCTGACGCCGATGGAGTCATCCAAAGCGTGGGCCAAGAGGCGCAGACACGGCGCCCTTTGGGCGCCGCTTGGACTGGTTTCAATAACTTCACGGCCCGGCTTCAAAGCCAGAGCGTCCGTGACCTTTTTGGCCGTGGACGCCATGAGGCCGAGGACTGGAACAGCCCCTCGAGCCCGGATTCAGTGCTCTACAGGCCAGCTACCGCCACCGCATCCCCCGCTTCTTCTCGTTGTTCCTGAAAAGGAGGTCTACCCGTGTCCGCATCCATCCCCCACGCCCGCCGAACGGACCCCACCGTGCACTGCTGGGCCCGGCCGCTGCACGGCGGCTACGTCAACGCCGTAGGCACGACGCCCGAGCACCTGGCACGCGTGTTCGCCGCCGAGCGCGAGCGCCTTGCCGCCCTGGCCAAACCGCGCCGCCGGCGCGCTGCGCGCCCAGCACCACCAATCGCCCACCCCGCCCAGCTGTCGCTGGTCGCCTGATCACCACCACCGCCACTACCGAGGACCGCCATGCATCTGCACAACATCACCACCGCGCACAGCTACCGCGCAATCCTGATCCCCGAAGACGCCTGCCCCGAAGAACTGGAGCAGTTGGCCGACGCCAAGCTGCTGCCCGTGCTGCAGCTGAAAGCTGCCAGTGCATCCCACGCCACCACCAGCGCCTGCGCCGCCAGCGGCCGGCCCGTGTTGCGCGTCGAGCGCGTGGAGACCTGAACCATGGCACAGCCACTGCCCGAACTGACTCTGAGCGAGGTGATGGAGCGCATCAAGGCCGTGCGCCAGCGCCTGACCCGCGAACTGGAGAACACGCCAGTGCGCGAGTGGGGAGCGCAACCCGTCCGCGAACTGCGCAACCACGAACAGGAATTGCTCACTGCGCTGATGGTGCTGCGAGACCTGGCCAGCGACCAAGGCGCATTTAAAGCCACGCCAAAGACAGGAAACCCGAAGTGACCCGAAACGAATCCAATCAGATGATCCTCAACTACCCACCCGCTGGCCTGAGCCGCGAACTGGCCGCCGAGTACGTGTCGCTTGGCCTCACCACCTTTGAAGACTGCGTGCAAAAAGGCATCGCGCCGAAGCCACGCCAGATTCCAGGCCGGCGCCGAGTTGTTTGGCTGCGCTCGGATCTGGACGCCTGGCTGCAGGGGCTGCCCATCTCCACGCAGCTGCCGCCAGAGAACTGCGGAATCAAGCGCAGCCGCCTGACCAAGGCCCAGGTCATCGCGCAGCAAGTTGCTCCCAGTGTTCCGAAAGCTTTGTGAGCCAGGTACGCCGCTCCGCATCGTAGGAGTGCCGGTTGTAGGTGCCCACGATGCCGGCGGGCAAGTGGCCGAGCACTGCCTCGGCCACGCCATCCTGGCAGCCCAGGGCGGCCAGTTGCGTGCGCACCGTGCGCCGCAAATCGTGGGGCGCCCAGGGGTCCATATCCAGAACCCGCTCGGGCGAGTAGTTGTAGCGCTTGACCACATCGGGCCGGCTGGTCCAGACCGCCACGCCGATCAGCTTCTGCTCCACATGCATCAACTTGGAGCCAGGCCGGGACGGAAATAGATACCCGGCCCCATAGGCACTGCGCCGACGCCTGACAACTTCCAGAGCTCGGCCCACCAGCGGCACGCGCAGGTCGGTCAAATTCTCATTGCGCGCCA
The DNA here is from genome assembly GCF_043104845.1 of Delftia sp. WSY_7. Taxonomy (NCBI): domain Bacteria; kingdom Pseudomonadati; phylum Pseudomonadota; class Betaproteobacteria; order Burkholderiales; family Comamonadaceae; genus Delftia; species Delftia sp. WSY_7. Next base: position 209,925 of record NZ_JBICLB010000055.1, on the reverse strand, counting down.
TCTTTTGCTTTTCGCGCGGCACGGTCCACCACCACCCATCGGCCTCCTGCCCCACCTCATCGCCCGTCATGGCGATGATTTCGGCGCCACGGGCGCCCGTCCACAGATACAGCGTCAGCAGGTCCGCCACCATGGCCGAGAACCTGGGCAGATGGGCGATCAGCTGCGCGACCTCACGGCCCTGCAGCGTTCTGAGCTTCACGCCCTGGTGCTTGCCGTCCACGATCTTCCCCCGGCTGCGCAGTTTGCCGCGCAGCACCTGGCGCCACCAGTTCGGCGTCTCTTCGGGCACCCTGCCCGCGTCAAGCGCATAGTCCCAGGCCGCCCCAAGCTCTGAGCGCAGGCTGTTGGCCAGCACGGGCGTCTTGACGGCCACGCCTTCCAGCAGCGAGAACGCCATGCTGCGCCCAACGTCTGCCGGCTCCAGAGCGTGAATCTTGGTGGTGTAGTTGATCAACAGGCGCCGCGCTTCGGCGCTGCCCTTGGGCTTGCGGTGCCGCTCCACATGCCCCTGCAGGTAGTCCTCAATAAGCTGCCGCACGGTATAGATGCCGTCGCGGCCCAGCACGTCGGACCGGGCTTGAGCGACAGCGGCTGCACGCCGCTTCTCCCTGGCCAAGTCCTCACCTGCATCTCGCCTTCGCTTGAGCTGCTCCCACACAGCGAGCGCGCTGGGGTAGCTCATCTCGGGCCATTGGCCCATGGCAATCTGGCGCATGCCGCCGTCCACGGGGCTCTTGTACCGATATGTCCATGTGCGCCGCGTGGCAGTGGCCACCAGGCGAAGGCCCGGGGCGTGATCGACAATAATGTGCTCCCCCGGCTCCAGCGACTTGGCCCGGCGTGCGTTGAAACTCATGGCGCCTCCGTATGCGGCGCAGGTTTCCAAATCGGCCCCAACCTGTTCGGCGTAACTTCTTCAAAAGGACGCCGAAAAACCTACGCCAAGGTGCGCAGTGTAGATGGGTTTGAGCGGGACATAGTTGGACTGTATATAAAAACAGTCAACAAACCTAAGTGATTGATTTCAAAAGTAATGAGCGAAGATATTGAAGTGAATCAGGCACTTAGCGAAATACCTTTGGCGCAACATACGCCAATGATGCAGCAGTACCTGGGCATCAAGATCAACTACCCCGACACGCTGGTTTTCTACCGCATGGGGGATTTCTACGAGCTGTTCTTCGGGGATGCGGAGAAGGTGGCGCGGCTGCTGGATATCACGCTGACCACGCGCGGGCAGACGGCGGGGCAGCCGATTCCTATGGCTGGCGTGCCCTTCCATGCGCTGGAGAACTACCTGGGCCGGCTGATCAAGCTGGGCGAGTCGGTGGCGATCTGCGAGCAGGTGGGCGAAGTGGGCGCAGCCAAGGGCCCGGTGGAGCGCAAGGTGGTGCGCGTTGTGACGCCGGGCACGCTGACCGACAGTGAGCTGCTGTCGGACAAGAGCGAGGCGATCTTGCTGTCCCTGCACACGGCCGGGCGCCAGCGCTGCGGCCTGGCCTGGATGGCGGTGACGCAGGGGCGCATTCATCTGGCCGAATGCTCCCACGACGAACTGGGCGCCTGGATTTCGCGCATTGCGCCCAGCGAGCTGATCTACAGCGCAGGCGTGACCGAGCGTTTCGAGCAGAGCCTGTTCGCGCTGCGCCATGGCAGCTCCATTGCCTGCCCGCTGTCGCCGCGGCCCGACTGGCAGTTTGACGGCGGCCTGGGCGAGCGCAAGCTGCTGGAGCTGCTGGGCGCGGCCAGCCTCAAGGCCTGGGAGGCCGAGGACCTGCCGCTGGCCCATGGCGCCAGCGCCGCCCTGCTGTCGTATGCGGAGCACACGCAGGGCCGCAGCCTGTCGCACATCCACGCTCTGCAGGTGCAGCGCGACGATGAGCTGATTGCGCTGCCGCTGGCCACGCGCCGCAACCTGGAGCTGGTCAAGACGCTGCGCGGCGAGGATTCGCCCACATTGTTCTCTCTGCTGGACACCTGCATGACGGGCATGGGCAGCCGCCTGCTCAAGGCCTGGCTGCTGGAGCCGCGCCGCGACCGCACGCAGGCCATGGCGCGTCTGGAGGCCACGCGGGCGCTGCAGGGCGCCAGCGCAGGCGGCATGGCCGCGCCCTGGCAGCAGTTGCGCGAGCAGCTCAAGGGCGTGAGCGATGTGGAGCGCATCACGGCGCGCACCGCGCTGCGCCAGGTGCGCCCGCGCGAGCTGGTGGGACTGGGCCGTACGCTGCAAAAGGCGGCCTTGCTGGCCCAGGCCGGGCAGACGCCCTCGGCCCACCTGACCCAGCTGTTTGCCGACCTGCAGCCGCCCGAGGACTGCGCCGAGCTGCTGGTGCGCGCCATCATGGAAGAGCCGGCCGCCCTGGTGCGCGACGGCGGCGTGTTTGCCACAGGCTACGACGCCGAGCTGGACGAGCTGCGCGCCATCCAGAACAACTGCGATGACTTCCTGCTGGAGCTGGAGGCCAAGGAAAAGCTGCTGACCGGCATTCCCAACCTGCGCGTGCAGTTCAACAAGGTGCACGGCTTCTATATAGAGATCACCAACAGCTACAAGGACGCGGTGCCCGAGCGCTACCGCCGCCGCCAGACGCTGAAGAACGCCGAGCGCTACATCACGCCCGAGCTCAAGGCCTTCGAGGACAAGGCCCTGTCCGCGCAGGAGCGTGCGCTGCAGCGCGAGAAATTCCTCTACGAGCAGCTGCTGGACCAGTTGCAGCCCCATGTGCCCGCGCTCACGCGTGTGGCCGGCGCCATTGCGGCCATCGACGTGCTGTGCACGCTGGCCGAGCGCTCGCTGACGCTGAACTGGTGCGCGCCCGAGTTCGTGAACCATCCCTGCATCGAGATCGAGGCCGGCCGCCACCCCGTGGTGGAGGCCCGCATGGCCGAGACCTCCAGCGGCAGCTTCATCGCCAACCACACGCGCATGAACGCCAACACACGCATGCAGATCATCACCGGCCCCAACATGGGCGGCAAGTCGACCTATATGCGCCAGGTGGCGCTGATCGTGCTGCTGGCCAGCATGGGCTCGCATGTGCCGGCGTCCAGCTGCCGGCTGGGGCCCATCGACGCCATCCACACGCGCATCGGCGCGGCCGACGACCTGGCCAATGCCCAGTCCACCTTCATGATGGAGATGACCGAGGCCGCGCAGATCCTGCATTCGGCCACGCCGCACAGCCTGGTGCTGATGGACGAGATCGGCCGGGGCACCAGCACCTTCGACGGCCTGGCGCTGGCCAGCGGCATCGCCACCCAGCTGCACGACAGGACGCGCGCCTTCACGCTGTTTGCCACGCACTACTTCGAGCTGACCGAGCTGCCGGCCAAGGCACGCGCGGCCGTGAACATGCATGTGAGTGCGGCGGAGTCGGGCCAGGACATCGTCTTCCTGCACGAGATCCAGCCCGGCCCGGCCAGCCGCAGCTACGGTATCCAGGTGGCCAAGCTGGCCGGCATGCCGGCCGGCGTGCTGCACCACGCGCGCCATGCGCTGGAGGCACTGGAGGCCCATGCCGACGAGGGCCGCCTGCAGGTGGACCTGTTCGATGCGCCCGACATGCCCGAGCCCGAAAGCCGCCACGACCCGCTGGCCCAGGCCCTGGCCGCCATCAATCCCGACGCACTGAGCCCGCGCGAAGCGCTGGAAGCCCTTTACCAGCTCAAGAAGATCGCCGCCTGAACGCGGTCAATCGCCTCCCACTAAACTTGTCGATCCCGCAGTTTCGGATGTTCCCATGACTTATTGCGTTGCCATCAAGCTCAACGCCGGCCTGGTTTTCCTGGCCGACTCGCGCACCAATGCCGGCCTGGACCAGATCAGCTCGTTCCGCAAGCTCATGGTCTACGAGAACCCCGGCGACCGCTTCATGGTGCTGCTGTCGGCCGGCAACCTGTCCATCACCCAATCGGTGCGCGAGCTGCTGGAGAGCCAGCAGCTGCGCGACGAGGCCACGGGCGACATGCTGACCATCTGGAACGTGCGCAGCATGTTCGATGCGGCCCGCGTGCTGGGCGCGGCCGTGCGCCATGTATACGAGCGCGACGGCGTGGCGCTGTCCCGGTCGGGCGTGGATTTCAATATCTCGCTGGTGCTGGGCGGCCAGATCCAGGGCGAGACCATGCGGCTGTTCCAGGTGTATTCGGCCGGCAACTTCATCGAGGCCACGAGCGAGACGCCCTACTTCCAGATCGGCGAGTCCAAGTACGGCAAGCCCGTGCTGGACCGCGTGATCACGCCGCGCACGCCGCTGGACGAGGCCGCCAAGTGCGCCCTGGTGTCCATGGACAGCACGCTCAAGTCCAACCTGTCGGTGGGCCTGCCGCTGGACCTGATCGTGTACGAGAAGGACCGCTTCGCCTCCGACAAGATCGTCAGCATCGACGAGAGCAATCCGTATTTCCGCATGCTGCACGACAGCTGGGGCGAGCGCCTGCGCCATGTCTTCGACAGCATCGAGGACCCGGCCTGGGACGGCGGCGCCTCCGAGGTGCCCATCCGCGTGCACAGCCGCCAGGCCCAGCCGCTGACCAAGGTCAACGCGCCGGCAGGCGCCCTGCGCTCGTCGGCGCGCAGCATGGGCCGGCTGCCGCCTGCGGCGCTGCGCCAGCCCTATCACAGCGGCACGGGCGCGGGCCTGGGCACCTCCACGGCAGACGGTCTTGCGACCTCCCCCATGACGACCATGACACCCATGACGCCCCAGCAGCCGGGCCCGGCATCGCCCGTGCGGCCCGATGCAGGCCAGCCCTCGGGCCACCAGCAAGGCGTGCCCGATGGCGCCGCACAGGCCGGCCAGGAGCCTCGGCCGTGAACGCGGCCCGGTCCGCACAGCGGGCCGAGAGCGATGCGGCGGTTGCCGGCACGGGTACGGGCGCGGGCACTGCATCGGCACCGCTGCCCGTGGTGTTCTCGCATGCCAACAGTTTTCCGCTGCCCACCTACCGGCTGCTGCTCTCGCTGCTGGCCGAGCGCGGCATCGCGGCGCAGGGCGTGGAGCGCTTCGGCCATGACCCGCGCTTTCCCGTCACCAACAACTGGCCGCACCTGGTCGAGCAACTGGCCGAGTTCACGCGCGCCGAGGTCGAGCGCGTGGGCGGTCCGGTCTTCCTGGTCGGGCATTCGCTGGGCGGTTTCCTGAGCGTGATGACGGCCGCGCGCCATCCCGAGCTGGCGCGCGGCGTGCTGCTGATCGACTCGCCATTGCTCAGCGGCTGGCGTGCCAATGCGGTAGGGGTGGCCAAGCGCACGCAGCTGGTGGGCTCGGTCTCGCCAGGCAAGATCAGCGCGCGCCGCCGCAATGCCTGGGACAGCGATGACGAGGCGCTGGCCTATTTCCGCGCCAAGAAGGTGTTTGCGCAATGGCATCCGCAGGTACTCCAGGACTATGTGCAGGGCGGCCTGGCCGACCTGGACGGCCGGCGCACGCTGCACTTCACGCGCGAGGTGGAGACCGCCATCTACAACACCTTGCCGCACAACCTGGCCTCGCTGCTGCACCACCATCCGCTGCGCTGCCCGGCGGCCTTCATCGGCGGGCGTGCCTCGGTGGAGATGCGCCAGGTGGGCATGGACCTGACGCGCCGCATCACGCGCGGGCGCGTGATGATGCTGGACGGCAGCCACCTGTTCCCCATGGAGCGGCCCCACGCCACGGCCGCCGCCATCGAGGCCTCGCTGCTGAACCTGCTGGGCTCCGAGGCCTGAACCGGACCTTCAGGCACAAAAAAGACCCCCACGCTCCCCTTGCTGCGCAAGGTCCGCTGCCCCCGGGGGGGCCGCTTTTTGTCTTGGGGCGGCCCGGCGACAAAAAAAGCCACCCTTGGGGTGGCTTTTTGCATGGGCGGCGCAGGCTGTCAGGCCTCGCTCCAGGACACGACCCCGGTGAAGGCCGTCACCAGCACGATGATGCCGAAGGCGATGCGGTACCAGGCAAACGGCACGAAGCTGTTGGTGGAGATGTAGCGCAGCAGCCAGCGCACGCACAGCCAGGCGCTGATGAAGGAAAACACCAGGCCCACGGCGAACATCGGGATGTCGGCCACCGACAGCAGGGCGCGCTCCTTGTAGAGGCTGTAGACGCCGGCGCCGATCAGCGTGGGAATGGCCAGGAAGAACGAAAAGTCGGTGGCCGCCTTGCGCGACAGGCCCATGAGCATGCCGCCGATGATGGTGGCACCGCTGCGGCTGGTGCCGGGAATCATGGCCAGGCACTGCACCAGGCCGACCTTGAGGGCATCGAGCGGCGTCATCTCGTCCACGGTCTGCACGCGCATGGCCGATGCCGGCCGGCGCTCGGCCCACAGGATGACGAAGCCGCCCAGGATGAAGGTGGTGGCCACCACGGTGGGCGTGAACAGGTGCGCCTTGATGAACTTGCCGAAGATCAGCGCCAGCACCACGGCCGGCAGGAAGCCGATGATGACGTTCAGCGTGAGCCTTTGCGCCTGGCGGCTGGTGGGCAGGTCGACCACGGTGGAGCGGATCTTTTGCCAGTACACCAGCACCACGGCGAAGATGGCGCCGGTCTGGATGGCGATGTCGAAGACCTTGGCCTTGGCATCGTCGAAGCCCAGCAGCGAACCGGCCAGGATGAGGTGGCCGGTGGAGGAGATGGGAAGGAACTCCGTCAGCCCTTCCACGATGCCCATGATGGCGGCCTTGACCAGCAAAAGAATGTCCACGGCAAGCGTCCTGTCGCAATGCAAAAGTGCGCCATTATCTGCGCTGGCCGTGGCCTGCCGGTGTCCGCCTGCCCGCCTGTCAGCGGCAATCGCAAACTTTTACAACGCCGGGCCCGCAACGTTGCTGCGCGCCCGGCACTGTGCTGCAATGTGGGTGCGCTGGACTTCAGCGCGCCTTCAAAACCATTCCATCATGAAAAAAATCGTTGTTCTGGCAGTTGTCTCCCTGGCCTGCAGCATGGGCATGGCCGCAGGGGACAAGGCTCCCACGGCCCAGCAAAAGCTGATGGGCACCTGCAACACCGAAGCCACCGGCAAGAAAGGCGATGAACGCAAGGAGTTCATGAAGTCCTGCCTGTCCGACGGCAAGAAGCGCCAGCAGGAACGCATGAAGACCTGCAATGCCGACGCCACCGGCAAGAAGGGCGACGAGCGCAAGGCGTTCATGAGTGAATGCTTGAAGAAGGACTGACCCCCTGAGGCGCTGCGCGCCTTCCCCCTCTCGCTGCGCGGGGGGGACGACACCCTCGCTGCGGGGCGGCCCTTGCTCGGTGTCCCTCGCTTTGGGCCGCGCCAGATTTGGAGGCTGCGCCCTATTTCTGCAGCAAGCCTTCATTGAAGCCACCGTTTTCGGTGGCTTTGCTGTTTAGGCGGATAGTTTTCTGATTTGGCTATCAATGGGGCCGTGCACTACCGACAGCCGTTCAAACTCGCAGGGCTCAAGCGCGGGCAGCCGAGCAAGGGCCTACGCCGGCCGCGCCGCCCCGCAGTGAGGGCTGCGTCCCCCTCCGCGAAGCGGGAAGGGGGAAGCGGCGCAGCCGCTCAGGGGGTCATCTTCCTGGCTCTGCGTTTGCGCCACCAGATGATGACGCCGGTGATCGACAGGACGGCGACGAGCACGCCGACGAAGGACATGAGCACGCGGCCGGGGGTGCCGAGGATGCGGCCGCTGTGCAGGGGCAGCTGCAGCTGGACGAAGACGTCGGCAGCCGTGCCGTGCCAGGGGCGGTAGGTGCCCAGGACTTCGCCGTTGTCCGAGCTGACGTAGATGTTGGACAGGCCCATGCCCATGGCGCCGGTTTCGTCGTGCGGGTCGAAGAAGGAGATGTTGTAGAACGGGAAGTCCCCGCCCCACCAGATGCCGCCTGCGGGCTGGGCGAAGCCCAGGCGCTTGGCCTCGCTCTGGGCGATGGCGATGGCCTGGGCGAACGAGACCTTGGGCACGAGGAGCGTGCCCTGAGGCGCAGGCTTGAGGGTTTCGTAGGGGCCGGGCGTGGTGGTGGAGACGGTGCTCATCACCGGGTAGAAGACTTCGCGGTACAGGTTCAGCGAGAACGAGGTGAAGGCCACGATGACGATGACGGCCCAGACCCACAGGCCGCCCGCGCGGTGCAGGTCGAAATTGAGCTTGTAGGCGCCGCCGCCCCAGCGCACGCGCCATGAGGGCAGCCAGCGCCGCCACCACGATCCCATGGCCGCCGTCAGGCGCGGGGCGCTTTTCCTGAGCTTGACGGGAAAGGTCAGCAGCAGCGCGACAAAGCTGTCGGCCCCCCACAGCAGGGCCAGGCTGCCCATGAACCAGTAGCCCCAGCGGTCCGTGCCCCAAAAGCGCGGGGCCAGCAGGCTTTCGTGCAGGTGGCGCAGCCAGGGCATGAGGTTGCGCTGGCTGAGCGCAAAGCTGCGCCCGTTGCGCTGGCCCGTGATGTGGCCGCTGACCGGGTCGACGAAGACCGTGTCATATCCCAGCGCAGGCGCCTGGCCCGTGGCCGGGTCGGGCCGGGGGCGCACCATGAACATGGCGGCTTCGCCCTCGACCAGGCCCAGGGTCATGTAGCTGATCTCGGCGCGCGGCTCGCTGGCCTGCACGGCGGCGGCCAGCTCCAGCGGGGTCTTCAGCGGGCCGCGTGCCGGGGTCTCCAGCATGTCGGCGTTGAGCCATTCGTCGATTTCATGGTCCCAGGACAGCACGGCCCCCGTGAGGCCGGCCATGGTGAGGAAGCCGGCCAGCAGCAGGCCGATCCAGCGGTGCACCACCGTCCACAACGCGCGCATGCTTCAGATCGCTCCGGCTCAGAAGTCCACCGATGCGCTCAGCGAGAAGGTGCGCGGCATGGACTGCACCAGGTAGTTGGCGCCCGGGTAGCCGCCCACGGACGACCAGTAGCCCTTGTCGAACAGGTTGTCGATGCGCGCGCGCAGGGTCAGCAGGCGGTTGTTGCCGATGTCCATGAGATAACGCGCGCCGATGTCGGTGCGCGTCCACGAGGCCACTTTCAGCGTGTTGGCGCCGTTGGCGTACTGGCTGGAGGTGTGCATCACGCGCGCATTGAGGGCCAGGCCCGAGACGCCGGGCACATCCCAGTCCACGCCCAGGTTGAGCAGGCGCTTGGGCACGCCGATGGCGTAGTTGCCGATGGTGGCGGCATCGGCGGCCTCGCGGATCTTGGCCTCGCTGAAGGTCACGCCGCCCAGCACGCGCAGGCCCTTGACGGGTTCGCCAAAGACCGTGGCCTCCAGGCCGCTGTTGCGCTGCTTGCCGTACTGGCCGAAGACCTGGTTGGCCACATAGGCCGAAGGCATGTCCGTGGTGTACAGCGCCACCGTGGCGCCCAGCTGCTGGCCCTGCCACTTGAAGCCGATTTCCTTCTGGCGCGACTTGTAGGGCGCGAACACCTGGCCACCGTTGGACACCGGCAGGTCGTTGGCCGTCTGCGGCGCCACGGCGCCCTTGGTCAGGCCTTCGATGTAGTTGGCGTAGACCGAGGTGTTCTCGCTGGTCTTGAACACCAGGCCCAGCATGGGCGTGGTGGCCGACTTCTTGTAGTTGTCGGTCTGCGCGCCCGTGTTGTAGTCGTAGCTGCTTTGCTCGATGCTCTGGCGGCGCACGCCCACGGTCAGGCGCAGGCGCTCGTCCAGCATCGTCAGCGTGTCGCCGATGGCAAAGCTGTTGAGCCGGGTTTCACCCACGCGCGTGGGATCGGCCAGGTTGCCGCCGAACAGCGTCATCGCCGGGCGCGCGCTGCTCCAGGGGTTGTAGATGTTGTTGACCACGCCAAAGCCCATGCCCCAGGCATTGCGCTCGGTGGCCGAGTAGGTGCTGGCCGTGGCCACCAGCTCATGGCCCACGCTGCCCGTGGCCAGGCGCGTGCGGATGCCGACCTCGCCCGTGCCCACGCTGTCCTTGCGCTTGTTGTCGAAGCGCGTGCCCGTGGTGTCGCCGGCCGCATTGCTCACGGTCACGCCGCTCAGGGAGTTGTCTTCCTTGCCGCGGCGCAGGCCGCCCGCAGCCCAGGCCGTGGTGGTGTCGTTGATGTCCCATTCGGCGCGCAGCGTGGCGAACAGGTCGCGCTCGGTGGAGTACGACCAGTTCTGGCCGTAGTTGGTCTTGTTGTCGGGCACGGCCGGGATGAAGTTGCCGGGCGTCACGCTGGGGCGGCCGCCGTTGTAGCTGTTGCGCTGGTAGCCCACGTCGCCCGACAGGCGCACGTTGCGGCTGCGCCAGTCCAGGCCCAGGCCCAGGGCGGTGAGCGAGCGGTCTTCGCCATCCACGCCCGTGCCGCCGTCGCGGCGCACGGCGTTCAGGCGGATGCCGGTGCTCCGGTCAGGGCCGAAGCGGCGCGAGATGTCGGTGGAGACAAAGGCCTGGCCGCCCGTCTGTATGCCGGCGCCCACGCGCGTCAGTGCATCGTTGCCGGCGCGCTTGGGCAGCAGGCTGATGGTGCCGCCAATGCCGCTGCCGCCGGGTGCTGCGCCATTGAGGAAGGCATTGGCGCCGCGCAGCACCTCCACACGCTCGAAGAACTCCGAGGCGATGTACTGGCGCGGCAGCAGGCCGTACAGGCCGTTGTAGGCGATGTCGTCCGAGTACACCGGGAAGCCGCGCAGCACATACAGCTCCTGGAAGTTGCCGAAGCCGCGCGCCTGGCGCACGCCCGGGTCGTTGAGCAGCACATCGCCCACGCTCTTGGACTGGGTGTCCTCGATCAGTTGCTGGGTGTAGCTGGTGGTGGAGAACGAGGAGTTCTTCCAGTCCAGCGTGCCCAGCACGCCGTTGCGCGCCCCCGTGGCCACCTGGCCGCCTGCGAAGGGCTTGGACAGGCCCTGGGCCGATGCGTCGGCGCTGGCCTCTACCGTCACGGCCTCCAGCACGGTATCACCGCCCCGGGTCTGGGCAATCAGCGCCTGATGGCTGCACAGGCAAAGAACGGCCAGGGATATGGGGCGAATGGAAGGCATGAGGATGGGATTGAGAATGATTTGCACAACCCGTTAGCTTACCAACCACCTGGGCACGCAACTATGAGTTTTCTCAATCTGTTGCATCGAAGCAATCCTGGGGGTGATTGGTTTCAAAGGCCCTGATCGATAGTCCGTGCGCACTCACCCTGGCCTCCACCCTGCGGACTGCATCCTCCAGATGCCGTGGACGTGCCTGCCGTTCGCGGCGCCAGGATGCAGCTGGCACCCTGCCCTCGTCCGTCCGTCGCATGGCGCTGGCCCCGGCGGCGCCCGGCAGCGACAGTCCTGTCCCATACAGGCCCGCCAACCCGGGCCGCACGCCAGGACACCGCCATGCAAATGACACCGCTGATCGCCATCCACATGAGCGCCGCCCTCGGGGCCACGGCCACGGGAGCCATCGCCTTGCTGGCACGCCGCCAGGCCGCAGCCCATCCCCGCCTGCACCGCGCGGCCGGCCATGCCTTTGTCACGCTCATGGTCTGCGCGGCGGTGTCCGCCTGCTTCATCCGCGACTACCGCCTGCCCAACTGGGGCGGCTACACGCCCGTCCACCTGCTGGTGCCGCTGACCTTTGCCGGCCTGGGCCGCTCGTTCTGGCACCTGTACCACGGCAACATCGCCGGCCACCGCAAGATCATGCGCAGCGTCTACATCGGCGCCTGCGTCGTGGCGGGCCTGTTCACCCTGCTGCCCGGCCGCTATCTGGGCGACCTGCTGTGGCAGCAGTTGGGCCTGGCCTGACGCCGCTTTCCTTCCCCCTGACGGAGAACTCCCCATGCGCACCCTTGATCCCCTTGATCCCCTTGATCCCCTCGATCCCTCTGCCCGCCACGACGACGATGCCCTGGAGCGCATGGCGCGCCGCCGCGCAGGCGCCAAGCTGGGCTGGATGATCCACGCCAGCGTCTATGTGCTGGTCAACCTCGGGCTGGCGGCGCTGTCGCTGTCCCAGGGCAGGCACTGGGCCATCTTCCCGGCCCTGGGCTGGGGCCTGGGACTGGCCATCCACGGCGCCGTGGTCTGGCTGGCACTGCCGGGCAACGGCTGGCACGGGCGCATGGTGGAGCGTGAGCGGCAGGCGCTGCAGTCACGCCAGGGCCGCGCCCGCTGAGCGACGCCATGGGACTACCATTGCCCTCCATGCCCGACCCCGCATCCAACGCCACACGCCAGCCGGCCGCCCCTGGCCACATCGTGGAACGGACCACGCTGCTGCGCCACGGCATCGCGACGACCTCGGCCTGCGCCCTGATTGCCGCCGCATTCAGCCTGAGCAACCACGGCCGCTGGGACGTGAACCTCATCTACTCGCTGTCGATCGGCCTGACCAGCTGGCTCACCATCGAACTGGGCCGCTGGCGCCTGACGCGGGGCCAGGACATTCCCTGGCCCGGCGGCTGGCGCGGCGCCGCGCTGGTGGTGGCTGGCATCGTGACGGGGTTCGTGATCGGGTCGCTGATCGGCACGGCCTACAGGCAGTGGGCTGATCCCGACGCCAGCACGGCCCTGATGCACCGGCTGTGGATACCGCTGGCCGTCACCATCGTCGCCAGCACGGTGATGTCGCTGGCCTTCTTCCTGCTGGGCTACTCGCGCCACCTGCAGATGCAGGCCGAGCAGGCCCGACGCCAGGCGGCCGAGGCCAAACTCACCCTGCTGCAGGCCCAGCTGGAGCCGCACATGCTGTTCAACACCCTGGCCAACCTGCGCGTGCTGGTGGCCAGCGACCCGCAGCGCGCCCAGGCCATGCTGGACCATCTGATCGCCTACCTGCGCGCCACGCTGGGCGGCTCGCGCAGCACCGAGCATGCGCTGGCCGAGGAATTCGCGCGCCTGCGCGACTACCTGGCGCTGATGTCCATCCGCATGGGCCCGCGCCTGCAGTACACGCTGGACCTGCCCGAGGACCTGGCCCAGGTGCCCGTGCCGCCGTTGCTGCTGCAGCCCCTGGTGGAAAACTGCATACGCCACGGACTGGAGCCCAAGCTGGAAGGCGGGCATATCGCCGTGCGCGCGCGCCGCATGGACGGCGGCCCGTTGGAGCTGACCGTGGCCGACAACGGCATGGGCCTGGACACCGGTGCGCCCGCCCTGCCCGGCAGCCGCTTCGGCACGGCCCAGCTGCGCGAGCGCCTGGCCAGCCGCTATGGCGACGCCGCGCACTTCGAACTGGCCGCCCTGTCCGAAGGCGGCACTCTGGCCAGAATCACCCTCAAATGCACCCCCTGAGTCGCTTCGCGCCTTCCCCCGTGTGCACGGCGCCCTCTCTCGCTTCGCGGGAGGGGAACGACACCCTCGGTGCGGGGCGGCCCTTCCTCGGTGCCCCTGAGTTGGGCCGCGCCAGTTTCATACGCTGTCGGCAATGCGCAAGTGAAATAGAAGACTGAAATGACCCACTCCCCCCGCGCCCTGATCGCCGAAGACGAACCCCTGCTGGCCGAGGACCTGCGCCAGGCACTGGCCCGCGCCTGGCCCGAGTTGCAGATTGCCGCCATGGTGGGCGACGGCCTGAGTGCCGCCCGGCAGGCGCTGGCGCTGCAGCCCGATGTGCTGTTCTTCGACATCCGCATGCCGGGCCAGAGCGGCCTGGAGGCCGCTGCCGAACTGGCCGACGCCTGGCCAGAGGCGCAGCCGTTTCCCATCCTGGTCTTCGTGACCGCCTATGACCAGTACGCCATGGACGCCTTCGAGGCCCAGGCCGTGGACTACCTGCTCAAGCCCGTGCAGCCCGAGCGGCTGGCGCGCAGCGTGCAGCGCCTGCGCGAGCTGCTGGCCCAGCGCACGGCGGCCCCGGCCGGCGCTGCGCTGGCGCAGGCGCTGGAGCAATTGCGGCACCTGGCCGGTGCCACGGCCCCCGCCGCCACCGCTACCGAGCCGCCGCTGCAGATGATCCAGGCCGGCGTGGGCACGCAGATCCAGATGGTGCCCGTGCAGGACGTCGTCTACTTCGAGGCCGCCGACAAGTACGTGCGCGTGCTCACGGCCTCGCATGAGTACCTGGTGCGCACGCCGCTCAAGGAACTGCTGCCCCGGCTGGACGCCGAGGATTTCTGGCAGGTGCACCGTGGCACCGTGGTGCGCGCAGCCGCCATTGCCAGCGCCCAGCGCGACGAGGCCGGCCGGCTGTGGCTGCAGCTGCGCGAGCGAGCGGAGAAACTGGCCGTCAGCCGCCTCTACGCGCAGCGGTTCAAGGCGATGTAGGCGGCGATGTAGGTGGCGATGTAGACGCCGGCTCCGTCAGCGCAGCGGCGGCTGATCGGGCAGGTCCAGCACGTCGTCCCAGGCCACGCCCTGCATCTCGTCCCAGTGCGCGACGATCACGCAGCGCGGCCCGTGCCCGGCCACGGGCGCAGATTGCTGGCCGGCCCGGTTCAGCCCCGCCAGCGTGCGCTGCACATGGTCCATCGATCCCCGGTCCAGCGCGGCCAGCGGCTCGTCGATCAGCAGCAGCGGCACGCCGCTGGCCCAGCCCGCCGCCATCCACAGCTTGCGCAGGCTGCCCGTGGACAGGGCCAGCAGGGGCTTGTGCAGATGGGGCTCCAGGCCCAGGCCGTCGGCATGGGCCTGCCATGCCGCCTCGCTCCACGCCGGATGCAACTGCCGCTGTGCCTGCACCCATTCCTGCGCGGGCCGGGCGCGCTCGGCATTCGACAGTTCGGCGCGCGGGTCGCGCCAGAACAGCGCGGGGCGCTGCGACGGGTCCGGCTGCTGCGGATACGCCAGGCGCCCGCCCTGCAAGGGCAACTGGCCGGCCAGCGTTTGCAGCAGGCTGGTCTTGCCGCAGCCCTCGCCGCCGCGCACCAGGCACAGGCCCACGGGCCAGTCGTGCGAGGCGCCATCCCACAGCAGCAGGCCCGGCTGCCCGAAGCGCAGGGACTGCGCGCTCACCATCGGCGGCGCCATCGATTGCTGTGCGGTGTCCATCTGAATGTCTTTCCGGTTCTGCGATGCGGGCGATTGTGCACGCGGCACAATGCCGGGCTTTCCCTTTTCCAACCACGCACTACGCATGCGGACCGCCACCATGACCCTCGACTACCTGGATTTCGACTACAGCGAAGACGACGAAGGCACGGGCTGCTGGGACGCCATGGCCAGCGTGCCCGCCACGCGCGTGCCGGCCCTGGCGGCCGAGGTGGAGCAATTGCTGGCCTGGGCGCACCGCCGCTTCAAGGGCCGGCGCGGCCCCATCGAGGAAGGCGGCGACTGGGACTACGAGCTGCAGGCCCAGGACGACGGCGGCCAGCCGCTGGACTGGCGCTTTGACGCAGCCACGGCGCGCCTGCAATCCGTGGCGGCCGGGGATGGCCGCACCACGGTGAACCTGTCGATCAGCGGCAGCGCGGCCTTCGGCGAAGCATTGCGCCAGGCCTTCGAGCTGCAGGACTGAACATCAGCGCGCGACAGCCTGCGGCCCCTGCGCGGACACCGGCCCCAGCGGCTCCCAGCGCCCGGCCACGTTCTTGAGCAAGGTGTTGACGGCGGCAAGGCGCCGGTTGCGCACATCGATCAGGCTGCGCCGCGCCGACAGCACCGTGGTCTGGGCGCTGAGCACATTCAGATAGGCCACCGTGCCCGCGCGGTACTGGTTGTTGACGACATCCAGCGCCTTCTGCGCCGCGGCCACGGCCTCGATCTGCACCTGCTGCTCGCGCGCCAGGGCGGATGCGGTGACCAGGTTGTCCTCCACTTCCTGCAGCGCCGTCAGCACGGTCTGGCGGTAGGTGGCGGCGGCAAGGTCCAGCGAGGCACGCGCCGACTCCACGGCCGCCGTGCGCGCGCCGCCGTCGAACAGCGCCAGCGCCAGCGACGGGCCCAGCGACCAGAACAGGTTGGGCGCACTCACCAGGTTGGACAGCGATGCACCCCGGTAGCCGGCCGTGGCCGACAGCGTGAGCGCCGGGAAGAAGGCCGCGCGCGCCACGCCCACCTGGGCATTGGCGGCGGCCACGCGGCGCTCGGCCGCAGCAATGTCGGGGCGCTGCTCCAGCAGTTGGGACGAGAGCATGGCCGGCACCTCGGGCGGCAGCGGCAGCTCGGCGCCGGCCTCCAGGCTGAAGGCGGCCGGAGGCAGGCCCAGCAGCGCGGCCAGGGCGTGCTCCAGCTGGGCGCGGCTGGTCTGCGCCTCGATGAGCTGGGCCTGGGTGCTTTTGTACTGCGCCTCGGCCTGGGCCACGTCGGCCGACGAGGCCACGCCCGCGCGGTAGCGGTTGTTGGTGAGCTTCAGGCTCTGCTCGTAGCCCTGCAGCGTTTCCTGCAGCAGCCGCACGCTGGCATCGGCCGCGCGCAGCGAGAAATAGGTCTGCGTGATCGATGCCTGGGCCGACAGCCGCGCGGCCGCCAGGTCGTCGCTGCTGGCCTGGGCGCTGGCCTGGCTGGCGCTGACCGTGCCCGACACGCGGCCCCACAGGTCCAGCTCCCAGCTGGCGTTCAGGCCCAGCGAGTAGTTGGTCGAGATGTTGCCGCTACTGCCGGTGTTGCCGCCCGTGCCTGATGCACCCGATGCACCCGATGCCCCGCCGCTGCGCGAGCGCGTGGCGCCGGCCGTGCTGCCCAGCGTGGGCAACAGCCCGGCCTGGCTGCTGGCCACGGCCGCCTGCGCGGCACGCAGGCGCGCGGCGGCCTGGGCAATGCTCTGGTTGCCGGTGGCGGCCTGCTGCTGCAGGCGGTTGAGCTGCTCGTCGCCGAACAGCTCCCACCAGTTGTCGGGCACTTGCGCACGCGACGGGTCCGCGGGCCGCCAGATGCCGGCCTCGGCCGCCTCGGGCGTGGCTTCCTTGAACTGGGCCGGCACCTCGAGTGCGGGGCGCTGGTAGGCGCTCTGCGTGGAGCAGCCGGCCAGCAGCGCGGCGGCCAGCCAGATCGCCGGGGTTTGGAGTGTCTTCAGCTGCATGGCCTTGGGCTTTCGGATTCGGTTCACTGGGGTGATGCGGCGGGCACAGGGGTGCCGCGGTCCTTGCCCTGCACGCGGCCACGCAGGCCCAAGGCACGCTGGCGCAGCCTGTCCAGCAGCACATAGACCACGGGCGTGGTGTAGAGCGTGAGCAGCTGGCTCAGCATCAGGCCGCCCACGATGGCAATGCCCAGCGGCTGGCGCAGCTCGGCGCCGTCGCCCCGGCCCAGGGCCAGCGGCAGCGCGCCGCAGATGGCCGCCAGGCTGGTCATGAGGATGGGACGCAGCCGCAGCTCGCAGGCGCGGTAGATGGCCTGGGCGGCCGTGGCATGGCCGCCGCGCTGCCGCTCCAGCGCGAAGTCGATCATCATGATGGCGTTCTTCTTGACGATGCCGATCAGCAATATCACCCCGATCAGCGCGATCAGCGAGAACTCCGTCTTGAACAGCATCAGCGCCATCAGCGCACCCACGCCGGCCGAAGGCAGCGTGGACAGGATGGTCAGCGGGTGCACCAGGCTCTCGTAGAGCACGCCCAGCACCAGGTAGATGGTGATGATGGCCGCCAGGATCAGCAGCGGCTGCCCCGACAGCGCCTGCTGGAAGGCCCCTGCCGTGCCGCTGAAGCTGCCGCGCACCGACACGGGCACGCCCAGCTCGGCCACGGCCGCGCGGATGGCGTCGCTGGCATCCGACAGCGCCACGCCTTCGGCCAGGCTGAAGCTGATGGTGCTGGCCGGCGTGCCCCGGTCGTGGTTCACGGACAGCGGCGTGTTGGTGGTGGTGATGCGCGCAAACGAGGTCAGCGGCACCTGCACGCCCTGGTTGTTCACGAAGAAGAAGCCGCGCAGTGTCTCGGGGCTTTGCAGGTAGCGGGGCGCGGCCTCCATCACCACGCGGTACTGGTTGAGCGGGTTGTAGATCACGCCCACCTGGCGCTGGCCGAAGGCGTTGTTGAGCGTGCCGTCGATCTGAGACACCGTCAGCCCCAGGCGCGTGGCCGCGTCGCGGTCGATCACCAGCGAGGTCTGCAGGCCGAAGTCGGAGACATCGCTGTTCACGTCCGTGAGCTGGGGCAGCTGCGACAGCACCTGGCGGATGCGCGGCTCCCAGGTGCGCAGGTCCTGGATGTCGTCAGCCTGCAGCGTGTAGTCGTACGAGCCCGAGCTCTGCCGCCCGCCGATGCGGATATCGCTTTGCGTGACCATGAACAGCCTCGCGCCGGGCTCGTTCTTGAGCTTGTCGCGCAGGCGGTTGATCACCTCGTCGGAAGACACCTTGCGCTCGGCCAGCGGCTTGAGCGACATGAACATGTTGGCCGCATTGCGCTGGCCGCCGCCCGTGAAGCCCGTCACGTACTCCACGGCCGGGTCTTCCTGCACGATGGACAGGAAGCGCTTGAGCCGCTGCTCCATGGCCTGGTAGGAGGTGGACTGGTCGGCCCGGATGAAGCCCATCACGCGGCCCGTGTCCTGGCTGGGCATGAAGCCCTTGTCGATGGCCATGTACAGGTGCACGTTCAGCGCCACCACGCCGGCCAGCACCAGCAGCACCAGCGGCTGGTGGCGCAGGCACCAGGCCAGGCTTGCGCGGTAGCCGGACATGGCACGCCGCTCGGCACGGCCCACCCAGGCGCCGAAGCGGTCCCAGGCGCGGCCCATTGGCCCGCGCGGACGCGCCTGTGCAGCAGGCCGCTGCGGCCGCAGCAGCGCCGCGCACATCATGGGCGTGGTGGTCAGCGACACCACCATCGAGATCAGAATCGCCGCCGACATCACCACCGCGAACTCGCGGAAGAACCGCCCCACGATGCCGCCCATGAACAGGATGGGCACGAACACCGCGATCAGCGACAGGCTCATGGACACCACGGTGAACCCGATCTCGCGCGCCCCGTCCAGCGCCGCGCGCAGCGCGGTCTTGCCGCGCTCCATGTGGCGCATCACGTTCTCCAGCACCACGATGGCATCGTCCACCACAAAGCCCGTGGCCACGGTCAGCGCCATCAGCGACAGGTTGTCCAGCGTATAGCCGGCCAGGTACATCACGCCGAACGTGCCCGCCAGCGACACCGGCACGGCCACGGCCGGAATCAGCGTGGCCCGGCCATTGCGCAGGAACAGGAACACCACCAGGATCACCAGCGCCACGGCGATCAACAGCGCCCGTTCCACCTCCACCACCGAGGCGCGCAGCGTGGGCGTGCGGTCGGACACGATGGTCAGATCGATCGCCTCGGGGATGGACGCCTTGAGCTGCGGCAGCAAAGAGCGCACGCGCGCCACGGCCTCCAGGATGTTGGCATCGGGCTGCTTGAAGATCTGCAGCAGGATGGCGGGCTTGCCATTGGCCACGCCGTAGTTGCGCACGTCCTGCACCGAATCCGTGACATCGGCCACGTCCTGCAGCCGGATCGCATTGCCATTGCTCCAGCGCAGCACAAGCGGCGCATAGTCGGCCGCCACGCGGGCCTGGTCATTGGCGGTCACCTGCCAGTAGTGGTCCTCGCGCTCCACCGCGCCCAGCGGGCGGTTGGCATTCGTGGCCGAAATGGCGGTACGCACCTGGTCCAGCGACACGCCATTGGCCGCCAGCTTCACCGGGTCCAGCTCCACGCGCACGGCCGGCAGCGCCCCGCCGCTGATGGACGCCTGGCCCACGCCCTCCACCTGCGAGAGCTTCTGCGCCAGCACGGTGGACGCCGCGTCATACATCTGCCCGCGCGTCAGCGCGCTGGACGTCAGCGCCAGGATCATGATCGGCGCATCAGCCGGATTCACCTTGCGATACGTAGGATTGCCCGGCATGCCCGAAGGCAGCAGCGTGCGCGCCGCATTGATGGCAGCCTGCACATCGCGCGCCGCGCTGTCCACCGTGCGCGACAGATCGAACTGCAGCGTGATGCGCGTACTGCCCAGGCTGGAGCTGGACGTGATCTCATTGACCCCCGCAATCGCCCCCAGCGCCCGCTCCAGCGGCGTCGCCACCGTCGCCGCCATCGTGTCGGGGCTTGCACCGGGCAGGCTGGCCGACACCGAAATCGTCGGATAGTCCACCTGCGGCAGCGGCGCCACCGGCAGCAGGAAATACGACACTGCCCCCGCCAGCGCCAGGCCGATGGTCATCAGCATGGTGGCAATGGGCCGGAAGATGAACGGCGCCGAGAGATTGGAAAGCTGGCTCATGACCCAGCCCCAAAAACCCCAGGCCGAGCGAAGCGATGGCCCGTCCCCCGGCCTTCCCCCCTCTGCCCACGCCTGCGTTGGGGGCGATGCGGGGTGGCAAGCCTGCCGAAGGACAGGCTTGCTTCGTTATCTGACTTGCCGCAGTTGTCTGAGCGGCGCGCGAAGCGCAAAGCGAGTTCTGCGGCACACCCCGCATCGTGCCCAACGCAGGTTGCCCGCAGCGAAGCGAAGGGTCGTGGGCAGTGGGGGCGCATTTCTTTGCCTACTTTCTTGCTGCGAGGCAAGAAAGTAGGTCGGCCGCCGGGCCGAACCCCGGCCAGCGGCGCCAGCCAAGACAAGAGCGCAAGCTCAGGCATGAACGCTCTCCCGAGAAGAACGATCCCGCCACC
Organism: Delftia sp. WSY_7; assembly: GCF_043104845.1. NCBI lineage: Bacteria > Pseudomonadati > Pseudomonadota > Betaproteobacteria > Burkholderiales > Comamonadaceae > Delftia > Delftia sp. WSY_7. The sequence goes on along the minus strand of NZ_JBICLB010000055.1, from coordinate 189,526 downwards.
TCTGCGCCCACCCTTCAAAAGTCAGATAGATCACAGGCGTAGTGAACAGAGTCAACAACTGACTCACCAGCAAGCCCCCCACCAACGTCACCCCCAACGGATGCCGCAACTCACTGCCCACCCCCGTCCCCAGCATCAACGGCAAGGCCCCCAGCAAAGCCGCCAAGGTCGTCATCAGGATAGGCCGGAACCGCAGCAGGCAGGCCTGGTAGATGGCCTCGCGCGGCGTATGTCCCTCCTCGCGCTGCGCCTCCAGCGCGAAGTCGATCATCATGATCGCGTTCTTCTTGACGATGCCGATCAGCAGCACGATGCCGATGATGGCGATGATGTCCAGGTCCAGCCCCGCCAGCAGCAGGGCCAGCAGCGCGCCCACGCCGGCCGAGGGCAGCGTGGACAGGATGGTCACCGGGTGGATGGTGCTCTCATAGAGCACGCCCAGCACGATGTACATGGTGATCACCGCCGCCAGCACCAGCAGCAGCGTGTTGGACAGCGAGGCCTGGAAGGCCAGGGCCGCGCCCTGGAAGGCGGCGTCCACCGACAGCGGCATATGGCCCTCGGTGCGCAGCTGGGCCATCAGGTCCTGCACGGCCTTGACGGCATGGCCCAGCGACACGCCGGGCGCGGTGTTGAACGAGATGGTGCCGGCGGGCAGCTGGCCCACATGGTTCACGGCCAGGGCCATGGGCCGCTCGCTGACCGTGGCCACCGAGGACAGCGGCACGGGCGCGCCCGCGCTGGAGGCCACGTAGATGGACTGCAGCGCCTCGGGCCCGATCTTGAACTGCGGCGCCACTTCCAGCACCACGCGGTACTGGTTGGACTGCGTGAAGATGGTGGAGATCAGCCGCTGGCCGAAGGCGTTGTACAGCGCCGTGTCGATGGCCGAGACCGTCACGCCCAGCCGGCTGGCCTGGGCCCGGTCGATCTGCACGAAGGCCTGCAGGCCCTGGTCCTGCAGGTCGCTGCCCACGTCCACCAGCTCGGGCAGGTCGTGCATGCGCTCGACCAGGGCCTGGGTGCTCTTGGCCAGCTGCGCCATGTCGGGCGAGGACATCAGCAGCTGGTACTGGGTGCGCGCCACGCGGTCCTCGATGGTCAGGTCCTGCACGGGCTGGGCGTACAGGCGTATGCCCGGGATCTGCAGCGCATCGTCGGACAGGCGGCGCAGCACGGCGGGCACGCCATCGCGCTGGCCATGGGGCTTGAGGTCGATCAGCAGCCGGCCCGTGTTCAGCGTGGTGTTGCTGCCATCGACGCCGATGAAGGACGAGATGCTCTGCACGGCCGGGTCCTTGAGCAGCAGCTCGGCCAGGGCCTGCTGGCGCTCGGCCATGGCGGCAAAGGAGATGGACTGGTCGGCCTCGGTCGTGGCCTGGATGGTGCCCGTGTCCTGGTCCGGGAAGAAGCCCTTGGGCACGGCAAAGTACAGCAGCACGGTCACGGCCAGCGTGGCCAGGAAGACGATCCATGTCAGGCCCCGGCGGTCCAGCACCCAGGTGAGGATGCGGCCGTAGCCGGCGATGGTGCGGTCGAAGAAACGGCCCGTGGCGTGGTACAGGCGGCCATGCTTTTCCTCCTCGGCCCCTTCGGGCTGGTGGCGCAGCAGCCGCGCGCACAGCATGGGCGTGAGCGTCAGCGAGACCACGGCCGAGATCAGGATGGCCACCGCCATGGTGATGGCGAACTCGTGGAACAGCCGCCCCACCACGTCGCCCATGAACAGCAGCGGGATCAGCACGGCGATCAGCGAAATCGTCAGCGAGATGATGGTGAAGCCGATCTGCCTGGCGCCCTTGAGCGCGGCCTGCATGGGCGGCTCGCCCTTTTCCACGAAGCGCGCGATGTTCTCGATCATCACGATGGCATCGTCCACCACGAAGCCGGTGGAGATCGTCAACGCCATCAGCGTGAGGTTGTTGATGGAAAAACCGGCCAGGTACATCACGCCGAAGGTGCCGATCAGCGACAGCGGCACGGCAAAGCTCGGGATCAGCGTGGCCGAGGCGCTGCGCAGGAAGACGAAGATCACCGCCACCACCAGGGCGATGGCCAGCATCAGCTCCAGCTGCATGTCGTTGACCGAGGCGCGGATGGTCACCGTGCGGTCGGTCAGCACCTGCACGTCCAGCGAGGCCGGCAGCGTCTCCTTGAGCTGGGGCAGCAGCGCCTTGATGCGGTCCACCGTCTCGATCACGTTGGCGCCGGGCTGGCGCCGGATGTTGAGGATCACGCCCGCGCGCGAACCACCCTCGGGCGTGCCGGCCCAGGCGGCCAGGCGCGTATTCTCGGCATCGTCCACGGTCTGGGCGATGTCGGACAGGCGCACGGGCAGGCCGTTCTTGAAGGCGATGATGAGGTTGCGGTACTCGGCCGCCGACTGCAGCTGGTCGTTGGCATCGATGGTGGAGGCGCGCGCCGGCCCGTCGAAGCCGCCCTTGGCCTGCTTGACGTTGGCGGCGGCGATGGCGGTGCGCACATCGTCCAGCGTCATGCCCAGGCCGGCCAGCGCCGTCGGGTTGGCCTGGATGCGCACGGCAGGCCGGCGCCCGCCGGCAATCGCCACCAGTCCCACGCCGTTGACCTGCGAGAGCTTGGGCGCCAGGCGGTTCTCCACCAGGTCGTTGACACGGATCACCGGCAGCGAGGGCGAGGTGATGGCCAGTGTGAGGATGGGCGCATCCGCCGGATTGACCTTGCTGTACAGCGGGGGCATGGGCAGGTCGCTGGGCAGCAGGTTGGCACCCGCGTTGATGGCGGCCTGCACCTGCTGCTCGGCCACGTCCATGGCCAAGTCCAGCGCAAAGCGCAGCGTGATCACCGAGGCGCCGCCCGAACTGGTGGACGACATCTGCGACAACCCCGGCATCTGGCCGAGCTGGCGCTCCAGCGGCGCGGTGACGTTGGAGGTCATCACGTCGGGGCTGGCGCCCGGGTACAGCGTGGTGACCTGGATGGTGGGGTAGTCCACCTCGGGCAGGGCCGAGATCGGCAGCAGCCGGTAGGCCAGCAGGCCGGCGATCAGCACCGCCACCATCAGCAGCGAGGTGGCGACGGGTCGCAGGATGAAGATGCGGGAAAGATTCATGGGGCCGCCTGGAAGGGCTTGCGGTCTTCAGGTGCCGGGCGCTGCTCAGCGCCCGGCAGGAGCGGGAGCCGCTGGAGCCGCCGGAGCGGCAGACGCCGGGCCGGGCGATGGCTGGGGCGAGCCCGGTGACGGCGCAGGTGCCTGGGATGCCGGCGCGGAACCTTCGGCGGCCGGTGCGCCGCTGCCGGCGCCATTGCTGCCGCCACTGTTGCCACCGCCATTGCCGCCATTGCGCTGCCCACCGCGCTCGGCGCGCAGCTTCTGCAGGTAGGCCTTGCGCTCGTCGGGGTTCATGGTCGCCAGCTTGGCGCGCACATCGGGCGGCAGATTGCGCATGCCGCGCGGCTGGCTGGAGGCGTCCTGCACGGCCTGGTCCACCTTCTGCACCTTGTCGGGCTCGATCACCGTGACCTTGGCGCCTTCGCGCAGGCGGTCAATGCCATCGACCACCACCTGCTCGCCAGGCTTGAGTTCGCCCTTGACGCTGACGCGGTCGCCATCGGTCACGCCCACGGCGATGCGCCGCTGCGTCACCGTGCCATCCTCCTGGACCAGATAGACGTAGTTGTTCTGCACGGCCGTGGTCGGCACGGTCAGCGCCTGCTCCAGCCGGTCCACTTCCAGCCTGACGTTGACGAACTGGTTGGCGAACAGCCGGCCCTCGGCATTGTCGAAGGCGGCCTTGGCCTTGATGGTGCCGGTGGCGATGTCGATGCTGTTGTCCACCGCATTCAGGCGGCCGCGCCCCAATTGCTGCTTCAGGTCCCGGTCCCACAGCTCCACGGGCAGCTCGCGGCCCTCGGCCAGGCGCCGCGCCAGCGTGCCCACATGCGCCTCGGGCACGGAGAACACCGCATCGATGGGCTTGACCTGCGTGATGGTGACGATGCCGTTGGCATCCGAAGGGTTGACCACATTGCCCCGGTCGGCCTGGCGCAGGCCCAGCCGGCCCGCAATGGGCGCCGTGATGCGCGTGTAGCTCAGTTGCAGCTTGGCCGCATCGGCCTGGGCCTGGTCGGCTGCCACCGTGCCCTGGTACTGGCGCACCAGCGCAGCCTGGGTATCGACCTGCTGGCCGGCAATGGAATCCTGGGCCTGCAGCTCCTTGTAGCGCTGCAGGTCCAGCTGGGCGTTCTTGAGCAGCGCCTGGTCGCGCTGCAGCGTGCCCTGGATCTGGTTGAAGCTGGCCTGGAAGCTGCGCGGATCGATCTCGGCCAGCAGCTGGCCGGCCTTGACCTCGTCGCCTTCCTTGAAATGCAGGCGCAGCAACTCGCCCGACACCTTGGCGCGCACCACGGCCGTGGCGCGCGGGTTCATGGTGCCGATGGCGCTGATCAGCACGCGCATGTCGCGCCGCTCCACCACGCCCACGGACACCGGCTGCGCCTGGGCACCCATGGCGCCGGGGCCGCCAGGCCCACCCGGGCCGCCGGGGCCGCGCCGGCCGCCTCCCGCACGCCCGCCCCCCGGGCCGGGCGCACCGGCCGAGGCCTGCTCACCCTGCGCCGGCGCACGCTTGTTCCACCACCACAGCCCGCCCCCCGCCACCAGGGCCAATGCCACCACGCCCCACATCAGGGCAGGCCGTATCCGGCCACGTTGGCGTACGCCGTGGGCATCTGCAACAAGGGGGCTGCTGGACAGGCGTTTCATGGTCACTGCGGGAAATCGTGGGAGGAAGCCGTGGGCCCGGCCCCGGAACGGGGCACGGCGGCGGATGCGGCTATGGTAGCCAGTCCCATGCTCTCCAAAACGAGGTAGATCGCCGTTTTACGCAGGCATTACCCCCGCTTTACCCCGGCTTTACCCGCCCTGGCCAGAGCGTTTTCGGAAACAGGTCGGCCACCCGTCGGCAGGGCCTCAGACAGGGCACGGCGCTCACAACACTGTTGACCCAGGCACGGCCAATGCAGGGCGCATCAGCCCGAAAGTCCATTGAAAACAAGGCATTGCACTCCAACCCGGCGCAGGTCGCGCCTGGCACCCCGTTGGACTGCCCCCCGCGCTTGTGGCTACGATGCGCGGCCGCCGGCCTGCAGGCGCAGGCCGGCATCCATCCGTCCCAGGAGAACACCATGACGACTGCCAACCCACGCCTGACCGACCACCCCGAAGAAGCCGCCGTGCGCGTGCCGCTGGAGCTGTACATGCGCGGCCATGCCGAGGACAACAGCGCCCACATGCGCGCCGCCTTCATGCCCACCGCCCGCATCGAAAGCGTGCGCGAAGGCCCGCTGACCTCCTGGGACATCGACACCTACTGCGCCCGCTTCAAGGGCCAGCCCGCCGCCGACGAGGCCACGCGCCGCCGCAGCATCGACGCCATCGACATCGGCGGCACGGCGGCCAGCGCCAAGATCACCCTGGTGCACGGCGCCATCACCTTCATCGACTACTTCGTGCTGCTCAAGACGGAAGCGGGCTGGAAGATTGCCAACAAGGCCTTCCATGCCCAGCCGCACTGACATCACCAGGGCTTGAAATGGGCCAGCAGGCCGTAGGTCAGCGCACCAGCCAAGGTCGGCATGGCAATGCCTCCCCGCACCAGGCGTGCGAGGCAGATGGCCAGCAAAGCCACGGAGATCACGGCCACCCGCCCCCAGCGGACATCGCTGACCAACAGCCCCCAGGTTGACACCACGAACAGGGCAGCGATGGCGGCGGGCCCGACACCCGCCAGCCACCGCTGCACCTTCCGGGACGCCCGTGCAGAGTGCCCTCTTCGGCGTGCCTGCCACAACGGCAACCAGCGCAGGCCAAAGGTGCCGGCACCGCACAACAGCAAGATCCAGAATGTGTACGACATGGTGATCAGCCCCTATCGGCCGTGGCCGCATGCGCCAGCGCACCGCACAGGATCGCCAGCGCCAGGGCGTGGTAGCCCGGAATGAAGCAAACCAGCACCGCAGCGACCACGGCGGCCGTGAGCACCGCACGCCACCAGCGCAGCACCCCCGCCTCCAGCAGCAGCGCAAAGAACAATGCCGGCAGAACGAAGGCCAGCCCCTCGCGGACGGCTGCCGGCCACCGATCCACCTCGCCCACCAGCGTCACCCCCATCACCGTGCCGCCCACCCAGGCCGCGTAGGCGCCAAGTTGCAGGCCCAGAAGCCAGTGCTCGCGCTCGGCCTCTGGCACGCCCTGCATCTTGCTCATGGCGGTGGCAAACACCTCGTCGGTCAGGCCAAAGGCCAACCAGGGCGTGGCCAGGCGCTGCCGCGGCCCCAGCACCACCTGCAGGGCCGGGCCATACAGCACATGCCGCGCATTCATCAACAGCACCGTGGGCAAAGCGGTCCACAGCCCGGCTCCCGAAGCCAGCAACGAAATCAGCAGGAACTGGCTGGCTCCGGCATAGACCAGCACGGAAGCCAGCACGGCAGTGGATGGAGCAAGGCCCGCCTGAACGGCCGCCACGTCAAAGGAAAAAGCAATCGGCAGATAGCCTGTTGCCACGGAGAGGCTGGCGGTCAGGCCGGCAGCCAGCGGACGAGCGCCGCTCACGCCGCGCCTCCGAACCCTTTCGCCACAGGATTGCCGACAATCGTGCCGGGCAAGCCGGCCTCATTCCCAGCCAAACACATGATCGCCTCCCTCTATGAAAGAAGATCGATCAATATAGCGCCTCAACTCCCGTCACTGCAGCCCCATGCCACCCGCCTGCGGCGCCCCGTCTAACCCACCCCGCACACCAGGGGCGTGATGCCCTCGGGCCCGTCATCCTCCAGCGGCTGCGGGGGCTGGGCTGCGGCGAGCTTGCCTTCTTCCACGGTCATGCCGCGCGGCAGGGTCACGCCGTTCTTGGCGGCCAGGACCTCGGCCATGATGCTGACGGCGATTTCGGGGGGCGTCTTGCTGCCTATGTACAGGCCGATGGGGCCGCGCAGGCGCGCGAGCTGCGCGTCGCCCAGGCCGAAGTGCTCGCTCAGGCGCTGCAGGCGCAGCGCGGTGTTGCGGCGCGAGCCGATGGCGCCCACGTAGAAGGCCGGGGATTCCAGGGCTTCCATGAGGGCCAGGTCGTCGAGCTTGGGGTCGTGCGTGAGGCCGATGATGCAGGTGCGCGCATCGGCGCGCATGGTGCGCACAAGGTCGTCGGGCATCTCGCGCGACAGCTGCACGCCGGCCACGCTCCAGTGGCGGCTGTATTCCTCGCGCGGGTCGCAGACGGTGACCGCAAAGCCGTTGAACAGCGCCATGGTGGCCAGGTATTCGGACAGCTGGCCTGCGCCGATGAGCAGCATGCGGTACTCGGGACCGAAGCTGTTGGCGACCTGCTGCCCGGCATGCACCAGCGGCTCGGGCGCGTCGCTGACCTGCTGGACGACCTGGCCGGTGGCCTTGTCCACGGTGCGCCGCACCATGCGGCCTTCGTCCAGCCATTGGACGAGTTGCTGCAGCGCAGCAGCGTCGGGATTGAATTCGAGCAGCAGCTCCAGCGTGCCGCCGCAGGGCAGGCCGAAGCGGTGGGCCTCGTCGGCGCTGACGCCGTAGCGCAGCAGCCGGGGCGCGCCGTCGCGCAGGGCGTCGGCGTCCGAGGCGTGGCTGTAGCGGGCGATCAGGTCGTCCTCGATGCAGCCGCCGGACACGGAGCCGACCACGGCGCCCGAGGCCCCCAGCGCCATGATGGAGCCGATGGGCCGGGGCGACGAGCCCCAGGTGCGCACCACCGTGGCCAGCAGCGCGCGCTCGCCCTGAGCGCGCCATTGCGCGAGGTGGCGCAGAACATGAACATCCAGGTTTTCCATTGCAAATCTCCACGCCGGCACCTGGCTTGCCTGTGCAGCTGGGCGCCTGGCGTTTTTCGGCGGCTATTGTCTCTCTGCATCAAGAAGGGTGCAGCAGCATGTAAAAAGGGCTTGGTAGCGCAGGGCGAAGCATAGAAGCCACAACAAATCTGAGGCCAGAGACGCCGAGCAAGAGCCGCCTCGCGGCGGGGGCGCCCAGCCGAGGGCGTCGTCCCCCTCCCGCAAAGCGAGAGAGAGGGGGAAGCGGCGCAGCCGCTCAGGGGGAGCGCCCTAGTACCGCGAAAGCAGCCAGCCGGCACCCAGGACGACGGCGATGGCCAGCCCCCAGCACCACAGCGGGATGGCGCGGCGCGAGCGTTCCTCGGCCTCGGTGGCCGGTGCGGCATCCAGCGGCGTGGCCACGCCGGCTGCGGCGTCGTGCTCCCAGGCCTGGGCGTCCACGGTGGGCTCGATGTGGCCGGTTTCATCGGCCAGGCCGGCAGGCAGGTGGGACAGGTCGGCGGTGTCGCCTGCATCGGCAGGCGCTGCCGGCGCGCGCGGGTGGCGCTGCTGCATCAGCGTGTCGAAGCGCGCGAAGAAGTCGTCGGCCATGTTGCGCGCGGCGCCGTCGATCAGCCGCTGGCCCAGCTGGGCGATCTTGCCGCCGACCTGGGCCTGCACGCTGTAGCTGAGCAGGCAGCGCGGCTGGCCTGCGGCGTCAGCGGGCTCGGGGGTGAGGGTGACGTCGGCCTCGCCCTTGCCGAAGCCGGCCACGCCGCCCTGGCCTTCAAAGGCGATGCGGTAGCGCTCGGGCGGCGTGATGTCGGACAGCGTGACCTTGCCGCTGAACTTGGCCGATACCGGCCCCACCTTGACCGCCATGCCCACGGCGTACTGGTCATCGCCCTGGGGTTCGAAGCGGTCGCAGCCGGCCAGGCAGGCCTTGAGCGTTTCGGGATCGTTGAGCGCCTCCCAGGCCTGCTGCTGGCTGACGGCGAGGGAACGGCTGGCTTGCATTTCCATGGCAATTCCTTTCTGCGATGGGGGTGGCCGCAAGCGGCTCAGCGGCCTGGCGCCGCCAGCAGCCGCGCCAGGTGACCGGCCAGTTGCTGCAGCGATTCCAGGTTGTGTACCGCAAGCATGGCATGGGCATGACGATGCAGCACGGCCGCCCCCTGGGCCAGTGGGGCATACCCGTCAAAGCGCAGCAGCGGGTTGAGCCACAGCAGCCGCGCGCTGTGGCGGCGCAGCCAGGCCAGTTCGCGGTCCAGCTCGGCGGCATCGCCGGTGTCCAGGCCGTCACTGATGATGAGCACCAGGGTGCGCCGGCCCACCAGGCCTGAAACCCGGTGGCGCGCATGCAGGCGGCGCAGTTCGCCCAGGCTGCTGCCCAGGCGCGTGCCGCCGCCAAAGTCGGCAATGGCGGCGTTGGCGCGCTCGAGCATGGCGTCTGTATCGGCCTGGGCAAAGGCCGGGCCCAGGTCGCGCAGCTCGGTGCCGAAGCTGAAGACCTGGCGGCGCAGGCCCGCATGGCGCTGCGTGCCGGTGGCCGCGTGCAGGAAGGCCAGCAGCAGCCGCGCATAGCGCTCCATGGAGCCCGAGACATCGACCAGGGCCAGCCAGGGCAGCGGCAGGCGCCGCCGTTCGCGCCGCAGCAGCTGCAGCATTTCGCCGCCGTGGCGCGATGCCGCACGCAGGCTGGCAGCCCAGTCGGGCACCGCGCCGCGCTGGCCGGTGCGCGTGCGGCGGCTGCGGTAGCGGGGCAAGGGAAGGGCGATGTCCCGGGCCAGGCGCTGCACCAGCAGGTACTCGCTGGCGCTGAGCTGGTTGAAGTCGGCATGGCGCAGGCGGTGGCGCTCGCTGGCCGTCATGGCGGCGTCCAGCTTCAGCTCTTCATCGACGGCGGCCCTGCCCTCGCCTGCCTGGCGGGGCGACAGGGCTTCCTGCACGCGCGGGCGGTGGCGCGGCGCGGACGGCCGGGGCGCCTGCGGCAGCAACTGGGCCAGCAGTTGCCGGGCCACATCGGGATTGCGGAAGTAGGCGTCGAACAGTTCGCGGAACACGGCGCGGTCCTGGGCGTTGCTCACAAATACGGCCTCCAGCGCTGCGGCCATGTCCTCGCGCGCCAGGCCGACAAGGGACAGGGCCTGCTGGGCCAGCGCCATGCGCCCGCCATCCACGGGCACGCCCGCGCGGCGCAGCGCACGCGCAAAGCCGACCAGGTTGCCGGCGAGCTTGCCGCTGCGCGCATCGCCCAGCCAGCTGGTGCGCTCGCCCCCATCGGCGGCACCGGCCGCACCGGCTGCCCCAGCCGTCACGGCGCGGGCTCCGGCGCCAGCAGTTGCTGCAGCCGCTCGGGTGTGAGCGCGGCCACGTCCTCGCGCTGCTTGAAGAGGATGCCGGCCGTGTCGTGCACGACTTCGGGATCGACCACCAGGGTGTCCAGCGCCACCAGGGCCTTGGCCCATTCCACGCTTTCGGCAATGCCGGGCACGCGCTGGAAGGCGTCGGCAAAGGGCTGGCTGCGCAGCCGTCCCACGAAGCTCGCCACCTGGGCGGTCAGGGCCTGCCCGGCCCCGGGCACCAGGGCGCGCACGATGGCCAGCTCGCGCTCGCGCCCGGGATAGTCCAGCCAGTGGTAGAGGCAGCGGCGCTTGACGGCGTCGTGCAGGTCGCGCGTGCGGTTGCTGGTGAGCACGGTCACGGGCGGCACGCGTGCCGCCACCGTGCCCAGCTCGGGAATGCTGACCTGGTACTCGCCCAGGTATTCGAGCAGGAAGGCCTCGAAGGGCTCGTCGGCACGGTCGATCTCGTCGATCAGCAGCACGGCGCCGGGCTCGGGCTGCTGCAGGGCCTGCAGCAGCGGGCGGCTTACCAGGTAGCGCTCCTGGTAGACCTCCTGCTCGGCGCGCTGCATGCGGTCGTGCTGCGGTGCGGCCGCGGGCTGCGCCGAGGCCAGCTCGGCCGCGCGCAGGTGCAGCAGCTGGGCCGCGTAGTTCCATTCATACAGCGCCTCGCGCTGCTCCATGCCGTCATAGCACTGCAGCCGGATCAGGCGGCGCTCCAGCACGCGCGCCAGCGCCTGGGCCAGCGCGGTCTTGCCCACGCCGGGCTCGCCCTCCAGCAGCAGCGGCCGCTGCAGCCGCAGGGCCAGGAAGACGGCCGTGGCCAGGCGCCGGTCGGCGAAATAGCCTTCGGCCTGCAGCGCGGCGACCAGGGCGTCTATGGAGGCGATGGCTTGCTCGGGAACCTTCATTCAGTCCTTATCCAATCGTCATGGAACTGCGCTTCGTCTGCGCTGCGCAAAACTGGCGCAATCCAACTCAGGGACACCGAGGAAGGGCCGCCCCGCACCGAGGGTGTCGTCCCCCTTCAAGGGGGAAGGCGCGAAGCGACTCAGGGGGTCACCATAGTCACCCCAGCATCTGCGATACCGCACGCTGCGTCTGCACGCTGATCAACTGCGCCCGGTAGCGCGCGCTGGCATGCAGGTCGCTGTTGAGGTCGGCATGGTCGATCAGCACCTGGGCGGCCGCGTCGGGCGTGAAGCTCTGGTTGAGCGCGGCCTCCAGCCCCGCATGGCGGAACACGCTGAGCCCGGCGCCCGTGATGGCCACGCGCACGCCGCTGTCGGTCTGGGCGACGAAGACGCCCACCAGGGCGAAGCGCGAGGCGGGCTGCTTGAACTTGAGGTAGGCGGCCTTCCTCGGCACGGGAAAGCGCACGGCCGTGATCAGCTCGCCGCTGCCCAGCGCCGTGGTGTACATGCCCTGGAAGAAGTCGTCGGCCGCGATCTCGCGCCGGTCGGTGACGACAGTGGCGCCCAGGCCCAGCACGGCGCTGGGGTAGCAGGCAGCGGGGTCGTTGTTGGCCAGCGAACCGCCGATGGTGCCGCGCGCACGCACCTGGCGGTCGCCGATGCCGCCGGCCAGCTCGGCCAGGGCCGGGATGGCGGCCTGGACCTGCGGGTTGGCGGCCACGTCGGCGTGGCGTGTCATGGCGCGGATTTCCACGGTCTGGCCGTTGACGGCGATGCCGGCCAGGCCCTGGACGCGGTTCAGGTCCACGATCTGTTCGGGCCGCGCCAGGCGCAGGCGCATCGATGGCAGCAGGCTTTGCCCGCCGGCCAGGTACTGGCCGCCCTGGGCGGCCAGAGCAGCGGCGTCGGCCGTGTTGCCAGGGGCTTCATAGGTGAATGCGTACATGGCGCTCTCCTCAGGAGGTGGCTGCGGCGTCGATGGCCGACCAGACACGGTGCGGGCTGGCCGGCATGTCCAGGTCCCTGACACCCAGGGGATGCAGTGCGTCAAGCACGGCATTGATGACGGCGGGCGGCGAGCCTATGGCCCCCGCCTCGCCGCAGCCCTTGGTGCCCAGCGGGTTGTGCGTGCAGGGCGTGCAGACGGTGCCGAGCTTGAATTCGGGGAAATCGTCGGCGCGCGGCATGGCGTAGTCCATGAAGCTGCCGGTGAGCAGCTGGCCGGTCTCGCGGTCGTAGACGCAGTTTTCCAGCAGCGCCTGGCCTATGCCCTGGGCCACGCCGCCGTGCACCTGGCCCTCGACGATCATGGGATTGATGATGGTGCCGAAGTCGTCCACGGCGCTGAAGCGGTCCACGCGCACCACGCCCGTGGCCGGGTCCACCTCGACCTCGCAGATGTACGTGCCTGCGGGAAAGGTGAAGTTGGTGGGGTCGTAGAAGGCGGTTTCGTTGAGGCCGGGCTCCAGCTTGTCCAGCGGGTAGTTGTGCGGCACATAGGCGGTGAGCGCGATCTGGGCGAAGGGGATTTTCTTGTCGGTGCCGCGCACCGTGAACTCGCCGCCCGCGAAGTCGATGTCGGCGTCGCTGGCCTCCATCAGGTGGGCCGCGATCTTCTTGGCCTTGGCCTCGATCTTGTCCAGCGCCTTCATGATGGCCGCGCCGCCCACGCTGATGGAGCGCGAGCCATAGGTGCCCATGCCGAACGGCACACGGCCCGTGTCGCCGTGGACGATGTCCACGTTCTCCACGGGTATCCCCAGGCGCGCGGCCACCACCTGGGCGAAGGTGGTCTCGTGCCCCTGGCCGTGGCTGTGCGAGCCCGTGAACACGGTGACGCTGCCCGTGGGGTGCACGCGCACCTCGCCGCATTCGAACAGGCCGGCCCGCGCGCCCAGGGCGCCCGCGATGTTGCTGGGCGCCAGGCCACAGGCCTCGATGTAGCTGCTGTAGCCCAGGCCGCGCCTGAGGCCCCGCGCCTCGCTGTCGGCACGGCGCGCGGCAAAGCCGGCCACGTCGGCCAGGGCCTCGGCCTTGTCCATGCAGGCGCCGTAGTCGCCCACGTCGTACTGCAGGGCCACGGGCGTCTGGTAGGGGAAGCTGGTGACGAAGTTGCGCCGCCGTATCTCGGCCTGGGACAGGTTCAGCTGCCAGGCGCAGCGGCTGACCAGGCGCTCCAGCAGGTAGGTGGCCTCGGGCCGGCCCGCGCCCCGGTAGGCATCGACGGGCGCGGTGTGGGTGAACCAGGCATCGACCTCCACATAGACCTGGGGCGTGGCGTACTGACCGGCCAGCAAGGTGGCATAGAGGATGGTGGGCACGGCGCTGGCGAAGGTGCTCAGGTAGGCGCCCAGGTTGGCATCCGTGTGCACGCGCATGGCCAGGAACTTGCCGCTGGCGTCCATGGCCATCTCGGCATGGCTGACGTGGTCGCGGCCATGGGCGTCGGTAAGGAAGGATTCGCTGCGGTCGGCCGTCCACTTGATGTTGCGGTTGAGCTTTCGCGCACCCCAGGTCAGGCAGACATCCTCGGCATACAGGAAGATCTTGGAGCCGAAGCCGCCGCCCACGTCGGGCGCGATCACGCGCACCTTGTGCTCGGGCAGGCCCATGACGAAGGCCGTCATCAGCAGCCGCTCGACGTGCGGGTTCTGGTTGGCCACGTACAGCGTGTACTCGTCATTGGCGCGGCTGTAGCTGCCGATGGCCGCGCGCGGCTCCATGGCGTTGGGAACCAGGCGGTTGTTGACCAGGTCCAGCTGGGCGATGTGGGCGGCACCGGCGAACACGGCATCCACGGCGGCCTTGTCGCCGATGGCCCATTTGTAGCAGTGGTTGTCGGGGGCGATGTCGTGCACCACCGCGCCGGGCACGCTGCCGGCCGCCGCGTCGGCCACCAGCACCACGGCGGGCAGCGGGTCGTAGTCCACCTCCACCAGCTCGGCCGCGTCGCGCGCCTGCTCCAGCGTCTCGGCCACGACCATGGCGACCTGGTCGCCCACGTAGCGCACGGTGTCCAGCGCCAGGATGGGATGCGGCGGCTCCTTCATGGGCTCGCCGTTGGTGCTGGTGATCAGCCAGCCGCAGGGCAGGCCGTTGATCTTGTCGGCCGCCACGTCGGCGCCCGTGAGCACGCCGATGACGCCGGGCGCGGCCCTGGCCGCGTCGGTGGACACGGAGCGCACACGCGCATGCGCGTGCGGCGAGCGCACGAACACCGCATGGGCCTGGGCGGCCAGCGCGATGTCGTCGGTGTACTGGCCCGCGCCCGTGAGGAAGCGGTAGTCCTCCTTGCGCTTGACGGGCTCGCCGATGTGGGGGAGCTTGGAAAAGTCGGATGCACCCATGGCTGTCTCCTTGTGGTGACCTGCGGCGCTCAGGCCGCAGGCCCTGCCATGGCCTGGCTGCCCTTTTTCACGGCGGCCACGATGTTCTGGTAGCCCGTGCAGCGGCACAGGTTGCCCTCCAGCGCCTCGCGGATCTCGCGATCGCCCGCGCACGGCTGGCGCTGGCAAAGGTCCACGGCGCTCATGACCATGCCCGGCGTGCAAAAGCCGCATTGCAGGCCGTGGCACTCCTTGAAGGCCGCCTGCATGGGGTGCAGGCCGCCGTCGATATCCGCCAGCCCTTCGATGGTGCGCACCTCGCAGCCCTCGGCCTGCACGGCCAGCATGGCGCAGGACTTGACGGCGTGGCCGTCGACGATGACGGTGCAGGCCCCGCACTGGCTGGTGTCGCAGCCCACATGCGTGCCGGTCAGGCGCAGGTGCTCGCGCAGCGCATGCACGAGCAAGGTGTTGGGTGGAACGTCGATGCGCTGCGCGCGCCCGTTGACGGTGAGCTGGACATTCATCGTGCTGTCTCCTGCCTGTGTTCGGCGGTGATCTGGAACGTGGGGGAACGCCGGAAACCTCGCCTGCCATGGTCGCCCTGCCCGCAGGCGCCCGTTCTAGGGTTGACCCGCAAGCCCGGGCCGGGCGGCGCGGATATTCTCAAAATGACACAGTCGTCACCGCAGCCGCAGCCCGCACCGCTTGCGCCTGCGCCCCCGGCTTCGACCGTGCCCGCCTGCCAGCCCGTTCGCAATCCCTTGCCAGCCAGCCACAGGAGTCCCCGCCCCATGTTCGCCCTGAGCCCCGACGCCGCGCAGCCCTGCCCCGCCGATCCGCGCCACGCGCAGATCGCCCGGGCCCGCAGCCTGGCCTTCGGCGAGCAGGCGCTGGCCGGCATGCCGCCTGCCACTCTGCCCGCCCCCCCTGCCGGCATCGCGCCCTGGCTGTGGCGCTCCTGGCAGCGCTGCCTGGCGGCAGGCCGCCGCCCGGGCGAGCGCGTGGTCTACGAAGCACTGGGGCCGCATGCGCTGCGCCAGGCACGTGACGGCCACGAGGCGCTGCTGCAGGCGGCGCACCCCGTGATGACCCAGCTGGTGGGCGCCGTGGGCGCCATGCGCTACTTCAGCCTGCTGACCGATGCGCACGGCACCGTGCTGGACGTGCAGGGGCCGCTGGACCGCAGCGACATCCGCGTGCAGGCCATCGCCCGTGTGGGCGTGGACCTGTCCGAGCAGGGCGTGGGCACCACCGCCATCGGTGCGGCCCTGGCCGAGCACGGCCCCGTCTGGCTGCACCGGGCCGAGCATTTCTTCGAGGCCAACCGCCACTACAGCTGCGCGGGCGCACCGCTGTACGCCCCGGACGGCCGCTGCCTGGGCATGCTGGACATCACGGGCGTGGACGTGCCCGAGCGGCCCGAGCTGATGCACCTGGCGCTGCGCTGCGCCCGCGCCATCGAGGACCGGCTGCTGCGCGCCCTGCCCCACGCGCTGCTGCTGCACCTGAACTGGCCCGGCGGGCCTCTGGGTCAGGAGGGCGAAGGCCTGCTGGCCGTGGACGCCGAAGGGCATGTGGCGGGCAGCAATACCCTGGCGCGCCAGCTGGTGCCCCAGCCGCTGGCGCAGCCGGGCCAGCCGCTGCACTGCAGCGAACTGCTGGCCATGCCCTGGACGGCGCTGGTGGAGCATGCGCGCCAGCGCCCCAACGAACCGCTGCGCCTGCCGCTGTGGTCGGGCCTGCGGCTGCAGGCACTGGTGCAGCCCGGGCCCCAGCTGCGCCAGCTGCTGCCTGCGCTGGGCACGGCGGCACTCGCTGCCGCCGCCCAGGCCAGCCCGCTGCGCGCCAGCGAGGGCGTGCTGATCGAGCAGGCCCTGCAGGATGCCCAGGGCAATGTGACCCGGGCCGCCCGCGCGCTGGGCATCAGCCGGGCCACGATGTACCGAAAACTGGGCGCCCGCAGGCCCCGCGCGACAACCTGAACGGGACGTTTCCTCGGGTTCACACGGATTTCTTTTAGGGGGAGCAGGCCGCCTGCGGCGTTCGGGTCTCCGTAGAATCGACGGCTTTGGTCCATGCGCCGACAAGAGCGCTGCGCGCCGGCCTACAGGCCGGCGTACGGCGACGGACCCAATACAGCCTACTTTTTGGAGACACCATGCAGGCTTTGCTCAAATTCTCAAGAGGGGTCGACTGGCTCAACAGCCTGGTCGGGCGATGCCTTATCTGGCTGATCCTGGCCTCGACGGTCATCAGCGGCATCAATGCCATCGTGCGCAAGGTGTTGCACACCAGCTCGAACGCCTACCTCGAAGTGCAGTGGTACCTGTTCGCCGCCTCCTTCCTGCTGGCCGCCGGCTACACGCTGCTGCAGGGCGAGCACGTGAAGGTGGATGTGATCGCCAGCCGCCTGTCCAAGCGCACGCAGATCTGGATCGACATCTTCGGCTTCGTCTTTTTCCTGACCCCCATGGCGCTGGCCATCCTGTGGTTCGGCACGCCGTTCGTGATCCAGGCCATCCAGACCGGCGAGATGTCGGGCAATGCAGGCGGCCTGGTGCGCTGGCCCGTCTACCTGATGATTCCCCTGGGCTTCGGGCTGCTGCTGCTGCAGGGCATGTCGGAGCTGATCAAGCGCATCGCCTTCCTGAAGGGCCTGATCGACGATCCCACGGCCAAGAAGGGCGAGAAGACCGCAGAGCAAGACCTGGCCGAAGCCCTGCGCGGGCTGGCAGGAGCCAAGGACAAAAGCGGGCAAGGCGCCTGATCGGGGAAACAGACATCATGGAATTCGTGATCCACAACCTGGCCCCGATCATGTTCGCGGGGCTGATACTTTTCCTGCTCGTGGGATTTCCCGTGGCATTCAGCCTGGGCGCCTGCGGACTGTTCTTCGCCTTTGTCGGCATCGAACTGGGCGTGCTGCCCGAAGCCCTGCTGCAGGCCCTTCCGCTGCGCATCTTCGGCATCATGCAGAACGAGACGATGCTGGCCATACCGTTCTTCACCCTCATGGGGCTGATACTGGAGCGAAGCGGCATGGCCGAGGACCTGCTGGAGACCGTGGGCCAGCTCTTCGGCCCCGTGCGCGGCGGCGTGGCCTTTGCGGTGATCTTCGTGGGCGCGCTGCTGGCGGCGACCACGGGCGTGGTCGCGGCATCGGTGATCTCCATGGGCCTGATCTCCCTGCCCATCATGATGCGCTACGGCTATGACCGCCGGGTGGCCTCGGGCGTGATCGCGGCCTCGGGCACGCTGGCGCAGATCATTCCGCCGTCCCTGGTGCTGATCGTGCTGGCCGACCAGCTGGGCCGCAGCGTGGGCGACATGTACAAGGGCGCCTTCCTGCCTGGCCTGATGCTGATGGGCTTCTATGCGCTGTTCATCGTCGTGCTGGCCATATTCAAGCCCGCCATGGTGCCCGCCCTGCCGCCCGAGGCGCGCACGCTGCGCGAGCCCAATGGCAACTCCGGCCTGCCCTCCACCCTGGTGCTGACCGTGCTGTGCGTGGCGGCCTCGATGGTGGTCGCTCAGTACATGCCCCAGCTGCACACCTGGTGGTCCGGCGATGTGGTGGAGAAGGTCGCTCTGGACGAGACCATCGTGGTGTCCATGTGCTTCGGCGTGGCGCTGGCCTTCATCGCCGCCATGTTCAACAAGCTCACGGGCCTGCACCTGCTCAGCCGCATGGCCGAGCGCGTGACCTTCGTGCTGATCCCGCCGCTGCTGCTGATCTTCCTGGTGCTGGGCACCATCTTCCTGGGCGTGGCAACTCCCACCGAAGGCGGCGCCATGGGCGCGCTGGGCGCGGCCGTCATGGCCTTCGTGCGCGGCCGCCTGAGCATGGACCTGCTCAAGCAGGCGCTGATGTCCACCACCAAGCTGTCGTGCTTCGTGATGTTCATCCTGATCGGCGCGACCATGTTCGGCCTGACCTTCCAGGGCGTGGACGGCCCCAAGTGGGTGGAGGAGCTGCTGGTGTCCCTGCCCGGCGGCGAGATCGGCTTCCTGATCGTGGTCAACATCATGATCTTCGTGCTGGCCTTCTTCCTGGACTTCTTCGAGCTGTCCTTCATCGTCGTGCCGCTGCTGGCCCCCGTGGCCGACAAGCTGGGCATCGACCTGGTCTGGTTCGGCGTGCTGCTGGCCGTGAACATGCAGACCTCGTTCATGCACCCGCCCTTCGGCTTCGCGCTGTTCTTCCTGCGCAGCGTGGCCCCGGCCAAGGCCTACGTGGACAAGGTCACCAAGAAGATGACCGAGCCCGTGACCACCATGCAGATCTATGCGGGCGCCATCCCCTTCCTGCTGATCCAGCTGGTCATGGTGGCCCTGATCATCATCTTCCCCGGCATCGTCTCCAGCGGGCTGGACAAGAAGGTGGAGTACGACCTGGACAAGGTGCGCCAGGAGATGGAGGCATCCATGCCCGAGGCCATCGACTTCAACGACCCCATGTTCAACGGCGACGGCGCGAACCAGCCCCCCGCACCCGAGGGCACCCCTGGCGAGCCCTCGGCCCCGGCGGGCGGTGAGGACGATGCGCTCAAGGCGCTGCAGGACCAGCTGCAGCGCGAGCAGCCGGCCACGCCGGGCGAGAGCAAGTCCGGCAGCTGATCGCAGGCTCCCTCAAGGACAGCAAAGGCCCCGCAACCGCGGGGCCTTTTTTCGTTCGGACCCCGGCGTGCGCCGGTCCCCTGCGCGCATGAAAAAAGCCGGGCAGTGCCCGGCTTTCTTTCGCGCATGACGCCCGAGGGCGCCGCGACTTCACAGCTTCTGCGCCGACATGAAGGCGTCGTAGCGCGCCTCGGCGAAGCGGAACCACAGCACCTCGTCGCGCTGGAAGTTGCGGTAGTCGCTGTAGATCTTCTTCCAGGCAGGGTTTTTCTCGGCCAGCTCCGCATAGACCGCCATGGTGGTCTTGTAGGAGGCATCGAGCACGGTCTGCGGGAAGGCCAGCACCTTGGCCTTGCTGGCCACCAGTTGCTTGAGCGCGCCGGGATTGCGCGCGTCGTAGCGGGCCTGGGTGACCACATGGGCCTCGTGCGAGGCGGCCTGCACCATGGCGCGCTGCTCGGGCGTCAGCGCGGCCAGCGCCTTCTGGTTCACGTAGAACTCGAGGTTCAGGCTGCCTTCCCACCAGCCGGGGTAGTAGTAGAACGGCGCGACCTTGTTGAAGCCCAGCTTGAGGTCGTCATAGGGGCCGATCCATTCGGCCGCATCGATGGTGCCCTTTTCCAGCGCCTGGTAGATTTCGCCACCCGGGATGTTCTGGGGCACGCCGCCCATGCGCTCGATGATCCGGCCCGCGAAGCCGCCGATGCGGAACTTCAGGCCCTTGATGTCCTCGGTCGTCTTGACCTCCTTGCGGAACCAGCCCCCCATCTGGGCGCCGGTGTTGCCGCCCAGGAAGTTGACGATGCCGTATTCGGCATAGAACTCGCGCATCAGCTTGCCGCCGTTGCCGTCCACGTTCCAGGCCGTGAGCTGGCGCGAGTTCATGCCGAACGGAATGGCGCCGCCGATGGCAAAGGCCTCGTTCTTGCCGAAGAAGTAGTAGGGCGCCGTGTGCGCGATCTCCACCGTGCCGTTTTGCACGCCATCGACCACGCCGAAGGCGGGCATCAGCTCGCCGGCCGCATGCACCGACACCTCGAACTTGCCGCCCGACATTTCCTTGATCGCCTTGGAAAACACCTCGGCAGAGCCGTAGATGGTGTCCAGCGAACGCGGAAAGCTGGACGCCAGGCGCCAGCGCACCGCCGC
This sequence comes from Delftia sp. WSY_7, assembly GCF_043104845.1. Taxonomy (NCBI): domain Bacteria; kingdom Pseudomonadati; phylum Pseudomonadota; class Betaproteobacteria; order Burkholderiales; family Comamonadaceae; genus Delftia; species Delftia sp. WSY_7. The sequence goes on along the minus strand of NZ_JBICLB010000055.1, from coordinate 169,357 downwards.
CTGCGCATGAACGGCTGGCGCCGCTGCGGCAGTCAATACGCCGGCCAGACCGGCGTGCTTGAGTGCTTTTCTTCTGTCCATCTCTGTCTCCTCCTGGTTCGCTCTGCTTGAGAGCATTCAAAAAAGGCCGGACTGCTCTTGGCAGCTCGGCCCACATACATCATCGGAACAAAAAAGCCCGCCGTCCCCGCTGCATTTCGCAGAGGGGACGCGGGCTTGGCCTGCAGGCGTGGAAGGCATGGACCGTCCTTGTGCGTGCTGCTGGCTGCAGACCTGCTTACAGCTTGGCCGTGGTCATGTAGCTGTTGTAGCGGAACTCCGAGAAGCGCTCCCACAGCAGCTGGTCGCGCTGGAAGGTGCGCAGGCTCTGGTTGATCTTCTTGAACATGGGCGACTTGGCGTCATGCTCGGCCATGATCTCCATGACGGCCTTGTAGCCGGCATCCATGAAGTCCTTGGGGAAGGCCTTGAGCTGGGTCTTGTCGGCCACCAGCTTCTTGAGCGCCACGGGGTTGTTGGCGTCGTACTTGGCCGTCATGTCGCGCGCTGCCACGTTGCAGGCCGCATCGACCATGGCCTTGTACTCGGGCGACAGGGCCGCATACGCCTTGGTGTTGATGAAGAACTCCAGCTCGGCGCCGCCTTCCCACCAGCCGGGGTAGTAGTAGTAGGGAGCGACCTTGTTGAAGCCCAGCTTCTGGTCGTCGTACGGACCCACGAATTCCACGGCATCCAGCGTGCCCTTTTCAAGCGCCTGGTAGACCTCGCCCACGGGCATGTTCTGCGCGACCACGCCGAGCTTGAGCATGGCGTCGCCGAACAGGCCGCCGCCCAGGCGCATCTTCAGGCCCTTGAGATCGGCCACCGACTTGATCTCCTTGCGGAACCAGCCGCCCATCTGGGTGCCCGTGTTGCCTGCGCTCTGGCTCTTGATGTTGTACTGGGCATAGAACTCGTCCATGAGCTTGCGGCCGCCGCCGTGCTCCATCCATGCATCCATCTGGCGCGCCGTCAGGCCGAAGGGCACGGCGCAGCCGAAGGCGAAGATGTAGTCCTTGCCGGTGAAGTAGTAGGGCGCCGTCAGCGCCATCTCGATGGTGCCGTTCTGGATGCCGTCGACCACGCCGAAGGCGGGCATCAGCTCACCGGCCGCATGCACCGAGACTTCGAACTTGCCGCCCGACATCGCCTTGAGCGTCTTGGAGAACATTTCGGCCGAGCCGAAGATGGTGTCCAGCGACTTGGGAAAGCTCGCGGCCAGACGCCAGCGGACCGCCTCCTGGGCGTGGACTGCGGGTGCGGCTCCCACAGCCAGCACGCCGGCGATTCCCGCATGTTTGATGATCGAACGACGGTCCATGAATGTCTCTCCGCGATGTGTTGTCAGTCAGAAAAAGCCACCACCACCCCTTGCTGCGCAAGGTCCGCTGCCCCTCCGAGGGGCCGCTTCTGCCTTGGGGGCCCGGCGGCAAAAAAAACGCACGTTCGCACGTGCATTCACACTGTATCAGGTGGTATCGATTCTAAAAACGCCGCAAAGCAAGCACGGACGGGGTTTTCCCCCGCGTAGTCCTGCTCGGCATGCGCGATGCGCCCCATCGCGGGGCACAGGCCCGTCCCATCTTCAGGCCACGGCGCGCTCGGGCGCCAGGTGGGCGCGCACCGACGCCTCGATGCCGGCCGCGTCCAGCCCCTGCAGGGCCAGCAGCCTGGCGGGATCGCCGTGCTCGATGAACTCGTCGGGCAGGCCCAGCTGCAGCAGCTGTCGCGTAATGCCGGCAGCCTGCAGCGACTCGGCCACAGCGCTGCCTGCGCCACCCATGATGCAGCCCTCTTCCACGGTGACGATGAGCTCGTGCGTGGAGGCCACCTGGCGCAGCAGTTCCTCGTCCAGCGGCTTGGCCCAGCGCATGTTGACCACGGTGGCGTCCAGCGCCTCGGCTGCGGTCAGCGCGGGATACAGCAGGGTGCCGAAGGCCAGGATGGCGACCTTCTTCGCCGCCGATTCGCGGCGCACCTCTCCCTTGCCGAAGGGTAGGCCCTCCAGGCTCTCCAGCGGCGCCACACCCACGCCCGCGCCACGCGGGTAGCGCACGGCCACGGGATGGTCCTGCTCGTAGGCGGTGGTGAGCAGCTGGCGGCATTCGCGCTCGTCGGCCGGGCAGGCCATGCTCATGTGCGGAATGCAGCGCACGAAGGCGATGTCATACGCACCTGCGTGCGTGGCGCCATCGGCGCCGACCAGGCCCGCGCGGTCCAGCGCAAAGACCACGGGCAGCTTTTGCAGCGCCACGTCATGGATCAACTGGTCGTAGCCGCGCTGCAGGAAGGTGGAGTAGATGGCAACCACGGGCTTGAGGCCTTCGCAGGCCATGCCTGCGGCAAAGGTGACCGCATGCTGCTCGGCGATGCCCACGTCGTAGTAGCGGCCCGGAAAGCGCTTGTGGAACTCCACCATGCCCGAGCCCTCGCGCATGGCGGGGGTGATGCCCACCAGGCGCTGGTCCTTGTCCGCCATGTCGCACAGCCACTGGCCGAAGACCTGGGTGAAGGTCTGCTTCGGGGGCGTGGCCGGCTTGACCAGGCCCACGCTGGGATCGAACTTGCCGGGGCCGTGGTAGGCCACGGGATCGGCCTCGGCCAGCTTGTAGCCCTGGCCCTTCTTCGTGACCACATGCAGGAACTGCGGGCCCTTGAGGCTCTTGATGTTCTCCAGCGTGGGGATCAGCGAATCGAGGTCATGCCCGTCGATGGGGCCGATGTAGTTGAAGCCGAAGTTCTCGAACAGCGTGGCCGGCACGACCATGCCCTTGGCCTGCTGCTCCAGCCGCTTGGCCAGCTCCAGCAGCGGAGGCACCTGCTTGAGCACGCTCTTGCCCATGTCGCGCGCCTTGGCATAGAACTGCCCGCTCATGAGCTGGGCCAGGTAGCGGTTGAGCGCGCCCACGGGCGGGCTGATGCTCATGTCGTTGTCGTTGAGGATGACCAGCAGGTTGGCATCGGTCACGCCGGCGTTGTTCAGCGCCTCGAAGGCCATGCCGGCCGTCATGGCGCCGTCGCCGATGACGGCGATGGCGCGGCGGTCCTCGCCCTTTTGCTTTGCGGCCAGGGCCATGCCCAGGGCGGCCGAGATGCTGGTGGAGGAGTGGGCCGTGCCGAAGGTGTCGTACTCGCTCTCGGCGCGCTGCGGAAAGCCCGACAGGCCGCCGAACTGGCGCAGCGATGCCATGCGCTCGCGCCGGCCCGTGAGGATCTTGTGCGGATAGGTCTGGTGGCCCACGTCCCAGACCACGCGGTCGTAGGGCGTGTCGAACACCGCATGCAGCGCCACCGTCAGCTCCACCGTGCCCAGGTTGGAACTCAGATGCCCGCCGGTCTTGGAGACGCTGTCGAGCACATAGGCACGCAGCTGCTGGGCCAGGGTCTTGAGTTCGGCACGCGACAGACGCCTCAGATCCGCGGGATCGTCGATGGTCTGCAGCAGGGAGTAGGTGTTCGTGGTCATGCTAGATATCTTGATGGCCGCAAGACCATCGCCCATATTTTCGTATCAGTTGCCTGTGGCATCGAACGCCACCCTTGCAAGTAGCGCGCCCCCACCAAGGGACACCGAGCAAGGGCCGCCCCGCAGCGAGGGTGTCGTCCCCCTCCCCCGCGAAGCGGGTAGAGAGGGGGAAGGCGCGAAGCGACTCAGGGGGTGCTTCATTGTCAGTGAGTGCGGCTCACGACCATGTCGGCCAGTGCCGCCAGGGCCCGCGTGTCCGGCAGGCCGCTGCGCGCCAGCGCCGCGTGCGCCAGGGCGCACAGCTCGTCGGCATGGGCGCGGGCCTGGTCCAGGCCCAGCAGCGAGACATAGGTCGGCTTGTCGTTGGCCGCGTCCTTGCCGGCCGTCTTGCCCAGGGTGGCCGAGTCGGCCACCACGTCGAGGATGTCATCCACCACCTGGAAGGCCACGCCCAGCGCCTGCCCGTAGTCGGACAGCGCCTGCCAGGCCTGGGCATCCACGCCCTCCTTGCAGGCTGCGCCCATGAGCACGCTGGCATGCAGCAGGGCGCCGGTCTTGAGGCGGTGCATCTCGCGCAGTTGGGCCTCGCTCAGCTGCAGGCCCACGCTGGCCAGGTCAATGGCCTGGCCACCGGCCATGCCCTGCGCGCCTGCGGCACGGCCCAGCAGCCGGCACAGCCGTGCCTGCAGCGCATCGGGCATGCCGTCAGCCTCGTCGGGCGCGGGCACGAGCAGCTCGAAGGCCAGTGCCTGCAGCGCATCGCCGGCCAGCAGGGCCGAGGCCTCGCCGAACTGCACATGGACCGTGGGCTTGCCACGGCGCAGCACGTCGTTGTCCATGCAGGGCATGTCGTCGTGCACCAGCGAATAGGCATGGATCAGTTCCACGGCGCAGCCGGCACGCACGGCGGCCGACGGCAGGCCGGCCACGGCCTCGGCCGCAGCCCAGACCAGCAGCGGGCGCAGGCGCTTGCCGCCATCGAGCACGGCGTATCGCATGGCTTCGCCCAGGCCGGCCGGCGCATCCACGCCCACCCATTGGGACAGCGCGCTTTCGGTGCGCGCCAGGCGGTCGTTCATCCAGCAGGGAAAATCCAGCGCGCCAAGGCCCGGCGCCTGGGAAACATCGGAAGCGGAAGTCATCAGGGCACTCATGGCAATCTTCAATCCTGGCTCCAAGGGGCCAGGGTCCCCTCGTCAAGCACCTTGACCTGCTCCTGCACCGCGTCGAGCTGGCCACGGCAGTAGCCGAGCAGCTGCGCCGCGCGCTGGTAGCCGGCCAGCATCTGCTCCAGAGGCAGCTGGCCCGACTCGATCTGCGCGATGAGCTGCTCCAGCTCCTGCAGCGCGGATTCGTAACTGGTGGGCTCGGCGGGAGCCTTGGGGGCAGCCTTGGGCATGTGGCGTTGGCAGTGCGTTGTGGGGAACCGACGATTCTAGGCGTCCCTCCGCGACCGCGCCGCCAATAACCGGACAGCCCTTGACAGGCGCCATCGGCCGCTTGCAATACACGTACCGGGCATCCGGAAATAACCCCACGGGCTATAATCCCATTCCCCGCCAAACCGGCCCCTTGCCTAGGCATGCGGTCGGGCTCACCGACAAGACAGGACGCCTCGGGCGCCGCTTGTTTTCAAGTCGTGAAGCCTGTCTCCATGTCCAGGAACGGCCGGTTTTGCTTTTTCCAATCCCGTGCGCACGCGCACCCTCCCTGTGGGGAGTCTTTAGGTCAGGTCATCCATGTCTGATTTAAGTCTTCAACTGCAGCAGGCCGCAAGCCAACTACCAGTTTCCAGCTACTTCGACCCTGCGCTGTTCCAGCGTGAGTTGGAGACCATCTTTCAACGCGGCCCGCGCTACGTGGGCCATCAACTGGCCGTTCCCGAGATAGGCGACTACTACGCCCTGCCCCAGGAAAAGGAAGGCCGTGCGCTGGTGCGCAACGCCAGGGGGCAGGTGGAGCTGATCTCCAACGTCTGCCGCCACCGCCAGGCCGTGATGCTCAAGGGCAGGGGCAACCTGATGACCGAAGGCAAGGGCCATGCGGGGGGCAACATCGTCTGCCCGCTGCACCGCTGGACCTACAGCACCAGCGGCGAGCTGCTGGGCGCACCGCACTTCAGCCACGATCCCTGCCTGAACCTGAACAACTACCGGCTGCGCGAGTGGAACGGCCTGCTGTTCGAGGACAACGGCCGCGACATCGAGGCCGACCTCGCCGGCATGAAGCTGCGCGAGCAGCTGAGCTTCGAGGGCTTCGTGCTCGACCATGTCGAGATGCACGAGTGCAACTACAACTGGAAGACCTTCATCGAGGTCTACCTCGAGGACTACCACGTGGGCCCGTTCCATCCGGGCCTGGGCAACTTCGTGACCTGCGATGACCTGCAGTGGGAGTTTTCCAGGGAGTACTCGGTGCAGACCGTGGGCGTGGCGCCCGGCTTTGCCCGGCCCGGCTCGGACACCTACAGGAAGTGGCACGACGTGCTGCTGGCCTACCGCAACGGCGAGCTGCCCGAACGCGGAGCGATCTGGCTGACCTACTACCCGCACATCATGGTGGAGTGGTATCCGCACGTGCTCACGGTCTCGACCCTGCACCCGCTGGCCGTGGACCGGACACTGAACGTGGTCGAGTTCTACTACCCCGAAGAGATCGCCGCCTTCGAGCCCGAATTCGTGCAGGCGCAAAAGGCCGCCTACATGGAGACCTGCATCGAGGACGACGAGATCGGCGAGCGCATGGACGCCGGCCGCAGGGCGCTGTACGAGCGCGGCGACAACGAGGTCGGCCCCTACCAGAGCCCCATGGAAGACGGCATGCAGCACTTCCATGAGTGGTATCGCGGCGTGATGGGCGACGCAGTCCCCGCACGCTGATCGGCTCCGGCTCTTCCGACGGCCCGCATTCGTGCGGGCCGTCTGCATTGGGCCTCCTGCATTGGGCCTCCTGCATTGGGCCTCCTGCATTGGGCCTCCTGCATTGGGCCCCCTGCATCGGGCCGCCTTCATCGAGCGGCAGGCCCGCCGCACAGCTCTTCTGAATGCAAGCGCCCTGATGTGCCCAATAGGCAGGGCTGGCGACTGCAATGCATCCCGAGGCAGACCCAATGTCTTGGCTTATGCAATACAGTGCCTTGCGCGTGCCCCTGCCGCGGCCCCGGGCCGTAGACAGCCAGGCGGCATGCGCCAAAAACAAAACCCAACCCTTTCTCGTCCAGCGCCGCGGTCCTTGTGCGGCTCTATCCGGTCATTAATATGCAAGCCCTGTGGATGGTGGCGGCCGCATTCGTCTTTGCGGTCATGAGTGTGTGCGTGAAGTTCGCCTCCCAGGATTTCAACGCGGCGGAGATCGTCTTCTACCGCGGGCTGGTCAGCATGGTAGCGCTGTGGTGGCTGGCGCGCCACCAGGGCATTTCGCTGGCCACGCGCTACCCGCGCGAGCATGCCTGGCGCAGCTTCGTGGGCGTGACTTCCATGGGCGCCTGGTTCTACTCCATCGGCCACCTGCCGCTGGCCACGGCCGCCACCTTCAACTCCATGAGCAGCATCTGGATGGCGGTGTTTCTGATCGGCCAGGGCCTACTGCTGCGCCACCAGCTGCGCCGCCAGCCCGAATCGCATGCGCTGCGCGCACTGCCGCCGTTTCCCTGGAGCCTGGTCGCCACCGTGGCCCTGGGCTTCGTTGGCGTGATCCTGGTGCTGCGCCCCAGCGCGGCGCCGCAGGAATTCGTGGCCAGCGCGGGCGGCCTGATCGGCGGGGTGTTCGCCGCCATGGCCTATATGCAGGTGGCCACGCTGTCGCGCATGGGCGAGCCCGAGGCGCGCGTGGTCTTCTACTTCGCACTGGGCTCGGCCGTGGCCGGCGCCCTGGCCATGTGCTTCACGGGCGTGTCCGCCTGGCCGGGCTGGCGCGCGCTGTGGCTGCTGCCCGTGGGCGTGCTGGCTGCCGTGGCCCAGGTCTGCATGACGGCGGCCTACGCTTCGGCCGGCAACAGCCGCAATACCCTGGTGGTGGCCAATCTGCAGTACTCGGGCATCGTCTTTGCCGCCCTGCTGAGCCTGGCGCTGTTCGGCGAAAGCGTGCCGCTGATCGGCTGGGCCGGAATCGTGCTGATCGTGGCCAGCGGCGCACTGGCCACGGCCCTGCGTTCACGCGGCTGACGGCGACGGCCCGCCTGGGGCCGTCGCATAATGGATCGGACCTTTTGCCGCAGGCGCACCGCCGCCTGCGCTGGCTTTCGGAGTTCCGCATCCATGACATCCAACACCTCCTCCTACCAGACCCTGATCTCCGTCCAGGAACTGGCCGCGCTGCAGTCCGGCGGCCGTCCGCTGATGGTCTTTGACTGCAGCTTCGACCTGGCCCAACCCGCAGCCGGCAAGGCGCAGTACCTGCAGGCGCATATTCCCGGCGCCGTCTTCGCCGACCTGGACCATGACCTCAGCGCAAAACACGGCGTGCCCGGCGCACATGGCAGCGTGGCGGCCAGCGAGCAGGCAGCCTCGGGCGGCCGCCACCCGCTGCCCAGCCGCGAGCTGTTTGCCATGTGGCTGTCGGAGATCGGTTTTTCCAACGACATGCAGGCCGTGGTCTATGACCGCAACGGCGCCAACTACTGCGGGCGCCTGTGGTGGATGCTGCAGTGGGCCGGCCATGGCGATGTGGCCGTGCTCGACGGAGGTCTCCAGGCCTGGCAGGCCGCAGGCCAGCCTGTGGCATCGGGCGAGGAAAGCGCGCGCTTTCAGTCCAACTTCGAGCTGCACGAGCCGCTGCAGCAGCTGGCGACGGCACAGCAGGTGCTAGATGCACTGGGCAGCGCAGGCCAGACCGTGGTCGATGCGCGCGCGCCGGCACGCTATCGCGGCGAAGTCGAGCCGCTGGACCCCGTGGCCGGCCATATCCCGGGCGCACTGAACAGGCCCTTCACCGAAAACATTGCGGCCGACGGCCGCTTCAAGCCCGCCGCCCTGCTGCGCGCCGAGTTCGACCGGCTGCTGGCCGGCCGCGATCCGGCCAGCGTGGTCCACCAGTGCGGCAGCGGCGTGAGCGCCCTGCCCAACCTGCTGGCCATGCGCATTGCAGGACTGCCGCCGGCACGGCTTTTCGCGGGCAGCTGGAGCGAGTGGTGCAGTGACCCGAAGAGGCCGGTGGAGCGCGGCTAATTCGGCTTATGCCCGCCCCTGGGAGACTGCACAATGACAGCACTGTGTCAAAAGGCCGACATGCAACAACACCACTGCAGCGGCCTGCTCCCAGGCCCCCAGACGGCGGGACCCGAGCGAAATCGAGTCATCCAAACCTTGCTACAGGTGTAAGGTAAATCTTACAAACGCCGTCTCACAACCAGACATCCGGCGCAGACCTGCCCCGACTTCAACGGCCAGGGACCCTCCTCCACAATCCATCCCAACAGATCGCAACAGGTTGAACATCTTGTTTCTACCCCGGTGTTGCGGCTGCCGAGATGCAAAGGATGGTCCTATGAACAATGAACAGCTGCTTGCCGAAATCCGCGAAGCCAACCTCACTTACCTGATGCTGGCCCAGACCCTGATCCGCCAGGACAAGGCGGAAGCGGTGTTCCGCCTGGGACTGAACGAAGAATCCTGCGACCTGCTGGCCGCGCTGTCGGCAGCCCAGGTGCTGAAGCTGGCCTCGCGCAATACCCTGCTCGCCAGCTTCCGTGTGGACGACGAAATGGTCTGGAGCTTGCTGACCAACCACAGCAGCAACAAGATCGGCAACGGTGCGACCAATACGCTGCACGCCAACATCCTGATGGCCAGCCGCGTTTCCGAAGTCCTCTGATCCGCCCGAAGAACTCTGGAGCCCGCCATGTCCACCGCCGTCAAAAGTGTCCTGAACGAGTCCAAGCAGATCGAGCGTGCCGCCATGCTCATCGAGATGGGTGCACGCATGCAGGTGCTCGAATCCGAGACCACGCTGTCCTACGAGCGCCTGATCCGCCTGTACAAGGAGATCGCCGGCAAGTCGCCATCCAAGGGCCAGCTGCCGTTCTCGACCGACTGGTTCCTGACCTGGCAGGAGAACATCCACAGTTCGCTGTTCCTGAATATCTACGAATACCTGTCCAAGGGCGCCGAGCTGGATGCCGTTGAACAACTGACCAAGGCCTACCGTCTCTATACCGAGCAGATCCAGGCCGCCGAGCTGGAGGCGCTGCTGTCCTTCACACGCGCATGGCGCCTGGTGAAGTTTGTCGATGCGCAGATGCTGACCCGCACCCAGTGCTCCGTGTGCAAGGGCCAGTTCGTGACCGAGCCCTACGAGAACGAGCGCCACTACCAGTGCGGCCTGTGCAATCCGCCCGCACGCGCCGGCAAGAGCAAGAGCGCCGGCTCGCTGATGCTGCATTGAGCCCCTGCATCGCCGCAGCGATGCACCAGCACGGATTCAGACCGTCTCGCCGCCTGCCCTGGCGGCGCAGTCGCTGGCGAACTGCGGCAACTGCTCTCCCGGCAGGGCCCGGCTGAAGTACCAGCCCTGCACCAGCAGCTCGCCCTCGAAGCCCAGGGCCTGCAGCTGCGCCTGGGTCTCCACGCCTTCGGCCACCACGTTCAACTGCAGCGCCTCGCAAAAGCGCAGCAGGCCGTCCAGCACCAGCGCGCCCTTGGCATGACCGCTGGCCACGACGAAGCTGCGGTCGATCTTGATGGCATCCACGTCGAACTGGTGCAGGTAGCTCATGGACGAGAAGCCGGTGCCGAAGTCGTCTATGGCCACCTTGGCGCCCAGCGCGTGGATCTGGCCTATGGCCTTGCGGATCGCCTCCACATCGCCCACCAGCGCTTCCTCCGTGATCTCCACGCCCACCTGGCCCCTGGCCTGCGCCAGCAGCATCAGCAGGCGCGAGCAGTACTCGGGCGATGTCAGCGTGGCGCCCGTGACATTGATGCTGATCGGCAGGGAAAAACCGTGCTGGCGCCACAGCCGGCATTGGCGCACGGCAGCGCCCGCCACCCACAGATCGACCTCGCGCATCAGGCCGGCATCACCCAGCCAGCGCAGAAAGCCGCCGGGCTGCTGCAGCCTGCCCTGCGAATCGTGGGCGCGCAACAGAGCCTCGCAGCCCAGGCACAAGCCGCTGCGGTGCGAGACCTGGGGCTGGAATTCCAGGTGGAATTCGTACTCGCTGATGCGGCGGATATGGGACAGCATGGTCTCGCGCCGGGCCTGGGTCTCGTGCGCCAGCACCAGCGGATCGCGCGTGACCAGGCCCGCCTCCTCGGGCAGCCGGGAGAACGTGGTGTCCAGCGCGCGCAGCACGATGGCGCCATCGTCCTGGCCCAGCCGGTCGATGGAGCGCACATAAGGCGCATAGACCAGCGCCCCCAACACCGTCAGCGCCAGTTGCAGCACCACGGCGCCCATGTCGCCGCCCGTGCTCACGTAGGCATTGAAGACCACGGGCGCGGTCAGGGGCAGCACCATCGAGGCCGGAGCCACCCAGCCGGCCTGCACCACCGTGACGGCCACGACCAGGTTGATGGCGGGCACCGCCAGAAAAGGCACGAGCAGGCGCAGGTTCAGGATGACCGGCAGGCCGAACAGCAGGATCTCGTTGACGTTGAGCAGGGAGATGGGCAGCGCGGCCAGCGCCAGCATGCGCAGGCCGCGCCCCTTGCAAAACAGCAGCACGGCCAGCGCCAGTGACAGCGTGGCCCCCGAGCCGCCGATGAAGACGAAGGACCCCATCAGGCCGCCGTTGAGCGCCCAGGGCGCCACCAGCCCCTTGGCCACGGCGGCGGCGTTGGCCAGCACGGCCTGGTCCAGCACCTGGAAGAAGGGTTGCATGGCGTAGTAGCCCTGCACGCCAAAGAACCAGAGCACGGAATTGAGCAGCGTCAGCGTCAGCCCGCTGCGATAGGGGCTCTCGGGAGTGGCGATGGCCAGCGGCAGTTCGGCCTGGGTGATATCGGGCAGCACCTGCTGCAGGCCCAGCAGCAGCACCACCAGCAGCAGCGCGACGATGGAGCCGGGCACGACCAGGTTCATCACCTCGCGTACGTTCTCGCCCACAAAGCCCGTGCGCGCAATGCGCGTCCAGCGCATGGCGCTGAGCCTGGCCATCAGCGGCACGGTGATCAGGGGCGAGGCTATGGCGATGAACAGCACCAGCGTGGCGGCCGCGCGCGGATGCTCGCGCAGCAGGAAGATGGCCATCTGCACATGGGCAAAGCACAGAAAGGTCACCGGCAGGCGCGGCAGCCTGTGGCGTATGGAGAGCATGTAGCCGATGGAGGCGGCCACCAGCAGCGGCAGGATGCTGCCGATCTGCGCATGCAGGCCCGCAAGAAGCTGCACCACGGGCTCGGGCTGGCCGGACATCTGCGCCAGCGCCGACAGTATGAGAAACAGGGCCGAGACCAGCAGGCATGGGACCAGCCAGAGCAGGCCTTCGCGTATGGCCCGCATGGAGTTGGCACCGGCCAGCCTGGCCAGGCGCTGCGTCAGGAACAGTTGCATGTCCGGGAACCCCGGCCATGGCGTCTTGTTGCCCATAAGCTCCCACCCTTCACTTCCCGGCAGGAGTCATGCGCCCCTGTCCGAAGCACATCCTACACGGCGGCCGGCCGGCGCCCTGCGCATGGCGGCGCGAGGGGCCTCCCGGCCCGCTCGCGCCCTCGATCAGCCGGTATTGCGCACGCCGGCCGCAATGCCATTGATCGACAGGTGGATGCCGGTCTTGATGCGCTCATCGGTCTGGCCGCCGCGCCAGCGGCGCACCAGCTCCACCTGCAGATGGTGCAGCGGATCGATGTAGGGAAAGCGGTGGCGGATGGAGCGCGCCAGCGCCTCGTTGTGGGCCAGGCGCTGCTTGTCGCCCGTGATGCGCGCCAGCGCATCGACGGTGCTGTGCCACTCGGCCTCGATGGCGCTGAAGATGCGGCGGCGCAGGCGTGCGTCCGGCACCAGGTCGGCATAGCGCGAGGCCAGGTTCAGGTCGCTCTTGGCCAGCACCATGTCCATGTTGGACAGCAGGGTGCGGAAGAACGGCCACTGGCGGTACATCTTCTGCAGCAGGGCCAGCTGGGCCTTGCCATCCTTGCCCGGCTGCCCGATGAAGGCCTGCACCGCTGCGCCGAAGCCGTACCAGCCCGGCAGCGTGAGCCGGCACTGGCCCCAGCTGAAGCCCCAGGGAATCGCGCGCAGGTCCTCGATCTTCTGCGAGGGCTTGCGCGAAGCCGGGCGCGATCCGATGTTCAGCTCGGCAATCTCGCGGATGGGCGTGCTGCTGAAGAAGTAGCTGGTGAAGCCGGGAGTCTCGTACACCAGGGCGCGGTAGGCACCCATGCTGGCCTCGGACAGAAACGCCGCCGCATCCAGGAAGGCGCGCGTGGCCGGCTTGGTCGGCTGCAGCAGCGTGGCCTCCAGCGTGGCGGCCACCAGGGTCTCCAGGTTGCGCCGGCCGATCTCGGGGTTGGCGTACTTGGAGGCGATGACCTCGCCCTGCTCGGTCAGCCGGATCTGGCCGCGCACGGTGCCCGGGGGCTGCGCCAGGATGGCCTGGTAGCTGGGGCCGCCGCCACGGCCCACCGTGCCGCCGCGGCCATGGAACATGCGCAGGCTGATGCCATGGCTGTCGGCCAGATCATCGAACAGCTCGACCAGCGAGATCTCGGCGCGGTACAGCTCCCAGTTGCTGGTGAAGATGCCGCCATCCTTGTTGCTGTCGCTGTAGCCCAGCATGATGTCCTGCTCGCCGCCGCTGCGCTGCACCATGGCCGCCACGCCGGGCAGCTGGAAGTAGCGCCGCATGATGGGCGCGGCGCTGCGCAGGTCGCCGATGGTCTCGAACAGCGGCACGACGATCACGTCGCAGACGGCGCCGTCGTCCAGCGTGCCGCGCAGCAGCCCCGCCTCCTTTTGCAGCAGCAGCACTTCCAGCAGGTCGCTGACCGACTCGGTGTGGCTGATGATGCAGTGGCGTATCGCCTCGGCGCCCAGGGTCGCGCGCAGGCGGCGCGCGGCCTCGAAGATGGCCAGTTCACCGCGCGCATGCTCGGAATAGTCGGCGCCCACCACGCGCAGCGGCCGCGCCTCTTCCAGCAGGCGCACCAGCAGGGCGCACTTGGCGTCTTCCTGCAGGCCCGAATAGTCGGGCTCCAGGCGCGCGGTGGCCAGCAGCTCGGCCACCACCTCCTCATGCTTGTCCGAACTTTGGCGCAGGTCCACCGTGGCCAGGTGGAAGCCGAAAACCTGCACGGCGCGCATCAGCGGACGCAGGCGCTGGGGCGCCAGCACCTCGCCATGGTTGCGGCTGAGCGAGTCGTCGATGACGCGCAGGTCGGCCAGGAACTCCTCGGGCGAGGCATAGGCGTTCTGCGGCGCCACGGCATGGCGCGCGGCCTCGCCGCCGGTCAGCACCTTGAGCGTGGCGGCCAGGCGCGCGTAGATGCCGGTGAGCGCGCGGCGGTAGGGTTCGTCGGAGCGGTGCTCGTTGGTGTCGGGCGAGCGCTCTGCCAGCGCCTGCATCTCGGGCGTGACATCGGCCAGGCGCTGGGACAGCGACAGCTCGCCGCCCAGGTAGTGCACCTCGCGCAGATAGTGGCGCAGCGCCACGTCGGCCTGGCGCGACAGCGCCAGCTCCAGGCTCTGGGCCGTGACATTGGGGTTGCCGTCGCGGTCGCCGCCGATCCAGTGGCCCATGCGCAGGAAGCTGTGCACGGGCAGGGTGTTGCCCAGCTCCTGCTCCAGTTGCGCATACAGCTTGGGGATCTCGCGCAAGAAGGTGGCTTCGTAGTAGGACAGCGCGTTTTCGATCTCGTCGGCCACGGTGAGCTTGGAGTAGCGCAGCAGGCGTGTCTGCCACAGCTGGCTGACGCGGGCGCGCAGCTGGGCCTCGTTGCGTTCGAGTTCGCGCGGGGTGAGCGCGTCCTTGGCGCTGTTGTACAGCTGGGCGCGGGCCACGATGTCCTCGCGCGCGGCCAGCAGTTGGGAGATGTCGCGCTCGGCCACCAGGATGCTCTGGCGCTGCACTTCCGTGGGGTGGGCCGTGAGCACGGGCGCCACATAGCTCCTGGCCAGCGTCTGCGCCACGGTGCCGGCCGAGATGCCGGCCCAGCGCAGCCGCGCCAGCGCCACTTCGATGCTGCCTTCCTGCGTGTTGCCCGCGCGCTCGTGCACGGCGCGGCGGCGGATGTGGTGGCGGTCCTCGGCCAGGTTGGCCAGATGGCTGAAATAGGTGAAGGCGCGGATCACGCTCACCGTCTGGTCCGTGGTCAGGCCCTTGAGCAGGCGCTTGAGCGCGCGGTCGGCGGTCTCGTCGGCATCGCGGCGGAAGGTCACCGACAGCTGGCGCACCTGCTCGATCAGCTCGAAGGCCGCCACGCCTTCCTGCTCGCGGATCACATCGCCCAGAATGCGCCCCAGCAGGCGTATGTCCTCGATCAGCGGCAGGTCCTTGTCCGTCTTGCGGACAGGCTTGTCATCACGCCTGTCATCTCGCGCATTGCTCTTGCGGGGGGCGGTGGCCATCAACGAATCTCCTGGAATCGGTCAGCGTATCGGTTTGCTTGGGCTTCGGTCCTGGTGCCGGGTTTACTGCGGCGCAGCATGCTAGCATCCCGCGCTCCCCCCGAGGCTCCTGATGAATACCAAACCACTGATCCCCCACTCCATCGTGATCGCCACGCGCGAGAGCCAGCTGGCACTGTGGCAGGCCGAGCATGTCCAGGCACTGCTGCGCGCCCGGGGGCATGAAGTGGAACTGCTGGGCATGACCACCAAGGGCGACCAGATCCTGGACCGCACGCTGTCCAAGGTGGGCGGCAAGGGCCTGTTCGTCAAGGAGCTGGAAGTGGCGCTGGAAGAAGGCCGCGCCCACATCGCCGTGCACTCGCTCAAGGACGTGCCCATGGAGCTGCCCGAAGGCTTTGTGCTGGCCTGCGTGATGGAACGCGAAGACCCGCGCGACGCTTTTGTCTCCAATCGCTACGCCGCGCTGGCCGAGCTGCCGCAGGGCGCCGTCGTCGGCACATCGAGCCTGCGCCGCCAGGCACTGCTGCAGGCCCTGCGCCCCGACCTGAGGATAGAGCCGCTGCGCGGCAACGTGAACACCCGCCTGCGCAAGCTGGACGAAGGCCACTACGACGCCATCGTGCTGGCCGCCGCAGGCCTGATGCGCCTGGGCCTGGCCGACCGCATCCGCGCCAGGTTCGAGCCCACCGGCATGCTGCCTGCCGCAGGCCAGGGCGCGCTGGGCATCGAGGTGCGCGCCGACCGCCAGGACCTGATCGACGCCCTGGCCCCGCTGGCCCACCAGACCACCTGGCTGACCGTGACCGCCGAGCGCGCCGTCAGCCGCTGCATGGGCGGCAGCTGCTCCATGCCGCTGGCGGCGCACGGCACCTTCGACGGCCAGCAACTGCGCCTGGACGCAGCCTGGGGAGACCCGGAAGGCCGGCTGCCGCTGGTGCAGGTGCGCGCCGATGCCACCGTCACCGACTTCGCCAGCGCAGACGCGCTGGGCCAGCACGTGGCTGCGCTGCTGCAGGCGGCGGGCGCCCAGCCGGCCCCCAAGCTCTAGACGGCACGCCCACATGCCACCGCGCATACTCGTCACCCGCCCGGCCCATGACGCGGCCGCGTGGGTGGATGCGCTGCAGGCCCGGGGCCTTCCGGCCCAGCCGCTGGCGCTGATGGCCATAGGCCCCTGCCGCGATGCGGCCACGCAACAGGCCTTGCAGGCCGCCCGCAACGCGCTGCGCGGAGGCCCGGGCTACCGCGCCGTGATGTTCGTCAGCGGCAACGCCGTCCAGCATTTCTTCGGCACCGACCCCGCACGGCTTCCGGCCTCCACCCGCGCCTGGACGCCCGGCCCCGGCACCGCCCAGGCGCTGCTGGCCCTGGGCATTGCGCCAGCACAGATCGACGGCCCGCCACCGGACGCCGCCCAGTTCGAATCCGAAACGCTATGGCAGCGCGTGCATGACCAGATCCATGCGGGCGACCGCGTGCTCATCGTGCGTGGCGACAGCCAGGCAGGAGCGCCCAGGACCGTGCCGGCCACGGCAGGCGCCGGCCGCGATTGGCTGGCCGCCCGACTGCGCGAGGCAGGTGCCCAGGTCGAAATGCTGGCCGTCTACCAGCGCGAGCTGCCTGCCTGGGATGCAGCCCAGACGGCACTGGCACGCCAGGCTGCCGAAGATGGCACGCTGTGGCTGCTCAGCAGCGCCGAATCCGTTGCCAACCTGCAACAGCTCCTGCCGGGCCAATCGTGGCAAAAAGCGCGAGCGCTCGCTACGCACGAGCGAATCGCTGCCCAGGCAGGACACATGGGATTCGGAGATGTCAAGCAATGCCGGCCCGCTCTGGAGGACGTGGTTGCGTCGATAGAATCGTCGCCATGAGTTCCGACGCAGCGCAAGACCGCCCCACCCCGCAGGACCTAACGCCCGCATCCTCCGCAGCAGCCTTCGCAGCCGGCTCCGCCCAAAGCAGCCCCGCTGCAGACCTGCGCGGCGGCTCCTCGGCCCTGGTCTACGGCGTGGGCGCCGTGGCCGTCGCGGCGCTCATTGCCTGCGGCATGCTGTGGCAGCGCCTGGGCAATATCCAGGAACAGCTGGCGCGCCAGTCCGCGCAGTCCGGCTCCCAGTCGGTCGAGGCCCGCACCCTGGCGCGCGATGCCCAGGACCTGGCCCGCGATAGCGCGGCGCGCACCTCGGTCATGGAGGCGCGCATTGCCGAGCTGTCTCTGCAGCGCACGCAGCTCGACGAACTCCTGCAAAGCATGTCGCGCTCGCGCGACGAAAACCTGGTGGTGGACATCGAATCGTCCATCCGCCTGGCACAGCAGCAGGCCGAGCTGTCCGGCAGCCTGCAGCCGCTGGTGGCCACGCTCAAGAACGCCCGCCAGCGCATTGAACGCGCCGCCCAGCCCCGGCTGGCCCCGGTCATGCGCGCGCTGGACCGCGATCTGGAACGGCTGGCCCGCATGAGCGTGACCGACACCGCCGGCCTGCTCACGCGCATCGAGGACCTGGTGCGCCTGGTCGACGAAATGCCCCTGCTCAACGCCGTGGCCCAGCCACGCGCCAGCCGCCATCGCGGCGTGGCCGGCCAGGCGGCCCGCCAGCCCGAGCCCGCCCCCATCGAGGGCAGCCCCACCGAATGGCGCTGGTGGCAATCCTGGGGCGAGCGCGGCTGGACGGCCGTGCGCGAAGAAGCCCAGGACCTGCTGCGCGTCAGCCGCATAGACCACCCGGACGCCATCCTGCTGGCGCCGGAACAGGCCTATTTCCTGCGCGAGAACCTCAAGCTCAAGCTGCTGAACTCGCGCCTGGCCCTGCTGTCGCGCCAGTGGGATGCGGCGCGGGCCGACCTGGCCGCTTCCGGGATGGCCGTGAACAAGTACTTTGATCCTGCCGCGCGGCGCACCCAGATCGTGCAGGCCCAGCTGCAACAGATCCAGGCCAATCTGCGCACCACCGAACAGCCGGCGCTGCAGGAAACCCTGGCGGCCCTGGCAACAGCCGCCGCAGGCCGCTGAGCAGCCGGGAGACAGACGAATGCGCGCTGCACTGTGGTTGATCGGTTTGTTCGGCATGGCCGTTGCGGCCGCCTTGTTCGCGGGCTCCAACCAGGGCACGGTGACCCTGTTCTGGGCACCCTACCGCCTGGACCTGTCACTGAACCTGGCCATTGCCATAATCGTGCTGGCCTTCGTGCTGCTGTATGCCGCGCTGCGCGCGCTGGCCGCGCTGCTGCAGATGCCGCACCAGGCGCGGCGCTGGCGCAGCCAGCAGAAAGAGCGCGCCATGCACCACAGCCTGCTGGAAGCCCTGTCGCACCAGCAGGCCGGCCGCTTCCTGCGCGCACGCAAGTCCGCGCTGGCGGCCCTGGCCATGGAAGAGTCCCTGGCCGAGACCCATGCCGCCGTGCCGCACGGCATGCGGCTGCGCGCCGCCGCCCACATGGTGGCCGCCGATGCCTCCCATGCACTGCAGGACCGCCAGCAGCGCGACCACCATTGGCGTGAGGTCCTGGCCAACGCACCGGCCCAGGGCAACGCCCAGGAGCAGGAAATGCGCGAAGGAGCACAGATGCGCGCGGCACGCTGGGCCCTGGACGACCGCGACGCATCCGACGCGCTGCGCCGCCTGGCCGAACTGCCACAGGGCGCGGCACGCCGCACGATCGCGCTGCGCATCCGCCTGAAGGCATCGCGCCTGGCAGGCCAGACATCGACGGCGCTGGACACGGCGCGCCTGCTGGCCAAGCACCGCGCCTTCTCGCCCGCGGCCGCCGCCAGCGTGGTGCGCGGCCTGGTACTGGAGAGCATCAACGAGGCACGCGACACCACGCAGCTGCAGCACTTCTGGCTGTCGCTGGACACGGAAGAGCGCGCCATGCCCGAGATTGCGCTGCCGGCCGCATCGCGCCTCATGGCCCTGGGCGGCGAGGCCGCCCAGGCCCGTGCCTGGCTGCTGCCCGTGTGGGAGCGCCTGCTGTCCCACGCAGGCCCGCGCAGCGAATCCCACCTGCCGCGCCTGGTCCAGGTGCTGGAGCCCTGCCTGGACGGCCTGGACGGCGCCTGGCTGGCTCGCATCGAGGCGGCCAGCAACGCCCATCCGCGCGAAGCCCGCCTGCAATACCTGGCCGGCATGGCATGCGTGCAGCGCCAGCTCTGGGGCAAGGCCCAGCAGCTGTTGCTGCGCGCAGCCCCCCACCTGCAGGAAAGCGCACTGCGCACCCGCGCCTGGCAGCGCCTGGCCCTGATGGCCGAGCACCGCGGCGATGCCGATGCAGCGGCTGCCGCCTGGAAGCAGGCAGCGCAGTCCGTGGTCGTGCTGCCCGCCGATCCGACCCGGCCCTGAGCCCTCCGCGCGGCACGGCGAGCCTTCATCTTTTTTGAATCGAGCCGTCAATACCGCTGAACTCTTTTGGATTTGCCGCTTCCTACACTGCACGTTGTCCGCAGTGCACGAAGTCCACGCAGAGCGCACCGCACCCTTTCTTGCCATCCAGGGCCCCTTTGCAGGGGCCCTGAACGGTTCCAAAGCCTGCCGCCATCCATGACAGAGTCCTCAGCCCGCGCCAACGCGCCAGCAAAATCCTCCTCCAAAGCCACGCGCTACAACGGCGTGGCCATGGCTGCCCACTGGCTGCTGGCCCTGGGCCTGATCGCCGCCCTGGCCCTGGGCTGGTACATGACAGGCCTGCCGTTCTCGCCCTCGCGCCTGAAGCTCTACAACTGGCACAAGTGGCTGGGCGTCACGCTGTTGACGCTGAGCCTGCTGCGCCTGGTCTGGCGCATCACCCATCGCCCGCCCGAGCTGCCCGCCGCCGTGGCCCGCGCCATGCCCCAATGGCAGCACTGGGCCCACAACGGCACCCACCACGCCATGTACCTGCTGTTCTTTGCCGTGCCCCTGCTGGGCTGGGCCTACAGCTCGGCGGCCGGCTTTCCCATCGTCTTCCTCGGCGTGCTGCCCCTGCCCGACTTCGTGAGCGCAAGCCCCGAGCTGGCCGAAACCCTCAAGCCCCTGCACGGCTGGGCGGCCTGGGCCCTGGTCGCGCTGATCGCCATGCATGTGGGCGCCGCCCTCAAGCACCAGTTCATCGACCGCGACGGCCTCATCTCCCGCATGCTGCCGGGCCGCGCCTGAGTTTTCTCCCCCAGCCAGGGCCTGCGCACCGCGCTGCGCGCGCCCCAGCCATCCCCGATCGAATGTTTCCCGACCCCCAAAGGAGTCCTGCCATGCGCTTTTCCGCCACGCTGACCACCATTGCCCTGGCCGCTGCGGCCCTGACCTCCCAGGCGGCCCTGGCCGAGCAAAAGCTCGTTCCCGCCCAGAGCGCCGTGAACTTCACGGCCAAGCAGATGGGCGTGCCCCTGCAGGGCCACTTCAAGAAATTCGACGCCCAGGTCCAGTTCGACACGGCCAAGCCCGACACCAGCAAGATCCGCTTCACCGTGGACACCGGCAGCGCCACCATGGGCGCCAAGGAAACCGATGCCGAGCTGCCCAAGGCCGATTGGTTCAATGTCGCCAAATTCCCCCAGGCCGTCTTCGACTCCACCGCCGTCAAGGCGCTGGGCGGCGGCAAGTACCAGGTGGACGGCAAGCTCAGCATCAAGGGCCAGGTCCAGAACGTGAGCATTCCCGTGCAACTGGCACAGTCCGGCACCACGACCACGGCCACCGGCACGCTGCCGCTCAAGCGCCTGCAGTTCAAGATCGGCGAAGGCGAATGGGGCGATACCTCCATGGTGGCCGACGAGGTCCAGGTGCAATTCAAGCTGGCCCTGACCGGCGTGGGCAAGCTGTAAGCGGCACTCTTGCCCAGGATTGGCCGTTTTCTTTTCCGTTTCGTGCAACCCCAACCTAGGAGTTCTTTCATGCGCACTTCCGTGTTTGCCCTGGCCATTGCCGGCCTGTTCGCCACCGCTGCCCAGGCGGCTCCCGCAACCTACGCCATCGACCCGACGCACACCTTCGCCACGTTCGAGATCGACCACAACGGCGCCTCGACCAACCGCGTGCGCTTCGATAAGAAGAGCGGCACCGTGGAATTCGACCGTGACGCCAAGGCCGGCAAGGTCGAAGTCGTGCTGAAAATGGACTCGCTGAGCTCGGGCACCGCCGCCTTCGACAAGCACCTCAAGAGCGCCGACATCTTCAACGTGGCCAAGTTCCCCCAGGCCAAGTTCGTCTCCGACAAGTTCGTCTTCGACGGCGACAAGCTCAAGGAAGTCACCGGCCAGCTGACCATCCTGGACAAGACCCAGCCCGTGACCATCAAGGCCAACAAGTTCACCTGCTACCCCAACGCCATGCTGCAAAAGCGCGAGACCTGCGGCGGCGACTTCGAGGCCGTGATCGACCGCACCGCCTTCGGCGTGAACTACGGCGTGGACTACGGCTTCCCCAAGCAAGTGCGCCTGGTGATGTCCATCGAAGCGGTCAAGCAGCAGTAAGACCGCGCTGGGCAAAGCGCCTTTAGGGGCGTCGGCACCCAAGGCCCGTGAACCGGCACCCCGGTCACGGGCTTTTTTGCGTTGCGGATTGGGTCTGCCACTGACTGACCACGCCCGCCAGCCTGCGCACCCCTTGCTCGATGGCCTGCGGCTGCAGGCTCGCATAACCCAGGACCAGCCCGGCGCAGGACTGGCGGCGATGGGCATCACCGGCCGCATAGAGCGGCGAGATGGGGCGAACGCCCACGCCGCGCTCTCGCGCCAACCGCACCAGGGCAATCTCATCGCGCTGATGCACGGCAGGCACCCAGGCCACCACATGCAGGCCGGAGGCCGAGCCTTCGACCTGCACCGCGCCCGGCAGGTGCCGCTCCAGCGCCTGCAGCAATGCCGCCCGCCGGCCTTCGTTGCGACGGCGGGCAGCGCGCACATGGCGCTCGTAGCTGCCGTCGTCGATCAGCGCGGCCAGCACCAGCTGGTCCAGGCGCGGCGCATGCCGGTCGGCCAGCCGCCGGGCTTCCCGGAACACGGGCACCAGGGACGGCGGCAGCACCAGGTAGCCCATGCGCATCTGCGGGGACAAGGCCTTGGAGAAGGTGCCGACATGGATGACGCAACCCACCTCGTCAATGGACTGCAGGGCGTCGATGGGGCGCAGCCCGTAGCGGAACTCGCCGTCGTAGTCGTCTTCCAGAATCCAGGCACCCGTGGCGCGCGCCCAGGCCAGCAGCTGCTGCCTGCGGCCTATGGGCAGCACGCCGCCCAGCGGAAACTGGTGCGAGGGCGTGACATAGGCCAGACGCGCCTGGCGCCCGGCCAGCGCCGAGGTATCCAGGCCCTGTTCATCGACGGCCATTTCCTGCAGGCATGCGCCCTGGGCCTCGAACACGCGGCGCGCCATCAGGTAGCAGGGCTCTTCCATCAGCACGGTCTCGCCCGGATCGACCAGCACGCGCGCGCACAGGTCGATGGCCTGCTGCGAGCCCTGCACCACCACGATCTGATCGGCCGAACAGACAAGCCCCCGCGCCCTTCGCAGATAGCCTTGCAGCGCCATGCGCAGCGCCGGCTCGCCTTCGGGCGCGTCGTAGGACAGGGAAGACTGGCGCTGCACGATGGCGCGGTTGTAGGCACGCCGCCAGGCCAGCGTGGGAAAGTCATCAAAGGCAAGGGCGCCGTACAGAAAGTCGATCACGGCAGGCCCTTCATCCCCGGCGCGAGCGGGCTGGGCCTGCGCCAGCGCATCCACGCGCCGTCCATAGGAAGACAGGCGGGATCGGCAATCCTGCGCCGCAGCCGCAATGCGGGGCGCGCGGCTGCGCTGCTCCGCGCCAGCTGCCACGCGCGCCCGGGCGCCCTTTGCAGTCTCCAGATAGCCCTCGGCCGCAAGCTGCTCGTAGGCCGCCGTGACGGTGGTGCGCGACACACCCAGGTCCAGCGCCAGCGCGCGGGTGGAAGGCAGGCGCGCGCCCACGGCCAGGCTGCCGTCGGCCATCTGGGATTTCAGCCATTCGTGGATGCGGCGGGCGCTGGGCGCAGCCCCGGTATCCGCGGCGAAATGGGACTTCAACTGGTCTTCCAAAAAATCACGAAACTGGATTTTTCATTGTGCCAGGGATGGTGGATAGTCCTGTTTCCCCCGATGCCGGTCCACCGTTGCACCAAGCTCCATGTACACGCCCGCCCATTTCTCCCTCACCGATTCCGACAGCCTGCACGGCCTGATCCGCAGCTACCCCCTGGGCACGCTCGTCACCCAGGCCAACGGCGTGCTGGACGCCAACCACCTGCCGTTCCTGCTGGATGCGGCCCCAGGGGAGATGGGCACGCTGAGCGCCCATGTGGCCCGCGCCAATCCCATCTGGCAGCAGTGCCGCGACGGCGCCGAGGTGCTGGTCATCCTCCGTGGTGCCGAAGGCTATATCTCGCCCAGCTGGTATCCAAGCAAGCACGAGACGCACCGCCTGGTGCCCACCTGGAACTACGAGGCCGTGCATGTGCACGGGCAAATCAGCATCCATGACGACGAGAGATTCGTGCGCGGCCTGGTCGGCCGGCTCACCCGGGTCCATGAGGCATCGCAGGCCCAGCCCTGGAAGATGTCCGACTCGCCGCGTGAATTCATCGACGGCATGCTGCAGGCCATCGTCGGCCTGCAGATCCGCATCACCCGCCTGGAGGGCAAGGCCAAGCTCAGCCAGAACCGGCAGGCCCGCGACCTGGAAGGCGCCATCGGCGCGCTGCGCGAGCGCGGACAGGAGCCGCTGGCCGGCGCCATGGATGCGGCGCCGCGCATCTAGCGCCAGCCACCCTCACACAGGTTGCCAACCATCGATGTACACCTCCACCTTCACCTTCGCGCCGGGCGCATACGACGCGCAGTTCCATGCCCTTGACGGCCGGATCGCCGAGATCGCCCGCGCCATCCCCGGCTACCTGGGCGAAGAGGCCTGGGAGAACCCCGCCACAGGCCTGGTCTCCAACGTCTACTACTGGCAGACCTGGGAGGCGCTGCAGCAACTGATGCGCCACCCTGCGCACCTCGAAGCCAAGCAGCAGCAGGCGCGCTGGCTCAAGGGCTACCAGGTGGTGATCGCCCAGGTGGTGGGCAGCTACGGCGACGGCGGCATAGCGCACCCGCTGGCCACCGCTGCGCAAGGCACTGCGCACCCGGCTCGCTGACCGGACCCGCTTTTGGCCCGATGATGGCGGCCATGCGATGGCGTTTTGATCCTGTTTCCCTGGTGTGGGCGGTGGCCCTGTTTGTCCTGCTCGTGCTGCTGGCCACCGTCGGCGCACGCTGGGGCTGGGTGCGCAGCTTCTTCGGCGACGTGTTGGCCGTGGCCTGGGTCTATGCCGTGTTCAAGACCGTGATCGCCGCGCGCGTGCTGACGCTGGCATCGGCCGCACTGTGCGTGGGCCTGCTGGTGGAGCTAGGCCAGTTCCTGGCATCGACCTTCCAGTTGCACATTCCCAACCGCGCTTTGCGCATCGTGCTGGGCAGCACGGCCGACTGGTGGGATGTGCTGGCCTATGTGATGGGTTTTGCAGCCGTGCTGGTGGTGGAGGCTGCGTTCCGTGGCCGCAGGCGCCCCGCCTTCACGGCATAAACCCGCAGCGGTCCGCTACGGCTCTGGAACAAGCTCCTCGACAACGGATCCGCAGTGGATTTTCAGCCGCCCATAGTGAGACAGCTGCAAGAACAGATGCTGCGCCCTTGCTGACGAAGGCCTCTTCGTATCCCGCTGCAGCACTTCGCAGCGGTCCAGGCAGTCATCCATCTCTGCGGCTGCGTCGCGCTGGACGTCGGCAAAGTACGCCTGCACGGCAGGAAAGTTGACGATCCGTTCAAGGCGAATGGCTACCCTGGCCTGGGGCCTGTCGAACACGGCATAGAGAAAGAAGCACAGTTCCACGCTCCGGGCCGCCACATCCAGGCGCACCTGCTCCAGCAATCCATCGTGGTACTGGTACTGCAATCGATGGCTCCGCGCCAGATCAGGCCCGTACAGCGCAACCGCCGGCCTTGAGCACCCGCTTCGTCGAGGCCGGATACCGCTCCAGCTTGTCCGCCGGCCGGCGCGGCCTGGCCACCAGCTCGCCACCGCAGTTGGGGCAGGCGCCGTGCAGCACATGATCCGCACAGCCGGCACAGAACGTGCACTCGAAGGTGCAGATGCGAGCCTCGGCAGACTCTGGCGGCAGGTCCTTGTCGCAGCATTCGCAGTTGGGTCGAAGCTCAAGCATCGGTGCACTCCGGGTGTGGTCCATGAAGACTGGGCATCCTAATGGATGTGCTCTGACGGGGAGCGGTCCTCGCTCTCCATCTGCAGCGTCGTATGGTGCAGGTCGAAGCCGGCCTGCAGCCTGTCTTCGATATCGCGACGCACCTGCT
This sequence comes from Delftia sp. WSY_7, assembly GCF_043104845.1. Classification (NCBI taxonomy): domain Bacteria; kingdom Pseudomonadati; phylum Pseudomonadota; class Betaproteobacteria; order Burkholderiales; family Comamonadaceae; genus Delftia; species Delftia sp. WSY_7. Next base: position 144,010 of record NZ_JBICLB010000055.1, on the reverse strand, counting down.
CGCCGTCCGCGCCGGGCAGCAGCACCACATGGCCGGTCAGCATGGACTTGCTCTGCGTGACCGCCCACAGGTGGACATCGTGGATCGCTGCCACGCCCGCCGTGCCCGCAATCGTCTCGCGCACTGCCTGCAGGTTCATCCCGGAGGGCACGCCTTCCAGCAGGATATTGATGCACTCGCGCAACAGGGTCCAGGTCCGCGGGAACACCATGAAGCCGATGCCCACGGCCACCGCCGAGTCGATCCACCGCCAGCCCGTCAGCCAGATCAGCGCGGCACCGGCGAGCACGCCGATCGAGCCCAGCATGTCCGCCCATACCTCCAGATACGCGCCTTTCACGTTCAGGCTCTCGTCCTTGCCACCCGACAGCAGGCGCATGGAGAGCAGGTTGATCACCAGGCCCGCGGCCGCCACCGCCATCATGCCCAGGGACTGGATTTCTGCAGGTGCCGACAGCCGGCGGTAGGCCTCATACAGGATGTAGAAGGCCACGCCCAGCAGCACCAGTGCATTGACGGCGGCGGCCAGGATTTCGAAGCGCGCATAGCCGTAGGTGCGCAGCAGGTCGGCTGCCTTGCGGCCGGCGCGTATGGCCACCAGGGCCAGCAGCAGCGCCATCGCATCGGTCAGCATGTGCATGGCGTCGGAGATCAGGGCCAGGCTGCCCGTGACCATGCCGCCGATGATTTCCACCACCATGAAGGTGCCGGTCAATCCGAAGGCAAACCAGAGACGGGATTCCGGCAGGGCGCGCACGTCGCCGTGCTGATGGCTGTCGCTCATGAGGTTCCTTGACTTGAAAACGGTTGTGAACAGAGGGCCGCCGCATCCATGGCGACCATGGCAAGCGGGGGATCGGGCCTCGATGAGAAAGCGTGAAGTGACTTGAAGGTCAAGTGCTGGCGGCAACTCGCACCGCAGGTCGCCCGGACACCGCAGCGCGCATATCCCTGCATCCATCGCAACATTTCATTTAGGTAAATTGATTACGAATAGTAGAATCAAGACATCCACCAAGGAGACATTCGATGAACACAAGCGCCCGTCCCGACCTGTCCACACTGCCACCGCCCGCCGCCGTGCAGCAGCTGCACCACTACGCCTACAAGGCCCGCGATGCCGAGGAGACCCGCCACTTCTACGAGGACATCCTGGGCCTGCCGCTCTACCACATCATCCAGAGCGACTACGTGCCCAGCACGGGCGAGTACTGCCCCTACACGCACTTCTTCTTCCGCCTGAAGGATGGGTCGTTCATCGCCTTCTTCGACATCGGCGACGACGAAAAGGCCCTGCCCTCGCCCAACACGCCGCTGTGGATCAACCACATCGCCTTCCGCGTGGACACCGTCGAGGAACTGGAGAACACCAAGGCCCGCCTGGTGGCGCATGGCATCGAGGTGCTGGGCGTGACCGACCACCACATCTTCAAGAGCATCTATTTCTTCGATCCCAATGGCATCCGCCTGGAGCTGTCGGCCCAGCTGGCCGACGAAGTGCAGATGGCGCGCGAAAGCACCACCGCCCACGCCCGCCTGAACGAGTGGACGGCACGCAAGGAGCAATGGCGCAAGGAACGCGCCGAAGGCAAGGCCGCCCAGCCGCTCAAGCCCCAGAGCAACGACCGGCCCGAGTTCGTCCCCGACGCAGCGGCCTGAATAAGACCCGGCGAACAGGCAGGCGGACGGGGTCGGTAGAATCCCCGTCAAACCGTCATCCATTTCGCATATGCAGACGGCATCCCTTCAACGGATGCCGTTTTCATTTGCCAAACGCCATTCGCACAATTCCCCGCAAGCAAGCCATGAGCGACACCATTGCCCAGCCAGGCCTCGACAGCCTGTCCAAATCGTTTGAACCCGCAGCCATCGAGGCCCAATGGGGCCCCGAATGGGAAAAGCGCGGCTACGGCGCAGCCGGCGTGCGCGGCACGGGCCAGGCAGATGCATCCCAGCCCTCGTTCTCCATCCAGCTGCCGCCGCCCAATGTGACGGGCACGCTGCACATGGGCCATGCGTTCAACCAGACCATCATGGACAGCCTCACGCGCTACCACCGCATGAAGGGCCACAACACGGTCTGGGTGCCCGGCACCGACCACGCGGGCATCGCCACCCAGATCGTGGTGGAGCGCCAGCTGCAGGAGCAGGGCATCGCCAGCCGCCACGACATGGGCGCGACGCCTCCCGAGGCGCGCAAGAACTTCGTCAGCAAGGTCTGGGAGTGGAAGAACCAGAGCGGCAACACCATCACCGGCCAGATGCGCCGCATGGGCGACAGCGTGGACTGGAGCCGCGAGTACTTCACCATGGACGACAAGCTGTCGTCCATCGTCAACGAGACCTTCGTGCGCCTGTACCAGCAGGGCCTGATCTACCGTGGCAAGCGCCTGGTGAACTGGGACCCCAAGCTGATGTCCGCCGTCTCCGACCTCGAGGTCGAGAACGAGGAAAAGGACGGCTCGCTGTGGCACATCGCCTATCCGCTGGCCGACGGCTCGGGCCAGCTCGTGGTGGCCACCACGCGCCCGGAAACCATGCTGGGCGACGCAGCCCTGATGGTGCACCCCGAGGACGAGCGCTACCAGGCGCTGATCGGCAAGACCGTGATCCTGCCCCTGGTGGGCCGCGAGATCCCCATCATTGCCGACGACTACGTGGACCGCGAGTTCGGCACGGGCGTGGTCAAGGTCACGCCCGCGCATGACAACAACGACTACGCCGTGGGCCAGCGCCACGGCCTGCCGATGATCTGCGTGCTGACGCTCACGGCCACCATCAACGACGAGGCGCCCGAGAAGTACCGCGGCATGGACCGCTTCGTGGCGCGCAAGGCCATCGTGGCCGACCTGGACGCGGCCGGCCTGCTGGTCGAGACCAAGAAGCACAAGCTCATGGTGCCCATCTGCACGCGCACGGGCCAGGTGATCGAGCCCATGCTGACCGACCAGTGGTTCGTGGCAATGAACAAGGTCGGCGAAGGCGATGCCACGGGCAAGTCCATCGCGCAGAAGGCCATCGATGCCGTCTCCAGCGGCCAGGTGCAGTTCGTGCCCGAGAACTGGGTCAACACCTACAACCAGTGGATGAACAACATCCAGGACTGGTGCATCTCGCGCCAGCTGTGGTGGGGCCACCAGATTCCCGCCTGGTACGACGAGGACGGCAAGGTCTACGTGGCCCGCACCGAGGAAGAAGCCCAGGCCCAGGCCCCCGGCAAGACGCTCACGCGCGACGAGGACGTGCTGGACACCTGGTACTCCTCGGCCCTGGTGCCGTTCTCCACCATGGGCTGGCCGAACCAGACCGAGGCGGCCGACGATGACTACAACCTCTACCTGCCCAGCTCGGTGCTGGTCACGGGCTACGACATCATCTTCTTCTGGGTCGCCCGGATGATCATGATGACCACGCACTTCACGGGCCGCGTGCCCTTCCGCCATGTCTACATGCATGGCCTGGTGCGTGACGCCCAGGGCAAGAAGATGAGCAAGTCCGAGGGCAACGTGCTCGACCCCGTGGACCTGATCGACGGCATCGACCTGGACACCCTGCTGGACAAGCGCACCCAGGGCCTGCGCCGCCCCGAGACCGCCCCCCAGGTGCGCAAGAATACGCAAAAGGAATTCCCCGAGGGCATTCCCGCCTACGGCGCCGACGCGCTGCGCTTCACCTTCGCGGCCCTGGCCTCGCTGGGCCGCTCCATCAACTTCGACAGCAAGCGCTGCGAGGGCTACCGCAACTTCTGCAACAAGCTGTGGAACGCCAGCCGCTTCGTGCTGATGAACTGCGAAGGCCATGACTGCGGCCTGCTGCCCCACACCAAGGAGCAATGCCAGGCCGGCGGCGAGTTCGCGGGCTACATGCAGTTCAGCCAGCCCGACCGCTGGATCACCTCGCAGCTGCAGAAGGTCGAGGCCGAAGTGGCCAAGGGCTTTGCCGAATTCCGCCTGGACAACGTGGCCAACGCGCTGTACGACTTCGTCTGGAACGAGTTCTGCGATTGGTACCTGGAAATCGCCAAGGTGCAGATCCAGACCGGCAGCGAGGCCCAGCAGCGCGCCACGCGCCGCACGCTGATCCGCACGCTGGAGGCCATCCTGCGCCTGGCCCACCCCATCATCCCGTTCGTGACCGAAGCCCTGTGGCAGAAGGTCGCCCCGGTCGCCGGCCTGCCCGGCGAGTCCGTGGCCGTGGCCCGCTACCCCGAGGCCCAGCCCGAGAAGATCGACGAGGCCGCCATCGCCTACGTGGGCCGCATCAAGCAGATGATCGACGCCTGCCGCACGCTGCGCGGCGAGATGGGCGTGTCGCCCGCACAGCGCCTGCCGCTGCTGGCCGTGGCCAGCTCGGACGACGAGGCGCAGTTCCTGCGCACCAACGCCGCCGTGCTTCAGAACCTGGCCAAGCTCAGCGAAGTCAAGGTGTTCGACGACGAAGCCGCCTGGGCCGAGGCCGCCCAGGCCGCGCCCGTCTGCGTGGTGGGCGAGGCGCGCCTGGCGCTGTTCGTGGAGATCGACGTGGCGGCCGAAAAGGCCCGCCTGTCCAAGGAAGCCGCACGCCTGGAAGGCGAGATCACCAAGGCCAATGCCAAGCTGGGCAACGAGGCCTTCGTGGCCAAGGCGCCCCCGGCCGTCATCGACCAGGAAAAGAAGCGCGTGGCCGACTTCGGCGCAACGCTGATCCGCATCCAGGAACAACTCGCCCGCCTGGGTTGACATGGAATCTCCCCCTGAGCGGCTGTGCCGCTTCCCCCTCTCTCGCTTCGCGGGAGGGGGACGACACCCTCGGCGCGGGGCGGCGCGGCCGGCTCAGGCCCTTCCTCGGTGTCCCTGATCTTGGGCTGCGCCAGTTTCATCGTCCGAGGGCATCAAGTCGCACAATGAAAGCTGAGACACTTAGCGAAGAAGACGCAAAGCCGCACGCTTTTTCCATCACCTGAATCCCAAGATTTTCATGAGTAATCAGACCCGTGTCCGCAAAGCCGTGTTTCCCGTTGCCGGGCTCGGCACGCGCTTTCTGCCCGCCACCAAGGCCTCTCCCAAGGAGATGCTGCCCGTGGTGGACAAGCCGCTGATCCAGTACGCCGTGGAAGAGGCCTACGAGGCCGGCATCCGCGACATGATCTTCGTCACCGGCCGCAGCAAGCGCGCCATCGAGGACCATTTCGACACCGCCTACGAGCTGGAAAACGAGCTGGAGAACGCCGGCAAGCAGGCCATGCTGGAGCTGGTGCGCAGCATCAGCCCCGCCGACATGAACTGCCTGTTCGTGCGCCAGCCGCGCTCCCTGGGCCTGGGCCACGCCGTGCTGTGCGCCGAGCCGCTGGTGGGCAACGAGCCCTTTGCCGTGCTGCTGGCCGACGACCTGATGGTGGGCGAGTCCGGCGGCCCGGGCGTGATGGCCCAGATGACCTCGGCTTTCCAGAAACAGGGCCGCTCCCTGCTGGCCGTGCAGGAAGTGCCGCTGGAGCAGACCAAGCGCTACGGCATCGTGGCTGGCGAGCCGGCTGGCGGCGCGCTGATGCGCATCGAGAAGATCGTCGAAAAGCCCGCGCCCGAGAAGGCGCCCTCGCGCATGGGCGTGGCCGGCCGCTATGTGCTGACACCGGCCATCTTCGAGGAGATCCGCAACCAGCCCAAGGGCGTGGGCGGCGAGATCCAGCTGACCGACGCCATCGAACGCCTGATGGCCCATGAAGCCGTCTACGCCTTCCAGTACCAGGGCAAGCGCTACGACTGCGGCAGCAAGGAAGGCTTTTTGCAGGCCACGGTGGAGCTGGCGCTACAGCATGAGGACGTGGGCGCGAGCTTCCGCGAATACCTGCAGGGCCTGAGCATCTGAGGCCGGGCCCCAGGGCCGCCCCTGCCCCATGCAAAAGGCCTGCGAAAGCAGGCCTTTTTCTTTGGAGCGAGCCGCATGCAGCCGCTCAGCGCCGGCGCAGGATGTGGATGAACTCCGCGCCCACGGTCTGCTGCTCCACCAGTTCATTGCCGGTCTGCTTGGCGAAGGCCTGGAAGTCGCGCAGCGATCCGGTATCCGTGGCCACCACCTTGAGCAACTGGCCGCTGTCCAGTTCGGCCAGCGCCTTCTTGGCCTTGAGAATGGGCAGCGGGCAGTTGAGCCCGCGCGTGTCGATTTCCTTGTGAATTTCCATCGGATGCACCTCTTGAGCCTGGGATTCTAGGCGGCATCGCGGCTGAGGCCGGCAGCAGTGTCTTGATCGGCGCGACTCGCTTCAGCCTCCTGGGCCTGCTCGGCACGCTTCCAGAAGTCACGGATCACAGGATCATGCCCCCGGCTGCGCAGCCACTTGGCCAGCGCCATGCCCGTGCCCGAAGGCCAGGCCTGGACTTTCTCGGGCTCCAGCAGGCGGTATTCCAGCAGCTCGGGCGACAGCCGGACCTGGCCGCTGGCGCGCACATGGAAGGCGATGATCACCTGGTTCATGCGCAGGAACTCATGCACGCTGATCAGCTCCAGCGACTCGGCCTTCAGGCCGGTTTCCTCCGCCACCTCGCGCGCCACGCCCTCCTCGGGCGACTCGCCGGCCTCCATGAAGCCCGTGATCAGGCCGAAGACCTTCTCGGGCCAGGCCGCATTGCGCGCCAGCAGCACCTTGCCGTCCAGCTCCACGATGGCGGCCAGCACGGGCGTGGGATTGTTCCAGTGCGTCCAGCCGCACTCGGGGCAGCGCAGGCGCGATACATCGCCGCCGTCCTCGGCCTGGATCACCCACTGCAGGGGGGTAGCGCAGTGCGTGCAATAGCGGGTTTCATAGTGCATGGGGCTGTTCCTGGTTTTTTGCTGTCCTGGCTCAATGCAAACAGGAAGGCCCGCCGGAAGGCGGGCCTATCGCTGTATCAGGCGGGGAAGACGCCCGTGGACAGATAGCGGTCGCCGCGGTCGCAGACCACGAAGACGATGGTGGCGTTGTTCTCGCGCTCGGCAATCTGCTGGGCCACCCAGCAGGCGCCCGCCGCCGAGATGCCGGCAAAGATGCCTTCCTCGCGCGCCAGGCGGCGCGCCATGTCTTCGGCATCGTCCTGGCCCACGAGCACGGTCTCGTCGATCAGCGAGGCGTCGTAGATCTTGGGCATGTATTCCTCGGGCCACTTGCGGATGCCGGGGATGCGCGAGCCCTCGGCCGGCTGGGCGCCCACGATGCGGATGGCAGGGTTCTTTTCCTTGAGGAACTTCGCCACGCCGGTGATCGTGCCCGTGGTGCCCATGGCGCTCACGAAATGGGTGATCTCGCCGCCGGTCTGCTCCCACAGCTCGGGGCCGGTGGTCTCGTAGTGGATACGCGGGTTGTCGGGATTGCCGAACTGGTCGAGCACCACGCCCTTGCCCTGGGCCACCATCTGGTCGGCCAGGTCGCGCGCGTATTCCATGCCGCCGCTCTTGGGCGTGAGGATCAGCTCGGCGCCATAGGCCTTCATCGTCTGGGCACGCTCGATGGACAGGTCCTCGGGCATGATCAGCACCATCCGGTAGCCCTTGATCGTGGCGGCCATGGCCAGCGCAATGCCGGTATTGCCCGAGGTGGCCTCGATCAGCGTGTCGCCGGGCTTGATGTCGCCGCGCTCTTCGGCGCGGCGGATCATCGACAGGGCCGGCCTGTCCTTGACCGAACCGGCCGGGTTGTTGCCTTCCAGCTTGCCCAGCACCACGTTGCCACGTTCCTGGCGAGACTGCGCACCGATGCGCTGCAATGCCACCAGGGGCGTGCGGCCGATGGCGTCTTCGATGGTCGGATAAATTTTCATAGCCTCACACTGTGCCATAATTCGCCCCTGCGCTAAGTAGCCCGGGTGGTGAAATTGGTAGACGCAGGGGACTCAAAATCCCCCGCCGCAAGGCGTGCCGGTTCGATTCCGGCCCCGGGCACCAGAGATTACGTAGCCGAAAAAGCAGTCCGCTGCTTTTTCGGCTATTTCTTTTCCGGCCGCTGTCTTCACAGTGTCCGCACACCCCTCCTTCCTGCACCAGCCCTTTTCAGCGGCTGCACTGCAATTCAAGGCCTCCAGCCTGACCAGATCCTGCGTCCTCATGCCTTGGGCGGGATAGCCCCTGCGCGCTTTCACCCGCACACCGCCCAACCTGTGCACAACTTTGGCATCAAGCCACCGCCAAGGCGGAAACGGACTGCAATCAGGCGCATGTCCCGCCCGCCCCGAATCGCCCCCACCGCGACCTGCCCCCAAGCCTTGCCCAGTGCGCGAAATCCGGCACCTTCCCTCTGAAAACCGGTATCTGCACCATCGCCATGCAGCCAATTTCCGGCGCGGGCACCAGCCCGGTGCGCCCGCTGCAAAAGCCTGGTGATGCCCATGAAAAAAGCCACCCTGGGGTGGCTTTATTTCTCCACAGAACCCTTGAACAACCCTGTGGATATTCAGTGAACAGCAAGTGAACGAGGCGTCCAAGTGCTTGCATTCACTGGCCGCAAGCTAGGCTGCCTGCAAATCAGGCAGCCCCTGAATCCAAGGGAAAACCCTTGAAACCGGGGTCACCTGCCGCGCCGCGCCTCAGGCATCGGAGCGGCGGATCTGGGCGCGGCCCGCCGCCGTGATGTGCCATTGATGGCTGCTGTCCACTTCGACCAGTCCACGCTCGCGCAGCCTCTTGGACAGATGCTCGCGCGCCGCGCTTTCCAGCGACACGGGCTCGCCCATTTCCAGCTTCTTGAGCACTTCGAGTTCATCCACCGTCGGCTCGTACACGGGTGCGTGATATGTGGTTTCGGCCATCGCTACTCCTTCGCTATTCAAAGTCTCATGCCCCGGCACTGCCCAAGGCATGGGTCCCAACATAGCGTTGGCCGGGACGCCGCGCAATCGGTGTCCGCACCTTTTTTCGCGATGTGGGCGATGATGGCACGCTTTGCGGCGGCGTCCCACAGGTGCCGGGGCACTGCCCTGTCCGGGAAACGGGCAGCCCGCTCTCTTGCCGCCGCCCTCTGCTCTCCGCTCTTGCCATCTGCTCCAGGGATTCAGGTTTTCATGTTGTACGCCATCACCGCCTTGTTCGCCTTCCAGTTGCTGGGAGAGGCCATCGTCCAGCTCACGGGGCTGCCGCTTCCGGGAGCGCTTATGGGCACGCTGCTGCTGCTGGCGGCGCTGCTGCTGCACGGCCGCCTGCCCGAGTCGCTGGAGAAGGCCGCCGGCGTGCTGCTGCAGAACATGATGCTGCTGTTCATTCCCGTCATTGCAGGCGTGATGCTGGAGTTCGACCGGCTGTCGCGTGAATGGCAGCCCTTCGTGATCGCCTGCGTGGCCGGTGCAGCCATTACCTTCCTGGCCACGGCCTTCACCTTCCGCTGGTGCCTGGAGCGCCAGCGCGCCCGCGAGGCGGCCGCCAGCCAGGGAGACAAGGCATGAACGCGCTCACCACCCACTGGCACAGCGCCTGGCAGTCGCTGTCCGGCAATGCCTCCACCGCCCACCTGCCCTGGCTGGTGCTGACCATGGCCGTCTACCTGGCGGCCATGGCGCTGTACCGCCGAAGCGGCAACCATCCGCTCCTGATTCCCGTGTTCACGGCCGTCGTCGTCATCGTGGGCGTGCTGCTGGCCACGGGCACCTCCTATGCCAGCTACCGCAGCGGCGTCTCGCTGCTGGGACTGCTGATCGGCCCGGCCACCGTCGCGCTGGCAATTCCGCTGTACGCCCAGCGCGAGCGCATCCGCGCGCTGTGGCTGCCCATCAGCGTGGCGCTGGCCGTGGGCTGCGTGGTGGCGTTGCTGTCGGCACTGCTGATCGGCTGGAGCCTGGGAGCGACGGTGCAGACGCTGGTGGCGCTGGCGCCCAAGTCGGCCACCATTCCCATCGCCCTGCCCATGGCCGAGCGCTTTGGCGGGCCGGCCTCGCTGGCGGCCGTGGCCGTGGCCATCACCGGCATTGCGGGCACGATGATGGCGCCGCTGCTGATCCGCCTGGTGCGCAGCGATGACCCGGCCGTGCAGGGTTTTGCCCTGGGACTTACGGCCCACGCCATCGGCACGGCACGCGCGCTGCAGGTGAATCCGACCATGGGCGCCTTCTCGGCCCTGGCCATGGGCCTGAACGGCGTGGCCACGGCCGTGGTCATGCCGCTGTGCCTGGCCGTGCTGCCCTGGTTTTGAGCGCGATTGCGGGTTTTCCCCAGAGACACCCCCACAAGCCTGTGGACAAGCGCCGCCAGCAGCAAGGATAAGTCAGTTAAGTGACTGTCATCGTTGAACAATCCAAGGCCTGCTTAATTATCAGGCAGGCCGGTGCTCCCTGGCGCGCTGCTGCAGCCATGAAGAGAACACGCGCAGGGCGGGCGCGGGCTGGGCATCGGGCGCCAGGGCCGGGGTGACCAGGTAGTAGGCGCGGTTGCCGCGCAGCGGCTGGGGGCAGGCAATGATGAGGTCGCCGCGCGCCAGCTCCTGCTCGATCAGCATGGGCGGCATCAGCGCCACGCCCAGGCCCTGGCTGGCGGCCACGGCCAGCATGGAGAACAGCTCCAGCCGCATGCCATCCAGCGCGCGCGGCGCGGCCACGCCCATGGCATCGAACCACTGCTGCCAGCCGTAGGGCCGCGTGCTTTGCTGCAGCAGCGGCATCCGGGCCACGATGTCCGCCCCCACAGGCAGCCAGGCCCGGCCCGGCTCGCGCGCCTGGGCCGTGGCCAGCAGTTGCGGGCTGCACACGGGCACCACCTCTTCGTCCATCAGCCATTGCGCCTGCACACCGGGCCAGCGTGCTACCTGCTCGGGCGTGCCTGCATAGAGCGCAGCGTCGAACACGGTATCGGCAAACAGGAAGGGCCGCGTCTGCACATCGATGTGCACGGTGACCTCGGGATGCTCGCGCGCCAGCTGCGGCAGGCGCGGCAGCAGCCAGCGCGTGGCGAAGGTGGGCACGGCCGCCAGGTTGAGCGGGCCTCCCTCGCCCTGGTGGGCCATGATGTCCAGCGTGTCGCGTTCCAGGCCGTGCAGCCAGCGCGAGACCTGCTGGGCGTACTGCGTGCCGGCCTCCGTCAGCAGCACGCCGTGGCGCGTGCGCCGGAACAGCTGCACGCCCAGGAACTCTTCCAACGCAATGATCTGGCGCGATACCGCGCTTTGCGTGAGCGACAGCTCCTGCGCCGCACGCGTGTAGCTGATGTGGCGGGCGGCCGACTCGAAGCAGGCAAGGGCTTGGGTGGATGGCAGGGCTCTACGCATATCTCATGAATTCAATGCACTTCAGAGCCTCACATCATAGGGAATAACCCGCAACAACCCATTCATACATGCGTTTTACGCATTCATGGATGAACAAACATCGTTTGCGCCACGCGCAGGCCCGCTTCTAAGATGCGTCGCAACAACGCTCCATGGCCACAGCCTGCCCGGCTTTGGCATATGGCAGCGACCCGCCCTTGACCTCTTTGTTTTTTGGAGAAACCACGCCATGGCCCGCAACAGCTTCCAATGGGATGACCCCTTCCAGCTCGACCAGCAACTGAGCGAAGACGAGCGCATGATCCGCGACGCGGCCCATGCCTACTGCCAGGAGAAGCTGGCACCCCGCGTGCTGGAAATGTTCCGCCATGAAAAGACCGACGTGAGCATCTTCCGCGAGATGGGCGAGCTGGGCCTGCTGGGCCCCACCATCCCCACGCAGTACGGCGGCGCGGGCCTGAACTATGTCAGCTACGGCCTGGTGGCGCGCGAGATCGAGCGCGTGGACTCGGGCTACCGCTCCATGGCCAGCGTGCAAAGCTCGCTGGTGATGGTGCCCATCAATGAATTCGGCACCGAAGACCAGAAGAACAGGTACCTGCCCAAGCTGGCCAGCGGCGAGTTCATCGGCTGCTTCGGCCTGACCGAACCCGACCACGGCTCCGACCCCGGCAGCATGTCCAGCCGCGCCTACAAGGTGGACGGCGGCTACCGCCTCAAGGGCAACAAGATGTGGATCACCAACAGCCCCGTGGCCGACGTGTTCGTGGTCTGGGCCAAGGAAGTGACCGAGGACGGCCATGTGGGCGAGATCCGCGGCTTCATCCTGGACAAGGGCATGAAGGGCCTGTCGGCCCCGGCCATCCACGGCAAGGTGGGCCTGCGCGCCTCCATCACGGGCGAGATCGTGATGGACGATGTCTTCGTCCCCGAGGAAAACGCCTTCCCCGAGGTGCGCGGCCTCAAGGGCCCCTTCACCTGCCTGAACAGCGCACGCTTCGGCATTGCCTGGGGCGCCCTGGGCGCAGCCGAGTTCTGCTGGCACACGGCGCGCCAGTACACGCTGGACCGCAAGCAGTTCGGCCGCCCCCTGGCCGCCAACCAGCTGGTGCAGAAGAAGCTGGCCGACATGCAGACCGAGATCACCCTGGGCCTGCAGGCCGCGCTGCGCGTGGGCCGCATGAAGGACGAGCACCAGAACGTGATCGAGATCACCTCGCTGATCAAGCGCAACAACTGCGGCAAGTCGCTGGACATTGCCCGCATGGCGCGCGACATGATGGGCGGCAACGGCATCAGCGACGAGTTCGGCGTGGCCCGCCACCTGGTCAACCTGGAAGTGGTCAACACCTACGAAGGCACGCACGATGTGCATGCGCTGATCCTGGGCCGGGCGCAGACTGGCATCGCAGCGTTCTCGAACTGAAGCTCCCCCTGAGCCGCTGCGCGGCTTCCCCCTCTCTACTCGCTGCGCGAGGGAGGGGGACGACACCCTCGCTGCGGGGCGGCCCTTGCTTGGTGTCCCTCGCTTTGGGCCGCGCCCGTTTCACGCGAAGCGGGTGATGCATGACCAAGGGTCAGCCGACGACGGCACGACCGCACTTCTGTCTTTCCATGTTCTCCACATCCTCCGCGCCGGCCGCATTGGCCGGCATCAAGGTGCTTGATCTTTCCCGCGTGCTGGCCGGGCCCTGGTGCACGCAGACGCTGGCCGACCTGGGCGCCGACGTGATCAAGGTCGAGCGGCCCGTGGCCGGCGATGACACGCGCCACTGGGGGCCTCCGTTCCTGCCGCGCGACGATGGGCAGGCCACGCAGGAGGCCAGCTATTTCACGGCCTGCAACCGCAACAAGCGCTCGGTCACCATCGACATGTCCACCCCCGATGGGCAGCAGCTGATTCGCCAGATGGCGGCCGGGGCCGATGTGCTGGTGGAGAACTTCAAGGTCGGTGGCCTGGCGCAGTACGGGCTGGACTACGAAAGCCTCAAGGCGCTCAACCCGCGCCTGGTCTATTGCTCGGTCACGGGTTTCGGCCAGACCGGCCCGTATGCCGAGCGCGCGGGCTACGACCTCATGGTGCAGGCCATGTGCGGGCTGATGAGCATCACCGGCCATGCCGACGAGGCGCCCGGAGGCGGCCCGCTCAAGGTGGGCGTGGCCGTGATCGACGTGTTCACGGGCCTGTATGCCAGCAATGCCATCCTGGCTGCGCTGCATGCGCGCCAGGCCTCGGGCCGGGGCCAGCACATCGACATGGCCCTGCTCGACGTGGGCATGGCCGTGCTGGCCAACCAGGCCGCCGGCTTTCTGGCCACGGGCGAATCGCCGGGCCGCGCCGGCAACATCCACCCCAGCCTGGCGCCCTACCAGGACTTTGCCACGGCCAACGGCAACGTGCTGCTGGCCATTGGCAATGACGGGCAGTTCGCGCGCTTTTGCGCCGCCGTCGGCGAAGCCGGCTGGGCGCAGGACGAGCGCTTTGCCACCAACACCGCGCGCGTGCGCAACCGCCAGGCGCTGCTGGAGCGGATGGTGCCCCTCATGAAGACACGCGGCACGGCCGAATGGATTGCGCTGCTGGAAGACAAGGCCGTGCCCTGCGGCCCCATCAACACCATCGCCCAGGCCTTCGACGACCCGCAGGTGCTTGCACGCGGCATACGCGTCGAGCTGCCGCGCGAGGCCGGCGACGGCATCTCGCGCATCGCCGGCGTGGCCAGCCCCATGCGCCTGAGCGATACCCCGCCCGTGCTGCGCAGCGCACCGCCCTCCCTGGGCCAGCACACCGATGAAGTGCTGGGCGAGCTGGGCATTGCGCCCATGGCCATCCAGGCGCTGCGCTCGCGCGGCGTGGTCTGATCACCTGCGCCAGGCAACACCGACTCCTCCACACCTTTTTCCTCAAGCACCGCCATACGAATGTCTTAAAAAAACCCAGCCTTCCCACCCGTCGGTGCCTCACAACAAACGCTCACAACATCCATTCAAGGAGACAACACCATGACTCACACCACTCGCATCGCGCTCGCCGGCATCCTCGGCGCCCTCGCGCTGTCGGGCGCAGCCCATGCCCAGGGCTACCCTGCCAAACCCATCAAGCTGCTCGTGCCCTTCGCGGCCGGCGGCACCACCGACCTGATCGCGCGCATCGTGGCCGAGCCGCTGGGCCGCGCCCTGGGCCAGCCCGTGGTGGTCGAGAACAAGGGCGGCGGCGGCGGCAGCATCGGCGCGGCCGAGACGGCGCGCTCCCAGCCCGACGGCTACAGCCTGGGCATTGCCACCGTGTCCACCACGGCCACCAACCCGGCGATCAACCCCAAGATCCCGTACAACGTGCTGACCGACTTCACGCCCATCGTGAACATCGCGGCCACGCCCAACATCATTGCGGCCCACCCCAAGTTCGCGGGCAAGAACTACCAGGAGTTCCTGGCCGAGGTGAAGAAGAACCCCGGCAAGTACTCCTACGCCTCGCCCGGCAACGGCAGCATCACCCATCTGATGATGGAGATGTTCAAGCTGTCCACGGGCACCGACATCACCCACGTGCCCTACCGTGGCAGCGGCCCCGCGCTGAACGACGCCGTGGCCGGCCAGGTTCCGCTGATCTTCGACAACCTGCCCTCCGCCCTGGGCTTCGTCAAGGAAAAGCGCCTGGTGCCCATCGTGGTGGCCGCGCCCCAGCGCCTGGCAGCGCTGCCCGATGTGCCCACCTTCAAGGAAGTGGGCCTGGCCCCCGTCAACCGCATGGCCTACTACGGCATCGTCGGCCCCAAGAACCTGCCGCGCGACATCGTGGACAAGGTCAATGCCGCCACGCGCAAGGTGCTGCAGGACCCCGCCATCAAGAAGCGCATCGAGGAAACCGGCTCGCTAATCGTGGCCGACACACCCGAGCATTTCTTTGAAGAGATCAAGGCCGAACTGGCGGTCTACAAGGACGTGGTGCAAAAGCAGAACCTGACGATGGATTGAGCCTGCGCGTCTCCACCGACCATCCCCGCCACGGCGGGGATTTTTACTGGAGGGCTCGAAGGCGGGAGCCGCCAAGCGACATCCCAGCAACCTGCCTGCCTACCTGTCTTCTGCCCTGCGAGATACAATGTATCTCACCCATTTTTGCAGAAGCACACCATGGCAACCACCACCATGATCCACGTGCGCGTGGATGAAGAGATCAAGGCACAGGCCGCCGAAACCCTGGCCGGCATGGGCTTGACGGTGTCGGATGCCGTACGTGTCTTCCTGATGCGCGTGGTGGCCGACCAGCAATTGCCCTTCGACCTCAGGGCACCCAACGCCGAGACGCGCGCAGCCATGCAGGAGGCACGCGCCATGCGCAAGGCACGCTTTGCCACCGCGGACGATTTGCTCCATGACCTCGAAAAAGGCAGCGAGCAGTAAGCGCGCAGTCCTTCCCCGCGCATCGGACCGGACCAAGGCTTTCGCCAAGGACTGGGTCCGGCTGTCGCATTCCGGCCGCCATGACATGAAGCGGTTGAAGGAGGCCATGCTGCTGCTGATTGCCAACGACGCCCCCCTGGAGCCTCAGTGGCTTGACCATGCCCTCACCGGCGACTGGGCCGATCACAGGGAGTGCCACGTGGGGGGCGATTTCCTGCTGATCTACCGGCTCGATGGCCAGGGCGCCAACGAATCGATCATTTTCGTGCGAGCCGGCACGCACCCCGAGCTGTTCGACTAAGACACGCCCAGCAACGCCTCGCACACCTCACACAGGCGCCCGGCCAGACGTCGACCCGGCGCCGACAACTGGGCCCGCACGTGCAGTGCCACTTCCACATCAGGCACGGGGGCGAAGCCGGCCATGCCGTCGAGCAGGCGGTGGCCGGGCCCGACCAGCCGGCGCGGCAGCAGGCTGATGCCCAGGCCCTGCTCCACGGCGGCTTCCAGGCTGGCCAGGCTGGCGCTCACATAGGCCAGGCGCCAGCGCCGGCCGGCGGCATCCAGCGCATGCGTCATCTCGCTGCGGTACAGGCCGCCCTGTGGAAACACCACCAGAGGCAAGGGATCCATCCCGTGGCAGGGATGCCGCGCACTGTCTATCCAGGCCAGCGGTTCAGGCCAGCGCGCCATGCCGGGCGTGCTGCCGCTGCGCTGCTTGACGATGGCCAGGTCCAGCTCACCGGCCTGCAGTTGCTGCCATATCGCCTGCGACAGCCCGCTGCCCAGCTCCAGGCGCAACTGCGGCTGGCTGCGCGCCAGCGCGCCCAAGGCGGGCATCAAGGCATTGCCGGCAAAGTCCTCTGGTACGCCGATGCGCAGCACGGCCTCGGTGGCGCCAGCCAACTGCTCCACGGCCTCGTCCATGAGCGCGAGGATGCGTTGCGCATAGGCCAGCAGGCGCTCTCCTTCCAGCGTGCATTCCACATGGCGCCCGCTGCGGTCCAGCAGCGTGCAGCCCATTTGCTCCTCCAGCCTGCGGATCTGCTGGCTGACCGTGGACTGGGTCAGGTGCACGCCCTGCGCCGCGCGCGTGAAGCTGCCGGTTTCGGCCACGGCGCAGAAGCTGCGCAGCAAGGTGGGGTCTATGGAAGAGGGCTGCATGGGGCTTGGGCGAATTTCAGTGGCTTTGTCACTGCCTGGCATTTGATCATTTAATTTTCCAATTGATGGCCCCCGTCCTAGACTGCGGCCTCAGCTCCCGATTGCCCAGCCATCCCCATGCAAGAACAAGAACACATCCGCCTGCTGCGCCATGCCGTGCAGCTGGCGCACGACAACCGCCTGCGGGGCGGCCGGCCCTTCGGTGCCCTGCTCGCGCGCGAGGGGCAGATCCTGTCCACGGGCGTCAACGAGATCGTGCAAAGCCATGACCCCAGCGCCCACGCAGAAATGCAGGCGCTGCGCGCGGGCACGCGCGCCCAGGCCAACGCCAGCCTGGCCGGCTGCACCATCTACGCCAGCGGCCACCCTTGCCCCATGTGCCTGGCGGCGCTGGTGATGGCCGGGGCCGAGCAGGTCTTCTTCGCCTTCGACAACGCGGATGCACAGCCGTATGGCCTGTCCAGCGAGGGCGCCTACCAGCGGCTGCGCATGCCGCTGCAGCCGCCACCGCTGCCCCTGAGGCGGCTGGACACGGGCATCACGGCGGCCCAGCTGTACGGCAACGCCCCCTGGGCCTGAAGCCATGTCGTCCATTGCGCCTGCGCACACCGAGACCCCTGCCGCGGCACACGCCATTCCAACGGCGCTGTGGCTGGCCACCGTCGTGCTGGTCACGCTGAACCTGCGCCCGTTTCTCACGGCCATCGGCCCGCTGGGACCGCAGATCCAGTCCGCCACCGGCATGAATCTGTCCACGCTGTCCTGGCTGACCCTGCTGCCCATGGCGTTGATGGGCCTGGGCGCCTGGCTGGCCCCGGCCGCGCTTCAGCGCCTGGGTCCGCGCCGCGCCGTGGTCGGGTCCTTGGCGGTGATTGCGCTGGGCTGCGCGCTGCGCGTGGCGGGCTCCAGTGCGGCCACCCTGCTGGCCACGGCCGCGCTGTGCGGCGCTGGCGTGGCCCTGGTGCAAGGCGTGCTGCCGGGCCTGATCAAGCGCCAGTCGCCCGCACGCATGGCGCAGATGATGGGGCTGTACTCGGCCGCGCTCATGGGCGGCGGCGCCCTGGGCGCCCAGATTTCGCCGCTGGCCGTGCAATGGGGACTGGACTGGCGCCTTGCGCTGGCGCTGTGGACTGCGCCCGCCCTGCTGGCATTGGCGCTGGCGCGGCATGCGCTGCGTGCGTTGCCGGCTCCGGCGCCCATGGCAGGGGCCAACGCCACGCAAGACACCGGCTGGCTGCGCCGGCGCCCGCGCACCTGGATGCTGATGGCCTGCTTCGGCCTCATCAACGGCGGCTATGCGGCCATGGTGGCCTGGCTTGCACCCTTCTACCAGACGCACGGCTGGAGCCCCGCGCAAAGCGGCGGCCTGGTCGCCCTGCTGTCGGTGGCACAGGCCGGCGCCGCGCTGGGACTGCCCGTGCTGGCCGCGCGCCATGCCGACCGGCGGCCATGGCTGGGGTTCACGCTGCTGTGCCAGATCATCGGCCTGGCCGCGCTGGCCTGGTGGCCTGATGCGGCGCCGCTGCTCAACATCGTCATCCTCGGCATCGGCCTGGGTGGCTGCTTCGCGCTGATGATGGTGGTGGCGCTCGACCATCTTCCCCACCCCACGCAGGCCGGGGCGCTCAATGCGCTGATGCAGGGCGGCGGCTTTCTGATTGCGGCGCTGGCGCCCTATGTGATCGCCCGGCTGCACCAGTTCACGGGCGGATTCGGCGCCGGCTGGCTGGCACAGATGGCCGCCGTGCTCGTGGTCTGCGTACTGGTGTCCCGCCTGGCACCGCAGCGCTACGCCCAGGCCATGCGGGCACCCGGCGGCTGACCCGCTTCAGTGCGCCGTTGCCTGGAAGCCGGCAGACCAGCGCACGAAGGCCCAGACGCACCAGGCCAGGCCCAGCGCCACCAGGCCGCCGCCGATCCAGCCGATGTTCTGCATGCCCGCATGCATGCTGACCTGGCTGCCCAGCAACGCGCCGCCGCCAATGCCGATGTTGAAGATGCCCGAGAACATGGACATGCCCACATCGGTGGCGTCGGCTGCCAGCTTGAGCACCTGGGACTGCATGGCCAGGGCGAAGCAGATCATGGCGACACCCCAGACCGAGCTCATCACATAGAGCGAGGCCTCATGGCCCGAGGCCGGCACCAGCATCAGCAGGCTGGCCGACAGCACGCCAATGGCGGCCAGCAGAAAGCCGCGCGGATGGCGCAGCCCCCACCAGCTGAACATCACGCTGCCCACGATGCCCATGCCGCCGTACAACAGCAGCACGGCCGTGGTCACCTTGCCCTCGAAGCCCGCGATGTCCTGCACGAAGGGCTCGATATAGCTGTAGGCCGTGAACTGCCCGGTGATCACGACCACCAGCAGGATGTAGATGGACAGCAGCGCCGGACGGCGCAGCAGCATGGGCACGCTGGCCAGGTTGCCCGCGTTCTCGCTGGGCAGACGCGGCAGCAGCCGGGCCAGGGCCACCATGACGATGGCGGCCACCCCGCCCACGGCCAGGAACGTCGTGCGCCAGCCCAGCCATTCGCCCACGATGCGGCCCAGCGGAATGCCCAGCACCATGGCCATGGAGGTGCCGGTGGCCAGCAGGCTCAGCGCCACGGCCTTCCTTCCGGGCGGCGCCACGCGCACGGCCAGCGAGGCCGTGATGGACCAGAACACCGCGTGCGACAGCGCAATGCCGATGCGGCTGACCATGAGCGAGGCAAAGCTCCAGGCCACGCCCGACAGCACATGGCTGGCCACGAACAGCGCGAACACGCCCATCAGCAGCTTGCGCCGCTCCACATTGCGCGTGAGCAGCATGAAGGGCAGCGAGGCCAGGGCCACGATCCAGGCATAGATGGTCAGCATCAGCCCGACCTGCTCGGTGGGCATGCCAAAGCTCGCGCCAATGCTGCTGAGCAGGCCCACGGGCACGAACTCGGTGGTATTGAAGACGAAGGCGCCCAGCGCCAGCGCAATCACGCTGAGCCAGGCCTGGGCGGCCGTGGGTGTGGATGACGCGGAAACGGAGCCGGCCGCAGCGGAAACGGAAGGGGGCATGGGGAACGTGGGGCCTTTTTTGTTGCAGCGCAATATTGTGCTGCGCCATGCGACCGCCTGATGTCAGCTGCCGCGCAGGCCCCAGTGCCGCCAGGGAGACTCAGGCGGGCGGCAGGTGGCAGACGGCCTCGATGTTGTGGCCGTCGGGGTCGAGCACGAAGGCTGCGTAATAGTCGTCGTGGTAGTGCGGTCGCAGGCCGGGCTCGCCATTGCAGCGCCCGCCTGCGGCCAGGGCGGCCGCGTGGAAATCATCGACCATGTTGCGGTTGTCCACGCGAAAGGCCACATGGATGGGCGGCTGGTTGGGCTCGCCGCCGGTGATCCAGAAATCAGGCTTGGGCGGCTCGCCAAAGCCGGCCGTGTCGCCGTGGCCGGTGAGCTCGGCGGACAGCTCCATCAGGATCTCGTAGCCCAGGGGAGCCAGCGCCCGCGCATAAAACTCCCGGCTGCGGTCGAAGTCCGATACGAGGATTCCCGTGTGGTCGATCATGGCGGCGCTCCTGCCTGTTCGTGACAGGCACCAGCATGCCATGGAGGCCGCCTGCGCACCAGCCGGGAGCCCCCGGTACTCAGTAAGCGACGGTAAAGCGCTCGCGCAGGTGCAGACCCTTGTCCAGCGCATCGACCAGGGCCACGGCCAGATCGGCGGCGGAGATGGTGCCGGGCTGGCCGTCGGCCTGCATCAACGGCTCATCCTTGCCCGTGCGGTACTGGCCCGTGCGCTCGCCATGGTCACCCAGGTGCAGGGCAATCGGTGGGCTCAGCATCGTCCAGTCCAGGCCCTGCTCCTTTTGCAGATCGTTGAGGGCATCGCGCGCAGCCGAGGCGCCGGGCTTGATGGCGGCCGGGAACTCGGGAGTGTCCACCAGTTGCCTGCCGGGCGCGATGTAGAGGCTGCCCGCACCGCCCACCACCAGATAGCGCTTGACGCCAGCCGCCTTCGTGCCCGCCACGATGGCGCGCGAGCCGCGCATGAAGTCCTCATAGATGTCGGGATTGCCCCAGCCCGCGTTGTAGGCGCTGACCACGGCGTCCGCGCCTGCCACGGCCCGCTGCACGGCGGCGGCATCCAGCACATCGGCCTGCACGGCGTGCAGATGCGGCTGGGCCGCCAGCCTGGCGGGGTCGCGCACCAGGGCCACGACCTCGTGACCGCGCTGCAGCAGCTCCTTCAATACCGCCGAACCCACAAAGCCGGTTGCGCCAATGAGTGCCACTTTCATCTTCATTCCTTTGCGGCGCCTGGGCGCCTGTTCACGATGGCATTGAGATTACGCCGTTCACAATCGCTGCGGAAGACAGCAGTTTTCACCAACAGCTTGAAGCAGCACTTCACAATACAGCCCATGGACGACTACAAACGCATGGCCGTTTTCGCCGCCGTGGTGCAGCACGGATCGATGAGCGCCGCCGCGCGCGCCCTGGGCATGAGCCCCTCGGCCGTGAGCCAGCAGGTGCGCCAGCTCGAGCGCGACGGCGGCGTCACCCTGCTGCACCGCTCCACCCGGCAGATCGCCCTCACCGACACGGGCGAGCGCTACTACCAGCAGTGCGCCGCCATGGCACAGGCCGCCAGCCAGGCGCGGGCCGAGCTGGCCGCCGCGCGCGACGAGCCCGGCGGCGAACTGCGCCTGTCAGCCACCGTGGGCTTTGCGCGCCATATCGCGCCGGCCCTGGGCAGCTGGCTGGCCCGGCATCCGGCACTGCGCCTGCACCTGGATGTGGACGATGCGCCCATCGACCTCATCCAAAGCCGCATCGACCTGGCGCTGCGCTTTGGCCGTCTGGCCGACTCGGGCTGGGCAGCCCGGCGCCTGGGCGCCATGCGCAACTGGCTGTGCGCCTCGCCCGCATGGATACAGGAGCACGGCGGCGGCGCGGCCTGGCGCCACCCGGCACCGCTGGCCAGCGCGCGCTGGCTGGGCCTTGCGCGCGAAGGCCAGGGCCAGGCCCTGCGGGCCGAGGCACGCCACCCGGCCACGGGCGAGACCTACAGCCTGCAGGTGCAGCCCCATGTGGCCAGCAACAACCAACTGTCCCTCCAGCAGATGTGCGAGGCCGGCCTGGGCCTGGCCCTGCTGGGCAGCATGGACGTTGCCGACGCGGTGGCCGAAGGACGCCTGGTGCGCCTGCTGCCCGACTGGGACTTCGGCGGCCTGGACATCTGGGCCGTCACCCCGCAGCGCCAGGCCCAGCCCGCCAAGGTGCGCCAGGCCATTGCCGCGCTGCAGGCCTATCTGGCGCAGTTGCCCGGCGTGGTCGATGCGCCGGCGCAGGCCCCGGCCGAGGTCCCGGGCCGATAAAAAAAGCCCGCACAAGGCGGGCATGAAAACGAAGGAAGGACAGGCTCTCAGTCGAGGGCCGTCTTCTGGCCGTTCTTGAACACGCTCAGCGTGTACGAAGGGTTCTTCATCTCGCCGTTCTTCTCGAAAGCGATCTTGGAGGTCACGCCCGAGTAGTCGGCCTTCTGCAGGAAGGGGATGTAGACCTTGGGGTCCCAGGAGTTGGCGCGCTTCATGGCGTCGGCCAGCATCATGGTGGCGTCGTAGAAGTACGGGCTGTAGACCTGGAACTGGCCGGGGTACTTGGCGTCGTAGCGCTTCTTCCATTCCGTGCCGCCAGGCATCTTGGCCAGCGAGGCGCCGCCGTCGGCGCAGACCACGTTGTCCAGCGGCTTGGCGCCGGCGGCCACCTTGGCCAGCTCGGGCACGCACAGGCCGTCGCCGCCGAAGTACTTGGCATCGTTCATGCCCAGCTGGGCCATCTGGCGCAGCATGGGGCCGGCCTGGCCATACATGCCGCCGTAGAAGATGCCTTCGGGCTTCTTGGCCTTGATCGAGGTCAGGATGGCCATGAAGTCCGTGGCCTTGTCGTTCGTGAACTCCGAGGCCACGACCTTCACGCCCAGCTTTTCCGCATCCTTCTTGAACACATTGGCCAGGCCCTGGCCGTAGGCCGTGCGGTCATCGATGATGGCCACGGTCTTGAGCTTGAGCGTTTCGGCCGCGTACTTGGCCAGCGCCGCGCCCAGCGCGTTGTCATTGGCAATCACGCGGTAGGTGGTGTTCCAGCCGGGCTTGGTCAGGTCGGGGTTGGTGGCCGCGCCCGTGATCATGGGAATGCCGCAGTCCTGGAAGACCTTGGACGAGGGGATGGCCACGCCCGAGTTGAGGAAGGCCACGGCGCCGGCGACCTTGTCGTCGCACAGCTTCTGCGAGGCGGCCGTGCCCTGCTTGGGATCGGCCACATCGTCTTCGGCCACCAGCTGGAACTTGACCTTCTTGCCGGCGATCTCCATGCCCTTGGCATTGAGGTCGTCAATGGCCATGCGCACGCCGTTCTCGTTGTCCTTGCCGAAATTGGCCTGGGGTCCGGACACGGGGCCGATGTGGCCGATGCGGATCACCTGCTCCTGGGCCATGGCCACGCCACCCATGCCGGCCACGACGGCCGCAATACACAACTTCCGGGACATCTTCATCGCGCACTCCTCAGTTGAAACAGGCCGTCACGTTATTCCCGTCATCGCGGCTTGGCAATGGCGCGTCACGCCGCGTGACGGGACCGCGACACTCGGCCCCAACTCAGTGTTTACGAGAATCCATCCCCAACCAAAGCTGTGCTGGGAGGCTGGCCGGCTCACGCCGCGCGCGCCTGGCCCAGTGCCTGTACCTGCGCCAGCTGGTCCAGCGCCGCCAGGCAGGCATGCGCCACTTCCACGCCCTTCTTCACGAAGTGGGCACGGAAGAACTCCACATGATCGCCATGTTCGTGGAAATCGCGCGGCGTGAGCACGGCCGAGAACACCGGCACTTCGGTATCGAGCTGCACGCGCATCAGGCCGTCGATCACGGCCGAGGACACGAACTCGTGGCGATAGATGCCGCCGTTGACCACCAGCGCGCAGGCGATGACCGCGTCGAAACGGCCGCTGTCGGCCAGCTTCTTGGCCAGCAGCGGGATCTCGAAGGCGCCGGGCACGTTGAAGTGGCTGATGTTCTGCGCGGCCACTCCCTGGGCCTGCAGCTCGGCCGCCATGGAGTCGCGCGCCTGGTGCACGACATCGGTATGCCAGCTCGCGCAGATCACGGCCACGCGGCTGCGGCCCGCGACTGCCTTCCACGGCGTGCCCGAGGCCGTGCCGTGTGCGGAGAAGTTCAAGGAGACAGGAGTCTGATTCATGGTGCTCTTTCGAGATGAGACAAATGAATCAGGGCGCGCGCCATGGCGCCGCATGGCGCGGCGCAGCCCATGGGAAAACCATGGGCATGGCGCCTGCCATGCAGGTGCTGCGCGATCTCTTTCATCCGGACTGTGACCGTCGGCTCTGGCATCTCACCAGATCTGCTGACCCCGGCCGGCCTTGCGGCTAGCCGGGCGCTCGCGGGCTGCTGGACACATGCCGAAAGACAGATCCAGATACCGCCGGTGGGGAATTTCACCCCGCCCTGAGAACGCTGCTTTGCGGCGCACGGACTGCGCGCCGCCAAAGACAGCGGCCATTCTAGTCCCGCGCAGATGCCATTGCGGCGATCGGGGCGACCGCAGCCATTGCGCGCTGTGCCTGCGGATTTCATCTGGAAGCACCTACAGTGCATGGACCAATTGCTATCAAAATAGAAGTCCCGCTGTCGCCGTCGTTGCCTCGCCAGGACGATCCAGGTCAACCATTGAGGCCTGTCAAACGTCATATGAAGAGATCCAGACAGGAAACACGCCTTTGCCCGGACACCACACCATGACCCGAACCAACGCCTCCCCCACGCAGCAGCGCCCGCAGCCTGGCCTGCGCCCCCTGCGCCTGCTGGCCGGCCTTGGCCTTGCAGCCCTGGTCACCGCCTGCGCCGTGCCGCCCGATGGCTATTCGGACATGGGCTCCGGCTACCCCAGCTATCCCAGCTACCCGTCCTATCCCAGCTATCCGTCGGGCGGCGTCGTCTACCCCTCGTATCCCACGCAGCCCGCCTATCCGGACAACGGCTGGTACGAGCGCCAGCGCCTGCAGCGCGAACGTGAGCGCCTGCAGTACGAGCGCGAGCGCATCCAGCAGGAACGCAACCGCGATGCCTGGCGTGACCGCCAACAACGCGAGCGTGAAATGCGCGAGCGCGACCGGGACCGTGACCGCCAGGCCCAGGACCGCGACCGCCAGTTGCGCGAGCGCATGCAGGAGCAGCAGCGCCGCGAAGCCGAGCGCCAGCAGCGGGAGCGCGAACGCGACCAGGGCCAGCAGCAGCGCGAGCGCGAACGCCAGCAACGGGACCGGGAGCAGCAGCAGCGTGACCGCGAGCAGCAGCAACGCGCCATCGAGCGCATGCAGCGTGAAAGCCAGGGCGGCGGCAACCCCTACCCCACCCAGGATCCGCGCCACTGGCGCTGAACGGCTGACCGGCGGCATTTCCAGCCCCTGGGCGCCGCACCATAATCGGCAATACACCACATCCTTGTGCCGCTTGTGATGGGAAAGGAAACCGCCATGCACCGCACCCAAGACCTTGGCCACACCGGCCGCCGTTCATCGGCGGCCGCGCGCTGGGCGCTGGCGGCGCTTGTACCGATGTTTGTACCGCTGGTGCTGGCGCTCACCGCAGGCCCGGCCTCGGCCCAGGTCATCCGCTGCACGGACGCCAAGACCGGCCGCGTCACCTACACCAACAGCAGTTGCAAGGACGGCGAAAACCGCGTGCAGGTGCAGGAAGCCCCCAGCCCCGAAGAGCTGGAGCGCGAGCGCGCGCAGTCCGCCGCCGCCATAGAGCGCAAGAACCAGCAACTGGCCCGCGAAGAGGCCGAGCGCCGCACGCGTGCCCAGCAGCAGGAGCGCGAGGCACGCAGCCGGCGCGAGCGCGAGAACTCGGCCCAGCGCGACGGCGGCGACTCCCCGGCCTGCCAGCAGGCGCGCCGCCGCCTGGACACCATCCTGGCCGAGGCCAATCCCGATCCCGCCACCTGGGGCCCGCGCAGCCAGGCCGCCCAGCAGCAGATGGAGATGGCCTGCCTGGGCCCCAAGGCCTATGAACAGCTGCAGCAATCGCGCGCATTGCAGCCCAATGCCATCAACCGGCCGTGGATCGTCGGACGCCCCGTGCCGCCGCAGCCGCTGCCGCCTTCGGCCCCCATCTCGCACTGCAACGTGTTCCGCTGCTACGACACCAACGGCGGCATCCACCCGCGCTGATTCAGGCGCGCAGCCCCTGCTCCACGGTCGGGTAGCGCAATCTCAGGCCCAGCTCCTCCTTCAGGCGCTGGTTGCGCAGGCGGCGTGACTCCCCCATGAAGCTCAGCAGGCTGGCCGGCAGCTCGCGCTGCGCCTGCTCGCGCGTGATGCGTGCGGGGCGCGGCAGTCCATAGAGATCGGCCGCAAGGTCGAAGTAGTCGCCCATGCGCAGCTGCGTATCGTCGCTGGCGTGGTAGATGCGCTGCGGCCGGCCGAGCCACAGCGCCCGCACGCAGGCGCGGGCCAGGTCGTCGGCATGGATGTGGTTGGTATAGACATCCTCTGCGGCGCACAGCAGGGGTGTCCCTCGCAGCAGGCGCCCGCGCGGCGTGCCGTTTTCCCGGTCCGGCGCATAGATGCCCGGGATGCGCAGAATGCTGGCGCGCAGGCCGCCGCGCCCGGCAAAGCGCACGGCTCGCTCGGCGTTCACGCGGCGCTGGGCACGCGCCGTGGCCGGTGCGGGCGGGCGGCTTTCGTCGATCCAGGCGCCCTCGCAGTTGCCATAGACGCCGGAGGTCGAGCCATAGACCAGGCTGGCCGGCCGGCCGCGAAGGCGCAGCACGCGCAGCAAAGCCGTGGTGCGCGGGTCCAGCCACCAGCCATCTTCGCCGGCAGGCGGATTGGGCGGCGGCGCCAAGTGGACGACGCGCGTGGCCAGGCCGGCCAGACGGCGCAGCGTGGCAGGCGCGTCCAGATCGCCCAGCAGCGGCGTGATGCCGCGCCCGCGCAGATCCTGCAGGCGCTCGGCGCCACGCGTCAGGGCCAGCACGCGCGGGCCCCGTCGTGCGGCACCCGAACGGGCGACGGGCGCGCCCGCCAATGCACCAGCCACGCGCA
This sequence comes from Delftia sp. WSY_7, assembly GCF_043104845.1. Classification (NCBI taxonomy): domain Bacteria; kingdom Pseudomonadati; phylum Pseudomonadota; class Betaproteobacteria; order Burkholderiales; family Comamonadaceae; genus Delftia; species Delftia sp. WSY_7. The sequence goes on along the minus strand of NZ_JBICLB010000055.1, from coordinate 117,139 downwards.
GCCCCACGTCGCCGCAGCCGACGATGAGCACGCGTTCGCGTCGAAAGCGCGCCGGCAGCGCGCCCAATGGGTTTTGGTTTGAGGGCAAAATCCTGGCCTGTTGCGAGGGCGGCCACCCGCGCGCCGCCGGTCGCGGCAGCGGCATGTCCGTCCGGGAAAGAAGATCGCCGGCGCGCTCCACGCGCCGCCAGCGCCCCCGAGGATACCGAGAACATGACCGAGATAGCCAACGCTTCCCACGAAATCACCGTACAGCCCAGCGGCCGCGCCTTCGCCACGCAGGGCAGCGAGACCATCCTGGCCGCCGCCATCCGCTGCGGCGTGGGCCTGCCCTATGGCTGCAAGGACGGTGCCTGCGGCTCCTGCAAGTGCAAGAAGCTGCTCGGCGAGGTCACCCATGGCGCCCACTCGGAAAAAGCGTTGACCGCCCAGGAAGAGGCCGACGGCTATGTGCTGACCTGCTGCGCCACGCCCAGCACCTCGGTGGTGCTGGAGTCGCGCCAGGTGACCGATGCCAGCGCCTTCCCGATCAAGAAGATGCCCGTGCGCGTGGCCACGCTGGAGAAGAAGTCGCACGACGTGATGCAGGTGCGCCTGCAGCTGCCCGCTGCAGACAAGTTCCGCTACCACGCAGGCCAGTACGTGGAATTCATCCTGCGCGACGGCGCCCGCCGCGCCTACTCCATGGCCACGGCCCCCCATGTGCAGGACACGGCACCGGGGCTGGAGCTGCACATCCGCCACATGCCGGGCGGCAAGTTCACCGACCACGTGTTCGGCGCCATGAAGGAAAAGGAAATCCTGCGCGTGGAGGGCCCGTTCGGCAGCTTCTTCCTGCGCGAGGACAGCGACAAGCCCCTCATCTTCCTGGCTTCTGGAACGGGCTTCGCCCCCATCAAGGCACTGCTGGAGCACATCCGCCACAAGGGCATCACCCGCTCCGTCACCCTGTACTGGGGAGGACGCCGGCCCGAGGACCTCTACCTCGACGCCTGGGTGCGCGAGCAGGCCGAGGCCATGCCCCAGCTGTGCTATGTGCCCGTGGTCTCCGACGCGCTGCCGGAAGACGGCTGGACCGGCCGCACGGGCTTCGTGCACCAGGCCGTGCTGGACGACTTTGCCAACTTGTCCGGCCATCAGGTCTATGCCTGCGGTGCGCCCATCGTGGTCGATTCGGCACGCCATGCCTATGTGGAGCAACGCGGCCTGCCGGCGGAAGAGTTCTACGCGGACGCGTTCACCTCCGAGGCCGACAAGGCTTCCTGAGTTCGCAGAAGGTGGCACGGATCAAGCAATACGCAGAAAAACTGCTTCCCATACCTGCGCGCAGCCAGGTGTCGCAATTTTTTTGCACAATAGCGCCCCTATGAACCGTAGAAACAGCCTTCTCTCGGTCATGGCGGCCGCTGCTGCCCTGGCCTCCCCGCTTGCCCTGGCGCAAGAGCCCATCCGCCTGATCGTGCCCTATGCGCCCGGCGGTCCGCTGGACATCACCGCGCGCGCGCTGGCCGAGCGGGTGCGTGACTCCCTGGGAGTGGTGATCATCGACAACAAGGCCGGCGCCGGCGGCAACATCGGCGCCGACGCCATTGCCCGCGCCACGCCGGACGGCATGACCATCGGCCTGGCCGCCACGGCCACCCATGCCGTCAATCCCTGGCTGTACACCAAGATGCCCTACGACGCGGGCAAGGACTTCGCGGGCATCACCCAGATGGTGCGCGTGCCCAACGTGCTGGTGATGAATGCGGCCCGTGCCGAGCAGCTCAAGATCCACAGCGTGGCCGACCTGATCGCCTACGCCAAGTCCCACCCCGGCAAGCTCAACTACGGCAGCGGCGGCAACGGCAGCGCAGGCCACCTGGCCGGCGAAATGCTCAAGCAAAAAGCCGGCATCTTCGCCCTGCACGTGCCCTACCGTGGCGCCAACCCGGCCCAGCTGGCCCTGCTGTCGGGCGAGGTGGACTTCAACATCGACAACCTGGCTGCCGCTGCGCCCAATATCCGCTCGGGCAAGCTCAAGGCGCTGGCCGTGACCTCGCTGAACCCCACCACGCTGCTGCCCGGCGTGCCCGCGCTGTCCAAGACCTTCCCCGGCTTTGCCATCGATACCTGGTGGGGCCTGGTCGCCCCGGCCGGCACGCCCAAGCCCGTGCTGGACAAGCTGAGCCGGGCCTTTGCCGACGCACTGGCCGCGCCCGAGACCAAGACCCGCTTCGAGACCCTGATGGCCGAGCCCGTGTCCTCCACGCCCGCCGAGTTCGACAGGTTCATGGCGGCCGAGCGCGCCAAGTACCAGGCCATCGTCAAGGCCTCCGGAGCGAAGGTGGACTGAGTCGATCCACCGCGTCCCGCCTGGCAAAAAGCCGCAGCCGCCCTCAGGGCGCTGCGGCTTTTTCATTCAGGCCACTGTCGGGATTCAGGCTTGTCGGAGATGCCAGCCAGGCTTGTGCGCCAGGCGGATGCCCTGCCCCGCCACGGCCTGCAATTGCCCTGGCGTGACGCGCTCAGGCGCGATCTCGGCCAGCGGCACGAGCACGAAGGCGCGCTCGTGCATGCGCGGGTGCGGCACGCTCAGGCGCGGCAGCGCGATGCGCTCGTCGTCCCACAGTTCGATGTCCAGGTCCAGCGTGCGCGGCGCGTTGCGGTAGGGACGCTCACGGCCGGCCGCCAGTTCGATGGCCTGCAGCGCATCGAGCAGCGCCAGCGGCTGCAGCGTGGTGTGCACGGCGGCCACGGCGTTCAGGTAGTCCGGGCCGCTGGAATCGACGGGCGCCGTGCTGTAGAGGGAGGACACGGCCACAAGGCGCGTGCCCGGCAGGCCGCCAATGGCCTGCAGCGCCTGGGCCAGCGCCTGGCCCCGGTCGCCCAGATTGGCGCCCAGGCCAATGGCGACCCAGTGCCCCGGCTCAGTCATCCCCGCCCACGGCGCCATCACCACCGCCCTGTGGCTTGCGGCGACGGCGGCGGCGCTTCTTGGGCGCTGATCCCTCCTCACCCTCCACCTGGGGCAAGGCGGCGGCAGGTGCGTCGGCCTGCTGCGCTTCGCCAGCGCCGGCCTCCTCGCGCGCAGGGCGGGCCTTGGCCACGCGGTGCACCTTGGGCTCGGCGCTGCGCTGGCGGGCGCGCTGCTCGTCGCGGGCCTGGGCGATCAGGTCGTCGCGGCGCGCGTCGTCGGCATTCTGGAACTCCTGCCACCAGCTGGCCAGGCTTTCCTCGACCTCGCCGATATCGGCGCGCAGCCGCATGAAGTCGAAACCCGCGCGAAAGCGCGGCTGGGCCACCAGGCTGAACGGCGTGGCGCCCGTGCGCTTGTCGAAGCGCGGCTGCATGACCCAGATCTCGCGCATGTCGGCGGCCAGCTTGCCGCGGCCCGAGACATCGCCGATGCGCTGGTCGAACACTTCGTCGATGGATTCCTGCAGCGCGGGGAACGGGTGCTGGCGCTGGTTCAGGCGGCGCTCCCAGCCGGTCTTCACGTCATGCCACAGCACGCAGGCCAGCAGGAAGCTGGGCGCCACGGGCTTGCCTTCCTCGACACGGCGATCGGTATCGGTCAGCGCGGCCTGCACGAAGGGCTGCTCGGCACGCTCGACCACCACATCCAGCAGCGAGTAGATGCCGCGCGCCAGGCCCAGGCCGCGCAATTGCTCCACCGAAGCCAGCGCATGGCCGGTCTGCAGCAGCTTGAGCATTTCATCGAAGAGGCGGCTTTGCGGCACATCGGCCAGCAGCGGCTCGCACTCCACCAGGGGCTTGGCCGTCTTGGGTTCGAGCTTGAAGCCCTTGCCCGCCAGCTTGGCGGCGAAGCGCACGGCGCGGATGATGCGCACCGGATCTTCACGGTAGCGCGTGGCCGGGTCGCCAATCATGCGCAGCATGCGCTTCTTGGCGTCGTCAATGCCCTTGTGATAGTCGACCACGATCTGCGTGCGCGGGTCGTAGTACATGGCGTTGATCGTGAAGTCGCGGCGCGTGGCGTCCTGGTCCTGCGGACCCCAGACGTTGTCGCGCAGCACGCGGCCGCTGGCGTCCACCGCATGGTGCATGCCGGCGAGCTGGGCCTTGCTGGTGCGCTCGTTGCCGCTCACGGCCTCGGCCGCGCTGTTGTCCAGGAAGGCGCGGAAGGTGGAGACTTCGATGACCTCGTTCTCGCGCCCGCGGCCATAGACCACGTGCACGATGCGAAAGCGCTTGCCGATGATGAAGGCGCGGCGGAACAGGCCCTTGACCTGCTCTGGCGTGGCATTGGTGGCCACGTCGAAGTCCTTGGGGCGCAGGCCCAGCAGCAGGTCGCGCACGGCGCCGCCGACGATGTAGGCCTCGTAGCCCGCGTCCTGCAGCGTCTCGACCACGTCGAGGGCACGCCGGTCCACCAGGTTGGGATCGATGCCGTGCACCTGCACGGGCACCTCCTGGCGCTTGCCGAAGGGCGACTTGCGCGCCCGTGGGGCGGCCGAGGCCTTGCCCAGCAGCTTGTCGATGATGTTCTTGATCATGGTGCTTCGCCAAACAGGTCCAGAATGCGCCAGCCACGTTCCTGGGCCAGGGCGCGCAGCCGAGTGTCGGGGTTGGTGGCCACGGGGTGATCCACGCGCTCGAGCAGGGGAACGTCGTTCCAGGAGTCGCTGTAGAAGAAGGTCTCCACGCCGCTCCACTGCAGGCCGCGCGCATCCAGCCACTGCTGCATGCGCTGCACCTTGCCACCGCGCATGCTGGGCGTGCCACGGATCTCGCCCGTGAACCAGCCCTGCGCGTCGCGCTCCAGTTCCACCGCGATCAATTCCTGCACGCCGAGGGCGGCGGCGATGGGGCGCGTCACGAACTCGTTGGTGGCCGTGACGATGATGATCTGGTCGCCCGCCTGCTGGTGCGTGCGCAGCAGCTCCAGTGCCTGGGGACGGATGGCGGGGGTGATCACCTCGCGCATGAAGCGCTCGTGCGCCTCGGCGGCCTGCTGCGCGCCACGGGCGCAGAAGGCCTCGGTGGCAAAGCGCACATAGTCGTGCACGTCGAGCGTGCCCGCCTGGTAGTGCGCGAAGAACTCGGCATTGCGGCGGCCGAACTCGACCGGATCGGTCCAGCCGATGCGCGTCGTGAACTCGCCCCACTCATAGTCCGAATCGAGCGGCAGCAGCGTGTGGTCCAGGTCGAACAACGCCAGCCGGGGCCGGAGTTGCTTCTGATCAGAGGTCATGCATATCCTAAAAAAATGGGTCCCGCGCTGCCCTTGCAACGCAGGCTCCGCCGGCTCCCGCAGTCCCTGCCCACAAGAAAATGCGGGCTCATTCGGTTTCCAGCATCGTCTTGAGCAACGGAATGGTGATGGCGCGCTTGTTGCGCAGCGCAAAGCCGTCGAGCATGTCGAGCAGCTGCATCAGGCTGCCCAGGTCACGCGAGAAGCGCTTGAGCATGTAGTCCATCACATCGTCGCCCAGAAAAACGCCACGGGCATCGGCCTCCTGGCGCAGCACCGCGCGGCGCGCGGTTTCGTCGAGCAGCTGCAGCTGGAACACATGGCCCCAGCCCAGCCGCGTGCGCAGATCCTCGCGCAGCTTGAGGTCTGCCGGCGGCAGCGGGCCGGCCCCCAGCACCCAGCGCGGCGAGCCCGTGGCCGGGCTCGTCGCATTCACAAACCAGTTGAAGGCCCGCGCCTGCTGCAGCGGAGTGTAGATGTCCACATCGTCCATCAGCACTGCCGCCCAGCGCTCGTCGAAGGGCGGCGGGAACAGGGTGGAGGCATCCATCCAGCCCACCATGGCACCCTGCTCGCGCAGGGCCTCGCGCACGGCCTTGAGCAGATGGGTCTTGCCCGAGCCCGATTCGCCCCAAAGATAAGTGGGCACTGGCGTGCGGGCCGTCTGCATGCGGCCATCGCCCACCCAATGGCGCAAATGATCGATCACCGCGGCATTGGGGCCGACGAAAAAGCGCGACAGCGTCGGGCTCGACGCCATGCTGATATCCAGAGCCAGCTGCTTCATCTGCGACATACGCGCAGCGCCCCCTTTCCTGTGTCCAGGCGGGTCCATGCGGCAAAAGCAGGCAAAGGAATCGGCAACGGCATTGGGTTGATAGCAAAGACAGGCCCGCCCTGCCGCAGCGCTGCGGCAAGGCGGGCGACGCCGGGGCGTTCCCGGGCGCAACAGGGATTTTAGTCTGCGCGGCGCACGGCACGGCGGCAGCCGGCCCGCTTGTGCAACGAAAGCCCCCTCGAAGCCCACTGGCGCGCGCGCCTGCCGGCGGCCGGCGCCGTAGAATCCCGGGGTTCCAGCCCGGCCTCGGGCCTACCGCACCGTACCCATCCATGAGCTCTTCTGCCCCCTCCTCTACCCCGATCTCCTACAAAGACGCCGGCGTCGACATCGTCGCTGGCGACGCGCTGGTCGAGCGCATCAAGCCGCTGGCCAAGAAGACCATGCGCGAAGGCGTGATGGCCGGCATCGGAGGCTTCGGCGCACTGTTCGAGGTGCCCAAGCGCTACAAGGAGCCCGTGCTGGTCTCGGGCACCGACGGCGTGGGCACCAAGCTCAAGCTGGCCTTCGAGTGGAACATGCACGACACCGTCGGCATCGACCTGGTGGCCATGAGCGTCAACGACGTGCTGGTCCAGGGCGCCGAGCCCCTGTTCTTCCTCGACTACTTCGCCTGCGGCAAGCTGGACGTGGACACGGCCGCTGCCGTGGTCGGCGGCATTGCGCGCGGCTGCGAGCTGTCGGGCTGCGCACTGATCGGCGGTGAAACCGCCGAAATGCCCGGCATGTACCCGGCCGGCGAATACGATCTGGCCGGCTTTGCCGTCGGCGCCGTCGAAAAGTCCAAGATCCTCACGGGCCAGAGCGTGGCTGCTGGCGACGTGGTGCTGGGACTGGCCTCGGCCGGCGTGCACTCCAACGGTTTCTCCCTGGTACGCAAGTGCATCGAGCGCGCCGAAAGCCAGGGCAGCCTGCCCGACACGCTGGACGGCAAGCCGTTCAAGCAGGCCATCATGGAACCCACGCGCCTGTACGTGAAGAACGTGCTGGCGGCGCTGGAGCAGCACCCCATCAAGGCGCTGGCCCACATCACGGGCGGCGGCCTGCTGGAGAACATCCCCCGCGTGCTGCCCGAAGGCCTGGCCGCCCACCTGGATGCCGGCAGCTGGCCCCAGACCGAGCTGTTCGCCTGGCTGCAGAAGACGGCCGGCATCGACGCCGTGGAAATGAACCGCACCTTCAACAACGGCATCGGCATGGTCGTTGTCGTGCCCGCCGAGGCTGCCGAAGCCACGGCCGCCACGCTCGCGAAGCTGGGCGAGACGGTCCACACCATCGGACGCATCGCCGCACGCGGCGAGGGCGAGCCTGTCGAGGTCCGCTGACCACGGGCCCGCAGCGCATGACCCAGCACCTGCCCTCGCCCATCATCTCCCCGCAGCCCGCGCCCACGCGCGGCGTGACGCTGTCCAGCTATGTGCTGATGGCCGGCGCCCTGCTGCTGATCATGTGGCAGGGGCTGCTGCCGGGCATGCTGTGCGTCTGCGTGGGCTTTCTGGTCACGCGCGCGCTTGCCGGGCTGCTGTCACGCGCCCAGCCCAAGTCCCGGCGCGGCTCGCTGCCGCGCTGGACGCAACTGGTGGCAGCCACCATCGTCATTCTTGCGCCGCTGGCCCTGCTCAGCGGCGCGCTGTCGCACACGCGCACCTACATCACCGACGCGCCGCAGCAGTACCGCGAGCTGCTCGACTATCTGGCGCATACGGTGCTGGAGCTGCGTGACAAGCTTCCGGCCGACATGGCCGACCAGCTGCCGGACGGCGCACAGGAAATCCAGCACCTGCTGGCCAGCTACCTGGCCGCCAAGGCCGGCGCCCTGGCCCATGCGGGCCGCGCCTGGCTCACCGGCCTGCTCTATGCCTACGTGGGCCTGATCATCGGCGCCCTGGCCGCCGTGCGTCCCATGGTCACGCGCCGCCCGCCCCTGGTGGCAGCGCTGCGCGAGCGCATCCGGCTCATGGGACTGGCCTTCCGCCAGATCGTGGCGGCCCAGTTCTGGATTGCGGCCTTCAATACCTTTCTCACGGCCATCTTCCTTCTGGGCGTGCTGCCGCACTGGAACCTGACCCTGCCCTACACGCCAGCCCTGATCACGCTGACCTTCATTGCAGGCCTGGTGCCCATCGTGGGCAACCTGCTGTGCAATGCGGTGATCACCATCGTGGGCCTGTCGGTGTCCCCTGTGGCCGCCGCCGCCTGCCTGGGCTTTCTGATCCTGATCCACAAGGCCGAGTACGTGATCAACGCCAAGGTCGTGGGCCAGCGCACGCACATGGGCGTATGGGAGCTGCTGGCGGTGATGTTCGTGGCCGAATCGGTGTTCGGCCCTGCAGGCCTGGTGGCGGCTCCGCTGTTCTACGCCTATCTCAAGAAAGAGCTGGAAGCCGTCCGGCTGGTCTGATCAGCCCACGCGCGGGCGGCTACAGCCCTCTCAGCCGCCGGATCACCTCGCGCACGGCCACGGCCTGCGCGCCCTGCTGGGACTGCAGGAAGCGCTCCAGGTCTTCAAGCGCACGCTCGGTCACCCCCCATTGCGCATAGGCCAGCCCCCGGTCCCGCAGGATCTCGGGCATGTCGGGCCGCAGCACGGCCAGCCGGTTGAGCACGGCCACCAGCAGCGGCCAGTCGCGCCGGGCATGGTGGATTTCCTGCAGGTTGCGCAGCATGCGCTCCAGAACGTCGCGCGGCGAGGCGCCCTGCAGGTACATGCCCAGCGGAGCGGCCTCTTCGGCCGACAGGCCCGCGCTCTGCCAGAAGGGCTCCAGCCGCTCGGCCAGGCTGTTGGCCGAAAAGGACTCGCCACTCAACGGGTCCATCACCACCTGCCCCTGGGGCAGGCGCATCTTGACCAGGAAATGGCCGGGAAAGCTCACGCCCTGCGCCGGCAGATCGATGGCCGCAGCCAGCTCCAGCCAGATCAGCGCCACACTGATGGGAATGCCGCGCCGCGTCTGCAGCACATGGTGGATGTAGCTGTTGGCGGGGTCGTAGTAGTCGTTGAGATTGCCGCCAAAGCCCAGCTCGCCGTAGAAGAACTGGTTGAGTCCGCGCAGGCACTGCAGCGGATCGGTTTCGCCGGCCAGGCGCTGGACCAGGCGCACCTGCAGCCGGTCCAGCTCGGCGCTGGCCGCCTGCAGGTCGAGATCGGGCACGGCATCCTGGGCGATGCTGATTGCCGCCTCCATCAGCGGCAGGTGTTCATCGCTTTGCACCAGCGCTGCAAAGTATTGCAGGGCCGTTGGCGTGTCGTCGTAGCTCCAGCTCATGATGCCTTGTGAATTTGCAGCGCCCAAGCCTGCAATTATGCGGGTTCGGGCTAGCGCCGCAGCAGTGCCCGCAGCTTGAGCCCGGCTGCCCACAGCGCGCCAAAGTACAGCAGGGCCGAGGCCGCCATCAGGCCGGCAAGCAGGCCCACGCGCTGCCATCCGTTGGCACGCAGCGCAATCCAGTCGAAATGCTGGCTTCCCCAGGTCAGCAGCACGGCCAGCAGACTGCTGGCCGCAATCACCTGCAAGGCCAGCCGCCCCCAGCCGGGCTTGGGACGGTAGACGCCCCGGCGCAGCAGCCCCCACAGCAGCCAGCCCGCATTGACCAGGGCCGCCAGGCCGATGGACAGCGCCAGACCCGTATGCGCCATGAAGGGCACCAGCACCAGGTTGAGCAGCTGGGTGATGATCAGCACCACGATGGCGATCTTGACGGGCGTGCGGATGTCCTGGCTTGCGTAGTAGCCGGGCGCCAGCACCTTGATGGCCACCAGGCCCACCAGGCCGGCGCCGTAGCCCACCAGCGCCAGCGCGATCTGGCCTACATCGCTGTCCTGCAGCGCACCACGGTGGAACAGCGTGGCCACGAGCGGCTCGGCGAAAGTGAGCAGCCCCACCGCGCAGGGCACGGAAAACAGCACCACCAGGCGCAGCCCCCAGTCCAGCATGGCCGAGTAGCGCTCCGAGTCGTCGGCCGCCTTGGCCGCGGCCAGCTGGGGCGTGAGCACCACGCCCAGCGCCACGCCCAGCAGCGCCGTCGGAAATTCCATGAGCCGGTCGGCATAGAACAGCCAGGTCACGCTGCCCGGCTGCAGATAGGAGGCGATCTGGGTGTTGATCATCAGCGAGACCTGGGCCACGCCCACGCCCAGCAGCGCCGGCGCCATCAGCCTGAGGATGCGGCGCACGCCGGCCTCTTGCCAGGCCTGGCGCAAGGCGGCTGGAGAAAACCCGATGCGGGGCAGCAGGCCCAGGCCTGCCAGCGCCGGCAGCTGTACCGCCAGCTGCAGCACGCCGCCCAGCATCACACCGCCGGCCATGGCATAGATGGGCTCTATGCCGCGCGCCTGCAGCCAGGGTGCACCCCAGAAGGCGGCGGCAATCATGGCCAGGTTCAGCAGCACGGGCGTGGCGGCCGAGACGGCAAAGCGCCGCCAGGTATTGAGCACGCCGGACGACAGCGCCACCAGCGACATGAAGCCGATGTAGGGGAACATCCAGCGCGTCATCAGCACGGCTGCGTCATAGCCTTCGGGCGACTGGCGCAGGCCGCTGGCCAGCAGCCAGACCAGCAGCGGCGCGCCGACCACGCCCAGCACGCAGGTCACGAGCAGCACCCAGAACAGCAGCGTGGCCACATGGGAGATCAGCCTGCGCGTGGCCTCCTCCCCCTCCTTGGCCTTGCTGGCGGCCAGCACCGGCACAAAGGCCTGGCTGAAGGCGCCTTCGGCGAACAGCCGCCGGAAGAGATTGGGAATCCTGAACGCGACATTGAACGCATCGGTCAGCGCATTGGCTCCGAACATGGAGGCCATGAGCAGATCGCGCACCAGCCCGGTGATACGGGAGGCCAGCGTCAGCAGGGAAACGGTGGAGGCGGCTTTGAACAGTGACACCGTGGGGAGTGTATGCGCTGGCACGGCCACCGCAGTTGCGTGCCAGGGCGGGCCGGACGGCTCTTGCACTCCGTTGCAACAGGCCCGATTGCGCGGCCTGGGGCCCACAGGCCCTGGAGGGACTGCATGCTATAATCCCGCGCTTCGCCGACAACATCCTCAGACACTAGGAATACATATCATGGCATCCAAGCCCGTAAAGAAGAACCCCCGCCTGGCATCCGGCCGCAAGCGCGCCCGCCAGGACGTCAAGCTCAACGCAGCCAACACTTCGCTGCGTTCCAAGTACCGCACCGCCGTCAAGAAGGTCGAGAAGGCCGTTCTGACTGGCGACAAGGCCAAGGCAACCGAACTGTTTGCCGCAGCCCAATCCGTTCTGGACACGATCGCCGACAAGGGCATCTTCCACAAGAACAAGGCCGCTCGCGACAAGAGCCGCCTGTCCGCCAAGGTCAAGGCCCTGGCAGCCCCCGCCGCCTAATCCACTTAGGCAACCGCACGGATGGCCCCGGCCATCTGCCGTTTGTAACGGGTGCGCTGTCAGCGAACGAGAAAACCGCCTTCGGGCGGTTTTTTTGTGCCTGGACAAAAGCGCCGCCATCGGCAATCGCACCGAAGGAAAAGCCCGGCTCCAGCAAAGCGCAGCCGAAAAAAAACGCACCCCAGGCGCGCTTCACATCGGGCGGGAACCGGCCCCGCAAAAAAAGAAGCCGGCCTCAGCGGGCCGGCTCGTCCGGTATCAGGCAGGCTTCGGCAACCTGCAGGTTGTTGTCCTTGGCGAAATTCAGGCAGAAATCCCAGGCCATGGGCTCGTAGTCGCGCAGGTCGCGATGCACGACCACGCACTTGACGCCGTTGAGCGTTGTGGGAACACACCAGGGCGAGTAGCTCAGGTGGCTGCCGCGCTGGGCACCACCGGGGCGGAACTGGCTCATGACGCCTGCCAGCCGCTCGGCCCAGTCGCTGGGCCGGAAAGTCTTGCCTTCGTGGGTGATGCCCTGGATGAACAGTTCTTTGCTGGAGGGAGAGACCATCAGGATGCGCACCAAAATACGACTTGCGCAACAAGGAGCAAAACAGGCGGCTTGCCAAGGGGCCCAGCACCTTGCCACTTCCTGTTTGCGCAAGTCCTTCAAAAAAGCCAGAGCCCGCAGACAGGATCGCTGCCGGCAGGCCAAGCAGGCATTTTATCTCTTATATAAGAGCTGGACCGTTGTGCAGCGCACTAACCAAGTGTGGCGTAGGTTCATTGCATGGCTGTGATGCGCAAACCGCAACGGTAGGCCATTGCGCGGCCCCTAGAATCGGGCTTCGCTGTTTTTCAGGCATCTGCGGCGGCAACGCCCGGATGCCGTTTACTTTCCAGCTCAGGAGATTTTTGCAATGACCGCTTTCATCGAGGCTGCCTCGCCCCACGTGATGAACACCTATGGCCGCGTACCGATCGCTCTGGAGCGAGGCCAGGGCTGCCGCGTGTGGGACGTCAACGGCAAGCAGTACCTCGATGCGCTGGGCGGCATTGCCGTGAATACGCTGGGCCACAACCACCCCAAGCTGGTGCCTGCGCTGCAGGACCAGGTGGCCAAGCTCATCCACACCTCCAACTACTACCATGTGCCCGGCCAGGAAACGCTGGCCAAGCTGCTGACCGAGCGCGCGAAGATGACCAATGTCTTCTTCTGCAGCACGGGCCTGGAGGCCAACGAGGCCGCCATCAAGATCGCGCGCAAGTACGGCGTGGACAAGGGCATCGCCAAGCCGGTGATCGTGGTCTACGAGCATGCCTTCCACGGCCGCTCCATCGCCACCATGACGGCCACGGGCAACCCCAAGGTGCGCGACGGCTTCGGCCCGCTGCTCGACGGCTTCCTGCGCGTGCCGGTCAATGACTTCGAGGCGCTGCAGCAGGCCACGGCCGGCAACCCCGACGTGGTTGCCGTGATGATGGAGCCCATCCAGGGCGAAGGCGGCCTGCACCCCATGCGCATCGAGTACATGCAGCAGGTGCGCGCCCTGTGCGATGCCAACGGCTGGCTGATGATGTTCGACGAAGTCCAGGCAGGCATGGGCCGCACGGGCAAGTGGTTCGCCCACCAGTGGGCCGGCATCGTCCCCGACGTGATGACCCTGGCCAAGGGCCTGGGCTCGGGCGTGCCCATCGGCGCCGTCGTCGCCCATGGCAAGGCGGCCACCGTGCTGCAGCCGGGCAACCACGGCTCCACCTTCGGCGGCAATCCGCTGGCCATGCGTGCGGGCATCGAAACCATCCGCATCATGGAAGAAGACGGCCTGCTGGCCCATGCCACCAAGGTGGGAGACCGCCTGAAGTCCACGCTGCAAAAGGAGCTGGCCGACGTCAAGGGCGTGGTCGATGTGCGCGGCCAGGGCCTGATCATCGGCATCGAGCTGAACAAGCCCTGCGGCGCCCTGCTGGGCCGTGGCGCCGAAGCCGGCCTGCTGTTCAGCGTGACCGCCGACACCGTGGTGCGCCTGGTGCCGCCGCTGATCATGACCGAGGCCGAGGCCGACGAAGTGGTCGCCAAGCTCAAGCCCCTGATCGTGCAATTCCTGTCCGAATGAGGACCTGCCTATGACTGCCATCAAGCACTATCTGCAGTTTTCCGACTTCACGGCCGACGAGTACGCCTATGTGCTCGAGCGCGCGGCCCTGATCAAGAAGAAGTTCAAGAACTACGAAAAGCACCACACGCTCAGCGACCGCACGCTGGCCATGATCTTCGAGAAGGCCAGCACGCGCACCCGCGTGAGCTTCGAGGCCGGCATGTACCAGCTCGGCGGCTCGGTGGTCCACCTGACCACGGGCGACAGCCAGCTGGGCCGCGCCGAGCCCATCGAGGACAGCGCGCGCGTCATCAGCCGCATGACCGACCTGGTGATGATCCGCACCTACGGCCAGGACAAGATCGTGCGCTTTGCCGAGTACTCGCGCGTGCCCGTCATCAACGGCCTGACCAACGAGTTCCACCCCTGCCAGATCCTGGCCGACATCTTCACCTTCATCGAGCACCGCGGCTCGATCCAGGGCAAGACCGTCGCCTGGGTCGGCGACGGCAACAACATGGCCAACACCTGGCTGCAGGCGGCCGACCTGCTGGGCTTCACCGTCCACGTCAGCACGCCGGGCGGCTACGAAGTGGACGAGAAGCTGGCCTTTGGCGGCAAGGCGCCGCGCGAGGGCTGCTACAAGGTCTTCAAGGACCCGCTGGATGCCTGCAAGGGCGCCGACCTGGTGACCACCGACGTGTGGACCAGCATGGGCTACGAGGCCGAGAACGAGGCCCGCAAGAAGGCCTTCGCCGACTGGTGCGTGGATGCCGAGATGATGGCCGCCGCGCGTGCCGACGCCCTGTTCATGCACTGCCTGCCCGCCCACCGTGGCGAGGAAGTGCAGGCCGAGGTCATCGACGGGCCGCAGTCCGTGGTCTGGGATGAGGCAGAGAACCGGATGCACGTGCAAAAGGCACTGATGGAGTACCTGCTGCTGGGCCGCCAGCCGGGCTGATCACGCCCACTCCTTTGGCCCAGGCGCATTCCCCCACACCCATGCACCTGAGCCACGAACACTCCAGACACCGCCTGCAGGCCAAGCGCCCCCAGGCGGTGTTTCCGTTGGGCGGCTGCGCATTGCGCCATCCGCACATTGCACGCCATACGCGCGTGCCCTCGTTCTTCGGGCCGCGCCGGCATTTCGCGGCCCGGGTGCGTGCGCTGTTCGTGCGCATCCACACCTTCTATCTGAAGTTCCTCCAGGGCCATACCTAGGGCCGCACCCCCTCTTCCCAGCCTTATGCGCCGCCCCGGGCACCGGGCGCGGCAAGCCTGTGCGTGCCCTGCTGTCTCCCGAAGAAGAACTTCCATGTCCGAAGCCCTGCATCCCTGCCTGAACTGCGGCGTCTGCTGCGAACACTTCCGTGTCGAATTTTCCGTCTACGAACTGCGCTCCATGGGCGGCACCGTTCCCGATGAACTGGCCCATGAGGTCCACGGCAACCGCTGGCGCATGAACGGCACCGAGCGCCGCCCCGTGCGCTGCACGGCCCTCACGGGCCGCTGCGGCGAACAGGTGGCATGCAGCATCTACGAGCAGCGCTCATCGACCTGCCGGGAATTCGAGATGGGCACGGACCGCTGCAACGCTGCGCGCCTGGCGCATGGCCTGCCTGCGCTGGATGACGGCGCCCGCATCTGGCTGGCCGCTGCCTGAGCGTGCAACCGGCCGGCGGCCCGGCGACCGGCCTGGCGACCGATCTGGCGCTATGGCTGGCGCCTGTCCGGTGCGCAGCTGTCTCCGCCGCAGGCGCTGCAGCCGCCACAGCCTCCCCCGTCCTTGGGCGCCAGCGACGGATGCAGCTGACCGGCCTTCAGCCGCCAACGCGCCGGCAGGTAGCGCCAGACCAGGGACACGGCCGCCACCACCACGATCACGCCCACGATGATGTTTTGCCACATGCTCAATGCCCTCCTCAGCCCGCGCCCAGCGCGAGGGCCACGCGGTAGGTGATGAAGCTGGCCAGGTAGGCCAGCGCGAACAGGTAGCCCGTCATCAGCAGCGGATAGCGCCAGCCATTGGTCTCGCGCCGCACGGCCGCCAGCGTGGAAATGCACTGGGGCGCGAACACGAACCAGGCCAGCAGCGACAGCGCCGTGGCCAGGGACCAGGTATGGGCGATCAGCGGCCCCAGCTGCTCGGCCATGGCCTCGTCGCTGGCAGCGGACAGTGCATAGACCGTGCCCATGGCACTGACGGCCACTTCGCGCGCGGCCATGCCGGGCACCAGGGCGATGGCGATCTGCCAGTTGAAGCCGATCGGCGCCAGCACCACCTCCAGCCAGCCGCCGATGCGGCCTGCAAAGCTGTAGCGGATGGCCGCTTCGGTGACGCCATCGGGCGGCGCCGGGTAGCTGGCCAGGAACCACAGCACGATGCTCACGGTCAGGATGATGCCGCCGACGCGGCGCAGGAAGATCATGGCGCGCTCGTACAGGCCCAGGGCCAGGCTGCGCGGGCTGGGCCAGCGGTAGGAGGGCAGCTCCATCAGCAGCGGCGTGGGGCCGGCGCTGCGGCCCACCAGCTTGGCCACGCCGGCCACGGCCATGGCACTGGCGATGCCGGCCACGTACAGCGCAAACAGCACCAGGCCCTGCAGGTTGAAGATGCCGCCCACCGTGCGCTCGGGAATGAAGGCGCTGATCAGCAGCGCATAGACCGGCAGGCGCGCCGAGCAGGTCATCAGCGGCGCGATCATGATGGTCACCAGGCGGTCGCGCCAGCTGGTGATGGAGCGCGTGGCCATGATGCCGGGCACGGCGCAGGCGAAGCTGGACAGCAGCGGAATGAAGGAGCGGCCCGACAGGCCGACCTTGCCCATGATGCGGTCCAGCAAAAAGGCGGCACGCGGCAGGTAGCCCGAATCCTCGAGTGCAAGGATGAACAGGAACAGGATCAGGATCTGCGGCAGGAAGACCAGCACGGCGCCCGTGCCGGCGATCACGCCATCGGCCAGCAGGCTGCGCAGCGCGCCTTCGGGCATGTGCTCGTTGACCAGGGCCGAGACGGCCGAAACGCCGCCCTCGATGCCATCCATCAGCGGCTGCGCCCAGCTGAACACGGCCTGGAACATCAGGAACAGCGTGGCCGCCAGCAGCAGCATGCCCCACAGCGGGTGCAGCACCACGGCGTCGATGCGGTCGTCGCGCCGGGTGTCCACCACGGGCTCCTTGACGCAGTCGGCCATGATGCGGGCCACCTGCTGGTGCAGGGCCAGCACCTGCTCGCGCGCATCGCCCGGGCGGGCCGGGGCCTGCAGCTGCGGCGCCGCCAGGGCGCGGGCTTCGGGGCCGTCCAGCCATTGCAGCAGTTCGCGCGCGCCGTCCTGGCGCACGCCCACCGTGGACAGCACGGGCATGCCCAGGGCGCGTGACAGCGCCTCGCGGTCGATATCGATGCCCTGGCGCCTGGCCATGTCGCTCATGTTGAGCACCAGCAGCATGGGCAGGCCCAGGCGCTGGGCCTCCAGCACCAGGCGCAGGTTCAGGCGCAGATGGGTGGCGTCGGTGACGCAGACCAGCAGTTCGGGCGGCGCCTCGCGCGCATGGCGACCCGAGACGATGTCGCGCGTGATGCGCTCATCCTCGCTGTGCGCATGCAGGCTGTAGGTGCCCGGCAGGTCCAGCACGCGCACGCGCCGGCCGCTGGCCGTGCTCAGCCAGCCTTCCTTGCGCTCCACGGTCACGCCCGCGTAGTTGGCCACCTTCTGGCGTGCGCCGGTCAGCAGGTTGAACAGCGCCGTCTTGCCGCAGTTGGGATTGCCCAGCAGGGCCAGGCGCAGTGCGGAATCACCGCTGCCGCCGCCGCCCTGGGCAGGCTGCAGCGGCTGAATGAGTTTGGGAGAGGACGACGCGCTCATGCCACCGCCTCCGGCGCCACGCGCACCAGGGCCGCCTCATGGCGGCGCAAAGCGAACGTGGTCTGGCCCACGCGCACGGCCAGCGGGTCGTCACCCGGAAAGCCCGCGGCCAGGATGCGCACGGGCTCGCCGGGCAGAAAGCCGATCTCCATGAGCCGCAGCAGCAGTTCCTGCTCGCTGGCATCGCGTGCGGCATGGAGCTCGACCACGCGCGCCGATACCTGACGGGGCAGGGCATCAAGGGTGATGGCCGTGGTGGCAGCAACGGCGGCAACGGCAGCAGAGGAGGACATGGGAGGCGCGGACAGCGTGGACGGAGCCGCAGCGTCCGTCGCGGGGTTCATCGAATGCATGGCGTGTTGTATCAATTGATTTTTATTCTCATTTTGATTTTGATCGAACCCGGGCGGCGGGACCGCGCATGGTATCGGAGTGCGGGACAGGGTTTTGCGTTCCCGGCTTTGCCCCCTGGCGGGCCCAGGCGGGCGGCGCGCGGCACAATGGCGGCCGACGCCGACACGGCCTTTGCGCACTCCCCTCCCCACGCCATGACCCATCCCTGCCTGAGCTGCGGCGCCTGCTGCGCATCGTTTCGCGTGGACTTTTCCGTGCACGAGTCGCAGGCGCAGGGCGGCCGCGTGCCAGCCGGGCTGGCCGAGGAAGTCACCGACCACACCTGCCGCATGCGCGGAACCGACTGGGCGCGTCCCCGCTGCGCGGCCCTGGTCGGCAAGGTGGGCGAGAAGGCCCATTGCGGCATCTATGAATGGCGCCCCTCGCCCTGCCGCGAGTTCGCCGCCGGCAGCGATGCCTGCAACCGCGTGCGCGTGCGCCATGGCATGCAGGCGCTGGACAGCGGCCTGCTCTAGCAGCCTGCCAGGCGCCACCAGCCGTCATTCCACCGGCAGCCCCGCCAGCTGTCCCTTGAATTCCTGCAGCGAGAAATGCGTGTGCACCTGGCGCACGCCGGGCAGCCGGTGCAGGCGGCTGAGCAGCAGATCGGAATAGGCGTCGAGATCGCGCGCCACGACGACCAGCAGGAAGTCCTCCGGCCCCGAGATGCCATGGAACATCACGACCTCGGGAATGGCGCAGACCGCTTCCTGGAAATGGCGCGAGGACTCCTCGTTCTGGTGGTCTATACCCACCATCACGAAGGCCAGCACGCCAAAACCTATGGCGCGCCGGCTCAGCGCGGCGTGGTAGCCGGTGATCACGCCCTCGTCCTCCAGCCGCTTGATGCGCCGCCATGACGGTGACTGCGACAAATGCACACGCTGCGCCAGCTCACCCGAGGTCAGCCGCGCGTTGTCCTGCAGGGCGCGGATCAGCAGCCGGTCCGTTCTGTCGATGTCGATTGGCATAAACCACCTATGAATTCATGTTTCACAGAATAACTTATCCAAGATCAAGTCGATTTAGGGATAACTACTAAACGCCCCGCGAAGGCCGTCCATAGCATCCGCCTCCGAAGCCCCCCACAGCAACGGAGACAACAACCCATGCCAGCCTTCGAAGACATCGTCCAGCGCGAAGCCGGACTCAAACAGCAGCTGTCCGCCGGACAGATGACCATGATCGCCATCGGCGGTGCCGTCGGCACCGGCCTGTTCCTGGGCAGCGGCTTTGCCATCGGCTTTGCCGGGCCCAGCGTGCTGATCAGCTATGCCATCGGCGCAGTGATCTCGCTGCTGCTCATGGGCTGCCTGGCCGAGATGACGGTGGCCCACCCGACCTCGGGCTCGTTCGGCGCCTATGCCGAGCACTACATCAGCCCGATGGCCGGCTTCATGGTCCGCTATGCCTACTGGGCCTGCGTGGTGCTGGCCGTGGGCACCGAGGTGACGGCCGTGGGCCTGTACATGGGCTACTGGTTCCCCGAGGTGCCGCGCTGGGCCTGGGTGGTGATCTTCTCGGGCGCGCTCATCGGCGTGAACATGATGAGCGTCAAGGCCTTCGGCGCCGTGGAGTACAGCTTCTCCATGATCAAGATCATCGCCATCGCGGCCTTCATCGTGGTCGGCGCCTGGGTGGTGTTCGGCGCCCGTCCGGACGGCGTGGGCTTTGCCAACTACGTCAACAACGGCGGCTTCTTCCCCAACGGCCTGTGGGGGACCTGGGTGGGCGTGATCATCGCCATCTTCAGCTACCTGAGCATCGAGATGATCGCGGTGGCCGCCGGCGAGGCCAAGGACCCGCAGCGCGCCGTCACCAGCGCCTTCCGCTCCACCATGGTGCGCCTGGTGGTGTTCTACCTGGCCACGATCGCGCTGATGCTGGCCATCGTGCCGTGGTCGGCCGCCGGCAAGGAGGGCAGCCCCTTCGTCAAGGTGATGGAGATCATTGGCCTGCCCGGCGCGGCCAGCGTGGTCAATTTCGTGGTGCTGGTGGCCGCCCTGTCGGCCATGAACAGCCAGCTGTACATCACCACCCGCATGATGTTCAGCCTCTCGCGCGCCGGCCATGCGCCCGCCGTGCTGGGCCGCGTGAACTCGCGCGGCGTGCCGCTGCCGGCGCTGCTGCTGTCGTGCCTGGGCATTGCCGTGGCCACCCTGTTCAACATCATCAATCCCGAGCAGTCCTTCATGCTGATGATGGCCGTGGCCATGTTCGGCGCCATGTTCACGTGGTTCATGATTTTCGTGACCCACCTGTTCTTCCGCATCCACTGGGTGCGCCAGGGCAACAAGCCGCTGGCCTTTCGCATGTGGGGCTTTCCGGTGCTGACGCTGCTGGGCGCGGCGCTGATGCTGGCCGCCCTGGTGTCCACGCTGTTCACCGACGTATTCCGCCTGACCGTGCTCACGGGCCTGCCCTTTTTGCTGCTGCTGGCCGCCGTCTACGCCATCTGGTATCGCCGGCCGGCCGGCCAGCCCTCCCCTCAGACCCCAACCCCAACCCAGACCCCAACATCCACCCAAGCCCAGGTTCCCGCCCGGTGACATCCGGCCTCCCGTTTCTCTCTCTGCCTTAGACACATGACGACTCTTGCCCCCCTCGATACCGCCCGCGCCTCGATGTTCAGCCACGTCCCGCCCTACCCCGGAGATCCCATCCTGTCGCTGATGGAGGCCTTCCAGCAGGACCCACGCGCCGACAAGGTCAGCCTGAGCATCGGCCTGTATTTCGACGAGGCCGGCCGCCTGCCCGTGCTGGACTGCGTGCGCCAGGCCGGCGATGCCCTGGCCCGCGAGCAAAGCCCCAGCGGCTACCTGCCCATCGAAGGCATTGCTCCCTACCGCCAGCTGGTGCAGGACCTGGTGTTCGGCGCCGGTCATGAGGCCGTGCGCAGTCAGCGCATCGCCACCGTGCAGACCCTGGGCGGCTCGGGCGCGCTCAAGCTGGGCGCGGACTTCATCCAGCACTATTTCCCCGGCGCCGAGGTCTGGCTCAGCGATCCCACCTGGGACAACCACCTGGCCATCTTCCAGGGCGCGGGACTGCGCACCCACAGCTATCCCTACTACGACGCGGCCACGGGCAGCCTGCGCTTCGACGCCATGCTGCAGACACTGCGCGAACTGCCCTCGGGCAGCGTGGTGCTGCTGCATGCCAGCTGCCACAACCCCACGGGCGTGGACCTGTCGCGCGAGCAGTGGCAGCAACTGATCCCGGTGATCGTGGAGCGCGGCTTGATCCCCTTTGTGGACATGGCCTACCAGGGCTTTGGCGATGGGCTCGATGAAGACGCCTGGTCCGTGCGCGCCCTGGCCGACGCGGGCGCCCAGGCCTTCGTGGCCAATTCGTTTTCCAAGAACTTCTCGCTGTATGGCGAACGCGTGGGTGGCCTCAGCGTGGTCTGCAGCGACGCGGCCACGGCCGGCAATGTGCTGGGCCAGCTCAAGGCCACGGTGCGCAGCAACTATTCCTCGCCACCCACCCGTGGCGCACGCCTGGTGCAGCAGGTGCTGGCATCGCCCGAACTGAGCGCCCAATGGGCACAGGAGCTGGCGCAGATGCGCGGGCGCATCAAGGACATGCGCGCCCAGCTGCACGGCGCGCTGCAGGAGCGCTTTGGCGAGCGGCGCGACTTCGGCTTCCTGCTGACCCAGCGCGGCATGTTCAGCTACACCGGCATCAGCGAGCCCCAGGTCCACCGCCTGCGCGACGAGCACGGCGTGTACCTGATCCGCTCGGGCCGCATGTGCATGTCGGGCCTGTCCGGCGCCAACGTGCAGTACGTGGCCGACGCCATTGCCACGGTGCTGGAGTCGCCGCAATGAGCGGCTGCCCCGTCCATGGCGGCCTGACCGAGCGCATCGTCGCCGAGGAAAGGGCGCAGCTGGATTTCAGCCAGTCCATGAGCTATGGCGACTACCTGCAGCTGGACGCCATCCTGGGCGCACAGCAACTACTGTCGCCCACGCATGACGAGCTGCTGTTCATCATCCAGCACCAGACCAGCGAGCTGTGGATGAAGCTGATGCTGCACGAGCTGGGCGCGGCCACGGCCGCCGTGGCGGCCGACCGCCATGCCGACGCCTTCAAGATGCTGGCCCGCGTGAGCCGCATCATGGAGCAGTTGGTCGGCGCCTGGTCCGTGCTGGCCACCATGACGCCTACCGAGTACACAGCCATGCGCCCGTATCTCGCCAGCTCCAGCGGCTTCCAGAGCTACCAGTACCGCTGCATCGAGTTCGCGCTGGGCAACAAGAACGCCGCCATGCTCCAGCCCCATGCCCACCGCCCGGACCTGCTGGCGCGGGTGGAGGCCGCATGGCGCGCACCTTCCCTGTACGACGAGGCCCTGCGCCTGCTGGCACGCCAGGGGCTGGCCATTCCTGCCGGGCACCTGGAGCGCGACTGGACCCTGCCCTACACGGCCAGCCCCGAGGTCGAGGCCGCCTGGGCCCAGGTCTACCGCGACCCGCAGTCGCACTGGGACCTGTACCAGCTCGGCGAAAAGCTGGCCGACATCGAGGACGCCTTCCGCCTGTGGCGCTTTCGCCATGTGACCACGGTGGAGCGCGTCATCGGCTTCAAGCGCGGCACGGGCGGCACCGGCGGCGTCAGCTATCTGCGCAAGATGCTGGACGTGGTGCTGTTCCCCGAAATCTGGTCCGTGAGAACGAAACTGTGACCCCTGAGCGGCTTTGCCGCTTCCCCCGCTCTCGCCGCGCGGGCGCGGGACGACACCATCGCTGCGGGGCGGCGCGGCCGGCCTAGGCCCTTGCTCGGCGTCCGCCGATGGGCCGCGCCAAGTTTCCGGCGCAAGAACACCATGCCTTCGCATGTAGTCAAAACACAAGGAAATCCATGAAGCAAATCATCGACGTGGGACTGCCGCCGCTCAAGCAGCCCTTCTCCTGGGCCGTCAAGGCCAGCGGCCAGATGCTGTTCACGGCCCACGGCCCCGTGCGGCCCGACGGCAGCATCGACACCGGCCCCATCGAACAGCAGGCGCGCCTGACCTTCACCAACCTGCGCAACGCGCTGCAGGCCGCAGGCGGCACGCTGGCGCATGTGACCCAGGTGCTGATCTACATGACCGACGTGGCCGACATGCCGGCCATCGACGCCGTGTACCGCGAGTTCTTCGAGGCGCCTTATCCCAACCGCTCCAGCATGGGGATTTCGGCGCTGGTGGTGCCGGGAATGAAGCTGGAGATCGTGGCCTACGCCATGCTCCCCTAGAGGCTGTGACGGACATGCCGGCGCCCCGCAATTGCGTTCAATACAGGGCCGGCGTGCGGGACGAGACTGCGGGCCTTGTGCAGTCCTGCGTCCGCGCGAAATCTCATGTCCTCCTCGCTGCTCGCCATGGGCGTCTTCACCCTCGTGGGCGCCATCACGCCCGGCCCCGTCAATGTGCTGGCCCTGCGCCACGGCGCAGCGCGCTCGCGCCTGGTCTCTGCCGCCTATGTGCTGGGCGCCAGCGCCAGCTATGCGGCCGTGGTCTGGGTCATGGGCCAGGGCGCACAGTGGCTGCTGCAGACGCTGCCGCAACTGTCTGCGGCCGCACAGTGGCTGTGCGCCGCCTATCTGCTGTGGCTGGCCTGGCGGCTGGCCAACGCACCTGTGGGCCAGGCCGGTGCGCAGCAGCAGGCCGGATCGCAGCGCCCGCTGCAGGCCCTGCTGCAAGCGCTGTTGCAGGGCACGGCCGTGCAGACGCTCAACCCCAAGGCCTGGCTGGTGGCGCTGGCCGGCGTGGGCCTGTTCGTGCTGCCCCACGCGAATGCGCCGTGGGCGCTGCTGCAGTTTTGCGCCATCTCGCTGCTGGCCTGCCTGGTGGGGGTCGGCAGCTGGGCGCTGCTGGGGCAGCTGCTTTCGGGCTGGCTGCGCACCGAACGCCGCCAGCGCCTGTTCCACCGCCTGCTGGCCCTGCTGCTGGTCGCCAGCGTGGCGGCCATGCTGGCATGATGGCTGGCCGCCATGACTTCAGCCTCTCCCCACCGATTCCACCGCCATCCGGCCGCCCCCTGGGCCGAGCTGCGCGACAGTGCGCGCTCCCCGCATTGCTTTCGGCTGCACATGCATGCCGAGTACTCGATCGGCATCGTGGACGCGGGCCGCACCGTGTTCCACCATGCCCACGGCCCGCAGCCTGTGGAGGCGGGCGGCGTGGTGCTGATCGAGCCCGGCGCCTGGCATGCCTGCAATCCCGACCCCGGCGCGCCGTGGTCCTACCGCATGCTGTTTGTCGATGCCGACTGGCTGCACGCGCGGCTGGGCGTGGCCGCGCTGCGCTTTCCCCGGCGCACGCTCACGGATGCGGACATCGCCAGCCTGGTGGATGGCCTGTGCCGCCCCGTCGATGGCGCGGCCGCCGCCGACCGCCTGGCCCTGGGCCTGGAGCACCTGCTGGACCGCTGTGCCCAGCCCGCAGCCTTGCCCCTGCCCGGCGATGCGGCGGCCCTGGCCCCCGCGCTGCAGCGCCTGCATGCAGGACCCGATGCAGGCCTGACCGTGCAGTCCCTGGCCCAGGAATGCGGCATGAGCGCCACGCGCTTCATCCGCCGCTTCAAGGCGGCCACGGGCATGACGCCCGGCAGCTACCGCCTGAACCTGCGCATCAACGGCGCGCGCCGCCTGCTGGCCACGGGGGCGGCGCTGTCCGATGCGGCCTATGCCATGGGCTTTGCCGACCAGGCCCACCTGCAGCGCGCCTTCAAGGCCCACCATGCGCTGACGCCGGGCTGCTACGCACGCGGAGCCTGAGCCGGACCCTCCCATGGTTTTGCAGCGGCCAGCCCGGGGCCGGCGGTGAAAGCGCAGATACTTACGCCTTCCGCTTTCAGCCCCCAACCGCCGCGCACCATGGCCGCCTTCCAAGACATTCAGCAACGAGAAACCGGCCTGCGCCAGCAGCTGTCCGCCGCCCAGATGGTGATGATCGCCATCGGAGGCGCCATCGGCACCGGCCTTTTCATGGGCAGCGCCTTCGCCATCGGATTCGCCGGCCCCAGCGTGCTGGTCAGCTACGCCATCGGCGCGCTGATCTCGCTGCTGCTCATGGGCTGCCTGGCCGAGATGACGGTGGCCCATCCGACCTCGGGCTCGTTCGGCGCCTATGCCGAGCACTACATCAGCCCGATGGCCGGCTTCATGGTCCGCTATGCCTACTGGGCCGCCGTGGTGCTGGCCGTGGGCATGGAGGTGACGGCCATAGGCATCTACATGGGCTACTGGTTCCCCGACGTGCCGCGCTGGATCTGGGTGGTGGTGTTCTCGGGCGCGCTGGTGGCCGTCAACGCCAGCAGCGTCAAGGCCTTCGGCCAGGTGGAGTACGGCTTTTCCATGGTCAAGATCATCGCCATCGTGGCCTTCATCCTGATCGGCGCCTGGGTGGTGTTCGGCTCGCAGCCCCAGGGCATCGGCTTTTTCAACTACACGGCCGATGGCGGCTTCTTCCCCAAGGGCCTGTGGGGCACCTGGGTGGCCGTGATCATCGCCATCTTCAGCTACCTGAGCCTGGAGGCCGTGGCCGTGGCGGCTGGCGAGGCCGAGGACCCCAAGCGCGCCATCACCCGGGCCTTTCGCACCACCATGGCGCGCCTGGTGATCTTCTACCTGCTGACGCTGGCGCTGATGCTGGCCATCGTGCCCTGGCAGCAGGCCGGCACGGACAAGAGCCCCTTCGTGAAGGTGATGGAGATCATCGGCATCCCGGGCGCTGCCAGCATCATCAACTTCGTGGTGCTGGTGGCCGCGCTGTCGGCCATGAACAGCCAGCTGTATGTGACCTCGCGCATGATGTTCAGCCTGTCGCGCGGCGGCTATGCGCCCTCAGTGTTCGGGCGGCTGAACAGCCGCGGCGTGCCCGTGGCGGCGATTGCCATCTCCTGCCTGGGCATTGCCGTGGCCGTGGCCGTGAACCTGTGGAAGCCCGAAGGCTCGCTGCTGTGGATGATGTCCGTGTCCATGTTCGGCGCCATGTTCACCTGGTTCATGATCTTCGTGACCCATCTGTTTTTCCGCGCGCGCTGGTCGCGCGAGCATCCAGGCCAGCGCCTGCAGTTCCGCATGTGGGGCTATCCGCTGTTCACGCTGGCCGGCGCCGCGCTGATGCTGGGCGTGATCGTCACCACCTATTTCACCGAGGTCTTCCACATGACGCTGCTCACGGGCCTGCCCTTCCTGGGCCTGCTGGCCCTGGTGTATGCGCTGTGGTACCGGCCGCGCGCACAGGCCGCCCGAACCGCCCCGAAGGAGTGAAACCATGACCCGCAGACTCTGGGACATCTCCCCGGCCGTGCAGGCCGCCAGCCCCGTCTTTCCCGGCGACACGGCCTACAGCCAGCAATGGTGCGCCACCATCGGGCCGGGCTGCCCGGTCAATGTCAGCGCCATCACGCTGTCGCCCCATGTGGGAGCGCATGCCGATGCACCGCTGCACTATGACGCGGACGGCGCCAGCATCGGCCATGTGGACCTGGACGCCTTCCTCGGCCCCTGCCGCGTGATCCACGCCATCGGCAAGGGACCGCTGGTCGAATGGGAGCACATCGCCCACGCCGTGGAGCATCTTCCGGCACGCGTGCTGGTGCGCACCTACGAGCGCGCCCCCGCCACCTGGGACCAGGAACTGGCCGCCTATGCACCGGCCACGGTGGAGCGGCTGGCCGACCTGGGGGTGAAGCTCATCGGCATTGACACGGCCAGCATCGACCCGGCCAGCAGCAAGAGCCTGGACAGCCACCAGGTGATCCGCCGGCGCGGCCTGCGCGTGCTGGAGAACCTGGTGCTGGACGAGGTGCCCGAGGGCGACTACGAGCTCATCGCCCTGCCGCTCAAGCTGGTCGAGGCCGATGCCTCGCCCGTGCGCGCCGTGCTGCGTGCCCTGGCCTGATTCCCGGGCCGCACCTTTCGCCTTTCGCCTTTTCCATACCCAAGGAGACCCCGTGACGAGCCTGCAAGACTGCCTCACCCTCGATGCGCAAGACCCGCTGCGCGCCCTGCGCGACCAATTCACGCTGCCCGAAGGCGTGATCTACCTTGACGGCAATTCGCTGGGCGCCAGCCCCCGCGCCGCCGCCGCGCGCGTGGCCGAGGTGGTGCAGCAGGAATGGGCCCAGGGCCTGATCCGCTCGTGGAACGACGCCGGCTGGATCAGCCTGCCCCAGCGCCTGGGCGACCAGTTCTCCCCCTGGCTGGGCGTGGGCGCGGGCGAGCTGGTGTTCACCGACACGGCCTCCATCAACCTCTACAAGGTGCTGACGGCTGCGGCCCGTATCGCGCGCGAGGACGCTCCGCAGCGCAAGCGCCTGATCAGCGAGCGCAGCAACTTCCCCACCGACCTCTATATCGCCCAGTCGGTCTGCCAGGAATACGGCCTGGAGCTGGTGCTGCTCGAACCCGAGGAGATTGCCGCTGCGCTGACCGACGAGGTCGCCATCTGCATGCTCACCCATGTGAACTACCGCACGGGCGCCATGCACGACATGGCTGCCGTGACGGCTGCCGCGCAGGGCAAGGGCATTCTCTGCGTCTGGGACCTGTGCCACAGCGCGGGCGCCGTGCCTGTCGATCTCAAGGGCGCGAATGCCGACTTCGCCATCGGCTGCAGCTACAAGTACCTCAACGGCGGCCCCGGTGCGCCGGCCTTTGTCTGGGCCCATCCACGCCTGATCAACCGCTTCTGGCAGCCGCTGTCGGGCTGGTTCGGCCATGCCGAGCCTTTCAAGTTCGTGCCGGACTACCACCCGGCCCAGGGCATACAGCGCTACCTGTGCGGCACCCAGCCCATGGTCAGCCTGAGCGTGCTGCAGTGCGGCCTGGACGTGTTCACTGCCGTGGAGCCGCTGGGCGGCATGGACGCGCTGCGCAACAAGTCGCTGGCGCTGACCGACCTGTTCATCGCCCTGGTCGAGGAACGCTGCCAGGGCCACGGCCTGGGCCTGGCCACGCCGCGCGAGCACGGCCGGCGCGGCTCCCAGGTCTGCCTCACGCGCGAGGAGGGGCTGGGCGTGGACGGCAAGGACAGCGGCGCCTATGCCATCGTGCAGGCGCTGATCGCGCGCGGCGTGATCGGCGACTTCCGCAAGGGCGACGGCACGGGCCTGCACAAGGACATCCTGCGCTTCGGCTTCACGCCGCTGTACGTGGGATTCGAAGATGTCTGGCATGCCGTGGAGCACCTGCGCCAGGTGCTGGAATCGGGCGAATGGCGCAAGCCGGAGTTCAACCGCGTCAATGCGGTGACCTGAAGCCTGGAGCCAGCCCTTCAGAACGCCGTGGACGACAGCGAGGCCCAGAGATGGGCCGCGACCAGGGCTCGCCAGGGCGCGAAGTCCCGCAGCCACAACTCGGTCTGCGCGGCGTCCACGGATTCCGTCTCCAGCAGCCGCGCCAGGGCGCGGCGCACGGCCACATCGCCGTGCAGCGGGCCGTCCAGGTGGCCATAGCCGCGCAGCAGCATGTAGTTCACGGTCCACGGGCCTATCCCCTTGAGAGCCAGCAGCCGCCCGCGGATCTCGGCCACCGGCAGTTCAGGCAAGGCCGCCCAGTCGTCCAGCGGCAATTCACCCGACTGCACGGCCTGCGCCAGCAGGCGCAGCGTGTGCGTCTTGCTACGCGAAAAGCCGGCCGCGCGCAAGTCGTCCTCGCTCAGCTGCGCCACCTGCGCGGCCTCCGGCATGCACCACAGCTGCTGCGGCGCGTCGGCATGGCCATCGTGCGGCGCCACCGGCTGGCCGGCTGCGGCGATCAGGCGGCGGCGCAGCGACACGGCTGCCGCCACGCTGATCTGCTGCCCGGTGACGGCCCAGCTCAGCGCCTCCCAGGGCGTGCAGGCCGCGGGCACATGCAGGCCCCGCTGGCGCGCCAGCAGCGGTCCCAGCCGCTCATGGCGGCCAAAGCGGCGCTCGAACTCCCCCACATCCTGGGACAGTCCGAACATGCGCCGCAGCATGGCGGCCAGCACATCGTCCATGCCGGTGATTGCGCCCGCATCGGCGGGCAGGTGCCATCGGGCCTGGACCACGGCCGCCTCTTCGCACTGCTGCGTCAGCTCCAGGGTGAGCAGCGTGGGAAGGCCTTTCCACATCAGGCCCTTGTGCATGCGGATGGTGCCGCCATCCTGCAGATCGCATTCGGACAGGCGCTGGGCATCGCGCCGGTGAAAGCCCCAGAACTCGGTCATGCGGTAGCCGGCCGGCAGCGTCAGTTGCTGCTGCGCCTGATAGGTCTGGCCGGTGCCACGCCCTCGCCCCTGCCCCTGCCCGCTCATGCGCTTCCTGCCTGGCGCAGCGGTGCGTGCCCAGCGTCCTTGCCAGACGCCTCCTGCGCCTGGCGCGCCTCGCGCAGCAGCAAGGCGCGCTTGCGCTCCACGCCCCAGCGGTAGCCGGAGATGCTGCCGTCGTTGCGCACCACGCGGTGGCAGGGCACGGCCACGGCAATGGGGTTGGCCGCGACGGCGCTGGCCACGGCCCGGGCACCCGTGGGCATGCCCAGGCGCAGGGCCAGTTCCGAATAGCTCAGCGTCTGCCCGGCGGGAATGGCGCACAGCGCCTGCCATACGCGTTGCTGGAAGGCCGTGCCCTGCACATCCAGCGGCAGTGCCAGGCCCCGGCGCGGCTGCTCGACCAGGGCCACGACCTGGGCCACGGTGTGCTCGAATCCGGCATCGCCGCCCACCAGTTCGGCCAGCGGAAAGCGCTGCTGCAGGTCCTGGACCAGGGCCTCGGCATCGTCGCCCAGCAGCACGCAGCACACGCCGCGATCGGTGCTGGCCACCAGGATGCTGCCCAGCGTGCATTCGGCCACGGCAAAGCGGATGGTCTGGCGCATGCCGCCGCGCCGGTAGTCACCGGGCGCCATGCCCAGCATGGCGCCTGCGTCGCGGTAGAAACTGCTGCTGGCCGCATAGCCGCTGAGGTAGGCGGCATCGGTGACCGAGTCGCTCTGGCCTGGCTGCAGCGCCTGGCGCAGCGCACGCGCGCGGTGCGCCTTGGCATAGGCCTTGGGCGTGAGGCCCGTGGCCTGCTTGAACAATCGGTGCAGCTGCCAGGGGCTCAGCCCCGAGCGTTCTGCCAGCGCGCCCAGGGCAGGGGGCGGCTCCTCGGCCTCCAGCCAGCGGCAGCATCGGGCCACCAGGGCAGCGGGGTTGGCAGGGGCATCGCTGGCTTGATTCATGGCTTGGTGGGACACGGCATGTCTTTCAGGATCATCGGATGCCCTACTCTACGCAGCCCGGCGCGTACGCGCATCCCGCTTCTTGCAACCCGCAGGATTGCTGCGCGGGATTCGGTTACGCTGCGCCCTGCATTTTCCGCATCGAGACTTGCGAGACTCCCACATGACCACCGAACACTCCGGCTGTCCCATGAACAGCCCCGGCCGCACCGAATCCATCGTCAAAGAGGAGCGCGCCCAGCTGGACTTCAGCCAGTCCATGAGCTATGGCGATTACCTGCACCTGGACCAGATCCTCACGGCCCAGCACCCGCTGTCGCCCGCGCATGACGAGATGCTGTTCATCATCCAGCACCAGACCAGCGAGCTGTGGATGAAGCTGATGCTGCACGAGGTCCGCGCCGCCACGGCCGCCATCGCAGGCGGCACGCGCGCCGACGCCTTCAAGATGCTGGCCCGCGTGAGCCGCATCATGGAACAACTGGTCAGCGCCTGGACCGTGCTGTCCACCATGACGCCGCCCGAGTACACGGCCATGCGTCCCTACCTGGCCAACTCCAGCGGCTTCCAGAGCTACCAGTACCGCTGCATCGAGTTCTCCCTGGGCAACAAGAATGCCGCCATGCTCCAGCCCCATGCCCACCGGCCCGATCTGCTGGCCCAGGTGGAGGCGGCATGGCGCTCGCCCTCGCTCTACGACGTGTCTCTGCAACTGCTGGCGCGCGAGGGCATCGAGGTGCCCGCCGACCGGCTGGAGCGCGACTGGACCCAGCCCTACGAGGCCAGCGAAGGCGTCAAGCAGGCCTGGATCACGGTCTACCGCGATCCCCACCAGCACTGGGACCTGTACCAGCTCGGCGAAAAGCTGGCCGACATCGAGGACGCCTTTCGCCTGTGGCGCTTCCGCCATCTGACCACGGTGGAGCGCGTCATCGGCTTCAAGCGCGGCACGGGCGGCACCGGCGGCGTCAGCTACCTGCGCAAGATGCTGGACGTGGTGCTGTTCCCCGAAATCTGGGCGCTGCGCACCGAGCTATAAGAACTGGCGGGCGCCACCGAAGGCAGACCGCTGCGGTGGCGACAGCGCGCATGCGCGCAAACGGGTAAGCTGCGGCGCCAGGAGAAATACCGTGTCCGCAGCGCCGCAACAGCCCCCACACAACAACACACACACAGAGGCTTCGCAGACCTCCACCGCAGCACCGCCGCCACGCAGCCAGCTGCTGTGGGCCATGCTGCTGGCCCTGCTCTCGGCCTTTGCGCTGAGCCAGGCCTTTCGCACCACGACCTCGGTCATGGCGACCGGCCTGCAGCAGGATTTCGGGCTTACGGCCCAGTCGCTGGGGGCCTTTGCGGGCCTGTTCGGACTGTCCTTCGGCGTGGCCCAGTTGCTCATGGGCATCGGCATGGATCTCTACGGCCTGCGCCGCACGGTGCTGCTGTCGTTTCCGCTGGCGATCGCGGGATCGGCACTGTCCGCCGCCGCACCCAATTACGGCTGGCTGATGGTGGGCCAGTTGCTGATCGGCGTGGGCTGCTCGCCGGCCTTCCTGGCCTGCACCATGTTCATCTCGCGCCACTTTCCCATGGACCGCTTCGCCTTTCTGTCGGGCGTGGGCATGGGCGTGGGCGGCTTGGGGCTGCTGTTCACAGGCACGCCGCTGGCCTGGCTGGTCCAGCATTTCGGCTGGCGCTCGGGCTTTGCGCTGCTGGCCGTGATGTCGGCCCTGTCGTGGCTGCTGATCTGGTGGCGCGTGCACGAGCCCGCCCGCCGCGGAGCACAGACCGCCGCACGGGAAAGCTGGGGCGTGGCGGCACGCCGCATGGCCGAGCTGTTCACGCTGCCGCACACGCTGGGTATCGTCCTGCTGGCCATGGCCTGCTATGCATCGTTTCTGGCGCTGCGCGGCCTGTGGCTGGGGCCGCTGCTCATCCATCGCTATGGTTTTTCGCTGGTGGAAAGCGGCAATGTGGCGCTGGTCGTATCGATGATCTCGCTGTTCAGCCCCGCGATTTTCGGGCGCATGGACCCCGGCCCAGGGCGGCGCCGGCGCTGGCTCACCAATTACTCGCTGCTCATGGGCAGCCTGTTCATGCTCATGGCCTTTTTGCACCATGGCTGGACCAATGTGGCGCTGATCTTCGCCATGGGCCTGCTGTCGGGCTATTCGGTGCTGCAGTACGCCGATGTGCGCGCCTCCTACCCGCCAGAGATGACCGGCCGCGCGCTGTCGCTGTTCACCATGGCCATGTTCCTGGGCGTGGCCCTGGTGCAATGGTTCACGGGCTGGGTGGCGGCCTGGGCCGAGGCCTGGGGCGTGGAGCCCTACAAGGCCGTGATGATCTCGATTGCAGCCACGCTGGTGGGAGCGTCGACCGCGTTCCGTTTCCTGCCCTCCTCGCCGCTGCTGCGCCAGGCATCCGCCGCCTAGCGGCCGGAGTCTGTGCCTCTACAAGGCGTTGGCGGCCGAGCCATCGCCACGGTACAGCCAGGGCAGATCCATCAGCCTGGAGCCCAGCAGGCGCAGCGACAGGTCACGCCCCCAGCGCACCGGACCCGTGGCATGGAAGATGCGACCATTGCGCTGCGAGCGCGCCTGCACGCGCGCATTGCGCTGCCAGCGATTGAGCGCGTAGCGGCGCAGGCGCATGTTCACATCCAGGTCATGCATGGACAGGGCGCGCTGCAGCTCCGCTGCATCTTCAATCGCCATGCCGGCGCCCTGGGCCAGATAGGGTCGCATGGGGTGGGCGGCGTCGCCCAGCAAGGCCACCACGCCGCGCGCCATCTGCGCGGCCGATTGCACGGGCGGGCGATCGCCCACCGGCCACAGCCGCCAGTCACCGCCAGCGGCAGGCACATGCTGGATCAGGTCCAGCAGATGCGGGCAACTGCCCTGCAGCACCCGCACCAGATCATCGAGATTGCCCGCGTGGTCCCAGTTCGCCAAGTCCTCGGGCGCCGGGCCCTGGACGATGACCACCAGGTTCTGCAGCTCGCCCCGGCGCACGGGGTACTGGATGGCATGCATGCGCGAGCCCAGCCAGGCCGTGACATCGGTGGCACGCAGCCGCTTGGGCAACTGGGCCTGGTGCACCAGGGCGCGGTAGGCCAGGTGCCCGGTGACACGCGGCGGGCCGTCGCCCAGCAGCTGCTGGCGCAGGACGCTGCGCACGCCGTCGGCGGCAACCAGGGCATCGCCTTCGATCAGCTTGCCGGCCTGGGTTCGCACGGTGACCACGCCGTCCGTTTCGGAAAAGCCTTCAATGGGCTGGCCCAGGTTCAGGTGCATGCCCGGATAAGTCTGAGCGGCTTCCCGCAGCAATTGCTGCAGATCGGCCCGGTGGATGGTGGCGTAGGCCGCGCCATAGCGTTGCACGGACTCGCTGCCCAAGGGCATATGCGCCAATTCCTGCCCGGTGACTGCGCTGCGCACGCGCAGGCTGCCCGGCAATGCCACCACCTGCTGCAGCGGTTTTTGCAGGCCCCAGGCCTGAAGCCGCCGCACGACATTCGGACCGATCTGGATTCCGGCGCCCACTTCACTGAGCGCGGGCGCCTGCTCGAAAAGACGCACTTCCCAACCCGCCCGCGACGCACCGATGGCGGCGGCCAGGCCACCAATGCCGCCGCCGGCAATCAACACCTGCTTGTTCATGCGCGTATTGTGCCCCTGCCTTCGCCCATGGTGGCTGGTGCCTGGATATTCAAGTCGGCCACCACTGAAGAAAATCAAAAAATCATCGGATTTGTCTGAAACACGCATGCATCCGCCATGCGTTGAGACGCCAAGACCCGGAAACACACACCTCGCATGCTCCAAACTGCCGCAAGGTGCATCACTGGCACCGTGCATTTTGCGTTACCGTCAGGAATCGACCCTGGCATCGCCACCGCGCAATGTCCGTGCACAGGCCCACGCTTTGCACAGCGCATGATAGTCATTCTCAACCGAGTCAATTTTTGACAAATGGCCGTGCCAATGAAAAAAGCCCGCACAAGGCGGGCTCTTTCAACATGCGCGAAGGGAAAATCAGATGACGAACTTTTCGCGGTCCTGATTCTGAATCCACTTCGGCGGCTTGCCGCGTCCGGTCCAGGTCTGGCCAGTGGCGGGATCACGGTACTTGGGCGCCACCTTGGTGCCCGTTGCACCCGCATTGCCGCGACCACGAGCCGAAGGAAAGACGTCATCCGCAGTCAGGCCATATTCGGCAATCAAATTGCGAACCTTGCCCACGGCGTCAGACAGTTCACGCTTGCGCGCTTCCTGGATCTGTTGCTCCAGTTCCTGTCGCTGCTTCAGCAATTCCTTGTAAGAGCTCATGGTGTGCGCCTTGAAAGTTGTTTAAGAGCTTTCATTATAAAAACATAATCGCCCTACAGGGCAAGACGCATGTAAGCAAAATCCACAATATCGCAGTTGCCTATTGCAGCGAGGAGCCTTCGGATAATTCCGAAATGGCAAGCACCTTGTCAATGCGTTTGCCATCGAGATCAATCACCTCGAAGATCCAGCCCGCGCAGCTGATCCGCTCTCCCAGAACCGGCAAATGACCGCTTTCCGCCATGAGAAGGCCGGCAACGGTGTTGTATCGGCCACGGTGCTCATCGGGCAGGTCACGAATATCGAGGCGCGCCTTCAGCTCCGATATGGGCATCAGCCCGTCCAATAACCAGGAGCCATCCCCACGCTGCATGGCCCATGCTTCCGTTTCGGTCACAGGCTGTAACTCGCCGGTAATCGCCTCCAGCAAATCGCGCGGCGTCATGATGCCCTGCACCACGCCATATTCATCCACCACGAACACCATGCGCCCGGATCGGGCACGCAATTGCTCCAGCAGTTCCATGGCGCTGAGCGTCTCGGGCAGGAACGAGGCCGGCAGCACATGCTCGTAGAGCGTGGAGCCCGCCGCATCGGGACCCAATGCCAGCAGGCGCGCCACGCTGATGATGCCGACCACGTCATCAAGGGAATTGCGGCACACCGGATACCAGGAATGGCCGCCCTTTGCGTGGTCATCGGCCGAGGCCTGCAATGCCTCGGTGACGGTCATGTCGGCATCCAGCCATTGCACATCGCCGCGCGGCACCATGATCGACGTCAGCGAGCGGTCATCGAGATGGAAGACGTTCTGCACCATCTGGTGTTCGCTGGCCTCGATGACGCCGGCATCGCGGCCCTCGGCAAGGCTGGCCGCGATCTCCTCCTCGGTCACGGAGCGTGCCGCCGATTCATTGATGCGCAGCAAGGTCAGCATGGCGCGGGTGGAGAAGGCCAGCAGCCGCACAAAAGGCTTGGCTGCCGACGCCACCCACGTCATGGGCCGCGAGACCACGATGGCCACGGTTTCGGGATAGAGCTGGCCGATGCGCTTGGGCACCAGCTCGCCGAAAACGATGGTGACGAAGGTGATCACGGTCACGACGACTGCCGTTGCCGAAATGCTGGCTGCGCGCTCTGGAACGCCCAGGCCCAGCAGCCATGCGGCCAGTCCGTCGCTGAAGGCCGCCTCACCCAGGATACCGTTGAGCAGGCCGATGGAGGTGATGCCCACCTGCACCGAAGAAAGAAATTGCGTGGGGTTGTCGAGCAAGGCCAGTGCCGCCACCGCCCCCTTGTCGCCAGTTTCAGCCAGTGCCACCAACCGAGCCTTGCGGCTGGAGGCCAGTGCCAATTCGGACATTGCAAACACCCCATTGAGCAGCGTAAGCAACGCGATCAGCAGAAAATCCATGGTTCGTATATCAGAAAGAAGACCATGGCACTTTACTGTATCGGTGATATCCAGGGATGCCACGACGCCTTTGAGCGCCTGCTGCAACGCGTGGATTTCTCCGCCAGCCGCGATACCTTGTACATCCTCGGCGACCTGGTGAATCGCGGCCCGGCATCGGACAAGGTACTGCGCACCTGCATGGCCGCCGGCGACTCCATGCGCGCCCTGCTGGGCAACCATGACCTGCACCTGCTGGCCGCCGCCCACGGCGTGCGCCGCAACAGCCGCCGCGACACCTTGGCCCAGGTGCTGCAAGCGCCCGATCGTGACCAGCTGCTGGGCTGGCTGCGACAGCAGCCGCTGGCGCGCAGCCACCGCACGGTGCATGGCGATGAGCTGCTGATGGTCCACGCAGGCGTGCTGCCGCAGTGGACCGCCCAGGAAGTGATGGACCTTGCAGGCGAGGTGCACACGGTACTTCGCAGCGCGCAATTGCCGGATTTCCTGCAAGCCATGTACGGCAACCAGCCCGATCGCTGGTCGCCGGATCTGCAGGGCTGGGAACGGCTGCGTGTCATCGTCAACGCGCTGACCCGGCTGCGTTTTTGCAGCGCTCAGGGGGTCATGGATTTCGACAGCACGGAGTCGGCAGAGCAGGCGGCGCCAGGACTCATGCCCTGGTTCGATGTGCCGGGCCGCGCCACGGCGGGCGTGCCCATTGCCTTTGGCCACTGGTCCACGCTGGGCCATATCAACCGGCCCGATCTGGTGGCGCTGGACACGGGCTGCGTCTGGGGTGGCTGCCTGAGCATGATGCGCTTCGGCAACCATCTGGCGGACAGGGAGCTGATCCAGGTGGATTGCCCGCAGGCCCAGGCCCCAGGCTGATCGGGAGCAGCCCGTGCACCCATGAAAAAACGCCTGCAAAGCAGGCGTTATTCGGGAAGCAGGCCGCGTGTGCGGCGCTCAGACCTCGGAGGTGGCGACGGGCGCGGCGGGCGCGACCGGCGCCTTGAACAGCGCCGCCAGCTTGCGCTTGGGCTTGATGTTGCCGCCGGCCTTGGGCGCAGCGCGCTGGCTTTCCCAGTTGGCGTCGGCGCTGGCCGAAGGCTCATAGGGCTTGTCGAAGAAGGGGTCGGAATGCGCCGGGCGCTGGGCCATGCGCGAGCCGCGATGGCCGAAGCCCGTGCTGCCCCGTGCTGCATCGGCACCGCGATCGCCACGCTCGCCGCCGCGATCCCGTTCACGACCGTACCCGCCGCCAGCGCCTTGGCGCGGCAGCTCGTCGAAACGGTGACCACGCGGTGCGCTGCCGCGGAAATCTTCCATGGGGCAGGTTTCGACGTTGATCTTCTTCTTGATGAGCTTCTCGATCTCGCCCACCAGGCGCGCATCGTGGCTGGTCACCAGGGTCACGGCAATGCCGGAGGCGCCTGCGCGGCCCGTGCGGCCGATGCGGTGCACATAGTCTTCGGCGTTGAAGGGCACGTCGTAGTTGAAGACGGCCGGCACGTCCTTGATGTCCAGGCCGCGGGCCGCGACATCGGTACACACCAGCAGATCGACCTCGCCGCGCTTGAAGGCTTCAAGCGCCTTCAGGCGCTCGTCCTGGCTCTTGTCGCCGTGCAGCGCCGTTGCGCGCAAACCGTCGCGCTCCAGCGCCCGCGTCAGGCGGGCGCAGCCCAGCTTGCTGTTGGAAAAGACGAAGGCCTGGCGGATCTCGCGCTGCTTGAGCAGCGAACGCAGCGCATAGCGCTTGTCGTCGTCGCTGACGCTGTAGAAGCGCTGCTCCACCGTGGACGCCGTCTCGTTGGGACGGGCCACTTCGATGGTGACGGGGTCTTGCAGGTAGCTGCCGGCCAGGCGCTTGATCTCGGGCGAGAAGGTGGCGCTGAACAGCAAGGTGGTGCGTGTCTTGGGCAGATGGGACAGGATGCGCTGCAGGTCGGGCAGGAAGCCGATGTCCAGCATGCGGTCCGCCTCGTCGAGCACCACGTACTCGACCTGGTTGAGCACCACGTTCTTGGCTTCGATATGGTCAAGCAGCCGGCCCGGCGTGGCCACCAGCACCTCGACGCCCTTTTTCAGTTCCAGCGTCTGCGGTTTCATGTCCATGCCGCCGAACACCACGGTGCTGCGCAGCTTGGTGTACTTGGCGTACTGGGCGATCTGCTGAGCCACCTGGTCCGCCAGTTCGCGCGTGGGCAAAAGCACCAACGCCCGCACGGGGTGCCGTGCAGGCGAAGCGGAGGCATTTTCGTGGCGCATCAGCCGCTGCAGCAACGGCAGCGAGAACGCTGCCGTCTTGCCCGTGCCGGTCTGGGCTGCGCCCATGACATCCTTGCCGGTCAGAACAACCGGAATGGCCTGCGCCTGGATGGGCGTCATGGACTCGTAGCCCA
The DNA here is from genome assembly GCF_043104845.1 of Delftia sp. WSY_7. Lineage (NCBI taxonomy): Bacteria > Pseudomonadati > Pseudomonadota > Betaproteobacteria > Burkholderiales > Comamonadaceae > Delftia > Delftia sp. WSY_7. The sequence goes on along the minus strand of NZ_JBICLB010000055.1, from coordinate 79,095 downwards.
TGTCGGCCACGGCGCGCGCCAGGGACTCGGCCAGTTGGAGATTGGAGAAAGAGCTTGTCATTGAGGACGCTATTGTCGCACCTAGCGCGATTTGTGCGTTGCAATAACGCCAATTGGCACCTGGACAAGCATGGCGTTGCGTGAGCGCAACCCGCAAAAACCCGGTACGAGGGCCCGCTATGCGGGCATTTTTTCATCGCCGGGCCGCCGCCTCGAGATGGGAAAGCGCCCCTCGGGGGGCATTTTTCAAAGCGAAGCGGCCGAGAAAGTGTCGCAGGACTTGACGCTGCCGGTGCGCAGACCGGTGCTGAACCAGCGCTGGCGCTGGGCACTGGTGCCATGCGTGAAACTGTCGGGCACGACGGCGCCGCCACCGGCGCGCTGCAGGGCGTCGTCGCCGATCTTGGAAGCGGCATTCATGGCCGACTCCACATCGCCCTGCTCCAGGATCTGGCGTGCGCTTTGCGCGCGGTTCGCCCAGACGCCGGCCAGGCAATCGGCCTGCAGCTCCAGCTTGACCGACAGATGGTTGTATTCGACCTTGCTGACGCGGCCCCGCGCACGGTCCACCTGGGCGCTGATGCCCAGCAGGTTCTGCACGTGGTGGCCCACCTCGTGGGCAATCACATAGGCCTGGGCGAAATCGCCGGGCGCGCCCAGCTGGTTCTTGAGCGTCTCGTAGAAGCCCAGGTCGATATAGACCTTCTGGTCGGCAGGGCAGTAGAACGGCCCCATGGCGGACTGCCCCGTGCCGCAGGCCGTGGGCGTGGCGCCGCGGAACAGCACGAGCTTGGGATCGGCATATTGGGCGCCGCCCTGGCGGAACACCTCGCGCCACACATCCTCGGTATCGGCCAGCACGGTGGAGACGAAGCGGGCGAGCTGGTCGTCGGCCGGCGGCTTGTGGGCCGGCCCCTGGGGCTGCTGCACCTGCACCGGCGCGCCGCCGCTGAGCGCCCCCAGGATGGTCAGCGGATTGATGCCCAGCACCCAGCCACCGACCAGGGCAATGACGATGGTGCCGATGCCGATGCTGCGCCCGCCAAAGACGGGACCACCACCGCCACCACCACCGTCATCACGGCGGTCCTCCACATTGTCCGACTCGCGGTTGCCTTCCCATCTCATGGTGTTCGCTCCTGGATCTGTGCTGCGGCCTGCAGCATCGGGCGGCGATATTACGTCGGAACCTGCGGGGCCGCAGCGTCCGCAGTCCCGGCAATGATACGGCGTGTATCAGCGCACAGGCTGCACCGCCATGGGGGCTGTGACGGGCGGCGCCTGGCTGCGCAGTACCTGCTCGCGCGCCACCAGCACCATGCCGGCCAGCAGCGCGGCGACGATGCACAGGCCGACGACGACCGCCAGGCCCAGCCCCCATCCGCCGCGCCTGCGCCGCTCGCGTGCAGGCTCGCCGGGCCTGCGGGGCGCAGGTGCCTGTTCGCTGGGAGGCTCCTCGCGCTGCCACGGTTCGGGCGCGGGCCCGCGCCGCTGCTGCTCGTAGCGCGGGGCCGATTCCTTGCGGGTAGCTTCGGGCCGCGCCGAACCGTCCCAGCTGGGCTCCTCGCGCGGATAAGAAGGCTTTTGTGACATAGGCGACATCGTAGTGCCTGCGCAGGCCCGCGCGGGCCTGGGTGCACCACCGGACACATCGCGCATTGGCCTGCGCGCGCCTACTGTGTACAGTCGCGGCCATGAGCCATTCCAGCACGCACTCCTCCGCCGCCCTAGACGCGCAGGCCACGGCCGCCCTGCTGCCCTGGAAGGAGCTGGCCGAAGAGATCGCGGCTGTACTGCTGCAGCCCCGGGCAGTGCAGGTGCCGCCGCGCATCGTGATGCCGCTGCCCGCAGGAGGCAGCCTGTTTTGCATGCCCGCCACCGATGGGCAGGTGGCCATGACCAAGCTGATCAGCCTCACGCCCGGCAATGCCGGCACGCCGCGCGCCACCATCCAGGGCGATGTGGTGGTCTTCGATGTGGCCACGGGCGAGCGCCGCCTGATCCTGGACGGCCCCACGGTCACGGCGCGGCGCACGGCCGCCGTATCGCTGCTGGCCGCGCAAAGGCTGGCTCCCAATCCGCAGGGCCCGCTGCTGATCGTGGGCGCCGGCGTGCAGGGCCTGGCCCATATGCAGGCCTTTGCAGCAGGCCTGGGCGTGCGCGAGGTCCAGGTGGCATCGCGCAGCGCCGAAAGCGCCCAGTCACTGGTCAGCCAGGCGCATGCGATGGGCCTGCAGGCCACTGCCGTGCAGGATCTGGAGGCCGCCGCGCGCCATTGCCCGCTGATCGTGACCTGCACGCCGGCCCGCGCCGTGGTGCTGCATGCAGCCCCGCGCGCCGATGCCTTTGTATCGGCCGTGGGCGCCTTCACGCCGCAGATGGTGGAGCTGGCGCCCAGCCTGTGCCTGGACCTTGCGCAGGCGGGCCGCGTCGTCGTCGATACCGCAGATGCGCTGCACGAAGCCGGTGATCTGCTGCAGGCGGGCATGGACGTGGCCGCCCTGCCCACGCTGGAGCAGGTGGTGCGCGAGCAATGGCTGCGCCCGCAGGTGCCGGTGCTGTTCAAATCCTGCGGATGGGGGGGCTGGGACCTTGCGGCCACCCGCCTGGCAATGCGCCGGGCTGCGCTTCAGAACAGTTGACGACGGATTTCTGCGTTGAACGAGCTTTCTCCCCCGGATTCCCCCGCCCCGCCCCCAAGCACCGAGCCCGGCCGCTGGCAGCGCCTGGGCCTGCGCACGCAACTGGCCCTGGTCTTCGGCTCGCTGCTGGTGGGCGTGACGGTGCTGATGTCGCTGGCCTTCGGCGAACTGCTGCGCTGGCGCATGGAGCGCGAGGTCAGCGCCTCGCTGCATGCCATGGCCTCCAACGCGGCGCGGCAGTTGTCTGAAGGGCTGTTCAGCCGTGCCCATACCGTGGAGGTGCTGGCCGCTTCGCCGGAGCTGTGGGTGCAAGGGCTGGATTCCCCGGGCGTGGGAGCGCTGCTCAACCGCGCCCGTTCGCTGACGCCGTCCAACCTCTGGATAGGCGTGGCCGACGCCGAAGGCACGGTGCGCAGCGCCACCGACCAGTTGCTGGTGGGCCACGATGTCAGCGACCGGCCCTGGTTCGAGCCGGGGCTGCAGCGCGTGCATGTGGGCGACGTGCGTGCCTCCTCGCCGCGCATGGCCGCGCTGCTTGCGCCCCCGGCCGACGGCGCGCCGCGCCGGTTCATGGACTTTGCAGCGCCCATCCGCGTGGGCGGACTCACGCAGGGCGTGCTGTGCATGCACAGCAGCTGGGAATGGGTGCGAGAGACCATGCAGACCTTGCAGCAGGCCGACAGCGGGGATCGCCAGATCGGCCTCTTCATCTTTGACCGCCACGGCAAGATCATCCACGCCCCGGGCGACAGCCTGGAGCCGCTGCAGGCGCTGGACCAGCGCCTGCCGGTGGCCCATACCGTGTCTGCCGATACGGCCGATGCCACGCTGCTGCCCGTGCAGGTGGCGCGCTGGCAGGACAGCCCGCAGAGCTTTCTGACAGCCACCGTGCCGCTGCAGGCCCACAACCGGGCAACCGCCATGGGCTGGCACATCGTGGCCCGGCAGCCGCATGACAGCGCCTACGCGCCCGCGCGCCAGGCCATGCACCAGGTGCTGGCCGGCGGCCTGGCGGCGGCGCTGGTGGCCGCCGTCATCGCCTGGCTGGTGGCACGAAGGCTCAGCCAGGACCTCAAGCGCCTGGCCCGCGCGGCCAACGGCATCGATGGCAGCGGCGCGGCGCCGGACATTCCGCAGCTGCACAGCAGCCGCGAAGTGCACCGCCTCTCGCAGGCGCTGCGCGGCAGCATTGCCCAGCTGCGCTCGGCCAACGAGGCCATGGAGCGCCAGGTGCGCGAGCGCACCCTGCAGCTGCAGCAGGCCAATGCCGAGCTGGAGCACCAGGCGCGCAGCGATCCGCTCACGGGCCTGCTCAACCGCCGGGGCTTCGATTTCCAGCTGGACTTCGCCATGGCGCTGGCGCGCCGCAGCGGCCGCCCCTTGAGCGTGCTCGTCATCGACGTGGACCACTTCAAGCGCATCAACGACCAGCATGGCCATGACATGGGCGACGCCGTGCTGCGCACCCTGGCGCGCGCCTTCCGCATGCGGCTGCGCGAGTCCGACGTGCTGGCCCGCATGGGGGGCGAGGAATTCCTGGCCCTGCTGCCCGACACCACGGCCGACGCGGCCGTGGCCATTGCAGAGCAACTGCGCGAACTGCTGGCCTCCACGCCCATGGCCCACGGCGAGCCCGTCACCGCCAGCGTGGGCGTGGCCACGCTGCGCGGCACCACGGACACGGCCGCCGCCATGCTGCGCCGTGGCGACGAAGCGCTGTACGAGGCCAAGGGCGCAGGCCGCAACAACGTGCAGCTTCAGCGCTGAGACGGCCCAGCGCCGCTTTCTGCCCCCTCGGCTTGCCGCCTGCCGCAAAACACCAGTGCGGGAAAAAACATCACACTAATACTCAAATTGAGCATATTATTCGCAGCCATCACCAGACCTTTTCCACAGTCCCGGACGGCCACCATGCAGCTCAAATCCGTGCAGTACGACAAGCCCCATTTCTCCCACGCCGGCCAGTGCGGCATCGGCGAGGCCTGGGCCCGCATTCCCCCTGAACTGGACCGCGCCCAGCGCCTTCGGACCACCGAGCGCATACGCGCCCTGCTGCACGAGCGCGATGCCGTGCTCGTGGCCCACTACTACGTGGATGGCGAACTGCAGGACCTGGCGCGCGAGACCGGCGGCTGCGTGGGCGATTCGCTGGAGATGGCGCGCTTCGGCGCCCAGCACCAGGCCAGCACCCTGGTCGTGGCCGGCGTGCGCTTCATGGGAGAGACCGCCAAGATCCTCAGCCCGGAAAAGCGCGTGCTCATGCCCGACGACGACGCCAGCTGCTCGCTGGACCTGGGCTGCCCGGCAGACGAGTTCAGCGCCTTTTGCGACGCCCATCCCGACCGCACGGTCGTGGTCTACGCCAATACCAGCGCGGCGGTGAAGGCGCGCGCCGACTGGGTGGTCACATCGTCGGTGGGACAGGACATCGTGGCCCACCTGCACGCCTGCGGCGAGAAGATCCTCTGGGCGCCCGACCGCCACCTGGGCGCCCACATCCAGCGCCAGACCGGCGCCGACATGCTGCTGTGGCATGGCTCCTGCCTGGTCCATGACGAGTTCAAGGCCGACGAACTGGCCGCCATGGCACTGGAGTATCCGCAGGCCGCCATCCTCGTGCACCCCGAGTCGCCGGCCGCCGTGGCCGCCCAGGCGGACGTGGTGGGCTCCACCACCCAGCTCATCAACGCGGCAGGCCGGCTTCCCACCGACACCTTCATCGTCGCCACCGACCAGGGCATCCTGCACGACATGCGCATGCGCTACCCGGGCAAGACCTTCCTGCCCGCGCCCACGGCCGGCCAGGGCGCCACCTGCAAGAGCTGCGCGATGTGCCCGTGGATGGCGATGAACAGCCTGCAGGGCGTGGAGCTGGCCCTGGAGCAGGGCCTGTGCGCCATCGAGGTGGACCCCGCCATTGCCCAGGCCGCGCGCCGGCCCATCGAACGCATGCTGGCTTTCGCGGCCGGCCACCGCCAGCCCGTGCGCGCCAGCGGCGACCTTGCGCGCGATGCGGCGCTCTTCCAGCATTTCGGTCCCGCCTGAGGACAGCGCCATGACACAGCCTTGCACAGACGTACTCATCATCGGCGCCGGCCTGGCCGGCATGGCCGCCGCCCTGTCGCTGCCGCCGCATCTGCGCGTGGCCCTGCTCAGCAAGGGCGCGGCCGAGGAATGCGCCAGCGCCTGGGCCCAGGGCGGCATTGCCGCCGTGCTGGATGCACAGGACAGCATCGACGAACACGTGGCGGACACCCTGGTCGCGGGCGCAGGCCAGTGCGATGCGCAGGCCGTGCGCGCCATCCTCGAGCAGGCTCCCGACGCCATCGATTGGCTGGTGGCCCACGGCGTGCCTTTCACGCGTGACGACAGCGGTGGCCTGCACCTCACGCGCGAGGGCGGCCACGGCCGCCGCCGCATCGTGCATGCCGCCGACTGCACCGGCCAGGCCGTGCACGCCGCCCTGCTGCGCGCCTGCCGGGAGCGCGCGAACATCGATTTGCATGAACACACCAGCGCGCTGGACCTGCTGACCGAAGGACAGCCTGCGCACTGCACAGGCGCGCTGGTGCGCCTGCCCGATGGCCGCCAGCAGCGCTGGCATGCCGCGCATACCGTGCTGGCCACGGGCGGGCTGGGGCAGGTCTATCCAGCCACCACCAACCCGGCCACCGCCACGGGCGATGGCGTGGCCATGGCCTGGCGCGCGGGCTGCCGCGTAGGCGACCTGGAGTTCATGCAGTTCCATCCCACGGCCCTGCAGGTGGGCGGCCGCGCGGCCGGCCTGGTCTCCGAGGCATTGCGTGGCGAAGGCGCCCTGCTGCGCCTGCCGGACGGCACGCGCTTCATGCCTGCCCATGACGAGCGGGCCGAACTGGCGCCGCGCGACATCGTGGCCCGGGCCATCCGGCACGAGATGGACCGCCATGGCCTGGCCTTCGTGCACCTGGACATCAGCCACAGGCCCCGCGCCTGGCTGCAGTCGCATTTCCCGGGCGTGATGGCCCTGTGCGCCAGCCATGGCATCGACATTGCGACGCAGCCGATTCCCGTGGCCCCCTGCGCCCACTACGCCTGCGGCGGCGTGCTGGCCGATATCGACGGGCGCACGGATGTCGATGGCCTGCGCGCCATCGGCGAGGTGGCGCGCACCGGACTGCACGGCGCCAACCGGCTGGCCAGCAATTCGCTGCTCGAATGCGTGGTGATGGGCCGCGCGGCCGCCCGGGCCATCGCGCAGCAACCGGCTGCTGCCCTGGCGCTGGCCCGGCCGACCGAAACCCTGCAGGCCGGCGCACAGGAGCAGGACACGGCCGCCGTCGCGCAGGAGTTGCGCCAGCTCATGCAGGACTGCGTGGGCATACAGCGCAGCGACCAGGGCCTGGCACAGGCCGTGCAGCGCATTGCGGCATGGCGGGAAAGGCTGGCACCTGCCGCAGGCCATGCGCTGCGCAACCAGCTCGATGTCTGCTGGCTCATGGCCACGGCCGCCGCCGCACGGCGCGAGAGCTGCGGCGCGCATTCGCGCATCGACGCCGCCCCGGCGCTGGTGGAATGAAGAATGACCCCCACGCTCCCCTTGCTGCGCAAGGTCCGCTGCCCCCCAAGGGGGCCGCTTTTCATCTTGGGGCGGCCCGGCGATGAAGAATGACCCCCACGCTACCCTTGCTGCGCAAGGTCCGCTGCCCCCCGAGGGAGCTGCTTTTCATCTTGGGGCGGCCCGGCGATGAAAAAGGCCCGCAGCTTTCGCTGCGGGCCTTGTCTGCCGGGCCAAAGCCGTCAGGCCTTGGGAAGCGTCACGCCCACCTGGCCCTGGTACTTGCCGCCACGGTCGCGGTAGCTGACCTCGCAGACATCGTCGGGATCGCTCTCGAAGAACAGCACCTGGGCGCAGCCCTCGCCGGCGTAGATGCGGGCGGGCAGCGGCGTGGTGTTGGAGAACTCCAGCGTCACATAGCCTTCCCATTCGGGCTCGAAGGGCGTGACGTTGACGATGATGCCGCAGCGCGCGTAGGTGCTCTTGCCCAGGCAGATGGTCAGCACATTGCGCGGGATGCGGAAGTACTCGACCGTGCGCGCCAGCGCGAAGCTGTTGGGCGGGATGATGCAGCTGTCGCCCTCGAAATCGACGAAGCTCTTTTCATCGAAGTTCTTGGGGTCCACCACGGTGCTGTGGATGTTGGTGAACACCTTGAATTCGGGTGCGCAGCGGATGTCGTAGCCATAGCTGCTGGTGCCGTAGCTGATGATCTTGCGGCCATCGACGTTGCGAACCTGGGCCGGCTCGAAAGGCTCGATCATGCCGTGATCCTCGGCCATGCGACGGATCCACTTGTCGCTCTTGATGCTCATGGCAATTCCTCGTTCCCTAGCTGTCCTTGTCAGGCGCCAGCACCCGGCCGGGCACTGGCGCAAAGGCGCTATTTTGCTTGAGAAACGACGGTGCGCTCTATCAGGCGGTCATCGCCCAGGATGATCATGGCGAACAGCAGCTCGTCCAAGCTCTCGGCCTGGCGGGTCTTGCGCTCGAGCAGCGGCGTGCAGGCCGGGTTGATGACCACGAAGTCGGCCTCGCAGCCCGGCTGCAGATTGCCCACCTGGCCGGCCAGCCCCAACGCGCGCGCCGCGCCCGCCGTGTGCTGCCACCACAGGTTGCCGGGCGACAGGCTCAGGCCCTGCTTGGTCTGGCCCTCGCGGCCCGCCACGTAGGCGGCCTGCATGGTGCGGAAGGGGCTGAAGCTCATGCCGCCGCCCACGTCGCTGGCAAGGCCGTAGAGGAACTGCGCGGCGTCGGCCCGCGCAAAGTCGAAGAAGCCGCTGCCCAGGAACAGGTTGCTGGTGGGGCTCACGGCGGCGGCGGTGCTGCGTTCACGCATCAGTGCGCGGTCTTCATCGTCCAGGTGGATGCAGTGCGCGTAGACGGCGCGCTCGCGCATCAGGCCGAAGTCGTCGTAGACCGACAGATAGCTGCGGGCCTTCGGAAAGAGTTCGGCCACCCAGCGCACCTCGTCCAGGTTCTCGGCCACATGGGACTGGATCCAGACATCGGCGTAGCGGGCGGCCAGCTCGCCCGCGCCGCGCAGCTGCTCATGCGTGCTGGTGGGGGCAAAGCGCGGCGTGATCGCGTAGCCCAGGCGGTCCACGCCATGCCAGCGCTGGATCAGGTTTTCGGTGTCGATCAGGCTTTGTTCGGTCTGGTCGCGCACGCCGTCGGGACTGTGGCGGTCCTGCAGGACCTTGCCCGTGATCATGCGCATGCCGTGGGCCTGCGACGCGCCCATGAGCGCATCGACCGACCCCGGGTGCGAGGTGGCAAAGGCCAGCGCCGTGGTCACGCCGTTGCGCTGCAGCTCGTCCAGGAAGAACTCGGCCACGCTGTCGGCATGCGCGCGTTCGCAGAAGGCCGACTCATGAGGGAAGGTGTATTTCTCCAGCCAGGGCAGCAGGCCTGCGGCAGGCGCGCCGATCACATCGGTCTGCGGATAGTGGATGTGCAGGTCGATGAAGCCCGGCGCCAGGATGCGGCCCGGCAGATGGGTGACTTCGGCGCCCGGCTGTCCGGTGAACTGCGCCTGCAGCGCCTGCCAGCTGCCGGCGGCGACGACGCGCTGCTGCCCCCTGTCATCCGGGGCGACGGCCAGCAGGCCGTCTTCGTCGTAGAGCGCCTGGCCATCGTCGGCAAAACGCAGCAATGAGGAACGGTAGATTTGCATGCCGCCAAGCTTAGCGGGCGGACAGGCAGATGCCATATCCGCAGCGCTATAGGCGCCATCGGCAGGCGCCACCCTAGGGTTTACGCCAGGGCGGCAGCCAGGGGTCCCACCTCACTTGGGCAGGGTGGCCTGCACGCCTTCCACCAGCCAGTTCATCTGCAGGATCTGCGCATCGTCCAGCTGCTTGCCGGCAGGAATGCGCACCTGGCCCTGGTTGTCGCGCACCGGCTGGTCGCCGGCCTTGAAGGGCTGCAGGCGGCCCTGGGCCATGTCCTTTTGGCGCTGCAGCACTTCCTCGCGCACGGCGGGCGGCAGCCTGGGGCCGAAGCCCTCCACGCGGATCATGCCCTCGCGCACGCCGCCCCAGGTGTCCTGGCTCTTCCAGCTGCCGTCCAGCACCGCTTTGGCGCGCGCCGTGTAGTAGTCGCCCCACTGGTGGGTGACGGCCAGCAACTGGGCGTCGGGCCCGTCCTTGCGCATGTCGGAGTGGTAGGCAATCGCCATGCGGCCGCGCTCCTGGGCGGCCTGCATCACGGCGGTGGATGCGACCTGGAAGGACACCACGTCCACGCCGCCGTTGAACAGCGCCATGGCCGCATCGCGCTCGCGCGGCGGGTCGAACCAGGTATCCAGCCAGACCACCTTGACCGTGGCCTTGGGATTGACCGAACGCATGCCCAGCGTGAAGGCGTTGATGCCCTGCAGCACCTCGGGAATCGGAAAGCCGACCACGAAGCCGGCCACGCCCGTCTTGCTGGCACGGCCTGCGGCAATGCCCGACAGATAGCGGCCCTCGTAGTAGCGCGCATTCGAGGTGGCCACGTTGTCGGCGCGCTTGAAGCCCGTGACCGACTCGAACTTCACCTGCGGGAAGTCGCGCGCCACGCGCATCACGGACTCCGTGTAGCCGAAGCTGGTGGTGAAGATCAGTTGGTTGCCGCTGGCGGCCAGGTCGCGCAGCACGCGCTCGGCGTCGGGGCCCTCGGGCACGCTGTCCACGGCGCGGGTCTGCACGCGCGGGCCCAGGGCCGCCTGCAATGCGCGCCGGCCCTCGTCGTGCTGGCGCGTCCAGCCGGCGTCGAGCACGGGCGTCAGATAGACGAAGGCCGCCTTGAGGGGCGTGGAACCTGCGGGGGATGAAGGGGCGGGATGGCCTTGGGACAAGGCCGTGGATACAAGACTTGCGGCCGCGACTGCGGCTGCGAGGTTTTTGTACATGGTGTTCCTCTACATGGCCCGGAAATGAAAACGCACCTGCCGTGGGCAGCGGCCGGTGCGGGGCGCGATTATAGGCAGCGGCCCCGGGGGCTGCCCGGGCCTGCGCTTATGGCCTCCATAAGGGGCGGCAGATACCGTCTACTAGAGCGTGTTATGCACTTTTAAGTGCCCGCGAAAGTCGGGAAATGGGCCCGGAACGAGGCGCAGCGCGCGCCGCGGCTGCCATACCGCAAGTGTGCTGCAACGAAGGGCCGGGCCCATTTCCCGGCTTTCCCGAAGGGTTGGCTCTGCGCGCAGGCGCTCGCGGCGTTGCAGCGCTTGCCAAGGCTCCAGCCTTGGCGGCGCACTGCGCCTTGCGATCACCAGCGCGCATAACCAACGCGGGTACTTAAAAGTGCTTAACACGCTCTAAGATCGTCGGCAAATTCCACCCCCAAGCAACCACCAAGGAGTACAAGACCATGCCGATGTTCGTCGATACCTCGCCCCCGGGCCAGTGCATCTTTTGCCGCCTCGTGGCGGGCGAGATCCCGTCCGCCAAGGTGTTCGAGGACGAGCAGACCATCGCCTTCATGGACATCGGCCAGGTCAATCCCGGCCATGTGCTGGTGGCCAGCAAGCGCCATGCCGTGACCCTGCTGGACCTCACGCCCGACGAGGCCGGCGCCGTGATGCGCACGGCCCAGCGCGTGGCGCGGGCCGTGCAGTCAGCGTTCGACCCCGATGGCATCAGCCTGTTCCAGGCCAACGGCGCGGCGGGCGGGCAGACCGTCTTCCACTTCCACCTGCATGTGCTGCCGCGCCACGAGGGCGACGGCGTGGGCCTGGGCTGGCCGCGCAAGGAGCCCGGCATGCAGGCGCTGCAGGACCATGCCGAGCGCCTCAGGAAGGCGCTGGCCTGAGCGGACTCAGGCCAGGGCTGCGTACTTGGCGAACACGGCCTCCAGCTGGCGCATCCAGTGGGCGCGCTGCTGGGGCGTGACGAAGCTGGCGTCAAAGCTGTTGACCGCCAGCTGCCAGGCCTGCTGCGAGTTCATGCCCGTGGCGGCGAACAGCTGCAGGTAGTTCTCGTTCACGTAGCCGCCGAAGTAGGCCGGATCATCGGAATTGACCGTGACCTTGAGACCCGCCTCCAGCAGCTGCGGCAGGTTGTGCTGCGCCAGGTCGGCCACCACGCACAGCTTGAGGTTGGACAGCGGGCACACGGTCAGCGGCACGCCGTCGCGCACCAGGCGCTGCATCAGGGCCTCGTCGCGCGCGGCCTGCACGCCGTGGTCTATGCGCTCGGAATGCAGCACGTCCAGCGCGCCCCAGATATAGGCGGGAGGTCCCTCCTCGCCCGCATGCGCGACCAGGTGCAGGCCCAGCTCGCGGCAGCGCGCGAACACGCGGGCGAACTTCTCGGGCGGGTTGCCGACCTCGCTGCTGTCCAGGCCCACGCCGATGAAGCGGTCGCGCAGCGGCAGCGCAGCCTCCAGCGTGGCGAAGGCGTCCTCCTCGCTGAGGTGGCGCAGAAAGCTCAGGATCAGCGCCGACGAGATGCCCTGCTCTATCTCCGCATCGCGGCAGGCGCGGTACAGGCCGTTGATCACGGTCTCCATGCCCACGCCGCGCTGGGTGTGGGTCTGGGGGTCGAAGAAGATCTCGGCATGGACCACGTTGTCCTGCGCGGCACGCGCCAGGTAGGCGCGCGCCATGTCGTAGAAATCCTGCTCGTACAGCAGCACGCTGGCGCCGGCGTAGTAGATGTCCAGAAAGCTTTGCAGGTCGGTGAAGGCATAGGCGCGGCGCAGGTCTTCCACGCTGGCATAGGGCAGCTTCACGCCATTGCGCTGGGCCAGGGCGAAGATCAGCTCGGGCTCCAGCGAGCCTTCGATGTGCATGTGCAGCTCGGCCTTGGGCATGGCCTTGAGCAACTGGGGCAGATGCGCGGCATCCACGGCGGGTACGGTGTGCATCAGCAGACTCCGAAGGTGATGCCGCTGGCCCGGAGGTAGCGGCGGTAGGCGGACGACATGCGGTCGGCCGCAGAGTGCATTTCGGCGCGCGGGTCCAGCGGCAGGCACTTGGGCTGCTGCGACTCCAGCACGGGCTGGTCCTGGCAGAAGATGGTGTGCTGGAATTCCTGCAGCTGTGCGTCGGGCGAGTCGAAGTCTGCCACGGCCAGCCGGAACCAGACGCGGCTGGTCTCGGGCGTGACGGGGCAGATGAACAGGGCGATGGACTCGCGCCATCCGGCCCGGGTGGTGCCGGATTCGGGCAGCTTGGTCAGCACGGCGGCATAGGGCGCCGTGACTTCGTAGGTGTACTCGACCTCGGCCGCGCTGGTGGAGTGCAGGTTGGACTGCGGCTGCACGGCCTTGCAGCCCGTGGCCAGCACGCCCGTGGCCGTGGTCTCCACGGCATAGGCTTCGATGGCCGTGGCGTCGCGGCTGCCCAGCCAGCCTTCGTGGACAAAGCCGAAGTGCGACATGTCCAGGAAGTTCTCGATGATGCGCGGCGCGCTGGCGGCCACGTCGTAGGGGCCGCAGTTGAGCTTGCGCAGGTGCGCGTCCGCCTCGGCTTCAAAGGCTGGCAGTGCCGCCAGGGCCGCCAGGGCCGGAACAGCCGAGAGCTCCTCGCCCGTGGCCAGCCGCACCCAGACCAGGCCGTAGGCTTCCTGTGCCTCGAAGGCCTTCACGCACTGCGAGGGCGGGGGCGTGAAGCTGGGCAGGGCCGGCACCTTGACGCACTGGCCGCTGTCGGCGAACTGCCAGCCGTGGTAGGGGCATTCAAGGTGGCCGTTCTCGACACGGCCCATGGACAGGCGTGCGCCACGGTGCGGGCAGCGGTCCACGAAGACGCGGACCTGGCCTTGCGGATCGCGCCACAGCACCAGGGGCTGGTCCAGCAGTTGCACGCCCAGCGGCGCATCGACAACTTCGTGGGCCTGGGCCACGGGATGCCAGAGGGAGTTTTCGATCATGGGGGAATCTCTTGCTGTCTGTCTGTGCCGCGGCGGCGGGCAGGCCGCGGCTGGGAGCGAGCATAAACCCGCTCGATGCGCAGCACAGGTACGGTACAGGTACACCTGTGCTGCGCATGAACGCCAAGGCCGCCCGAAGGCGGCCCTGGCGGCAACAGGCAACCCGGCCTGCGCCGGGTGGCATGGCGTCTGTCTTACTTGCTGTCCTGGCCCGGCACCTTGCCTTCCACGCCCTTGACGTAGAAGTTGATGCCCGTGAGGAACTTGTCTTCGGCCACGGCGTCGGCGGCCAGCAGTTCCTTGCCGTCCTGGCCTGTGATCGGACCCTTCCAGATGTGGAAGGTGCCGTCCTTCAGACCCTTCTTGACCTCTTCGATCCTGGCCTTGGCCTCGGCGGGCACGTCGTCGGCCAGCGAGACGATGTCGATCGCGCCTTCCTTCACGCCCCACCAGGTCTGCTGGCTGCTCCACTTGCCGTCCAGCATCTCGCGCACGGTCTTGGTGTAGTAAGGAGTCCAGTTGATGATGGCCGAGCCCAGGTGGGCCTTGGGGCCGTAGGCCGTCATGTCGGAGTCCCAGCCGAAGGCGCGCTTGCCCTTTTCCTCGGCCGTCTTGAGCACGGCGGCGGAGTCGGTGTTCTGGAACAGGATGTCGGCGCCGCCGTTGATCAGCGAAGTCGCAGCCTCGGTTTCCTTCGGGGGGGCGAACCACTCGTTGACCCAGACCACCTTGGTCTTGATCTTGGGGTTCATGGACTGCGCGCCCAGCGTGAAGCTGTTGATGTTGCGCAGCACTTCGGGAATCGGCACGGAGCCGACCACGCCCAGCACGTTGGACTTGGTCATGGAGCCCGCGATGATGCCGGCCAGATAAGCGCCTTCGTAGGTGCGGCTGTCGTAGGTGCTGACGTTGGCGGCGGTCTTGTAGCCGGTGGCGTGCTCGAACTTCACATCGGGGAAGTCGGGAGCGATCTTCTGGATGGGCTCCATGTAGCCGAAGGTGGTGCCGAAGACCAGCTTGTTGCCGTTGGCGGCCATGTCGCGCAGCACGCGCTCGGCGTCGGCGCCCTCGGGCACGCTCTCGACGTAGGAGGTCTTGATCTTGTCGCCGAATTCCTTCTCCAGCGCCAGGCGGCCCTGGTCGTGGGCAAAGGTGTAGCCGCCGTCACCGACGGGGCCCACGTAGGCGAAGGCGATCTTCAAAGGCTCGGTTGCAGCGGCAGCAGGGGCCTCGGCAACGGGAGCGGGCGCAGGCGCGGCCTCCTCCTTCTTGCCACAGCCGGCCAGCGCGGCGGCGGCCACGGCCGACAGCGCTGCCACCTTGATCAGGGAGCGTTTGTGAAGATCAGTCATCGAAGTTTCCTCAAGTGGTCCTGCGGCAGGCAGGAAGAAGGCGGTGTCCGCAGGGGCGCAGACCCGCCGCGATGGGTCCCGAGAATAAAGCAAGAATGGCGCCAGCCGGCTGCGCCAGAGCCACCAGGCATGCGGGAAAACCACATTTTGGGGGCTTTGCACAATCGTGGTGCATAGGGCGGACCCGTCTGGCGGATCGCGGCAGAAAAAAGGGCCCCGAAGGGCCCTTGTTGCATGGACTGCCGCCGGATCACTTGGCGCCCGGCACCTTGCCTTCGACGCCGTTGACGAAGAAGTTGATGCTGGTCATGAAGCCCAGGTCGCCGACCTGGCCTGCCGTCAGCACTTCCTTGCCCGCGTTGTCCTTGATGGGGCCGGTCCAGACGGCGAAGCTGCCGTCCTTCAAGCCGTCGCGTGCCTTGGCGACCTTGTCCTTGATGTCCTGGGGCACGTCGTCGGCGATCTTCACGAGGTCGATGGCGCCTTCCTTCACGCCCCACCAGAACGAGCCGCCCTGCCACTTGCCGTCCAGCGTGTCCTGGGTGACCTTGCTGTAGTAAGGCGTCCAGTCGATCACGGCCGAGCCCAGGTGGGCCTTGGGCGCGAAGGCGCTCATGTCGCCGTCCTTGCCGAAGGCGCGCGCACCGCGTTCCTCGGCCGTCTTGAGCACGGCCGGGGAGTTGGTGTTCTGGTAGAGCACGTCCACGCCGCCGTTGATCAGCGAGGTGGCGGCCTCGGACTCCTTGGGCGGGGCGAACCATTCGTTCACCCAGACCACCTTGGCCTTGATCGAGGGATCGACGCTTTGCGCACCCAGCACGAAGCTGTTGATGTTGCGCACCACTTCCGGGATAGGCACCGAGGCCACGACGCCGATGGTCTTGGTCTTGGTCATGCCGCCGGCCACGATGCCGGCCAGGTAGGCGCCCTCGAAGGTCTTGGTGTCGTAGGTGGCCACGTTGTCGGCATTCTTGTAGCCGGTGGCGTGCTCGAACTTCACGTCCTTGAGGTCGGCCGCCACCTTCTGCACGAACTCCTGGTAGCCGAAGCTGGTCGCGAAGATCAGCTTGTTGCCCTGGCCGGCCATGTCGCGCATCACGCGCTCGGCATCGGCGCTCTCGGGCACGCTTTCGACAAAGGAGGTTTCCACCTTGTCGCCGAACTTCTCCTGGATGGCCTTGCGGCCCAGCTCATGCTGGAAGGTCCAGCCGCCGTCGCCGATGGGGCTGACGTACATGAAGCCGATCTTGAGCTTCTCGGCCGGCGCCTGCGCTGCGGGCGCGGCAGCGGGAGCCGGCGCTGCGGCCTCTTCCTTCTTGCCGCAGGCGGTCAGGGCCGCCACCGAGATGGCCGACAGGCCGATCATCTTCACAAGCGTGCTTTTGAGGCCAGGTTTCAGGGTGCGTTCGCGCAAAGCGGGCATGCGTTTGTCCTTTTGTGGTTCTGGAGGGAGAGAGAAACAATGAAAGCGTCAGGAGCCCGGGTAGAAGGGCTTGCCCAGCGAGGCCGGCATGTTGGCGCGGATCCAGGTCGGATTGCGCGAGATCAGCACCAGCACGACGATGGTCGCCAGGTACGGCAGCATGGACAGCAGTTGGCTGGCCACCTGCACGCCCGTGGCCTGCAAATGGAACTGCAGCATGGTCACGCCGCCGAACAGGTAGGCGCCCAGCAGCACGCGCGCAGGGCGCCAGGTGGCGAAGGTGGTCAGCGCCAGCGCGATCCAGCCCCGGCCCGACACCATGCCTTCCACCCACAGCGGCGTGTAGACGGTGGAGATGTAGGCACCGGCCAGACCGCACATGGCGCCGCCGAAGACCACGGCCGCCAGGCGGATGCGGCGCACCGGATAGCCCAGCGCATGGGCCGACTGGGGCGACTCGCCCACGGCGCGCAGCACCAGGCCGGCCCGGGTGCGGTAGAGGAACCAGACCAGGGCCGCCGCAATGGCCACCGCGCCATAGACCAGCGGATGCAGGCGGAACAGCGCCGTGCCCACCACGGGCAGGTCGGACAGCCAGGGCACGGCGAACTTGGGCAGCTCGGGCAGGCGCGCCTGCACATAGCCCAGGCCCAGGAAGGCCGAGAAGCCCGTGCCGAACAGCGACAGGGCCAGCCCCGTCGCGTACTGGTTGGTGTTCAGCCAGATCACCAGCACGCCGAAGATGGCGGCCAGCAGCGCGCCCGCACCCATGCCGGCCAGAAAGCCCACGGTGGTGCTGCCCGTGTGGACCACGGCGGCAAAGCCCGCGATGGCGGCGCACAGCATCATGCCCTCGGCACCCAGGTTGACGATGCCGGCCTTTTCATTGATCAGCAGGCCCAGCGCGGCCAGCGCCAGCACGGTGCCGGCGCTGAGCGTGGAGCCCAGCAGCAGTGCGTAGGATTCCATCAGCGGGCCTCCTTGACGGCAGGCGCCGCTGCGGGCGGGACCACGGGCGTGCGGGACACCCAGCGCACGCGGTAGGCCACCAGCGTGTCGCAGGCCAGCAGCGTGAACAGCAGCAGGCCCTGGAACACGCCGGTCAGCGCCTTGGGCAGGCCCAGGCGCGACTGGGCGAGTTCGCCCCCGATATAGAACATGCTCATGAGAATCGCGGAAAAGATCATGCCCACGGGATGCAGGCGGCCGACGAAGGCCACGATGATGGCGGCGAAGCCGTAGCCGGCCGGGACATAGGGCGTGAGCTGGCCCAGCGGGCCGGCCACCTCCAGCGCACCGGCCAGGCCGGCGGCGGCGCCCGAGATCAGCAGCGCCGTCCACAGCGCACGGCGCGAGGAAAAGCCCGCGTAGCGTGCGGCGGCCGGAGCCAGCCCACCGACCTGCAGCGCAAAGCCGGCGCGGGTGCGGAACAGGAAGATCCACAGCATGGCTGCCGCGGCCAGCGCCAGCAGCAGGCCGATATTGGTGCGCATGCCCTGCATCAGCTTGGGGATCTGCGTGACGCGCTCGAAGGTCTTGGTCTGCGGGAAGTTGTAGCCCATGGGGTCCTTCCACGGCCCGTAGACCAGAAAGCCCAGCACCAGGGTGGCCACGTAGACCAGCATCAGGCTGACCAGGATTTCATTGGCATTGAAGCGGTCGCGCAGCAGGGCCACGATGCCGGCCCAGACCATGCCGCCCAGCATGCCGGCCACCAGGATGGCGGGCACGATCCAGGGCCCCGTGGTCTTGTCCGCCAGCAGCGCCACGCCGCCTGCGGCCACGGCGCCGATCACGAACTGGCCTTCGGCACCGATGTTCCACACATTGGAGCGAAAGCACACGGCCAGGCCCAGCGCGATCAGCAGCAGCGGCGTGGCCTTGACGGCCAGCTCGCCCAGCGCATAGGTGGACTTGACGGGGTCCCAGAAGAAGGCCTGCAGGCCGCGCACCGGGTCCTTGCCCAGCATCACGAACAGGCACACGCCGATCAGCACCGTGATGGCCAGCGCCAGCACGGGCGAACCGTAGGTCCACAGCTTCGAGGCCTGGGGGCGTTGCTCAAGCTTGAACATGGGCACCTCCCTTGGTGGCACTCGGGGCGGCGTTCGGGGCGGCAGCACCGTCCCACAGGCCGCTCATCCACTCGCCGATCTGCTGCACGGTGGCATCGGCCCGCGCCACGGAGGGCGACAGCCGGCCCTTGGCCACCACATGCAGGCGGTCACATATCTCGAACAATTCGTCCAACTCCTCGCTGAGCACCAGCACGGCGCAGCCCTCGTCGCGCAATTGCAGGATGGCGCCGCGTATCTGCGCGGCCGCCCCCACGTCCACCCCCCAGGTGGGCTGGGAGATGATGAGCAGCGCGGGCCTGGCATCGATCTCGCGGCCCACGATGAATTTCTGCAGGTTGCCGCCCGACAGCGACTGCGCCGCCGCGTTGGGGCCGCCGGCCTTGACGTTGAAGCGCGCAATGATGGCGCGCGCCTGCTCCTGCAGCTGGCCCATGCGGATCCAGCCGCCTTTGCCCAGCGCGGTCTTGCGCGTCAGCAGCAGGTTGTGCGCCAGGCCCATGCTGGGCACGGCGCCGCGGCCAAGACGCTCCTCCGGCACGAAGTGCAGGCCCAGCGCACGGCGCCGGCCGGGGCCCAGGCGCCCCGCCTCCCGGCCGGCAATCTGCACCATTTCGGGCGCTGCGCGCGTGTCCTCGCCGGACAGCGCATACAGCAATTCCTTCTGGCCATTGCCCGAGACACCGGCGATGCCCACGACTTCGCCCGCGCGCACATCGAGCTGTATGCCATGCAGGTCCACGCCGAAGGGCTCCGAGCGCGGCAGCGCCAGGCCTTGCACGCGCAGCACGCAGGCGCCGACCTGGGATTCGCGGTGCGTGAGCTCGGGCGGCTCCGAGCCGATCATCAGCCGCGACAGCGAGGCATTGCTCTCCACGGCCGGATTGCACACGCCCGTCACCTGCCCGCCGCGCAGCACGGTACAGGCCGTGCACAGCGAGCGGATCTCGTGCAGCTTGTGGCTGATGTAGAGGATGGAGCAGCCCTCGGACGCCAGGCGGCGCAGCACGACGAAGAGCTTTTCCACCGCCTGCGGCGTGAGCACCGAGGTGGGCTCGTCAAGAATGAGCACGCGCGGGTGCGTGAGCAGGGCGCGGATGATTTCCACGCGCTGCATCTCGCCCACGCTCAGCGTGTGCACGGGGCGGTGGGGATCGACCTCCAGCCCGTAGTCATGCGCCGTGGACTCGATGCGCTTCACCACCTCGGCCAGCGGCAGGCTCTTGTCCAGGCCCAGCCAGACGTTCTCGGCCACGGACAGCGTGTCGAACAGGCTGAAATGCTGGAACACCATGGCGATGCCCAGCTGGCGCGCCTCCTGCGGGTTGCGGATGTGGACCGGCTTGCCATCGACCTCGATGCGGCCCTCGTCGGGCTTGACGGCGCCGTAGATGATCTTCATCAGCGTGGACTTGCCGGCGCCGTTCTCGCCCAGGATGGCATGCACTTCGCCGGCGCCCACGGTCAGCGAGATGCCGTTGTTGGCCACCACCGCCGGATAGCGCTTGGTGATGCCTGTCAGCTGAAGCCGCGGCGGCGCTGCTGCTGGCAGGGGGACTGTATCGGGGGGATTCATGGCTGGGATTGTCTTTCAATTTCTGCAACAAACTGGAACACAAGTCCTTGAAACCGCCTCGGCGGCCCTCATATCGGCCATCACTTTGTTCACCCAAAAGGCGGTTCCTATCGCCGTCGCCTAGCGGGCACGGGACATCAGCGCCACCTGCCGCACGGCGTCGCGCAGCCAGCGTGTGGACGCGCCCATGTGCGTGCGGGCATGCCACAGCTGGTAGTACACCAGCGGCGCAAACTCCACCGGGCAGGGCAGGATCACCAGGGGCAGGCGCTGGCTGAAGCGCTCGCAGAACAGCCGCCCCGTGGTCAGCACCAGCAAGCTGGTGGCCACGATGTCGGGAATCAGGCTGAAATGCGCGCAGCGCGCCGCCACCTGGCGCTGCAGGCCCATGCGGGAGAGCTGGTCGTCGATCACGCCGCGCGCGCCCGGGTAGGTGGGCGTGGGCGCGATGTGCTCGGCCTCCAGCCACTGGGCCACGTCCCAGCCGCGTCGCACGGCCGGATGCTGGGGGCTGACCAGGCAGACCACCTCGTCCTCGAACAGGCTGGCCATGTGCAGGCCCTGCGGCGGCTCGGGCCAGTTGCCGATCACCACGTCCACATCGCCCTGGGCCAGTTGCACCTCGTAGTGCGCGTCGCCGTTGAGGGCCAGGATGTCCACGGGGCAGCCGGGCGCCTCGGTCTTGAGGTGGGCCACCAGGCGCGGCAGGAACAGCGGGTCCAGGTAGTCGCTGGCGGCGATGCGGAAGGTGCGCGTGGAGGTGCGGGGATCGAAATGGCGCGCATCGCTGAACAGGCCTTCGGCCGCGCGCAGGATGTCGGCCGCCGGCTGCACCATGCGCAGCCCGGCCTCGGTGGGCTGCATGTGCGCGCCCGAACGCACCAGCAGCGAATCGCCGGCCAGGTCGCGCAGGCGCTTGAGCGCGGCGGACACCGCCGGCTGGTGCATGCCCAGGCGCAATGCGGCACGCGAGACGCTGCGCTCGGTCAGCACCGTGTGCAGCACCCGTATCAGGTGCAGATCAATCTTGTCGAACAGGGCCTGGTCGCGCATGTAGCGAAGCAATCAGCGAAAAAAAGAGCGGTCGCGCCGGGGACGCGCCGCAGGTCATGGGGAGCCCGCAGCGTAACCCAGCCACGGAGCGCTCCGGCTAGATACAACCACCAAGGATGGGACGGTTAAACACTTGTGTGTGCAAGGCATGCAATATGCGGGCCAAGGCCGGCCAGGCCTGGCGCGGCGGCGCGGCCACCCAGGCCACCACCCATTCCCTCACTCATGCGGCCTCCAGCACCTCGACGCGGTTGCGGCCCTTGCGCTTGGCCGCATAGCAGGCCATGTCGGCCGAGCGCAGCGCGCTGCTGACCGTGTGCTGGCGGGCATCGAGCACCACCATGCCGACGCTGGCGCCCATCAGGTAGCGCTGGCCCTCGTGCGCGCCTTCCCAGTCCTGCACGGCCATGCACAGGCTCTGCGCCAGCAGCATGCCCTGCTCGGCCGGGACGCCGGCCAGCAGCACGGCGAACTCGTCGCCGCCCAGGCGCGCCACCCAGCCCAAGGGCCGTACCACGCTGTCGATCAGCCGGGCCATGTGGCACAGCACCTCGTCGCCGGCCGCATGGCCTCCCTGCTGGTTGACGTGGGCGAAGTGGTCCAGGTCCAGGAACAGGATCACGCCATGGTGCGGCATGGGAGAAATGGCGACTTCGACCGCGGCCGTGGCCACGGCAGCAACCTCGGCGTCGGCTTGCGAGGAGGAGGCCTCTTCCTGCAGCGCCTCGGCGGGCAGGCGCTGGGCGGCGCTGCATTCCTGCAGCCATTCATGCAGGCGCATGGCAAAGGCCTCGCGGTTGGGCAGCAGGGTCAGCGGATCGTGCATGGCCTTCCAGCCCGGCTGCTCGCGCACCAGGCGCTGCATGGTCACGTCCTCGACCACCCAGACCAGGGTGGGATCGGCCGGCACCACGGCGCGTGGCTCCAGGCCGCGCTGCAGGCGCTGCAGGCTCTGGCCGTGCAGGCGCACCCAGATGGGGCGGCCGTCCTTGCGGACAAAGCACTGCTCGCTGTCGAACTGGCCGTACATGTCCAGGTCCTTGCGCACACGCTCCAGCAACTGGGCGTGCGCAGCGTCGGAGGCGCACAGCTGGCGTATCGCCTGCCCCTGCAGTTCGCGCGGCGGATATCCCAGCATGCGCGCGGCCTGCAGGCCCACCAGCTCCAGATGCGCCGCATGCGTGACCACCAGGCCCACGGGCGCGTAGTCCATCAGCGTTTGCAGCTGCAGTTGCAGCCGGCCGACCTCGTGGGCCTGGTCCTGGCCCATCTGGCCCAGGCGGTGCAGGGCCTGCCACAGCGTGGAAGCCTCTCCCCAGGCATGGGTCCAGGGCATGCGCCAGCCGCCTTCCTCGGCATGGCCTGGCGCAGGCTCCGGCGCGGGATCGGGCTCTTCGGCCATCAGCCGCCCCTGGCTCGCCAGCCATTGGCGTGCACTGCGATGCAAGGCGGCCATGGGTTCGGTGACCAGGATCAGCAGCAGCACCAGCAGCGCCGTGACCCCCGCGACGGCTGCCAGCAGCCACCAGAGCACGCGCGGCGCCAGGCTGGGCGCAATGGCTTCCTCGGGGGTGATCCTGACCACCAGCCACTGCGGCAGCGGCATGCCGGCCGTCGTCACCAGGTAGCCGGCGCGGCGCTGGGTATCGGGGCCCACCTGCAGGCCGCCGGCGGAAGGGTCCTGCAACCAGTCCGCGCCCAGGCCGGGCTCGGCCTCGGCGCGCGCCGTCCAGCGCGACGGATCGGAGTGGGCCAGGATCTGCCCGTCGCGCTGCATGACCAGCAGCCGCCCTGCGGAGCGCGAAGGGTCGATGCCGGGCGGCAGCAGCGCCTGGCCGGACATGCGCACGCCCGCCGAAAGCACGCCGCTGACCGTGCCGTTGCCGGCGCGCAGCGGCACGGCGTACAGCAACTCCATCATTGCGGGATCGGCCCCCTTGCGGACCATGGTGGAGACCACGGGCTTGCCATCGGCCAGGCTGCGCCGCATCACGTCGCGCACGCCTTCGTCCAGATCGACCAGGGGCTCAGAGCGGCCGCCGCGCAGGCTCAATTGCAGTTGCCCACGCGCATCGGCCAGCTGCAATGTGTCGAACAGCCGCACGGATGCGTCTCCGCGCAGCATCTCGCCCATCAGGCGGCTGGGGTCGCCTCCCTGGTCGGCCATGCCCTGGGCCAGCACCCAGAGCAGGCGCTGCTGCTGCTCCAGCCGCGAGGCCAGCATGCGCGCCACGGTATCGACCTCGTCGGCCTGCCGGGCCATGGCGCGCTCCAGCGTCTGCTGGCGCATGCTGTGCGATACCCACCAGGCACTGCCCAGGCCCACCACAAGCACGGCCGCCGCGGCCAGCGCCAGCACCGTGCAGCGCATGGCGCCCCAGCCTGTGGACGCGCGCGGCCACGAGGGCGAGTCCGGCACCTGCGGAGCATCCTGGGATGCCAGCAGCGCCTGGAAAAAGGGGGATCGACGGGCGTCCAGTGACATGACGCCCTCAATATATGCAGACCCGAAAGCCGTCCCACTGGGTGGAACCCGCGAACCAGTGGATACCCCGCCCCGCAAGTCCCGGCGCTTGCAGGCCGGCACCCGTCAGCGGCGTGGGAATCAGCCTACCGCCAGCACCTCGAGCGCCGCAGGCTTGGGCAGATCGATGACATTGCCCCGGCCCGCGATGAGTCCATGTTCACGCAACTGGCGCAGCACGCGCGAGAAGGTCTCGGGCGCAATGCCGAGCTGGGCGGCAATCAGCCGCTTGCGCAGGTGCAGCGTCACGCGCAGGCCGCCCGCCTCGTGCGGCATGGCATGGCGCAGCAGCCACTGTGCACAGCGTGCCTCGGCATCCTTGGACAGGCGGCTCACGGCCAGCTCGGTCTGGGCGCAGTAGGCCTGGGCCATGTCCTGCAGCAGTTGCTGGGCGGGAGAAGGCAGTTGCGAGACGGCCTGCAGGAAGTCGGCCTGGGGCAACTGCTGCACGCGGACATCGCTGTCGGCCAGCATGTCCAGGCTGCTGCCGCGCCGCTGCAGCACAAAGGCCGCATCCAGCCAGGCCGGCCCCTCCACCACACCCAGCTGGTGGCGCATCTGCCCACCCTGGCCGATGCCCAGGAGCACGCGACCGCGTTCCAGATACATCACCGTATCCGGCGACTGCCGACGCAGCCTGAGCCAGGTACCCGCGGCCAACACCTGGGCGGAACCCGGCGCGAAGGCGAAAGCTTGCAAGGAAGACAGGGCGAACATGCACGCAACTTTGCCGGCTTTGCAGCCGCCGCGTTTTGAGCCACGTCAATCGGCCGCCAGCACGCACGCCGACAGGCGGCATACTTGTCACAAGTATGTCACCAATGAAACGTAATGTATCCAACTGAAAAGTTGAGCCCATGATCGATCCCCAGATGCTCGCCAGCCTGCCCGCTGCGGCGGCCGTGCTGTCGGCCGCAGTGCGGTCCGGTGCAGGCCCCGTGGCACAGCTCATGCGCGCGGGCGGCCTGTACTGTGTCTTCCAGCCGCTGGCCGACTTGCGCAGCGGCAGCATCTATGCGCATGAGGCGCTGATCCGCGGCCCCCGGGGCATGCCGTTGCACACGCCCGACGCCTTGCTCAAGGGCGCTGCGGCCGAGGGCATTCTTCGGGAATTCGAGCTGCTGGCGGTCTGCGTGGCGCTGCAGGACTGGGGCCGGCAGGGCGCGCCGGGCCGGCTGTTCGTCAACCTCAGCGCCCAGGCGCTGGTGCAGGCCGTGGGCGTCTGCGGCCCCGGCATGGTCGGGGACACGGTGCGCGGCTTCGGCGTGCAGGCGCGGTCCCTGGTGGTGGAGATCACCGAGCACGACCATGTGACCGACATGCCCGCCGTCTGCGCCGCCGTCAAGGCCGTGCACGCCACGGGCGCGCGCCTGGCGCTCGACGACTTTGGCGATGGCCGCTCCAGCCTGCGCCTGTGGTCCGAGGCCAAGCCGGACTTCGTCAAGATCGACAAGTACTTCATCCACCAGATCGAGCAGCGCCCGGCCACGCTGCAGCTGCTGCAGGCCATCAAGGGCATTGCCGAGGTCTTCGGAACCACGCTGATCGCCGAAGGCATAGAGACCGAGGACGAGCTGCGCACCCTGCGCGACCTGGGCATTGCGTACGGCCAGGGATGGCTGCTGGGCCGGCCCGCCGAAGCCGCCCAGCCGCAGATCAGCCCGCAGGCGCTGAGCGTGGCGCAGGACCCGCGCGTGGCCGTGCTGCCCCACCAGGGCCACAGCGCCCGCCCGGGCGTGCTGCGCAACCTGATGGTGATGCAGGCGCCCTGCGTGGCACCGGCGGCCAGCAACGACGAGGTGGCCGAGCTGTTCCAGGCCGGGCAGCAGCTGCACGCCATTGCCGTCGTGGAGGCCGGCCGGCCGCTGGCCCTCATCAACCGCCAGCAGTTCATGAACCACTACGCCACGCTGTACTTCCGTGAAGTCCACGGACGCAAGCCCTGCCTGGCCTTTGCCAACGTGCAGCCGCGCATCGTGGAGCTGGACTGCGATGTGGACCAGCTCGTCGGCATCCTGACCTCGCAGGACCAGCGCTACCTGAGCGACGGCTTCATCGTCACCGACAACGGCCGCTATGTGGGCCTGGGCACGGGCGAGCAGCTGGTGCGCCGCGTGACCGAGGCCCGCATCGAGGCCGCGCGCCACGCCAACCCGCTGACCTTCCTGCCCGGCAACATCCCCATCAGCCTGCACATGCAGCGCCTGCTGGACAGCGGCGCCGGCTTCGTGGCCTGCTATGCCGACCTCAACCACTTCAAGCCCTTCAACGACCACTACGGCTACTGGCGCGGCGACCAGATGATCCGCCTGGTGGCGCGGCTGGCCGTGGCGCACTGCGATGCGCGGCGCGACTTCGTGGGCCATGTGGGCGGGGACGACTTCATGCTGCTGCTGCAAAGCGAGGACTGGCAGCGGCGCTGCGAGGACATCGTCGGCGCCTTCGCTGGCGAGGCACGCCAGCTGTTCGACGACCAGGCGCGCGAGGCCGGCGGCATCTGGGCCGAGGACCGCCACGGCATCCGGCGATTCTTTGCCTGCACCACGCTGTCCATCGGCGTGGTGCGCGTCGCGCCGGGCAGCCTGCTGGCACCCGAGGACATCGCCAACCTCGCGGCCCTGGCCAAGCAGCAGGCCAAGGCGCAAAGCCTGCCGGGGCGCGGCGCCATCGCGCTGCACACGCCGCACGAT
Organism: Delftia sp. WSY_7; assembly: GCF_043104845.1. Classification (NCBI taxonomy): domain Bacteria; kingdom Pseudomonadati; phylum Pseudomonadota; class Betaproteobacteria; order Burkholderiales; family Comamonadaceae; genus Delftia; species Delftia sp. WSY_7. The sequence continues at coordinate 52,864 of NZ_JBICLB010000055.1, read as the reverse complement.
GAAGCGCGGCATCCGGCCCTGCACGGTACCGCAGCGGCCTGGCCTGCCTGAAACAAGAAGCCCGCAGGCTCTTGCGAGACTGCGGGCGGGTGGTTGGCAGCGCATGGGCGCGGCAGGATGATCAGTTCACCGATGCACCCGATTCGTACCAGCGCTTGACCATGCCGCGCTCGTCATCGCTCAGGGCGCCCGGATTGCCGAAGGGCATCTTGCGCAGCTGCACCACCTGCTGGTAGATCTGCTGGGCATGGGCCTTGACCTGCTCGGGCGAGTCCAGGCGCACATTCTTTTGCTGCAGGGCGGCACCGTGGCAGACCACGCAATGCTGCTGCAAGAAGGGCGCGAGCTGGGCATAGCCGACGGCGCCGTCGGCAGGAGCGGCGGCAGCCGGGGACGCAGGGGCTGCAGGCGCAGCCGGCGCTGCCGTGTCACCACCGGGAGCCGCTGCTGCGGGCTCGGTCGTTGCGGCAGGCGACTGCACGGCGGCGGGAGCCGGCGCAGGCGCTGCGGCGGGAGCCGGCGCGGGCTTGAGCCAGACGGTCGTGCCGATCAGCACCAGCACGCCAACCAGGGCGTAGGGCCAGGGATGGGCATTGCGGCCCAGCTTGAAGCCGTGGCGCATCACGAAGAACTGGCGGATGGCGGCGCCTGCGAACATCATCAGGATCAGCACCAGCCAGTTCAGCTCATGGCTGTACAGCCAGCCGTAGTGGTTGGACAGCATGGCGAACAGCACCGGCAGCGTGAAGTACGTGTTGTGCACGCTGCGCTGCTTGCCGCGCTTGCCGTGGATGGGATCCACGGGCTGGCCTTCCTTCAGGGCCTTCACCACCGTGCGCTGGCCGGGGATGATCCAGAAGAACACGTTGGCGCTCATCGAGGTCGCCAGCATGGCGCCCATCAGCAGGAAGGCGGCCTGGCCCGGGAAGATATGGCAGGCCAGGAAGGCCGCGATGCACACCAGCACCAGCACCATGGCGCCCACCGTGGCGTCGCCGTTCTTCTTCTGGCCGAAGACGCGGCAGATGCCGTCGTACAGCAGCCAGAACACGACCAGGAAGGCCAGGGCCGAGGCAATGGCCGCAGCCGAGCCCATGGCATTGGGATCGGCCGGATTGACGAGGTAGATCTTGGCGTTCCACAGGTACGACACCGTCAGCAGCGCAAAGCCGCTGAGCCAGGTGGTGTAGCTTTCCCAGTAGAACCAGTGCAGGTGGTCCGGCAGCTTGGGCGGGGAGACATTGAACTTGACGGGGTGGTAGAACCCACCGCCGTGCACGGCCCAGAGTTCGCCGCTGACGCCCTGCTTCTTGAGATCGTCATCGACGGGCGGCGTCAGGCTGCTGTCGAGGAAGACGAAATAGAAGGAGGAACCGACCCAGGCGATGGCCGTAATGACGTGGAGCCACCGCAACAGCAGGTTGGCCCAGTCGAGAATGTAGCTTTCCATAGCTCTCAACCTTGGCAGCGTGGGGGCCGCCGGTGTTCAACCTGCTCACCACTGCGGGCGCTCTGAGCAGAAGAAAAAGGCCGCGCACCCGGTAGATATACCGCCGGTGCACCGCTGCGACCATTTCGTAGACACAAAGTGTATGCAATTTTTCGCCAGCCCATCGGCTTGCGCAGCATCAATTCACTAGAGATTTCCCTGATTCCGCGCGGACACCGCGCTGCGCCGCTGCAGAAGCTGCGCCGCCACGGCCACCGCGATCACCTCGGGCTCCTTGCCCTTGATGCCGGGCACGCCGATGGGGCAGGTCACATGGTCCAGCTCGGCATCGCTGAAGCCGCGCTCGCGCAGCCTGCGCCGGAAGGTGGCCCATTTGGTGGCGCTGCCGATCAGGCCCACATAGGGCAGATCGCCGTGCTGGCGCTGGCGGCCCAGGCATTGGGCGACCACCTCCAGGTCCTCGGCATGACTGAAGCTCATGATCAGCACCTGGGAGCCTGCTGGCAGATCGGCCACGGCCGATTGCACGGGGTCTGAATACTCGCACTGCACGAGCTCGTGCTCCTCCTCGGGGAAGACCGAATCGCGGCTGTCCACCCACATCACGCGGTAGGGAAGATTGCACAGCAGGCGCACCAGCGCATGGCCGACGTGGCCTGCGCCGAACAGGGCCACGCAGTCGCGCGGCGGCTGCAGCCGCTCGCGCAGCATGTCCATGCGGCCCTGGGGCACCAGCACGAACCTCAGCATCACCACGCCGCCGCAGCACTGGCCCAGGCTGGGGCCCAGCGGATAGCGGTGCTGGTGCTCGGTGGCGACCTGGCCGCCCTGGCTACCCTGCTCGCCAGGCGTTGCCCAGCCGCGCAGCAGGCTGCGAGCCCTGTCGATGGCATCGAACTCCAGGTGCCCGCCGCCGATGGTGCCGGCCACGCGGTCGGCGAACACCGCCATCCAGGCGCCGCGCTCGCGCGGCACGGAGCCTCGCGAGTCCATCACTTCGACCCAGCACAGCGGCCCCTGCGCAAGGCCCTGCTCGACTTTGTTGAACGTGTCACTCCACATGGGCGCACCTGACAGCCCGTCGTGGCGCCTGCGGGCTTCGTTGGAATTTGTTGCGGGATTGTCCGCTGCGGCACTTGAGTTTTGCGCTCCGACTGCCGGTGCCGCAGTGTTTCAGGATACGCTCGCAATCATGCCCGATTCCCCTGATTCCACGCAGCACAGTTCCGTGCAAAAGCCACGTTCCGGCCGCCCCTGGCTGTGGGCCGGCCTGATGGCCGCCATTGCCTCCCTGGTCACGGCCTGCAAGTCCCCGCCCGGCCCCGGCCCGCGCCCCGACGACGTCAGCTCCAGCGCACAGCTGCAGTACCGCAAGGTGGCCGCCAACCATCTGTACGCGCGCAATGCCGATCGCATCTACAAGGGCCAGTTGCCGCCCATGCTCTACGCGATCGGCGTGCTCCAGGTCCAGATCGACCGCAACGGCCAGGTCCAGCGCCTGCACTGGATGCGCGCGCCCGGCCATGCCCCCGAGGTGGTGAGCGAGATCGAGCGCCTGGTGCGCGCCGCAGCTCCCTTCCCCGCTCCTGCCGGCGCCGCCCGCATCACCTATACCGATACCTGGCTCTGGGACAAGTCCGGCCGCTTCCAGCTCGACACGCTGACCGAGGGCCAGCTCTGAGCCTCAGGCCGCTGCGCACGGCTGGCCGTCGGCAAAGCTTCGGGCGCTTCTGAGCAGGCAGGTCACGGCATAGAGCACCAGGTCGTCCGGTGCGTCATCGTTCACGCGATCGATGACCTCGATGGCATAGCCCAGGTCCTGCGACAGCTGCGGCAGCACGCCTGCCGAGCGGCCGCCGGCCTGCAGGCCGGCCACCGCCTGGTCAGCGCTGGCGTGGTAGCCACGCAGCAAATCACGCGCGGCAAACACCATGGCCGAGCCGGCGCGTTCGGCATGCAGCTCCAGCACGCCCAGGGCCGCTCCCATATGGCACAACGCATCCACCGCCAGCACCTCCTGGTGCTGCGGTGAGGGGTCCTGATGGCTGTGGCCCGATTGCTTCACTGTCTTCATGGCATCCCTTGCGCGGGACCGTGCTGGTCCCGAAGCAACAATACCTATCAGGTCCCTTGCAGTCAATACCTTTCCGGTCCATGATTGCCGGCGATGAAACAGACCGATCCTCAGTACAAGCTGCGCCTGCCGCAGGAACTCAAGGACCTCGTCGAGGAGGCAGCCAAGCGCACCGGCCGTTCCATGAACGCCGAAGTCGTGGCCCGGCTGCAGACCACGTTCGAGGCCCCCCTGCTGGGCCGCCTGTCGGCCTCGACGGACCCTTCGCTGGAATGCGAAGAGCCCGTGAGCATCTACGACATCAAGATGAGCGCCGAAGCCGTGGAGCGCATCGAAAAGCGCCTGGAACGCATAGAGCAGGCCGTGCTCGCGCCCGCTGCGCCGCAATCCGCCAGTGAAGACGGCGCAACAGGCAGCGCCTGATCCGCCCGCACAAAAGAAAACCGGCCCGCAGGCCGGTTTCGTTCAAAGGCCCCTCAGGGCCGGGATCATTCGACCACCTTGGTGATCTTCGAGCCCTGCAGCGACACGCCGGCTTCCAGGCCCGCGTTGGTCAGCACGTAGCTGGTGACGGGGCCCTGGGCGGTCGTGGTGTCCACGCTGCCATTGGCGCCCACCTTGCCTGCGGCCACCGTGGCATCCGCGCCCACGGACCAGCCGTCGCTGGCCAGGAACTTGTCCAGCGCTTCCTGGGTGTTGAACACATAGATCACAGCCTTGGACTGGCCGCCTGCCTGCCAGCCCACCGAGGCGCCCGTGGTGCTGTAGAAGCCCTTGTTCTGGCCGCCGACGCGCAGCACGCCGCGGCCATGCTCCACACCGATGACGAAACTGCCGCCGATCACCGAGGGGAAGATCAGCACGCCCTTGGAGCGGGCCACCATTTCCTTGGAGCCCGGCGCCGTCTGGTACAGCCGCTCCAGCGCAGCGTTGGCGCGCGCATTGACGGTGGTGGAATCAGCACGCGGCGCGGACTGGGTTTCCGGCTTGGTGGTGGTGCAGCCGACCATGGCCACGCTGCCGGCCGCCAGTGCAGTGGCCATCACGACGGTACGCAAAGAAAACTGACGCATGGGAAAACCTGCCTTTCTTGATTGGACGTTTTGGGGAGACCCCATCGGTTCATTGGATTGATCACCTTGCCTCCCGGTCCCGGGCACCCCTACCAGTGCTCGCAAACCGCTTCGGAGACAGGCTGGGGACGATGCTAGGCCGCTTTGCGGTACTTGTGATGAGACATGTCACAAGTTGCGCCATAGGACTACAGGCCCGCAGGAAATGTCTGAAAATCCCGTTCCGGGCCGCCACAGCCGACACCGAAAGCCCGCTGATGCCAGAATGCACCCACAGCAATACCCGGCCCACCGGGCCCATCCACATCGAGGGAGTTCATGAAGTTCTGGAGCCACTTTCACCATCCCCAGGCAGCCATGGTGCTGTTGCGCGTCACGCTTGCGGTCCTGCTGCTTTTTCATGGCTGGGCCAAGATCCGCTACGGCATAGGCAGCATCGAGCGCATGGTGGAGTCCGCGGGCGCGCCGGGCTGGCTGGCCTATGCGGTGTATCTGGGTGAGGTGGTGGCGCCGCTGCTGCTGCTGGTGGGCCTGTGGGTGGTGCCCGCGGCGCTGGTGATTGCGGTCAACATGATCGTGGCCTTCGCGCTGGTGCACACGGGCCAGGTGATGCAGCTGCACAGCTCGGGAGGCTGGGCGCTGGAGCTGCAGGCCTTCTTCTTCATCTCGGCCCTGGTCGTGGCCATGGGGCATTCCAAGGGCAAGTAGCCCGCACGCTTGCTGGAGCCCCAAAAGCAACGGCCCGCAATGCGGGCCGTTCGTCATTTCAGGTTTCACTCCAGGCCATCCCCCGACAGCCTGCGCCTGCAGTCCAGGGCTCAGGAGCCCCGGTACGTCGAATAGCTCCAGGGGCTGACCAGCAGGGGCACATGGTAATGCTGGTCGGCATGGGCCACGCCGAAGTCCAGGCTCACCTTGTTGAGGAAGTTGGGCTCGGGCAGTTGCACGCCACGGGCCTTGAAGTAGGCCGCCACGTCGAAGGTCAGCCGGTAGGTGCCGGTCCTGAGGCTGTTGTTGTCGAACAGCGGCGCATCGGTGCGGCCGTCGTGGTTGAGCACCAGGCTCTTGATCAGCGTGGCCTGGTCGCCATCGGTGGAATACAGCGCGACAGCCATGCCGGCTGCGGGGCAGCCATTCATGGTGTCGAGGACGTGGGTGCTCAGGCCCATGGAAATCTCCTGTGCGGCGGGAGCTGGCCCGCCCGGTTGTCATTGGTTGGTCGATGCACGAAGCGCGGCGCGCGACAGCACTCGCGGCCCCCTCGTGCATTCGCAAAGTGTATACAGTTTTTGTACGCCCTTGAAGTGCGCCATGCAGCTTGAGCCTAGGCAGATACCCGCACTTTCGGCGTCGGTAGCGGCCCGTGGGCAGGCCTGCAACGCCATGCTTCTACACTGTGGTCCGCCGCCGCCCCTGCTGCAGGCCCTGCGGCCATCGCATACCGGGCGGCAAAGGACTTTCGCTCATTTCAACGGTTCCACTGTTTCATCTGCCAAGGAGATACCGATGCCATTTCGCTCCCCCTTGCTGGCAACCAGCCTGGCGCTGGCCATTGCCAGCCTGGCCGCCTGCAGCAGCACACAGCCACCCGCGGCCTCGGCGCCGCCAGCGCCGGTGGCCGCAGCACCTGCACCGGCGGCAGCGCCCATCACGCAAAGCAATGCGGCCCAGGCGGCCAGTGCGGCCTATGACTTCGACATGGATGTATTCCATCCCGTCGTGGCCAGGAACGGCATGGTGTCCAGCGAGCAGGAGCTGGCCTCGCGCATCGGCCTGCAGATCCTGAAGTCGGGCGGCAATGCGGTGGATGCCGCCGTGGCCATGGGCTTTGCGCTGGCGGTGGCCCTGCCCAATGCCGGCAACATCGGCGGCGGCGGTTTCATGATCGTGCACGACGCCAAGAGCGGCAAGAACATTGCGCTGGACTTCCGCGAGGTCGCACCCTCCAAGGCCACGCGGGACATGTACGTGGGCGCGGACGGCAAGGTCATCGACGGCAAGTCGCTGTACACCCACTACGCCGTGGGCGTGCCCGGCACCGTGGCCGGCATGGAGCATGCATTGAAGAAATGGGGCTCTCTGCCGCTGTCCACGGTGATTGCGCCATCCGTGAAGCTGGCCGACAAGGGCTTTACGGTCAGCGAGACCCTGGCCAAGATCCTGGAGCAGGAAAAGAAGAACATGGGCCAGTGGCCCGCCACCCAGGCCATCTTCTGGCGCAACGGCGAGCCCCTCAAGCGCGGCGACCGCCTGGTGCAGAAGGACCTGGCGCAGTCGCTGCGCCTGATCGGGCAGCAGGGCTCCAAGGTGTTCTACGAAGGCGCCATTGCCCGCAAGCTCGCGGCCGAGATGGCGCCGCATGCGGGCGCCCTGTCGCTGCAGGATCTCAAGAACTACAAGGTGGTCGAGCGCGAGCCCGTGCGCGGCACCTATCGCGGCTACGAGATCGTGACCATGCCGCCTCCGTCCTCCGGCGGCGCCCACCTGATCCAGATCCTCAACATGATGGAACGCTGGCCCATGAACCAGTGGGGCGCCAACAGCGCACAGAGCATCCACTACATGGCCGAAGGCATGAAGCTGGCCTATGCCGACCGGGCCGAATACCTGGGCGACCCGGACTTCGTGACCGTGCCGCTCAAGGGCCTGACGTCCAAGCGCTACGCCGAGGCGCTGGCCGCCGGCATCGACCCCTACCAGGCGCGCGCCGGCAAGGACATCAAGCCCGGCAAGCCCCAGCCCTATGAGAGCGACCAGACCACGCACTACTCCGTGGTGGACAGGATGGGCAACGCCGTGGCCGTGACCTATACGCTGAACACCAACTTCGGCAGCGGCATCGTGGCCAAGGGCACGGGCATCCTGCTCAACAACGAGATGGACGACTTCTCTGCCAAGCCCGGCGTGGCCAACGCCTACGGCCTGGTCGGCGGCGATGCCAATGCGGTGGCCGCAGGCAAACGCCCGCTGTCGTCCATGACGCCCACCATGGTGCTCAAGGACGGCAAGCCCGTGCTGGTCACCGGCAGCCCCGGCGGCGCGCGCATCATCACCACCGTGCTGCAGACCGTGGTCAATACCATCGACTTCGGCATGAACCCGGCCGAGGCTGCCGCCACGCCGCGCTTTCACCACCAGTGGACGCCCGACGAGCTGCGCGTGGAAAAGGGCATCAGCCCCGACACCGTGGCCCTGCTCAAGTCGCGCGGCCACAACGTTGCCGTGAAGGCATCCATGGGCCGCACGCAGACCATCCAGCTGCGCGACGGCATGCTCTACGGCGCCTCCGACCCGCGCAACCCCGACGGGCAGACACTGGGCTATTGAAGCAAGAAAAAGCCGCGCCCGTTGCCGAGCGCGGCTTTTCACAACAGGGCGGCGCAAGGCCGCCCTCCCACCAATCGCGTTGTCAGTTGCGCGGCATCAGGCCGTGACCTTCTGGCCGACCTCGAAGTTGGCCTGGATCTCCAGCGCACGCACCATGCCCGAGTGGTCCCAGTTCGCGCCGCCGTGGGCCACGCAGCTGTTGAACAGCTCCTGGGCCTGGGCGGTGTTGGGCAGGGACACGCCGAGCTGGCGCGCGCTGCTCAGGGCCAGGTTCAGGTCCTTCTGGTGCAGCGAGATGCGGAAGCCCGGATCGAACGTGCGCTTGATCATGCGCTCGGCATGCACCTCCAGGATCTTGGACGAGGCAAAGCCGCCCAGCAGCGCCTCGCGCACGCGGGCCGGGTCGGCGCCGGCGCGCGATGCGAACAGCAGGGCCTCTGCCACCGCCTCGATGTTCAGCGCCACGATGATCTGGTTGGCCACCTTGGCGGTCTGGCCGTCGCCATTGCCGCCCACCAGGGTGATGTTCTTGCCCATGCGCTCGAACAGCGGCTTGACGCGCGCGAACACGTCCTCGGGGCCGCCGACCATGATGGACAGGGTGGCGTTCTTGGCGCCCACCTCGCCGCCGGAGACCGGCGCATCCAGGTACTGGGCGCCGATGGCCTCGATGCGGCGAGCGAAGTCCTTGGTGGCCACGGGCGAGATGGAGCTCATGTCCACCACCACCTTGCCGCTGCTGCCCTTGAGGCCGGCGGCCACGCCGTCCTCGCCGAACAGCACCTTCTCGACATCGGGCGTGTCGGGCAGCATCAGGAAGATGATGTCGGCCCGCTCGGCCACGCCGCGCGCCGTGGTGCACTGGGTGGCGCTGCTCTCGGCGATCTGCGCCGGGATCTTGCCCAGGGTGTTCACGAAGAGCTGGTGGCCAGCCGCCAGAAGGTGGCCTGCCATGGGCGCGCCCATGATGCCCAGGCCCACGAAACCGAGCTTGAGAGAGGATGCATTCATGCTGTGTACTCCTTGTCGTTTTTGAAAAGCTGAGAAAACTTTGGCGGCGCTCAGGCGGCGACTGCCGTGCGCACGCTGGTGTGGGCGTCCAGCCAGCCCAGGCCCGATTCGGTATCGCGCGCAGGCTTGTACTCGCAGCCCACCCAGCCCTGGTAGCCGATGCGGTCCAGGTGCGCGAAGAGGAAGGGGTAGTTGATCTCGCCCGTGCCCGGCTCGTTGCGGCCCGGGTTGTCGGCCAGCTGCACGTGGCCAATGCGCGCCAGATGCTTTTGCAGCGTGGCCGCCAGTTCGCCCTCGGTGCGCTGCGCGTGGTAGATGTCGTACTGCACGAAGGCATTGGGCGCGCCCACCTCGTCGAGGATGGACAGGGCCTCGTCCGTGCGGTTCAGGTAGAAGCCGGGAATGTCGAAGGGGTTGATGGGCTCGATCAGCAGGCGCAGATTGGCCGCGCTCAGCGCCGATGCGGCAAAGCGCAGGTTGTCCACGAAGGTGCGGCGCAGCAGCGCGGCATCGGCACCGGCAGGCGCCTTGCCGGCCAGGCAGTTGAGCTGGGGCACGCCCAGCGCATGGCCATAGGTCACGGCCTTGGCCACGCCGGCGCGGAACTCGTCCACACGGTCGGGGAGGCAGGCAATGCCGCGCTCGCCCGCATCCCAGTCGCCGGCCGGCAGGTTGTGCAGCACGATCTGCAGGCCGTGGGCGTCGACGCGCTCCTTGATCTCCTGGACCGTGTGGGCGTAGGGAAACAGGAATTCCACGGCCTCGAAGCCGGCGCGCGCCGCGCGCTCGAAGCGGTCGAGGAAGGGCACCTCGGTGAACAGCATGCTGAGGTTGGCAGCAAAACGGGGCATGTCAGAAGTCTCCGGTAGTCGTTTGGTGGGTTGGGAGCGGCAGGGCACGCAAGGCGCCCGCCGGTAAAAATGCCCAAGGGGCAATGGAAATCGGAACCCCCGATTGCCTGCACCGCCCGCAATGCAGGCATTGGCGCAGCACCAGCCGGGGATGCCAGGCAAGGGCCGCCCCGCAGCGATGGCATCGTCCCCCTCCGAAGAGAGGGGGAAGCGGCGCAGCCGCTCAGGGGGTGCCTTGCTTCAGTCCAACAGGGCCAGGGCGCTGGGCACGTCGGCAGGCGCTGCGGCCAGATCCTCGAACTCGATCACGTTGTCGATCTCGGCGCCCATGGAGATGTTGGTCACGCGCTCCAGGATGACCTCGACGACGACCGGCGTGCGGTGCTCGGCCATCCAGGCCTCGGCCTGCTGCATGGCGGGCGCGAAGTCCTCGGGACGGTGCACGCGGATGGCCTTGCAGCCCAGGCCCTCGACCACCTTGACGTGGTCCACGCCATAGCCCTTGGACTCTTCCTTGTCGTCGACATTGATGTTGTCGAAGGCCAGTTGCACGCAGTAGTCGATGGAGAAGGCGCGCTGCGCCTGGCGGATCAGGCCCAGGTAGCTGTTGTTGACCAGCACATGGATGTAGGGCAGCTTGAACTGCGCGCCCACGGCCAGCTCCTCGATCATGAACTGGAAGTCATAGTCGCCCGACAGCGCCACGATCTTGCGGGCCGGGTCGGCCACGCGCACGCCCAGGGCGGCCGGAACGGTCCAGCCCAGCGGGCCGGCCTGGCCGCAGTTGATCCAGTTGCGCGGCTTGTAGACATGCAGGAACTGCGCGCCGGCAATCTGCGACAGGCCGATGGTGGAGACGTAGCAGGTGTCCTTGTCCAGGCTGCGGTTCATGCACTGGTAGACACGCTGCGGCTTCATGGGCACGTTGTCGAAATTGGTCTTGCGCAGGTACTCCACATTGTTCTTGCGGGCCTGGCATTCGGCCACCCAGCCGCTGCGGTCCTTCAGGCGGCCAGCCGCCTTCCACTCGCGCGCCACCTCCACGAAAAGCTGCAGCGCCGCGCCGGCATCCGAGACGATGCCGTAGTCGGGCGCGAACACGCGGCCGATCTGCGTGGGCTCGATGTCCACGTGCACGAACTTGCGGCCCTTGGTGTAGACCTCGACCGAGCCCGTGTGGCGGTTGGCCCAGCGGTTGCCGATGCCCAGCACGAAGTCGGAGGCCAGCATGGTGGCATTGCCGTAGCGGTGGCTGGTCTGCAGGCCGCACATGCCGGCCATCAGGCGGTGGTCGTCAGGGATGGTGCCCCAGCCCATCAGCGTGGGAATCACGGGCACGTCCAGCAGCTCGGCAAACTCCACCAGCAGCTCGGACGCATCGGCATTGATCACGCCGCCGCCCGAGACCAGCAGCGGACGCTCGGACTCGTTGAGCATGGCGATGGCCTTTTCCACCTGCTTGCGCGTGGCGGCAGGCTTGTAGACAGGCAGGGGCTCGTAGGTATCGATGTCGAACTCGATCTCGGCCAGCTGCACGTCGATGGGCAGGTCGATCAGCACGGGGCCGGGGCGGCCCGAGCGCATCAGGTGGAAGGCCTGCTGGAAGGCGCGCGGCACCTGGGCCGGCTCCAGCACCGTGGTGGCCCACTTGGTCACGGTCTTGGCGATGGAGGCAATGTCCACGGCCTGGAAATCTTCCTTGTGCAGACGCGAGCGCGGCGCCTGGCCCGTGATGCACAGGATCGGAATCGAATCCGCGCTGGCCGAGTACAGGCCCGTGATCATGTCCGTGCCGGCCGGGCCGCTGGTGCCGATGCACACGCCGATGTTGCCGGCCACGGCGCGGGTGTAGCCCTCGGCCATGTGGCTTGCGCCTTCGACGTGGCGCGCCAGGATATGGCCTATGCCGCCATGGTCCTTGAGCGCTGCGTACAGCGGGTTGATGGCGGCACCGGGAACGCCGAATGCGACGGTGACGCCTTCTTTTTCCAGCACGCGGACTGCGGCTTCGATTGCTTTCATTTTCGCCATGGAGGTCTCCTTCAAACTGGAGACAACTCTAGGCAGACGGGCCTGTTGGCGGAACGCCTGCACAGACCATAAAATTTATTCCGTGCAGGAATAACTATCAATGAAAAAGGAGACAGCACCATGGACAGACTCGATGCCATGCACATGTTCGTGCGCGTGGTGGAGACCGGCAGCTTCACCAAGGTCGCGCACGAGTTCGCCACCACCCAGCCCACGGTGACCAAGCAGGTCGCGGCCATGGAGACGCGCCTGAAGGTGCGCCTGCTCAACCGCAACACGCGTGGCGTGAGCCTGACCGAAGCGGGCGCGCTGTACTACGAGAAATGCAAGACCATCGTCAACGACGTGGCCGAGGCGGACAAGGTGGTGCAGGTGCGACAGACCCAGGTGCAGGGCCAGCTACGCATCGGCAGCTCGGTGGCCTTCGGCCGGCGCGTGCTGATCCCGCTGGCGCTGGAGTTCATGACGCACAACCCCCAGGTGCAGATCGACCTGAGCTTCGAGGACCGCTACACCGACCTGGTGGCCAACGGCATCGACGTGGCCCTGCGCCTGGGCAAGCTGGCCGACTCCAGCCTGGGCGCACGCACCCTGGGCGTGAACCCCTGGGTACTGGTGGCCTCGCCCGCCTACCTGCGCAAGCGCGGCACGCCGCGCCGCCCCTCCGACCTCAAGGAACACGCCACGCTGATCTACAGCAGCGTGCAGGGCAACGACCTCTGGCGCCTGCGCAACGCCAGCGGCGAGCCCGTGTCCGTGCCCGTCACCGGCCGCCTGCGCTCCAACAACCTCTCGGCCCTGCTGGCGGCCTCACGCTCGCACATGGGCATCGCCGCCCTGCCCCGCTACGTGGCCCACGACTCGCTGCAGGCCGGCCGCGTGGTCGAAGTCCTCAAGACCTGCCGCCTGCCCGAGCAGGAAATCCACGCCGTCTACCCCTCGCCACGCCTGGTGCCGCAGAAGGTGCAGTCCTTCATCGCCTTCCTGCAGGGGCGGTTCGATGCCGAATGGTGGGAGACGCTGCCGCGCGGGGCGTGAGCGCCTGAAGCAAGCGAGCCTGAAACAAGTGGCCGGGCGCACGTCCCGGCCTCGAAAAACAACCACCCGGCAGGGACAAAAACCTAAAGAACCAGAATCGCCCGGAAGTCATTCACGTTGGTATGCGTGGGCCCCGTCACCACCAGATCCCCCAGCGCATCAAAGAACCCATACGCATCATTGCGGTCCAGGTACTCGGCAATCCGCATGCCCTGGGCCTGGGCCCGCGCCAGCGTATCCGGCGACACGCGCGCTCCCGCGTTGTCTTCCACGCCATCGATGCCATCGGTATCGGCCGCCAGCGCCCAGACCTTGTCCTGCCCCTGCAGGGCCTGGGCCAGGCCCATGCAGAACTCGCCCGCGCGGCCGCCGCGCCCCTTGGGCGTGCCGGCCGGGCGCTGCCGGATGGTGACCGTAGTCTCGCCGCCGGACAGGATCACGCAGGGCTTTGCAAACGGCTGGCCGTGGCGGGACACGGCGCGCGCCAGGGCGGCGTGGACCTTGGCGACTTCGCGCGATTCGCCCTCGATCTCGTCGGACAGCACATGGGCGCGCAGGCCTGCGGCCTCGGCCACGCGTGCGGCCGCCTCCAGCGAGTGCTGGGGCGTGGCGATCATGTGGACCTCGTGGCCGTCGAAGCGCGCGTCGCCGGGCTTGGGGGTTTCCAGCTCGCCCGCCTCCAGCGCGCGGCGCACGGATTCAGGCACGTCGATGCGGTAGCGCGCGAGGATGGCCAGCGCGTCGGCGCAGCTGCTGGCATCGGGCACGGTGGGGCCGCTGGCGATGATGGAGGGGTCGTCGCCCGGCACGTCGCTGATGGTCAGCGTGACCACGCGCGCGGGCGCGCAGGCCGCGCCAAGGCGCCCGCCCTTGATGCACGACAGGTGCTTGCGCACGCAGTTCATCTCGCCGATGGCGGCGCCGCTTTCCAGCAGGGCGCGGTTGATGCGCTGCTTTTCCTCCAGGTCGATGCCTTCGGCCGGCAGGGTCAACAGGGCCGAGCCGCCGCCCGAGATCAGGCACAGCACGAGGTCGTCCTCGGTCAGCCCTTCGGTCAGCGCGAGGATGCGTTCGGCGGCGGCCAGGCCTGCCGCATCGGGCACGGGGTGGGCGGCCTCGACCACCTCGATGCGCTGCGCCAGCCCTTCGGGGCGCGGCGGGATGTGGCCGTAGCGTGTGACCACAAGGCCGGACAGCGGCGCGTCCGCTGGCCACAGCGCCTCCAGCGCCTGGGCCATGGAGCCGCCGGCCTTGCCCGCGCCCAGCACAACGGTGCGGCCCTTGGGAGGCTTTGGCAGGCATTGGGCCATGCTGTACAGGGGCTGCGCATCCTTGACCGCAGCGCGGTAGAGGTCGAGCAGAAAGGCTTGGGGATCGGTGAGGTGCAGGTCCGTGGTGCTGGTCATGGTGTGTTGTCTCCGCCGGGCATTATGGAATTTCCTGCGCCGGCGGTGGCATGCGGTCAAGTCACAACTGATTCGCCCGGCCTCGTTCCTCGCGCCAACTCAACTCAATCCAGGGCCACCTTGGCGTCCTTGACCAGCCTGGCGAAGCGGTCGGTGTCGTCGCGGATCTGGCGCGCCATCTGCTCCGGCGATCCGCCGATGGGCTCGGCGCCTATCTCCTCCATCTTCCTGCGGAATTGCGGGGACTCGATGATGCGGTTCATGTCCGCGCCCAGCCGCGCCAGTACCTCCCTGGGCGTGGCGGCCGGTGCCAGCACGCCGAACCAGGTGCCCATGTCGAAGCCCTTGAGGCCGGCCTCGTCCAGCGTGGGCACATCGGGCAGGGCCACCGAGCGCCGGGCCGTGGTCACGGCCAGCGCGCGCAGCTTGCCGGCCTTGATGTGGGGCAGCACAGGCGTGACGGTATCGAAGGACATGGCGATCTGCCCGCCCAGCAGATCCGTGGTCAGCGGCCCGCTGCCCTTGTAGGGCACGTGCAGCAGCTGCACGCCGCCCATGGACTCGAACTGCGCGCCGATCAGGTGCTGGCCCGTGCCCGCGCCGTTGGAGCCATAGGCCAGCTTGCCGGGCTGGGCCCGGGCCTGGGCCAGCAGCTCCTGCACGGTTTTGGCGGGCACCTGCGGATGGACCACCAGCACATTGGGGACCACGGCCACCACGGTGATGGGCGCCAGGTCCTTCTGGAAGTCATAGCCCAGCCTGCGGTAGACGCTGGTGGCAATGGTGTGGTGCACGGCTCCCATGAGCAGGGTGTAGCCGTCAGGTTTCGCCTTGGCCACATGGTCGGCGCCCAGGGTGGCGCCCGCGCCGGGGCGGTTTTCCACGACCACGGGCTGGCCCAGACTCTTGGACAGCTCCTGGCCCAGCGCGCGCGCCAGCACATCGGTGGTGCCGCCTGCGGGAAACGGCACGATGAGGTTGACGGGGCGCGCCGGCCAGGCCTGGGCCCAGGCCGAAGACATGGCGGCTGGAATGGCGGCGGCGGCCAGCGCGCACGCTGCGGCAACCCTGGTGATGCGGTTCATGGCTTGTCTCCTGTCTGTTCTGTTGTTTGTCATCGGACCATGCAGCGCGCGCTCAGGCTGGCACGGGCTCGGCCTGGGCCTCGGCGGTCTGCGCGCGCAGCCGTGCGCAGACCGCGTCGGTGACCTGCCGCGTGGTGGCCTTGCCGCCCAGGTCACGCGTGTGCAGCGAGGCATCGGCCGTCACCTGCTCCACGGCCTGCATCAGCCGCTGCGCGGCACGGTGCTCGCCCAGGTGCTCCAGCAGCATCACGCAGCTCCAGAAGGTGCCCACGGGGTTGGCCAGGCCCTGGCCCATGATGTCGAAGGCCGATCCGTGGATGGGCTCGAACATGCTGGGGTAGCGGCGCTCCGGATCGATGTTGCCCGTGGGCGCAATGCCCAGGCTGCCGGCCAGCGCGGCCGCCAGGTCGCTGAGGATGTCGGCATGCAGGTTGGTGGCAACCAGGGTGTCCAGCGAGGCGGGGCGGTTGACCATGCGCGCCGTGGCCGCGTCCACCAGTTCCTTGTCCCAGCGCACGTCGGGAAACTCGGCGGCCACCTGCACCGCGATCTCGTCCCACATCACCATGGCGTGGCGCTGGGCGTTGGACTTGGTGATCACCGTCAGCAGCTTGCGCGGCCGCGACTGCGCCAGGCGGAAGGCAAAGCGCATGATGCGCTCCACGCCCGCGCGGGTCATCATGCTCACGTCGGTGGCCACCTCGATGGGATGGCCCTGGTGGGCGCGGCCGCCCACGCCCGCGTATTCTCCTTCGGAGTTCTCGCGCACGATGACCCAGTCCAGGTCCTCGCGTGCGCAGCGCTTGAGCGGCGCATCGATGCCGGGCAGGATGCGCGTGGGCCGCACATTGGCGTACTGGTCGAACCCCTGGCAGATCTTCAGGCGCAGGCCCCACAGCGTGACATGGTCGGGAATGTGCGGGTCGCCGGCCGAGCCGAACAGGATGGCGTCCTGGCCGCGCAGCGCGTCCAGCCCGTCGGCCGGCATCATCTCGCCGTGCGCGCGGTACCAGTCGCCGCCCCAGCCGAAACTGGTGAAGGCAAAGCCCAGGCCGGGCTGGGTTTCGGCCAGCGCCTGCAGCACCTCCTGCCCTGCGGGCACCACTTCCTTGCCGATGCCATCGCCGGGAATGCAGGCGATGCGGTATGTCTTTGTCATGAAGGCTCCTTGGATTGCGGTGGATGAAGCGCCATGCGGATCCATGGCCTTGTCCGTGAATCTATCGATGGAACAACGCCGCGCGCGCCTCTAGAGTGATGGCATCGTTCACTTTGATTCAACAATGAGCACACCCGTCTCGGCGCCATCGGAGATGGCTTTCTTCTGCCTGCTGGCCCGCAGCGCCAGCCTGTCGGCCACGGCCCGCGAGCTGGGCATCACCACGCCGGCGGCCAGCAAGCGCCTGTCCCAGATGGAGACGCGGCTGGGCGTGCAACTGGTCAGCCGCACGACGCGGCGCCTGGGCCTGACCGATGAGGGCCAGACCTACCTGGCCCATGCGCGGCGCATCCTGGACGACATTGCCGCCATGGAGCAGGCCGTGGCCGGCATGCCCGGGCAGCCGCAGGGCCTGCTGCGCATCAATGCGACGCTGGGATTCGGGCGCAGCCATATCGCGCCGCTGATCGCCAGCTTCGTGCGCAGGCACCCGCAGATCCAGGTGCAGCTGCAGCTGTCGGCCTCGCCGCCGCCCCTGGTCGATGACAGCTTCGACCTGTGCATACGCTTTGGCGAGCCGCCGGACGCGCGCGTCATCGCGCGGCGCCTGGCGCCCAACCGGCGGCTGCTGTGCGCGTCTGCCGCCTACCTGGCGCGGCGCGGCACGCCGGCCACCCCGCGCGAGCTGATGCAGCATGACTGCATCGACATCCGCCAGGGCGACGACGCCCACGGCGTCTGGCGCTTCACCCACAACGGCCCCGGCCGCAAGACCGAAGCCATCCGCCTGCGCGACAGCCTGAGCACCAACGATGGCGAGATCGCCGTGGGCTGGGCCCTGGCCGGCCTGGGCATCGTCATGCGGGCCGAATGGGATATCGCCCGCTACCTGCGCAGCGGCCGCCTGGTGCAGGTGCTGGCCGACCATGCCACGGCACCGGCCGACATCCATGTGGTCTATCCGCAGCGGCATGCGGCAACCCAGCGCGTGCAGCGCTTTGTCGAGCACCTGGCGCGGCACTTCGATACGGCCGCGCCCGGTTTCTGAAAAGGGATGCCGTATGCGGGGAAACGCCAATAAGCAGTAGACAGAAACTGTATACAACTCTTGTGGCCAGCCGCTATGATGGCCGGATGGAGACTTCCACCACCAGTTTCATTGTCGAGAGCCTGACCCGGGCCATCGTCGAACACCGTCTTCTGCCCGGCACCAAGCTGGCCGAGCAGAAATTGGCAGACCATTTCGGCGTCTCGCGCACCCTGGTGCGCCAGGCGCTGTTCCAGCTGTCGCAAAACCGCCTGATCCGGCTCGAACCCGCGCGCGGGGCCTTCGTGGCCACGCCCTCGGTGGACGAGGCGCGCCAGGTCTTCGCCGTGCGCCGCATGCTCGAGGCCGAGATGGTGCGCGCCTTCATCGCCCAGAGCACGCCGGCCAAGATCCGCGCGCTGCGGCAGCACGTGGCGGCCGAGAAAAAGGCCATGGACGGCAACGACGTCGGCCAGCGCACCGAGCTGCTGGGCGACTTCCACGTGCGCATGGCCGAACTCATGGGCAACGAGGTGCTGGCCCAGCTGCTGGGCGAGCTGATCTCGCGCTGCGCGCTGATCACGCTGATGTACCAGTCCAGCACGGCCGCCGAGCATTCCCATGACGAGCATGCCGAAATCGTCACTGCCCTGGCCGGCGGCGACGCCGACCACGCCGTGCAGCTCATGCAGCAGCACCTGGACCACGTGGAAGCCGGCCTGACCTTCGACCGCGACATGCCGACCAGCGATCTTTCGATGGCCCTTTCCTCCGTATCCGCATGACCTACGACGCCACTGCCCCCTATCCCCGCGACCTGATCGGCTACGGTCGCACGCCCCCGCACGCCCGCTGGCCCGGCCAGGCCCGCGTGGCCGTGCAGTTCGTCCTCAACTACGAAGAGGGCGGCGAGAACTGCGTGCTGCATGGCGATGCCGCCAGCGAGCAGTTCCTGTCCGAAATGTTCAATCCGGCCGCCTACCCCGAACGCCACATGAGCATGGAAGGCATCTACGAGTACGGCTCGCGCGCCGGTGTCTGGCGCATCCTGCGCGAGTTCGAGAAGCGCGGCCTGCCGCTGACCGTGTTCGGTGTGGCCACGGCCCTGCAAAAGCACCGCGAGCTGGCCCAGGCCTTCCACGAGCTGGGCCATGAAGTGGCCTGCCACGGCCTCAAGTGGATCCACTACCAGAACATTCCCGCCGAGGTCGAGCGCGAGCACATGCGCCAGTGCATGGAGATCTTCGGCGAGCTGTATGGTCACGATGGCGACCACGGCCTGGGCTGGTACACGGGCCGCGACAGCCCCAACACCCACCGCCTGGTGGCCGACGACGGCCGCTTCGCCTATGACAGCGACTACTACGGCGACGACCTGCCCTTCTGGATGAAGGTCGGCAAGAGCGACGGCAGCACCCGCAGCCAGCTCATCGTGCCCTACACGCTGGACTGCAACGACATGCGCTTCGCCCTGCCCCAGGGCTACTCGCACGCCGACCCGTTCTTCCAATACCTGAAGGACACGTTCGACGCCCTCTACGCCGAGGGCGATCCGGCCGGCGATGACTCCCCCAAGATGATGAGCATTGGCATGCACTGCCGCCTGCTGGGCCGCCCCGGCCGCATCACGGCACTGCAGCGCTTTCTGGACCACATCCAGCGGCACGACAAGGTCTGGGTCTGCCGCCGCATCGACCTCGCGCGCCACTGGGCGCACCACCATCCCGACAAGGAATAACGCAGCATGGCTCTGACGCTGGAACAACTCAATGCCGCCGACCTGGCCACCGCCACAGGTCTGCTCGACGGCCTGTACGAACACTCGCCCTGGATTGCCGAGGCCGCGCTGGCCCAGCGCCCCTTCCGCTCGCTGGCACAGATCAAGTACGCCATGGCCCAGGTGCTGGACAAGGCGCCGGTGCAGGCCAAGCTCGACCTGATCCGCGCCCACCCGGAGCTGGCCGGCAAGGCCATGGAGACCAACACGCTCACGGCCGAATCCACCAACGAGCAGAACAAGGCCGGCCTGACCCGCTGCACGCCCGAGGAGCTGGAGCACATCCGCAAGCTCAACGCCGAGTACGGCAAGCGCTTCGGCTTTCCCTTCATCCTGGCCGTGCGCGGTCCGCGCGGCGCGGGCCTGGCCAAGGCCGAGATCATCGAGACCTTCGAGCGCCGCCTGCACAACCACCCCGACTTCGAGCTGGGCGAGGCGCTGCGCAACATCCACCGCATTGCCGAGATCCGCCTGAACGACAAGTTCGGCTACACGCCCGAGCTGGGCAACGATGTCTGGGACTGGCAGGAAAAGCTGGCCCAGCACAGCGACCCCGGCTATGCCGAAAAGGGCCAGCTCACCGTCACCTACCTCACCGACGCCCACCGCGCCTGCGCCCAGCGCATCAGCCACTGGATGCGCGACTGCGGCTTCGACGAGGTCGAGATCGACGCCGTGGGCAACGTCGTGGGCCGCTACAAGGCGGCCACCGAGGACGCCAAGACCCTGCTGACCGGCAGCCACTACGACACCGTGCGCAACGGCGGCAAGTACGACGGCCGCCTGGGCATCTTCGTTCCCATGGCCTGCGTGCGCGAGCTGCACCGCCAGGGCAGGCGCCTGCCGTTCCACATCGAGGTCGTGGGTTTTGCGGAAGAGGAAGGCCAGCGCTACAAGGCCACCTTCCTGGGCTCGGGCGCATTGATCGGCGACTTCAGGCAGGAATGGCTGGAGCAAAAGGACGCCGACGGCATCACCCTGCGCGAGGCCATGCAGCATGCCGGCCTGTGCATTGACGACATTCCGAAGCTGCAGCGCGATCCGGCCCGCTACCTGGGCTTCATCGAGGTGCACATCGAACAGGGCCCGGTGCTCAACGAGCTGGACATCCCGCTGGGCATCGTCACCTCCATCAACGGCAGCGCGCGCTACATCTGCGAGATGATCGGCATGGCCAGCCACGCCGGCACCACGCCCATGGACCGCCGCCGCGATGCCGCCTGCGGCGTGGCCGAGCTGGCGCTGTACATCGAAAAGCGCGCCGCGCGCGACGGCACCTCGGTGGCCACCATGGGCCAGCTCAATGTGCCCAGCGGCTCGGTCAACGTGGTTCCCGGCCGCTGCCAGTTCAGCCTGGACCTGCGCGCGCCCACCAACGAGCAGCGCGACGCCATGGTGGCCGACATCCTGGCCGAGATCGAGGCCATCGCCCAGCGCCGTGGCCTGCGCTACAGCACCGAGCTGGCCATGAAGGCCGCCGCCGCCCCCAGCGCCCCCGAATGGCAGCAGCGCTGGGAAGCCGCCGTGGACGCCCTGGGCGTGCCCCTGTACCGCATGCCCAGCGGCGCCGGCCACGACGCCATGAAGCTGCATGAAATCATGCCCCAGGCCATGCTGTTCGTACGCGGCCTGAACGCCGGCATCAGCCACAACCCGCTGGAAAGCTCCACCGCCGACGACATGCAACTGTCCGTCGATGCCTTCTCCCACGTACTGAACCAACTGGCCCAAGAGCAGCAATGACCAACATGAACCAAGACAAGCAAGCCACCTACGCCGCCCTGGACGCCTGGATCGACCAGCATTTCGATGAAGAGGTGCAATTCCTGCAGGCCCTGGTCCAGGTTCCGACCGACACCCCGCCCGGCAACAACGCCCCCCACGCCGAGCGCACGGCCGAGCTGCTCAAGACCTTCGGCTACGAGGCCGAGAAGCACACCGTGCCCGAGGCCGAGGTCAAGGCCTACGGCATGGAATCCATCACCAACCTGATCGTGCGCCGCCCCTACGGCAGCGCAGGTGACGCCGGCGGCGGCCTGACCATTGCGCTGAACGCCCACGGCGACGTGGTGCCGCCCGGCGAGGGCTGGACCCAGGACCCCTATGGCGCCGCCATCGAGGACGGCAAGCTCTACGGCCGCGCCGCCGCCGTGAGCAAGAGCGACTTCGCCACCTTCACCTACGCCGTGCGTGCGCTCGAAGCCGTGGCCAAGCCCTCCAAGGGCGCGGTGGAACTGCACTTCACCTATGACGAGGAATTCGGCGGCATCCTGGGCCCCGGCTGGCTGCTGGCCAACAACCTCACCCAACCCGACCTGATGGTCGCGGCCGGCTTCAGCTACGAAGTCGTCACCGCCCACAACGGCTGCCTGCAGATGGAAGTGACCGTGCAGGGCAAGATGGCGCACGCCGCCGTGCCCCACACGGGCGTGGACGCGCTGCAGGCCGCCGTGGTGCTGATGAACGCGCTGTACGCCGAGAACACCAAGTACCAGCAGGTGACCTCCAAGGTGCCGGGCATCAAGCACCCCTACCTGAACATCGGCCGCATCGAAGGCGGCACCAACACCAACGTGGTGCCCGGCAAGGTCGTGCTCAAGATCGACCGCCGCATGATCCCCGAGGAGAACCCCGCCGAGGTCGAGGCCAGCATCCGCGCCGTCATTGCCCAGGCCATTGCCGACTTCAACGCCAACGGCGGCTACACGGGCGAGGATGCCGTGCGCGTGGACATCAAGCGCCTGCTGCTGGCCAATGCCATGACGCCGCTGGCGGGCAACAAGCCCCTGGTGGACGCCATCCAGGCCCATGGCGAAGCCGTCTTCGGCGAAAAGCCCCCGGCCGTGGGCACGCCGCTGTACACCGACGTGCGCCTGTACGTGGAGCGCGGCATTCCCGGCGTGATCTACGGCGCCGGCCCGCGCACCGTGCTGGAATCCCACGCCAAGCGCGCCGACGAGCGCCTGGTGCTGGAGGACCTGCGCCGCGCCACCAAGGTCATCGCGCGCATGCTGTGCGACCTGACGGCCTGACCGCCTGACGGCCCGCATCAAGGCCTGACCCCCAAGCCCGGCGCCGCCGGGCTTTTTTGCGTCCGGGCACCGCATCGGGGCGCGTGCACCTCCGCAGCCCATGCCGTGCACCCGAGCCGCGCCCGAACCACGCCCGAGCCGCGCCACAGCGGCCGCCAGGCACCAGCACGGTGCCTGTTGCTTGCTTGGCGCTTGCCTGGCGGCTGGCATCCATCTTGCAATGCACCATGGCACTCCCGCCCTGGCAGGCGATGCGCACCAAAACGGGTTGGCGCGACTGCCGCAACAGGGTTTACCGGGAGCAGAAATTTCCCATGATCTGTATACACTTTTTGTATGGATGTTGGTGCCAAACCCTGTCACGCCGGCGTCCGTTCCCATAAATCCCGAGGAGACAAATCCCCATGCAATCTTCCGTTCATCCCGTCGATGAGATGCTGCCCGCAGGCAAGCTCACGGCGCTGGGCCTGCAGCACGTTCTCGTGATGTATGCGGGCGCCGTGGCCGTGCCCCTGATCGTCGGCCGCGCACTCAACCTGCCGCCCGAGCAGGTGGCCCACCTGATCTCGGCCGACCTGTTTTGCTGCGGCCTGATCACGCTGATCCAGGCCATGGGCGCGACCCAGTGGTTCGGCATCAAGCTGCCCGTGATGATGGGCGTGACCTTCGCCAGCGTGGCGCCCATGGTGTCCATGGCGCAGACCACGGGCGGTTCGGCGGGGGCGGGGCTGATCTTCGGCTCGGTGATCGGGGCGGGGATCGTATCCATCCTCATCGCCCCGCTGATCAGCCGCATGCTGCGCTTTTTCCCGCCCGTGGTGACCGGCACCATCATTGCCGTCATCGGCATCAGCCTGATGCGCGTGGGCGTGAACTGGATCTTCGGCAACCCCGTCGGCCCCACCGCGCCCAGCGTGCCCAACCCCGAGCACCTGAAATGGCTGGCCGACGCCCAGGCCACGGCCGGCGCGCCAGGCTCCTCGCTGCCGCCCGTGCCCAAGGGCTTCGCGGTCGTGCCCACCATTCCCAACCCCAAGTACGGCGACCTGACCGGCGTGGGCATCTCGGCCATCGTGCTGCTGTCCATCCTGCTGATCGCGCGCTTTGCCAAGGGCTTCCTGGCCAACGTCTCGGTGCTCATGGGCATCCTGATCGGCGGCGTGCTGTCCGTGGCCATGGGCCTGATGGACTTCAGCAAGGTCGCCAAGGCCGAATGGTTCACGATGGTGCTGCCCTTCGAAATCGCCACGCCGGTGTTCGACCCCATCCTCATCCTCACCATGAGCCTGGTGATGGTGGTGGTGATGATCGAGTCCACCGGCATGTTCCTGGCCCTGGGCGACATGACCGATCGCAAGATCAGCCAGGACGAGCTGACCCGCGGCCTGCGCACCGACGGCCTGGGCACGCTGATCGGCGGCATCTTCAACACCTTCCCCTACACCAGCTTCTCGCAGAACGTGGGCCTGGTCGCCGTCACCGGCGTCAAGAGCCGCTGGGTCTGCGTGGCCGGCGGCGTGATCCTGATCGTGCTGGGCGTGCTGCCCAAGATGGGCGCCCTGGTCGAGTCCCTGCCCACCGTGGTGCTGGGCGGCGCGGGCCTGGTGATGTTCGGCATGGTGGCCTCCACCGGCATCCGCATCCTGAGCAACGTGGATTTCCAGACCAACCGCAACAACGCCATGATCGTCGCCGTGTCCATCGGCGTGGGCATGATTCCGCTGGTGGCGCCGAATTTCCGCCAATGGATGCCCCACGGCATTCATCCGTTGATCGAATCCGGTATCCTGCTGGCCTCGATTACCGCGGTGGCATTGAACATTTTCTTCAACGGAGCCAGCAGCGACACCTCTGCTGCCGTCCGGGCCGCACGCCAGGCAGACGCCCACTGATGAAACAGTGCCCGCCCTGGCGGGCACGCCCAACAACCGCCCGGCCTACCCGCCGGGCCGTGCGCCCCCTGCCGTCCATAGGCGCCAGGGGGCTTGTTGTCGAAATCCCTGAGGCAAAACTGTCCTGACCCTCATAGGCTGTAGCTATCCGGTAAGCTCCGAGAGCATTTGCAGAGAATTCCTGTATGACCCAAAACCTGTCCAACGCCGAACAAGCCCTGCGCGACGCAGCCCGCGAATACCATCGCAGCCCCAACAAGGGCAAGATCTCCGTCACGCCCACCAAGCCCTTGTCCAACCAGCGCGACCTGTCGCTGGCCTATTCGCCCGGCGTGGCCTACCCCTGCCTGGACATCCAGGCCGACCCCTCGCTGGCCGCCGAATACACGGCGCGCGGCAACCTGGTCGGCGTCATCACCAACGGCACGGCCGTGCTGGGCCTGGGTGACATCGGCCCGCTGGCCGGCAAGCCGGTGATGGAAGGCAAGGGCTGCCTGTTCAAGAAGTTCGCCGGCGTCGACGTGTTCGACATCGAACTGGCCGAGCGCGATCCGGACAAGCTGATCGAGATCATCGCCTCGCTCGAACCCACGCTGGGCGGCATCAACCTCGAGGACATCAAGGCGCCCGAGTGCTTCTACATCGAGCAGGAGCTGTCCAAGCGCATGAACATCCCCGTGTTCCATGACGACCAGCACGGCACGGCCATCATCTCCAGCGCCGCCCTGCTCAACGGGCTGGAGCTGGTGGACAAGCAGATCGGCAACGTCAAGATCGCCGTCTCCGGCGCCGGCGCCGCCGCCATCGCCTGCGTGAACGTGATGGTGGGCCTGGGCGTCAAGCGCGAAAACGTCTTCATGTGCGACTCCAAGGGCGTGATCTACGAAGGCCGCCCCGGTGGCCTGGACGCCTCCAAGGCCCAGTACGCGCAAAAGACGGACGCCCGCACCCTGGCCGATGCCGTCAAGGACGCCGACGTCTTCCTGGGCTGCTCGGCTCCCGGCGTGCTCACTGCCGACATGGTCAAGACCATGGCCGACAAGCCCATCATCCTGGCCCTGGCCAACCCCGAACCCGAGATCCGCCCCGAGCTGGCCAAGGCCGTGCGCCCGGACTGCATCATGGCCACGGGCCGCTCGGACTACCCCAACCAGGTCAACAACGTCCTGTGCTTCCCCTACATCTTCCGTGGCGCGCTGGACTGCGGCGCCACCAAGATCACCGAAGCCATGAAGCTGGCCTGCGTGCGCGAAATCGCCGCACTGGCCAAGCAGGACGTCAGCGATGAAGTCGCCGCCGCCTACCAGGGCAAGGAGCTGAAGTTCGGCCCCGACTACCTGATCCCCACGCCCTTCGACACCCGCCTGATCCTGCGCATCGCGCCGGCCGTGGCCAAGGCTGCCGAAGAGTCCGGTGTCGCCACCCGCCCCATCGCCGACTACGACGCCTACCGCGAGAGCCTGACCCGCTTCGTCTACCAGACCAGCATGTTCATGCGTCCGGTGTTCGCCGCCGCCAAGGCCAACCAGCAGCGCGTGGCCTATGCCGAAGGCGAAGACGAGCGCGTGCTGCGCGCCGCCCAGGTCGCCGTCGATGACGGCCTGGCCAAGCCCATCCTGATCGGCCGCCCCGCCGTGATCGAGGCCCGCATCGCCAAGGCCGGCCTGCGCCTGGTGCTGGGCAAGGACGTGGAGATCTGCAACCCCGAGGACGATCCGCGCTTCCGCCAGTACTGGGAAACCTACCACCGCCTGATGGGCCGCAACGGCGTCACGCCCGAGACCGCCAAGGCCGCCGTGCGCCGCTCCAACACGCTGATCGCCGCGCTCATGGTCCACCTGGGCGATGCCGACGCCATGCTCTGCGGCCTGGTCGGCAAGTTCGACAGCCACCTGGCCCATGTGCGCGACGTGCTCGGCCTCAAGCAAGGCGCTGGCGAGTTCGCCACCGTCAACGCCGTGATGCTGGACAGCGGCACGCTGTTCATCGCCGACACCTACATCAACGAGGCGCCCAACGCCACCGAGCTGGCCGACATCGCCCGCCTGGCGGCCGAGGAAGTGGCCCGCTTCGGCCTGCCGCCCAAGGTGGCCTTCCTGTCGCACAGCAACTACGGCTCGTCCAGCCGCCCCTCGGCGCTGAAGATGCGCGCCGCGCGCGACCTGTTCGCCGCCGCCAACCCCGACGTGGAATGCGATGGCGAAATGCACGGCGACTCCGCCCTGTCCGAAGCCATCCGCGACCGCGCCCTGCTCGAGTCCTCGCTGCACGGCGAGGCCAACGTGCTGATCTGCCCCAACCTGGACGCCGCGAACATCCTGTTCAACGTGCTCAAGACCACGGGCGGCCACGGCACGACCATCGGCCCCATCCTGCTGGGCGGCGCCGCGGCAGCCCACGTGCTGACCCCCTCCGCCACCGTGCGCCGCGTGGTCAACATGACGGCCCTGGCCGCAGCCCAGGCCATCGCTGCCCGCGGCTGATCCGCGCCGCACCCAAAAAAGGCGCCCCTTCACAGGGGCGCCTTTTTTACGCCCCCTGCCCCGGCAGGAGCGGCCTAAGCCCGGCTAGAATACGCAGCTTCGGAGGTTTGGGTGAGTGGTTTAAACCAGCAGTCTTGAAAACTGCCGACGGGCAACCGTCCGTGAGTTCGAATCTCACAGCCTCCGCCAGATAGCCATATAAATCAATAGGTTACAAGGCACAAAAGAGCAATACCCACAGAAGTGCCCACATAAAAAAGCGCCCCGATGCCGCAAGGCAGCGGGGCGTTCCTGCGTCTGGGGCATTGGCGGGCGCCTCAGCGTGGCGGCTCGTGGTTGGTGACGAAGTCGGCGGGCACGTCCGGCCCCCAGACGTAGAGCGAATCCTCGGGAGGATGGTCGGCCGCAGGCCACACCGCGCCCGCCTCGACAAAGTCGATGTCGCAGGAGTACTCGGCGAAGCTGCCCCAGGGATCGCGCACATAGCGAAAGAAGTTGGAGCCCAGCACATGCCTGCCCACGCCCCAGCCCTGCGCATAGCCCGCCTCGGCCATCTGCCGGGCGCCGCTGCCCACGGCGTCGACAGAAGGCACGCACCAGCTGCTGTGGTGCAGGCCGGGTCCATGCGATGCGGCCAGTGCCAGCAGGTGGTGGTCGCTGCCGTGCGGGCTGTGAAGGAAGGCGATGACCGAGCCCGAGCGGTCCGAGAGCCTGAGTCCCAGCACCTCGGTGTAGAACGCCAGCGCGGCATCCACGTCGGCGCAGAACAAAAGCACATGCGACAGGTGCAGCGGCCGGATCTGCGGCATGAGGCTGCGAGCCGGCGCGCGGCCGGCATTGCGGCAGGCCGGCGGCAGCACGTGCGGTGCGGGCGCCGACGGAGAGCTCTTGGCGGCTGCACGCAGCTGGATGGGCACCCCGTCGGGGCTGGCGATCCAGATACCGTCGGTCTGCGCACCGGCCGGCGCAGGAATGCGTGCGATCCCCGCGCCGTCGATCCGGTGCGAGAAGGCATCGAGATCGGCCGCATGGATGCCCAGGCTCAGCCACTGCAGCCTCTTGTGCGTTGCGGCCTCCAGCACCCGCGCCCAGCGGTGGGGATGCCCGTAGGTGTGCAGCGCCAGCGCGCCGTCGATGTCGCGCACCTCGAGCCCGAAACTGGCGTAGAAATGCCGCGCCGCTTCGAGATCGGGCACGCTGAAGACGAACTCATCGATCGAATGCACGGCCGGCTGCCCGGCCGCGCCGGACGGCGTTCCAGGTGTCGTTCCAGATGGCGTGGGAAGGCCGCTCATGGTGTCCCCTCCTTTGCATGTTCACTGTGCGAAGACCGGCGGACGCCGCCACGCGGCCGGTGGGCGGGCAAGGCCATCACCGCACCCGCTGGAGCTGCCGCCCAAGAACCCCGCCGTCCAGCGACATGACATCGCCGGACTTCAGGAAACGGGGCGGCTTCATGCCCAGGCCGACACCTTTGGGCGTGCCGGTGATGACAAGGTCGCCGGGCAGCAGCGTCATGAACTGGCTCAGATAGGACACGAGATAGGCCACCGGAAAAATCATGTCTGCCGTGCTGCTGCGCTGCATGACCTCGCCGTTGACGGACAGCGTCAGTTCGATGGCCTGGGGGTCGGGCAGCTCGTCGGCCGTGACCAGCCACGGCCCGACCGGGCCGAAGCCATCGAAGCTCTTGCCCTTGCCCCACTGGCCGTTGCGCTTGATCTGCCAGTCACGCTCGGAGATGTCGTTGGCCAGCAGGTAGCCGGCCACATGCGCGAGCGCACCTTCCACGGGGATGCGGCTTGCGCGCGTGCCGATCACAAAGCCCAGTTCGATCTCCCAGTCGGTGGCAACCGACGCTTCGGGCAGGCGCACCTCGTCGTCCGGCCCGGCCAGCGATGAAAGCGCCTTGTGAAAGACCACGGGCTCCTTCGGAATGTCGAGACCCGACTCCTCGGCATGCCGCCGGTAGTTGAGCCCGATGGCAACGAACTGGCGCGTGCCGGCGACAGGGGCGCCCAGGCGGCTGCCATGCGCCACCAGCGGCAACCGCTGCAGATCGACGGCGGCCAGCGCGGCCAGCCTGCCGGGCGCCATCCACTCGGGCGTGAAATCGGGCACCAGGTCCGACAGGTCGCGCGCCTGGCCTTGGGAATCGATGGCGCCGGGCTTCTCGCAGCCGCTGGCGCCGTGGCGTATCAGTTTCATGGTCTGTCTCCTGGAACGGGAAGTGGGAAGTGGAAAGTGGGAAGGAAATGGCTCGGGACGCGGACGCGGGCCCTGCATGCGGGTTGAGCCTCAGAAGCTATGCCGCACGCCGGCAGCGAAGCCGTTCTGCGAACGCCCGGGGGCGGGCGCGGCGCCTGGCGCCGCATTGCTGACCGACAGCGCAAGTGCTCCCTCGTTGGACAGATGCCCTGCGGTCGCATACAGCGTGGTGCGCTTGGACAGCGAATACCGGGCCCGCAGGGCAAAGAGCCGGGCCCCGTCGTCGCTTCGCCTGAAACGCAGATCCAAGGCCTGCGCATCGAGGGTCAGGGCCGGTGTGACGGCGACACTGGCGCCCAGGTACCAGAGATCGCTGCGTGGCGCGTCGGGACGGCCGTCGTTGTGGCGGGCAATGACCCCGGCACCGAGCTTCCATGCCCCCCAGCGCACCCATCCCGCGGCGGTGGAGCGACGGTCCTTGCGCGCGCTGCTGGTCAGGCCTGCGAACGCGCCGGGGCCTCCACGGATTTCATCGACGGCCAGCGCGATGCCCCAGGCCTTGGCCTCGTACTTGAGCATTGCCGACCATTGCCGGCAGGCGCTGGAGTCGCCCTGCTGCTCGCCGGGGCAGTTGGTTCCCGCGGGACCGGGGCCCGCATTGACGGCATCACGGCCCAGGCTGTAGGTTGCGCCGACGGTGAAGCCGCCAAGGCCGGCGCGCCACGCAAGCGCGTTGTCCGCGCGCGCATTGGGCAGGTAGCTGTCCAGCGATGCCGCGCCGTAGGCATTCGGGCCGAGGATGTCCGCATCGAGCTGGGACCAGTACAGCATGGTGTACTGGCGCCCCAGTGTGAGGCTGCCCCAGTCGCCGGACAGGCCGACGAAGGCCTGGCGCCCCCAGGCGCGCCCGCCCTGGTTCAGCACGCCCGCGTCGAGCGCCAGGCCCTGCTCCATCGTGAACAGGGCACGCAGGCCGCCGCCCAGGTCTTCCGAGCCGCGCAGGCCGATGCGCGACGGCACGCTGCCGGTGAGGCCCGGCATCCGGTTCAGCGAAGCGCCTCCCTGGCCCACATCGGTCAGGTGCTCGACGGATGCATCGATCAGGCCATAGAGCGTGACGCCCTGGGCCAGGGCGGGTGCCGAGGGCACGGCAGCGGCACCGGCCTGGCATAGCGCGGATAGCGCGGCGCGAACAGGAAAGGAGGGGTGTGGCATGTTGCCTCCTGAAAGTGATGGATGTCGGCAAGGACGGCGAAAGCGCAGACTCAGGCGCAGGCCGGCGTCCCCCGGCCGGACTGGCCAGGGTCAGGAACGCGAAAGGCCGGATGGCCCGGGGGCAGGCGGCCGGATGGGCCGGGGCTAGCCGGGCCCCACCGGCGGGATGCGATGGCCCAGCGCCAGCGCCAGGACCTCGGTCGGCGGCGCCGCACCGTCGCCGCGCCAGGCGATGTGGTGGTCCGGGCGGATCAGGACGCGGTCGGCGCCATACAGCGCACGCGTCTGCCCGTCTTCGCTCCTCACCACATCCAGCCCGATGCCGTATTGCGCAGCAGCCTGCCTCCAGGGCTCCAGCCCGTCCGGGCCGTCCGGGCCGTCCGGGTCGAATGCGAGCAGTGTGAAATCGCGTCCGAAGTCATCGAGCAGGGACCGGTCCGGCCCCGTTGCCACATGCGGAGCGCGCGTGCCGGGATAGCCGCCAGGCAGGTAGCGGTTGGGCTCGTCCGGCGGGGGCTCGGCCAGCTCCCGGGCGACGACGGGGCTGTCGGCATAGCGCAGGCCCAGTTGCAGCCCCGGGATGTTGAACTCGCGCGCCACATGCTCCGAAAGTGCCTGCCCGAGCGCATGGCGGGCGCTGTCGCCCGCGGGCCCCTCCTGCTCCACTGCAGCCGTGACCGGCAGGCATCCGATGCTGTCGGCCATGCTGCGTGCAAAACGGGTGTTGCGCTGGGCGATCGGCCGCCGCTCGGCCTCATAGCTGTCCAGCAGCGCCGGGCCGGCCGCCCCCTGGATGGCCGCCGCCAGCTTCCAGCCCAGGTTCACGACGTCGTCCACGCTGGTGTTGTAGCCCATGCCGCCCGTGGGCGTGAACAGGTGCGCCGCATCGCCGGCGATGAACATCCTGCCGTGCCGCAGGCGCTCGGCCACCAGGGCATAGCCCGCGTTCCAGGGGGTCAGCGCGATCAGCTCGTGCGCAAAAGGCCGGCCGACGACGGCCTGCAGCGCCTGCTGCGGATGGAAATCGGCAGGCTGGGTGCCTTGGGGCAGCTGCACGATCAGCACGAACCGGTCCACGCCGTCGATGGCGCACAGCAGGCCGCGCTGCCCGGGACCGACGGCCCAGTACTGCCAGGCCCTGGGCTTGCCGATCAGCCCGTACAGACCGGGAGCGCGGAAGTAGATGGACATCATCGGGCCGCCCAGGAAGTCCCGCCGCTCGCTGCCATGGCCTGCGTAGACGACGCCCATGGCCTGGCGGACCAGGCTGCGCGGCCCGTCGCAGCCGACCACATAGGCGGCCTGCAGCAACTCGGTACGGCCCGTGTCCGGCTCGCGGCATTCGATCTGGACTGCGCAACCGGTGTCCCGCACCGCCTCGGCCCTCAGGCCAAAACGCAGCACGGCGCTGGCATGGCGTTCGGCCTGCGCCCTGAGCACGGGCTCGATGAACATCTGCTGCGCCCGATGCGGCAGCTCGGGCGTGGGCCAGGCCTGTTCCCCGTAGTCGCCATAGGCCGTGCCCGAGACGGCCTCCTCGGCAGAGGGAATGCGAAAGCGCGCCAGCTCGGGCCCCGTGAGCCGCGTGCAATAGACGACGTCCTGGGGGTGCGAGGGCGGCAGGCCCAGCCTGCGCACCTGGTCGGCAAAGCCCCGGCGGCGGTAATGCTCCATGGTCCGGGACGAGGTGGCATTGGCCTTGGGCAGCGTCGGCGGCCCGCTGCGCTCCTCGATCAGCACGCACGGTATGTCCCTGCAGCCCAGCTCGATGGCCAGCATCAGACCCGCAGGCCCTCCTCCGATGATCGCAACTTCGGTCTTCATGGCGTCTCCCCGGGGCTCAATCGACGGTCACCTTGACGCGGCGCAGCACTTGGGCATAGCGCTCGCGGTCGGCCTGCATGAGGTCGGCAACCTGCCTTGCGGGGCCGATGCTGGTGAAGAAGCCGAAACCGGCCAGGCGATCCCTGACGTCAGGCGCGGACAGGGCCCGGTTCACCGCCTCGTTGATGCGCTCGGCGACGGCCGGCGGCGTGCCCTTGGGCGCCATGAGCGCAACCCAGGTCAGCGCATCGATGCCGGCCGGGCCACCGGCCTCCTGCACGGTCGGCACATCGGGCAGCGCCGGGGAACGCTGGCTGTCCGCCACGGCAAGAAAGCGCAGCTTGCCAGCCTGCTGCAGGGGGCCGGACGTCGCAATGCTGCCGTAAGCCCAGTCCACCTCGCCCGTCGACACGGCGGCGTACAGCTGCGAAGTCTCCTTGTAGGGGACATGCATCATTTCGGCACCCATGGCGGTCGCGGCCCGGGCCGCGCCCAGATGCAGCGGCCCGCCCACCGCATTGGAGCCATAGGTCATGCCGGGCTTGCGCCGCGCCGCCGCCATCAGTTCGGCCAGGCTGTGGAAGGGGCTTTGCGCGCCGACCACGACGAAGAAGGCGGTCTTGTAGAGCAGCGCCACCGGCGTCAGTTCGCTTTGCGGGTCATAGGCCAGCTTGCGCAAGACCAGCGGATTGATGGACAAGTGGCCTACGTCCACCACCACCAGGTCGTTGCCCGTGGGCGGCGCGTTCTTCATCGCATTGATGGCCACCACGCCGGCCCCACCCGGCCTGGGGTCGACGACGACCGGCTGCCTCCATTGCGCCGAGAGCTTGTCGGCGACCAGCCGGGCCACCACGTCGGGGCCGCTGCCCGCGGGAAAGGCGCTGGTGATGCGCACCGTTCCGCCGGCGGCCGTCTGCGCGGCGACGGAGCCCGCCGCCAGGGTTGCCAGCGCACAGGCGCCGGCCCATTTCCTCATGCTCATGCTGCTTGTCTCCTATGGGTCGCCGGGCTGCGCCGACGTTATGGAGGGCATGCTAGGTCTGGCAGGCCGGCTGCGGCAGAGGGCAGAAACGCCTCAGCGATGCATGGCTGTTATCACTGGAGCGTTCCGCAGCGGCTCAGGCGCGGCGGAGCCCGCGTGCACGGCCCCTGCGGGAAATCCCCTGGCCTTGGCGCGCTCGGAAACGGGCATAAACACGCTCCGACCGATGCCCAAACTTCATCACCTTCGCAATTTCGTCGCCGTTGCTCGGGCACGCAGCCTGCGCAGCGCCGCCCGCAGCCTGGGCCTGACCCAGCCGGCACTGACGCGCAGCGTGCGCGAGCTGGAAGCCGAGCTCGGCGTGGCGCTGTTCCAGCGCCATGCGCGCGGGGTATCGCTGACCGTGGCGGGCGAGCGATTCCTGCTGCGCGCGCAGGCCGCGCTCGAGGAACTGCGTCGCGGCAGCGAGGAGGCCGCCCAGGCGCGCGGCGAAATGCAGGGCCATGTCGCCGTCGCTCTGTCCAGCGCCCCCGTGCTGTCGCTGCTGGCCCGCGCCTATGCCCAGTTCCGGCGCGACTGGCCGGATGTGCACCTGCGTTTCGTCGAAGGCCTGTTCCCGGCCATCGAGCCGGCGCTGCGCGACGGCCGGCTGGACTTCTATCTGGGCCCCCGGCCCGAGAGGCAATTGAGCGCCAGCTACCAGGTGGCCCTGGTTCACCGCAACGAGCGTGTCGTGCTGGCCCGCCGCGGCCATCCGCTGCGCACCGCCGGCAGCCTGCAGGCGTTGCTGGAGGCGGACTGGATCGTCACCGGCCTGCGCGAGCGCCGCGAGGAAGAATTCGAGGAGCAGTTCTCCGCGCTCGGCCTGCGCAGCCCGCGCGTGGTGACGGTCGCCGAATCGTTGATGGCCCTGCTGGCGCTGTTGGCCAGCAGCGACGCCCTCGCCTTCTTGCCGCGCCAGTGGGCCGATACGCCCCTCTTCAACGGTGTACTGGAGCCCATTGCCGTGCGCGAGAGCCTGATGGCACCCGACATCGTGCAGGTCACGCGTGCTGCGCTGCCTCTGACGCCCGCCGCGGAACGCCTGTCGATGCTGCTGCTGCGCGCGGCAGTCCACGACTTCGGCGAGCCGGCCGGCGCCTGAGCCGCGGCCGGCGTCTCCACAATATCTTCACACAATCTTTACATTGAATTGACCAGGCAGACATATTCTGCCGGACTCATAGCGCCTCGCGTAAGCCAAGAGTCCGTAGCCAACGCTGAAGCTACCGTTCGACCGCCTTCCTGGGAATTTCCCCTGTGCCAGCGCACTTGTCATCGCCGCTGGCATTTCCTATGACCCATCCCGTCCCCTCACAAGCAGCGAGCACGATCACGCGAAGCGCTCCGCTGGCCATGCCCGCACCGTCGCTTTCCCTGGACATCAAGGTCCTCATCGGCCTCCTTCTCTTTACGGTGGTCTGGCTGCTGCAGATCGACAGCTCCAGCCTCACGGCACCCAAGGACAACCTCGAGCAGCTGACCTGGGTGCACAGCCTGGAGTGGGGCTACTACAAGCATCCACCGCTGCCGACCTGGATGTTCTCGGTGCCGGTCAATGTGTTCGGACTGTCTGCCCGCACCAGCTATGTGACGGGCGCGCTTTTCACGCTGGCCGGCCTGTTTGTCTTCTGGAAGCTGATGCAGACCTTGCGCGGCAGCCGCCATGCCACGCTGGCCCTGCTGGCGGCCCTGTGCATCACCTACTACAACGAGCGGCTGCACTTCTTCAACCATGAAGTGGTGCTGATGCCCTTCTTCGTGGCCAGTGCCCTGCTGGTGTGGCGTGCGGTGGGCAGCAGGCAACTGCACTGGTGGGCGGCCCTGGGCTGCTGCCTGGGCCTGGGCGCACTGGCCAAGTACCAGATGATCCTGGCCGCCGTGGCGGTATTCCTGTTCTGGCTGGCGTCAGGCGCCTGGCGCGAGCGGGTCCATGTCATCGGCCTGGCACTGGCCGCTGCCATTTCGCTGGCCATCATCTCGCCGCACCTGTACTGGCTGTTCCTGAACGACTTCGGCCCCATCCGCTATGCCACCGAATCCTCGCTGGGCGCCAGCCTGGGCGGCGGCGCAAGACTGCTCAATACGCTGCACTGGCTGGTCGACCAGCTGCTCAACCGCGCATTGCTGGCCTGGGTGCTGCTGGGACTGGTGATGGCATTGCACCGCCGCAACCGCCTTGCGCCGCAGGACACACCGCAGCGTCCCGGGACAGCCGATGCATCGCGCGCGCTGATCCTGTGCTTTGGCCTCACGCCCATCGTGCTGACCTGCGCCATCGGCATCTTTGCGGGCTCGTCGCTGCAGCTGCACTGGGGCACGCCCTTTCTGCTGCTGGCCGTTCCCGTCGCCATGGAGCTGGCCGGTGCCAGGCTGCAGCCGTCGCGCATATCGATCACCACCGCCATCAAGTGCTTCGTGGCGCTTCAACTGGCCTTGCTGCTCGTGGCCCAGATGACCTCGGCGCGCAGTGAACTGCGGCTTAACAGCCGGCACTGGAGAAACTTCGATTCAAAGGCCTTGAGCCAGGCGCTTGCCGAACCCGCGCGCGAGGCACTGGGAGGCGACATCCGCGTGATCTCAGGCCCCACGGCCGAGGCCAAGGCCCTGGCCCTGAAGCTGCGCGAAAAGCCGCTGGTGCTGATCGATGGCCGCATGGACATCAGCCCCTGGATTTCCCAGCACATGGTGGATGCCTGCGGGGTGCTGCATCTGCAGCTGGCGGCATCGCAGCCGCCCGGCCACCAGCCGGTGGGCGAAGGCTTTCCCTCCCTTTACTGGCGTGTCACCCCGCCGCAGGAGGATGCGGGCAACTGCGTCGAAAGCTGAACGAATACGCTGCTTGCCGGCCGCGCCTGTCGGCATTGCACGATTCCAGTGCTGAGAATCTCCACCGTGCCCATGAAATCCCCTTGCGAAGAACTCATGGACATGCTGGGCCAGCCCTATGACGCCGGCGAAGTGGCCCGACTGCTTGGCCCATTCGATCCGGAGGTCTTCGCGCCCTGAGGACCTGGCGGCCAAATCGCTCCTTGCATCCTCAACCCAGGGCAGGCGCTCGCAGATACCCCATCAGCACCTGCACGATGCCATCCTCCAGGGCCTGGGGGGTGAACATGGCCGGTGGATCGATGACGGCGGCATGCACCAGGGACTCCATGGTCTGCAGCAGCATCCAGGTGGCCAGGTCCAGGTCGCGGTGGGCGAGCTGACTGCGGTGCAGCTCCAGGAGCTGGCGCACCTGGCGGAAGATGCCGCCATCGGCCGCGCTTTGCTCGCGCGGCGCGTCGAAGAAGGGGAATTCCTTTTCCAGCACCCGGTGCAGATCGGGCTCGACCCGGTGCGCCGCCAGCAGCGCCCGGACCATGGCCTGCACATGGCCTTGCAGGCCCTGCGGCCGCTCTGCCGCAAGCACGGCGGCAATGGCCGCGTACATCTGCGCGGCGTGGCGCTCGTGCAAGGCCGTGATCAGCGAGTCCTTGTTGGGAAAGTACTGGTAGAGCGAACCCACGCTCACGCCTGCGCGCTCGGCCACCAGATTGGTGTTGGTGGCGGCATAGCCGCGCTCGGCCAGAACGCGAGCCGCAGCTTCCAGAATGGCCTCGACCGTGGCAAGGGAACGCGCCTGCCGTGGCTGCTTGCGGGGCTGGGGCGGCTGGCGCTGCGCCGCCTGCGAATGCGAGTTTTCAATGCGAGCCATGGCTCATATTCTCCTGGACATGTGATCTGAGTTTTTACTCGTATTTGAAAGGGAATGCACATGTCTTCCGGAATTTCGCCATCTGCGACCGCGTCGCCGCCGGTGAATGCATTCGCGCGGCTGCTGCCGCTGACGCTGGCGGTCTTCGTCAGCTTTCTCTGCCTGGGCATGCCCATGCCCGTGCTGCCCCTGCACCTGAGCCAGACCCTGGGACTGGGCACGCTGGGGGTGGGCACGGTGATGGGCTGCCAGTTCGCGGCCGCCCTGCTGTCGCGGGCCTGGGCCGGGTCGCTGGCCGACACGCGCGGCGCCAGGCAGGCCGTGGTGCTGGGCATGGCGCTGGCGGCCGTTTCGGGCCTGGCCTACCTGATGTCACGCGCCTTCGAGGGAGGGCCGGCCGCAGTCTGGGTGCTGGCCGCCGGCCGCGTGCTGCTGGGCTGCGCCGAGAGCCTGATCATCACCGGGGCCTTGAGCTGGGGCGTGGGCATGATCGGTCCGCAAAACGCCGGCAAGGTCATGGCCTGGGTGGGCATTGCCATGTACGGCGCCTATGCGGCGGGCGCGCCGGCCGGCGTGGCGGTGCAGGCGGCCTGGGGCTACTCCGGCATTGCCGTGGCCACCATCGTGCTGCCGCTGGCCGCCCTGGCCATGGTCTGGGGCCTGCGCGCCACGCCGGCTTCGGCCCAGCGCCGCACGCCGTTCTACAAGGTGCTGGGCACGGTATGGCTTCCCGGCCTGGGGCTGGCCCTGTCCAGCGTGGGCTTTGGCGTGATCACGACCTTTGCAGCGCTGCTGTTCGCATCGCGGGGCTGGGGAGCGGCCTCGCTGGCCTTCACGGCCTTCGGCCTGGCCTTCATCGGCGCGCGCCTGCTCTTCGGCCATCTGCCGGACAAGCTGGGCGGCGTGCGGGTGGCACTGGCCAGCATTCCGCTGGAAGCCGCCGGCCTGCTGCTGATCTGGGGCGGGGGCGATGCGCCATGGGCCTATGCAGGCGCCGCGCTCACCGGCTTCGGCTACTCGCTGGCCTTCCCGGCCTTCGGCGTGGAGGCCGTCCGCCGGGCGCCTGCCCAGGCACGCGGCGCGGCCATGGGCGCCTATGTGGCCTTCTTCGACCTGTCGATGGGGCTGACGGCCCCTGCCGCCGGGCTGCTGGCCAGTGTTACGGGCGTCGGAGACGTGTATTTCGCCGCCGCCGTGAGCGTGGCGCTGTCCATCGCCGTGGCCTTGCTGCTGCGCTTGAACGCAGCCCGGGGAGCCACCCATGGCTGAGCCGATTCACATGCCTGCCGGCACGCAGCGCGCGCTGGGCACCGTGGTGAAGGCGCAATCCGTCACGCCGCGCATGCGCCGCATCACGCTGGGTGGCGAGCAGATCGCCGCCTTCTCGCGGGCGCCTGCCGTGGATGCGCCCGCCGCCTGGGTCAAGCTGTTCCTGCCCACGGGCGAGGGCCGGGCGTACACGCTGCGCAGCGTGGACCGCCAGGCCGGCACGCTGGACATTGACCTGGTACTGCATGGCGATGCGTTCAATGCCAAGCATGAGAACAACACCTCCGCTGGCGGCGACGGCCCCGCCTCCCTCTGGGCAGCCCAGGCCCGCGTGGGCGA
Organism: Delftia sp. WSY_7; assembly: GCF_043104845.1. NCBI lineage: Bacteria > Pseudomonadati > Pseudomonadota > Betaproteobacteria > Burkholderiales > Comamonadaceae > Delftia > Delftia sp. WSY_7. Next base: position 14,569 of record NZ_JBICLB010000055.1, on the reverse strand, counting down.
GCAGGTGGCCATTGCCGGCCCGCGCAGCGGCGGCTTCGCCCCGCCGGCCGGCACCGATTGGCTCATGCTGGCGGGCGATGGCTCGGCACTGCCGGCCATGCAATCGATCGCGGCAAGCCTGCCGTCCTCCGCCCGGGTGAAGGCCTACGTGGAAATCACCGATGACGGCGAATGCCAGCCCATGGACAGCGCTGCCCGCTTGCGCACCGAGTGGATCACCGCCGCGCCGGGCCAGCCTGGGCAGAGGCTGTGCCAGCGGCTGATGTACCGGCCGCTGCCGCCGGGCAACGGCTATCTGTGGATGGCGGGCGAGTCCGGCGCCATGCGTGCGCTGAAGCGGCATTTCCTGGACCGTGGCATCGCACCCGGCCAGCTGAGCGCCAAGGGCTACTGGAAGTAGCGGCGAAGCGGACCACAAGGACCGCTAGAGCGGCGCAAGCGGCACAAAACGGCCTCCTTCACAGATCAACACAGAGCGCCTCATCCCCCGGGTAATCACCCGGACACGGGATGGAGGCGCTCACTAGAATTCAAAAATGAACTTTGACAACAACATTCAAATTCAATGAAAAACAGCGGCCTCCGGACAGCGCCTGCCTCGGCTTGCAAACTGCATGCAGCCTATGCGGCCGGCACGCTGACGCCCACGCAAGCCACCGAGCATTGCCTGCAAGCGGCCTGTGAAAGCCCGTCCGTGTTCACGCGCATCACGGCGGAGCGCGCGCTGGAAGAGGCCAGGCAATCCACGCAGCGCTGGCGTACGGGCCGCCCGCTCGGGCCGCTGGACGGCGTGCCCATCAGCTGGAAGGACCTGTTCGATGTGCGTGGCACGCCCACCACGGCGGCATCGGCCCTGCTTCGCTCTGCCCCGCCAGCCCCTGCCGATGCCCCCGTGGTGGCGCGGGCCGCGGCGGCCGGCATGGTCTGCCTGGGCAAGACCAACCTCAGCGAGTTCGCCTATTCGGGACTGGGCCTGAACCCCGGCTTCGGCACCCCCGCCAATCCCCGCCTGGGTGGGCGCGCACGGGCGCCTGGCGGCTCCTCCAGCGGCGCGGCCCTGGCCGTGGTGCAGGGCTGCGGGCCGCTGGCCATGGGAACGGACACGGCAGGATCGGTGCGCATTCCCGCAGCCTTCAACGGGCTGGTGGGCTTTCGTGCCAGCCGGGGGCGCTATCCCATGCAAGGGGTCTTTGCGCTGTCACCTTCCCTGGACACGCTGGGGCCGCTGGCCCTGGGCGTGGCCGACTGCATGGCCCTGGACCAGGTGCTGCGCAGCACCGTGCCTGCCGGCGATGCCGCTGCAGGCCCTGCCGTCCCAGGCCCTGTCATAGGCCTGCAGGGACAGGTGTTCGTCATCGACCCCGGCATGCTGGACGACGACCGCGTGCAGGCGCAGGTGCGCGACGCGATTGCAGCCGGCCTGGCCCTGCTGCAGCGGCAGGGCGCCCGCGTGCAGCGGCGCCGGCTGCAAAGCCTGGACACGGTGCAGACGCTGACGCAGCGCCATGGCTGGCTGGGCGCGCATGAGGCATTGGCCACGCACCGCGAGCGCCTGGATGCCCCGGAGCAGGCCGCGCGCATGGACCCGCGCGTGCGCAGCCGGCTGGCGGCCGCAAGGCATCTGGACCATGGCGGCTACCTGCAACTGCTGGCACGGCGCCAGCCATTGATGGCGCTGTTTGCGCAGGAGCTGGGCGGCGCCACCCTGGTGCTGCCCACGGTGGGCCATCCGGCGCCGCTGCTGCAGCCCCTGCTGGAAGACGACGCGCTGTTTGCCCAGACCAATCTCGCCACGCTGCGCCTGACCATGCCCGGCAGCTTCCTGGATGCGCCGGCCGTGGCCCTGCCCTGCGGCGCCCTGTGCCTGCAAGGCCCTGGCGCAAGCACCGAACGGCTTCCCATCGGCCTGCAGCTGATGCGCCCGCAGGGTGATGACGACCGGCTGCTGCGCATTGCCCTGGCCGTCGAACAGGCGCTTTCTTCCCTCAACCGTTCCCAGTGAAAAAGGAGTGCATGCAATGAGCAAGGACATACAGATCACGTTTGGCGTGGACGTCGATGCCGTCGGCGGCTGGCTCGGCTCCTATGGCGGGGAGGACTCGCCCGACGACATCTCGCGCGGCATGTTCGCGGGCGAAGTCGGCTCGCTGCGGCTGCTCAGGCTGTTCGACAAATACGGCCTCAAGACCACCTGGTTCATCCCGGGCCACTCTGCCGAGACCTTTCCCGAGCAGATGAAGGCCGTGGTGGACGCGGGCCATGAGATCGGCATCCACGGCTACAGCCACGAGAACCCGATTGCCATGACGCCCGAGCAGGAGGAAGCGGTGCTCGACCGCAGCATCGAGGTCATCACGCGGCTGGCCGGCCGCGCACCCACGGGCTATGTGGCGCCCTGGTGGGAGTTCAGCCCCGTCACCAACGAGCTGCTGCTCAAGAAAGGCATCAAGTACGACCACAGCCTGATGCACAACGACTTCCACCCGTACTACGTGCGCGTGGGCGACCAGTGGACCCGCATCGACTACAGCAAGCATCCCGACACCTGGATGAAGCCCCTGGTGCGCGGAAAGGAAACGCGGCTGGTCGAGATCCCCGCCAACTGGTACCTGGACGACCTGCCGCCCATGATGTTCATCAAGAAGTCGCCCAACAGCCACGGCTTCGTCAACCCGCGCGACATAGAGCAGATGTGGCGCGACCAGTTCGACTGGGTCTACCGCGAGCACGACTACGCGGTCTTCCCCATCACCATCCACCCCGATGTCTCCGGCCGCCCCCAGGTGCTGCTGATGCTGGAGCGCCTGATCGAGCATTTCCAGTCGCACGACGGCGTGCGCTTCATGACGTGCGACCAGATCGCCGACGACTTCCTGCGCCGCCAGCCGCGTTGATGCCGCATCCCACCTCAGCGAGGACACCATGAATACCTCCGCCATTGCCTCCGACGCCCCAGGCGCCGGCCATCCGGCCCCGGCCGGGATCGATGCCCCCTGGACCGCGCCCACCGTGACGCGCAGGCAGGTCAGCTACGCCACCTGGGTCTGCTTTTTCGCCTGGGTCTTTGCCGTCTACGACTTCATCCTCTTCGGCACCCTGCTGCCGCAACTGGGCGAGCACTTCCAGTGGAGCGCCGAGCAGCAGGCGCGGCTGAACACCTGGGTGACGCTGGGCACGGTGATCGTGGCCTTCGGCATCGGCCCCATCGCCGACCGGCTGGGCCGGCGCAAGGGCATCATCATCGCCGTGGCGGGCGCCGCGCTGTGCTCGGGCCTGACGGCGCTGGCCGGCTGGGTGATCGGGCTGTCGGCGGGACTGGGCTTCGTGCTGCTGATCGTGGTGCGCTCGCTGGCAGGCCTGGGCTATGCAGAGCAAAGCATCAACGCCGCCTACCTGAGCGAGCTGTTCTCCCTGGTCTACACGGACCCGGCCTCCCTGCGCCGGCGCGGCTTCATCTACTCGCTGGTGCAAGGCGGCTGGCCCGTGGGCGCGGTGCTCACGGCCGTGCTGGTGGCCCTGCTGTATCCGCTGGGCGAGCGCTGGTTCGGCCAGGGCGGCGGCTGGGTGCTGTCCTTCGTGTTCGCCATGTTCCCCGCCCTGGTGATTGCCGTGCTGGGCCGCAGGCTGGTGGAAACGCCCCAGTTCCTGACCGCGCGGCGCGTGGCCGATCTGCGCCGTGCCGGACGCGAGGCAGAGGCCGCACGCCTGGCCCAGGCCCATGGCGCCCACCCGCAGCAAGCGCAGCACACCGGCCTGTCGGCCATGTTCCGGGGCGCCTCGCTGCGGCCCACGCTGTCGCTGGCCCTGGGCTTTTTCCTGAACTGGTTCGCCATCGTGATCTTCGCGGTGCTGGGCACCTCGGTGCTGGGCGGCGCCGGTGGCACGCCGGGCAAGGGCGTGGATTTCTCCAGCGCGCTGCAGGTGCTCATCATCTCCAATCTCGCGGGCTTCCTGGGCTATGTCTTCCATGGCTGGCTCGGTGACCGCATAGGCCGGCGCAACGCCGTGGCCATAGGCTGGATGCTGGGTGGCCTGGCCTTCGCGCTCATGCTGAACGCGCCCTCGGGCGACTTCTGGCGCATCGTGCCGCTGTACTCGCTGGGGCTGTTCTTCCTGATCGGCCCCTATGCAGCGGCCCTCTTCCTGATCGGCGAGAGCTTTCCCAGCCACATCCGCGCCACGGCCAGCTCCTTCGTCAACGCCATGGGCCAGGTGGGCGCCATCGCGGCAGGCTTCGGCGTGACCTGGACGCTGTCGCAGGGGGCGGACTGGGCACAGGCGGCGCTGTACTGGGGAGCCATTCCCTGCGCAGCCTCGGGACTGCTGATGTTCCTGGCACCCCATGTCGATCCCGAGACCGTGAAGTGAGGCCGCCATGCACCCGCAGATCGACAGGAACAAGGTCGCCCTCATCACCGGCGCTGCCAGCGGCATCGGCCAGGCGCTGGCCGTGGCCTACGCGCAGGCTGGCGTTGCCGTGGCCGGCAGCTACTACCCGCAGGACCCGCACGATTCCGGCCAGACCCGGGACCTTGTCGAGCGCGCGGGCGGGCGGTGCGTGATGGAGGCGGTCGATGTGGGCGATGCCGAGCAGGTCGAGCACCTGGCCCGCGTCGCCGTGGACCGCTTCGGCCGACTGGACTTTGCCGTCGCCAATGCAGGTTTGCTGCGCCAGGCGGCCCTGGCCGAGATGAGCGATGCGCAGTGGCAGGAGGTCATCAACATCGACCTGGGCGGCGTCATGCGCACCTTCCGGGCCAGTGCGCGCCACATGGCGGCGGGCGGGGCCATGGTGGCCGTCTCCTCCATTGCAGGCGGCGTCTACGGCTGGGAGCAGCATGCCCACTATGCGGCCGCCAAGGCAGGCGTGCCCGGGCTGTGCCGCGCCGTGGCCATGGAGCTGGCACCGCGCGGCATACGCTGCAACGCCGTGATTCCGGGCCTGATCGAGACGCCGCAGTCGCTGGACCCGGTCAACTCGCTGGGCCCGGCGGGCCTGGCGCAGGCGGCAAAAAGCATTCCGTTGGGGCGTGTCGGGCAGGCCCGAGAAATCGCCGCCCTGATCCGCTTCCTGACCAGCGACGAGGCCTCCTACATCACCGGCCAATCCATCATTGCCGACGGCGGCCTGACCGTGCGCTGGCCCAGTTGAGGACATCCGACATGAACACCTCCAAGCCCCTGGACGGCCGCCGCGCCGTCGTGACAGGCGCCGGCAGCGGCATCGGCGAGGCCATCGCCCTGGCCTATGCGCAGGCCGGCGCGCGGCTGCTGCTGGCCGACATCGATGCCGCGCGGGCCGAGGACGTGGCCCGGCGCTGCCGCGCGCTGGGCACGCAGGCCGAGACCGTCATCGGCGACGTGGGCGACGAGTCCACGGCCCACCGCATCATCGACCGCTGCGTGCAGGCCTTCGGCGGCATCGACATCCTGGTGAACAACGCCGGCATGCTCACCCAGTCGCGCTGTGCCGACATGTCCACCGCGATGTGGGACGAGATGTTGCGCGTGGACCTGCGCAGCGTCTTCCTGTGCGCGCGGCGCGCAGTGTCGCACATGCAGGCCCAGCGCTGGGGACGCATCATCAGCATCGCCTCGCAGCTGGGCATCAAGGGCGGCGTGGAGCTGAGCCACTATGCGGCGGCCAAGGCCGGCGTGATCGGCTTCACCAAGTCGCTGGCGCTGGAAGTGGCACCCGACAATGTCCTGGTCAACGCCATTGCCCCCGGCCCCATCGCCACGCCGCTGGTCGACGGCATCAGCGCGGACTGGAAGCGCGCCAAGGAGGCCAGCCTGCCGCTGGGCCGCTTCGGCCGCGCCGACGAGGTGGCTCCCACGGCCGTGCTGCTGGCCTCCGACCCCGGCGGCAATCTGTATGTGGGGCAGACGCTGGGGCCCAATTCCGGCGATGTCATGCCGTGAAAAGAAGCCCCCCCCTGAGTCGCTTCGCGCCTTCCCCCTCTCTTCGGAGGGGGGCGTACGGGCAGCCGGCGACAACCTCGGTGCGGGGCGGCGCGGCCGGCATAGGCCCTTCCTCGGTGTCTCTGCTCTTTGGCTGTGCCAGTTTCGCAGGCGGCTCCATTCGCAACCGAAAGGTTTTCAGTCATGTGTGGAATGTGCGGTTTGCTGCAGGGCTCCGGCCACTGGAGCCAGGCGCCGGCCGGATCGGCCGGGCGACGCCAGCGGCTGATTCAGATTGCGCGCGCCAACCGGCTGCTGGCGCTGTGGCGGCTGCGGCTCAGCGACTTCCACGGCCAGTCCTACCTGCTGCAGGGGCCTACGGGCGCCAGCGTTCTGGTGCCCGACTTCGGTGCGTTGTGGCCTGCGGCCGAGCGGCTGCTGGCCCGCGAGCTGGATCCGCTGGCCATGCCCTGGCCGCAACCGGAGCAGGCGCCATGACCGGCGATGCACGCCTGCCCGTGGGTGTGCTCACGGGCTCTCTGGGCAGCGGCAAGACCACGCTGCTCAGGCAATGGCTGCAGGACTCTCCCGCTGCCGAGACCGCCGTGCTGATCAACGAATTCGGCGCCGTGGGGCTGGACCATCTGCTGGTGGGCCGCATCGACGCCGACACGGTGCTGCTGGACAACGGCTGCATCTGCTGCGCCATCCGCGGCGAACTCAAGGAGGCGCTGTGGCGGCTGCACCAGCGCCGCGAGCGCGGCGAGCTGCCTGCGTTCCAGCGCGTGCTGATCGAAACCACGGGCCTTGCCGCGCCCGGCCCGGTGATCGCCACCCTCATAGGGGATGCGCAATTGCGCCAGGTCTTCAGGCCCGCCCATGTCGCCACCGTGGTCGATGCCCTGCACGCGGCCACGCATGCGCAGCGGCCCGAATGGCAGGCCCAGGTCGCCGCCGCCGACCGGCTGTACCTGAGCAAGACCGACCTGGCCCGGCCGCAGGACGCCGAGGCGCTGCGCGCGCAGCTTGCCAGGCTCAATCCGCTGGCCGTGCTCGGCAACAGCCGCCAGGCGCTGCCGGCCTGGCAGGAGCAGCCCGTGCAGGAGAGCAATTGGCTGGCACGCGCCATTGCAGGCACGCCTCGCAGCCGCAAGGGCCAGGAGCCGCACGGCAGCATCCAGGCCTTCTGCCTGGAACTCGACGGCCCCGTGGACTGGTGTGCGCTGACGCTGTGGCTGACCTGGCTGCTGCACCGCCATGGCGAGCGGGTGCTGCGGCTCAAGGGGCTCGTGGCCGTGGCCGCCGAAGGATGGCCGCAGGGGCAGCCGACGGTGCTGCACGGCATGGGCCATCTGATGCATGCGCCCGAGCATCTGGCCGAATGGCCCGGTGGCGACGGCCGCTCGCGCCTGGTCTTCATCGCCTCGGGGCTCAACGGGCAGCAGGTGGACGACTCCTGGCAGTCGTTCCAGCGTTTCTTCGCGCAGGACAATGGGGCGCAGCCCGGCGCCGCACCCGGCCCGGCCGCCTTCCATTGACAAGGAACACCCCATGCGCAAGAAGATGCCTGAACTGCGGGTACTGGGCACCTCGGTGACCCTGACCGAGGCCATGCGCCGCCGCGCCGAGCAGGACCTGGGCCTGCGCATCCGCTTCGAGGTGCTCGACGGCTTCGACGCGCAGCGCCAGGCCGTCATGCGCCAGGACAGCTTCGATCTCTACGACCAGTGGTTCCACAGCCTGGACTGCCTGTGGCCGACAGGGGCGCTGCAACCCATAGACATCGGCAGGCTGGCGCATTGGGACGAGGTCAACGCCCTGCCCAAGACCGGGCGCATCACGCCGCAGGCGGCCCTGGGCGCGGGCTGCAACCCGGCCATGCGCCTGTACGTGCAGGCCGATGGCACCCTGGGCGGAACGCCCGCATCGCGCATCAGCATGCTGCCGCTGACGCACAACGCCGACAGCTTCGTCTACCTGCCCGCCGCCGTGCCAGATCTGTTCGCGCAGACCGAAGAGAGCTGGTCCTGGCTGCTGTCTCCCGCCTGCCGTGGCCGTGCGGCCCTGCAGGCGGATGCGGCCATCGGCGCGCTGGATGCGGCCCTGGCCCTGCAGGCCGGCGGCGACATGCGTTTTGGCGACATCAGCAACCTGGGACTGGAGGAGATCGACCAGATGACGGCCCTGCTGCTGCAGCGGCAGGAGTCGGAGCAGTTCCGGGGCTTCTGGGGCAACTACGCCGATGCGGCGCGGCTGATGATCGATGCCGGCGTCGCCATACAAAGCCACTGGTCGCCGGCCATCGCCCACTACCGCGCGGCGGGGCTGGACTACCGGCTGGCCTGCCCGCGCGAAGGCTACCGGGCCTGGTACGGCGGCCTGGGCATCTCCAGCCAGGCCAGGGGCGAAACGCTGGATGCCGCCTACCGCTACCTGAACTGGTGGCAGTCCGGCTGGCCTGGTGCGGCGATGGCACGGCAGGGCTACTACATCTCCAACCCGCTGCGCAGCCGCGGGCACCTGCGCGCCAGCGAATGGGACTACTGGTACGCCGGCCTGCCTGCCGCCGAGGACCTGCGGGGCACCGACGGCCAGGTCGTGATCCCGCGCGGCAGCGTGCGCGACGGCGGCTCCTACGAGCAGCGCCTGGGCCACATCGCCGTCTGGAACACCGTCATGGACGAGCACAACTACCTGGTGCGCCAATGGGCCACGCTGCTGCGCCGCGCCCGCCCCTTATAGTCCTGCCGGATACCGGCCCCCTTTGCGGCGGCCGGTGCACAGGTACATGCAGATGAAGCAGGAATGACAAGAGCCACCCCAGCACCCACGCAGCTTGCCCGCGACGAGGAAGCAGGCCCCGGCGAATCCGGTGAATCCGGCGATCCCGGCGAACGCCGGCTGCGCTATGAACTGATACGCCAGCGCCTGCGCGGGGCCATCGTCGAGCAGCGGATCGAGCCCGGCCTGGTGCTGCTGGAGGGGCCGGTGGCCAAGGTCTTCGGCACCAGCCGCATACCCGTGCGCAAGGCCTTCGAGCTGCTGCATGCCGAAGGGCTGCTGTGCACCTTCGAAGGACGCGGCTACCTGGTGGCCCGGCCCGGGCAGGCCGTGCAGCCCCAGCGCCTGCCGCTGGACGCGCGGGCCCTGGGCCTGGAGGAGGGCAACGCCACCATCCACATCCCCTCGGAAAGCGAGCGCATCCACGACGAGCTGGAGCAGACCATCTCCATCGCCATGATTTTCGGGCGCTTCCAGATCGACGAAAGCGCGGCCATGGAGCACTTCAACGTGAACCGCGTGGCCCTGCGCGAGGTGCTGAGCCGGCTCGTGGACCGGGGACTGGTGGACAAGAGCACCTATGCCTCCTGGCGCGTGGCGGCGTTGACGGCACGCGCGGTGAACCAGGACTTCGAGCTGCTGGCGCTGCTGGCGCCCGCGGCGCTGCGCGAAAGCGGCCCGCGCCTGGACAGGGACATGCTCGCAGACCTGCGCCGCCGCCTGCACGCCCCCGCCGCACCGCAAGCGCAGGAGCTTTTGCGGCTGGAGCAGCACCTGCACGGCGCCTTGCTGGCACGGCATCCCAACCACAAGCTGGTGGGCATGCTGCAGCAGTGCCAGATGCCGTGGCTGATCCACAGCACCTTTGACCGCATGTTCCCGCAGTCGCCCAACCCGCCCCTGCTCGAGAACTGCCGCCAGGTCATCGACGCCCTGTGGGATGGTGAGTACGAGCGGGCCGCGCAGGCGCTGCAGGACTACCTGGCCCAGGCACGCAAGCGCGCCCAGCTGCAGCTCAAGGTCCTGTCCGTGCTGCCCGAGGCGCAGCTGCCGGCCTATCTTGTGCGGCAGTCGTGACCCCCTGAGGGACGCATCGGGCCAGGCAGGGCCGAAGCGGACAAGACTGCGACCGGTGCGCCTGGTTGCATGTGCAACCACCGGTTTGCGCCGGGTTCACCGGGCGTTTACGCAAGCGCGGCATATTGGGCGGCCGACAGGGAACCGCAGGAACCCACAGGTACCGAAGGACCGCACCGAAAGACCGCACCGATGAATGCCCTGCGCATCAGCACCACCGTCTTCACCGAAGCCAGATTCTGGAGCCTGGTGGTTTTCTCGGTCGTTCTTCCCTGCGCCATCTACGCCGCCCTGCTGGCCAAGCGCAGCATCTCGCGCACCACGGTGCTGCTGTTCGGGCTGGCCCTGGTGGCCATGGCGGGGGTGGATGTCTACCTGCTTCAAAGCCTGGCCTCGGCGGCCAAGGAGACGCCTTCGCTGTCCGACAACACCCTCTTCGTCTCCGAGCTGTCCACGGCGCTGTACCTGCTGCCGGCCATGATTGGCGGCATTGGCGTGAACATGACCTCGCATGTGCTGATACAGCATCTGTTCGATGCGGAGCGCCGCTTCGACAGCAACCGCCACAACGAGAACACCTGAGCTGCGCCGGGCTCAGCCCATCACGTCCTCGGAGAAAAGCTGCCAGCGCCCGCCCGTCTTGCGCCAGTACTGGCGCAGCGGCAGGCCCTCGGCAAAGGACTTGCTGCTGGCGCGCAGGTTGACCACGCGGATCTCGCCCTTGGCGTCCTTCCAGGAATAGATGGACAGGTCCTGCAGCGTCACGCCGGGGCGGTTGAGGTAGGCGGCCAGCCGCTCCTGTGATGTGCGCGAGGCCGGCGACTGCAGCAGGTCAGGCGCGTAGAGGGCGGCCAGCTTGCGCGGGTCCGCACCGTTCCAGGCGCTCTTCCAGTCGTCGATGACGCGCACGAAGGCGTCTGCCGCCTTCTGCTGGGCCTGGGCCTTGGGGGCCACCCATTGCAGCTTTTCGCGGATCAGCACCGGCGTCTGCCGGTCCACGGTCTGCATGAGCAAGGTGAGATCGGGGTTGGCCAGCACCAGGCAGCCATCGCTGGCCTCGGGCGCCCGCGAGAACTGGTCGGGCGGCGAGCCATGCAGCCAGATGCCGCTGCCCGAGCGGCCCACGGCCTTGTCCCAGTCATTGGGAAAGTTCACCGTGAGCGCACCCTTGCCATAGAACTCCGGCAGACGGGGCCCGGGAATGTGGCGGCCCACGAAGTAGATGCCCAGCGGCGTGCGCTGGTCGCCTTCCTGCCATTTGTCGGTGCCCAGCTTGCCCACGGAGACATAGAAGTCCCCCAGCAGCCGCAGACCGCCTGCCTCATGGGCGAACAGGTACAGCCGCGACTTGCTGGCGTCGATGGCAATGGCATGCCGCACGGATGCGCCCAGCATCAAAAACTCGCCGGGAACGGAACCCGCAGGCGGCGCGCCGCTGTCCGCCTGCAGGCGGCGCTTGAGTTCGTTTTGCAGATCCTGCAGCTGCGCCTGCGCGGGACTGGCCGGACCCTCCAGCCGTGTGACGCTGCCCACGGACAGGTTGTGCCGCACCAGCACGCCCTGGCCCGGATGGCTGGGAGCGGCGGACGCAGCCACGGGCGTGCCCGCCAGCACCTCGCCGGCACGGCCGGTCTTGAAGCGCAGCAGGTCTGCATACACCAGTTGGGCTGCGCGGAAATTGGGGACTTCGGCGGTGAGATCGGCGGCCGCCTTCAGGGCGCCATCCAGATCCCGCTGCTCCACCTGGCGGATGATGGCCAGCAGGCGGGCCTCCGCCTGGCTTTGCGAGCCGGCCGCCGCCTTGGCATGGCCTGCCGTGGCAGCGACGCCGCCTGCCGTAGCCGCCACCGCAGCGGCGGCCACGGCCGTCTTGCCCGACGCCGAGCGCAGCCTGGCTGCGCCGGCCTTGCCGGTCTTGCTGGTCTTGCCCGTTGCAGGCTTGGCGGATGCCGTCTTGGAGGCCTTGGCCGGCTTGGCGTAGGCCGCCGTGCCAAACGGCATCGTGGACAGAGCGGCCAGCAGCACGGCCACGCCAGCGGCCCGCGCATGCAGGCGCAGCAAGCCGGCGGATGACCGTGCCAGGGGGCGCGCTCTTTCAGGCATCAGGAACCGGTTCCTTCGTGGGTGATGCGCCATTGTCCCTTTTCGCGCTGCATGCGCAGGGTCTTGCGGGTCGTGGTCTTGAGCGCGCCCGATGCGTAGTACTGGCGGAACTGGGCCGTGGCCTTGTCGCCGTCCACCGTCACCTTGAGGTCGCGCACGGTGACGACGATGGTGGTGCGTCCGACAATGCGCTGGCGGCGCTGTTCCTTCCACTTGGCCAGGCTGCTGCCATCGGCCGGGGAGAAGTGGTCGCTGTAGGCGTCCAGGTAGCGGTCCATGTCCTGTCCGGCCCAGGCGGTGGACCAGGCCTTGACGGCGGCCTCCACTTCCTGCGCTGCGGCCGACTGGGCCGCCTTCTTCTCGTCGACGGCAGGCGCTGCCTTGGCGGGCTCGGCGGCGGCCACAGCGGCGGCGGCAGGGGCCGCAGCGGTGGTCACGGCGGCGGCCTTGGCCGCAGCCTGCCTGGCTTCCTCGGCAGCGCGCGCCTTGTCCTGTGCGGCCTGGGCAGCCTTCTCCTGGGCCAGCCTGGTCTCGGCGGCCTTGGCTTCCGCTGCCTTGGCCTGGGCCAGCTTGGCCTCCGCTGCCTTGGCCTCTGCGGCCTTGGCCTCTGCTGCCTTGGCTTCTGCGGCCTTGGCTTCTGCGGCCTTGGCCTGCGCTGCCTTGGCATCGGCGGCCTTCACTTCAGCGGCCTTGAATTCGGCGGCCTTGGCCTCTGCCGCCTTGGTCTCGGCGGCGCGGGCCTCGGCCAGCTTGGCGTCGGATTCGCGGGCCTTGGCATCGGCCGCCTTGGCATCGGCGACCTTGGTCGAGGCAGCTGCAGCCTGGACCGTCTTGCCCTGGGCGCCACCTTGCTTGGGGAAGATCTGCGTGATCAGGGCCAGCTTGGGCTGGATGGCCTGGCGCGATCCGTCCAGCTGCAAGGCCTTGGCATAGGCATCGCTGGCCATGCGCGCATACAGGTCGCCCAGGTTCTCATGCGCCGTGGCGTAGCTGGGGTTGGTGCGAATGGCCTGCTCCAGCACTTCCGAGGCCTTGCGTTCCTGGCCTTCGGCGGCGTACAGCACGGCCAGGTTGTTGTAGGGCTCGGGCAGGCTGGGGTAGTCACGGGTCAACGCCGTGAAGATCTTGATGGCCTGGGCGTTCTGGCGCTGCTCCGCGGCGATCACGCCCTGCAGAAAGCGCATCTGCACATCGGCCGGGTTTTGCTTGAGGTAGGCCTCGGCCTGCTTGGCGGCCTGGGGCGCCTTGCCCTGCTCCAGCAGCCGTGAGACCTCGTCCACCGCCTCCTGCGATGCATGGGCAAACGCCCCGCACAAAGCCGCCCCCAGACTGAAGGCGGCAATGGCCACGGGCCGGGCTATCCGCAAATAGGTACGACCCGGCACTCGCGACGGAACTCTGGACGAAATCAGCATATGGGCGCTCTCTACGCAATGAAAGTTGGAAGACGGGCCTGTTCGCTTTTGGGCTTACTGCATGCGCCGATACACGCCTGCAGCCAAAAGCCAGCGATTTTATAGGCGAAAGCCATGTTGCCCCGCTGCATGGGCCCGCGAGTCAAGGGCCATGAAACATGGCGCGGCACCGGCGTCCGAGTAACGGAGCAGACCCGGCAGCGTTACGTAACGTGTGCCGTAACAGACCCTTGATGAGACATTGTGATCAATAGATAAATCCATACAAATCAATATCTTAGGATGATTCCTAGGCCATCCGGACCTGCAGCGTGCACGTGGCATGCATGTTGCACAAAAGGGCTCGACAGATTTTTCACGGCTTCCAAGCCACCGTCTGACCTTGTCGTCTCAACCCTTGTCTGGAGAGAGTAAATGACCGCCCAATCGATGCAGCCCACCGGCAACACCACCGTCAGCCCCGTGCAGTTCGGTGACCCGCAGCCCTCCAGCGTTGTGCTTGCGCAGCTCAATACGTCGAACATGCAGCCCGGCGCAGCCGCAGCGGTCATGCCCCGGGGCACGCCTCCCGCCACGCTGTCCCAGGTCAGCCCGGGCGTGCAGATCGTGCGCAATGGGGAAACCCTGATGGCCCAGCCGGGCAGTGCCCTGCAGGTCGGCGACAAGATCATCGTGCCCGCCGATGGCAGCGCCAAGGCGCTGTTCCAGGGCAAGGACGGCCAGACCCTGGTCGGCACCTTCGAGGGCGGCACCCAGGCCACGCTGGCCCAGCGCGAGGGTGATGGCGCAGGCGCCATGGTGCTGGACCTGGCATCTGGCAACGTCCAGGTGGCGCCCGCCAGTGACGGTGACGCCGTGGGCCTGATCGTGACCAAGGAAAGCGCCGCAGCCGCAGCCGGCGGCTCCGTGCTCAGCGACTTCCTGCTGGCCGGCCTGATCGGCGCGGGCGGCGTGGGCCTGATCGCCGCAGCCAGCAACGACGACGACGACCCAGCCCCCCCGGTGCCGACCGATCCCACGAATCCGACCAACCCCACGGATCCCACGAATCCGACCAATCCCACGAACCCGACCAACCCGACCAATCCGACGGATCCCACCAATCCGACGAATCCTACGAATCCGACCAATCCCACGGATCCGACGAACCCGACCAACCCTACGAACCCCACCAATCCTACGAACCCCACCAATCCGACCAATCCCACGGATCCCACGAACCCGACCAATCCTACGAACCCGACCAATCCGACCAACCCCACGGATCCCACGAACCCGACCAACCCCACGAA
>NZ_JBICLB010000054.1:0-157315 GCF_043104845.1 Delftia sp. WSY_7 | reverse complement strand
CCGCAGGCCTGCCTGACCCGGACGACCCCAACCACGCGCCGGCCCTGGCCCTGATGCAAACCATGCTCGACGCCATGCCGCGCGACATGCAGCAAGACGCGGCCCGCCACCTGCGCCACACCCTGGACCACGGCCTGCCGCCCGGCGCCCAGGCCATGCTGGGCGAACAGGCCGAGGGCACGGCCCGCATGCTCAGCGGCATGCAGGCCAAGTTGCAGGAACAGGAAAAAGAACAGCACGCCCGCATCGCCATCCACCACTACCACTGCGACCACCTGGGCACGCCCATGGCCCTGACCGACCAACGGGGGCTAGTCACCTGGGCGGCCAAGCTGGACCCCTGGGGCAATGTGCTGCAGGAGTACAACCCGCAAGGCATCCACCAGGCAATCCGGCTGCCGGGGCAGCACCATGACAGGGAAACGGGGCTGTATTACAACCGGCATCGGTATTACGATCCGGTGGTGGGGAGTTATATCAATCAGGATCTGATTGGGTTGAATGGAGGAACGAACATATCAGTGTATGCGCCAGATCCATTGCAATGGATTGATCCACTGGGATTAGTGAGGTGGGCTGATGCAGTGAATAATGGGTTAGGAATTTTAGGGAACGCGGGCGGTGCAATCGTTGGCGGCGCCTTGCTGGCGGCACCAGAGCCGACCCTGGTAACAAAAGTGGCTGGATCTGCCGTGCTTTCAAAATCTGTATATGGTTTTGGTGCAAGCTGGTATGGATTTACAAGAGCCTTGAGCGATTACCCAAGCTACGATATACCGAGCGATCAATCTTCATTGCCTCGTGCACTCGTTTGTGCTGCTGGATGCAATGATGCAGGCAGAGGGGTTGCAGATGTGATGGATTTAAGCTTGGATTTGGCTGTTGGAAAGATTCCAGTTAATAATAAAATAAAACTACCAATAAAATGGGGCATGGATGTGGACCCACCATGGAAACAGCCTGTCAGCAGTATGTTCACTCCCCGGCAAAACACTGCTCTGGATGTATTGCAAGGAGCGACTGCTGCGCAAAGCATGATGAACTCCGGGTCGTCCATTTGCAAGAAATAGAAATCAATGAAAATAGATCATAAATCATCTTTAGTGCATTTTGAAAAATATTCAGATATATATGCTGGAATTGTATCTATTCTGATGAATTTAATGCTAGTTATTAATTTATTCGAGAATAGTGTAAGTTTATTATTTAGTTTCTTGTTTTACATTTTTTGTGGATTGTATATATTTGGCGCAGGCTCAAAGGAACTAAGAAGAAAAAATACTAGAGGTTATTTCATTTTCTTTTTATTCTATTTAATTCCGTATTTCTTCTCTGGTGTATTTTTTTTATATTTTGCATTATTTAATAATGCTTAAAAACCCGCGAAGAATTCAAAATATCAATAAGCGTGCAATGATATTTTTATTCAAGTAGTGGCAAAATATGCCTGCACTACACCCAGAATCGTAGCTGCAGACACCTTGGCCCTGCTAGGGCTAGCAGTTCCAATGTGCCACGCACATTCATGCAATATATGTAGATGCAACTGCAGAGAAAAAAGAGAACAGCAATAGCGCATCGCCATCTATCACTACCGCTGCGACCGCCTGGGCACACCCATGGCCCTGACCGACCAGACCGGCCAGGTGACCTGGGCCGTAAAGCTGGACCCTTGGGGCAATGTGCTGCAGGAATACAACCCGCAAGGCATCCACCAGGCGATGCGGCTGCCGGAGCAGGCTCAAGACGCCGCCGCTGCTCGTTCAAATAGAACAAGGTATTGATTATGGTAGATTATTCCCTTATTAAAAATATTGCTTTTGGCATAAAAAAATATGTAGAAAAACAGGAGATTCTACATCTTTCTTTCATCAGAGCCCATAGTGATCTTGTGAAGCTATCAAATATAGAATTTCTTCCTCGCAGCGGATTTGTTTTTGATGAAGAAATGAATAAATGGGAATTTAAAAAGCATGGATGTGGTTATGAGTTCTCTCATGAAGGTGCGGTTATTGATATAAATGATTATTTCCTGTCGAATGGAGATTTTTTTAGCGCAAATAGATTATTCTTCTATTTTAAATCGATTGGATTTAATTTCAAAAACCAATATGCTGATGATGCAATTAAATCAGCCTTGATTTATTTGGAATCTACAGGAGAGATCGTGAAGGTGCTGCCGACGGGGTATTATAAGTTACTTTCATCTTAATGCTGTCATTAATTTAATTGTTAATCTAGTTAATAAAGGGGATAAAATCTTATTGATTTTATAAAATGCATAACAAGCTCCAGGGCTACTCACAATCGGCGGGTAACATGATAGGAAGATATTGAGATGCCTCGCTTGAAATATCCTGAAATGAGGATGGAATTGCTCGGATATTTGAGGAAACTCAAGGATTTGAAGTATCAAATGAAAGCCTGGGTGAATCAGGACTTTCCTGCAGACGTTCAATACGACCATCTTGATTTGGCCACACATTTCATTTTTTGACGATACGGATCTTGGTAGCGATGCTCGTATGGCGATCGGTGAAATTCTTCTCGATGAGCAGGAGGCAGCACTGATGGGGCAGTTGGTGGATGCCATCAATGCCGTCTTTGAGGCGTACGGCAGGGAGATGCCGGACAGCTTCTACATGCAAGTTGGCGAATGGACGAGAGTGGAGGCCTGTGCCGAAAGGGCGTTCGATTGTCTGGAGGGGAGCAACGCCGCTGGCTGCCCCGAGCCGCTGGATTGACACGGGCATGCCTGCCAGCCGACTACCCGGGGCAAGGCCATGGCTGATCGTGATGTCCAGTCGGTGGTGAAGAGTACCGTAGCGTTTCCAGGTTCGTGGAGTAGCAAGATGTTTTCCACGCCGGTAGCCCGCCCCCAAACCTGCCGGACAATCCATGGAAACCAAGGCACCGTTCCATGACAACTTCAACCCCCCTTCCCGAACCCGAATTGAGAGCCTTCGCCGCAGCGGCGGCCGAGCAGCAGCGATGCACGGACTGTGCTGTGCTGTGGAGGCCGGGCTGGGAGTCCTTGTCGGGGGCGGACAAGACTTCGCATCTGCAGCAGGTTGGTGCGCTGGGCACGCCGGAGACACGGGAATTGCTCGATGAATATTACCCACAGGGCACGAACCAGTGGTCGCCGGATGCTCCCATCGCCCTGGGCTGGCACCCGTACAACCGCTGCACGCTTTGGCGCTGCCACCATTGCCATGCCGCCTTTCTGCGCTACACGGAATACGGCGGCTACTACCAGGACGATCGCATCCGCCCGCTGCTGGCGCATCTGATCGTCACGCCCGAGCAGGGCCGCGTCTGAGCGGCGCTGCTCGGCCGGCTCAGGTCCAGTCGAAGGTGAACAGCACCGTACGGCTTTCCGGCTCGTAGAACAGCAGGATGCTGTCCGCGCCCGTGGCGCACCAGTTGTAGCCGGCCACGTTGGCCACGTGGAAGAAGGGCTTGCCGTCGCGGGTGATGCGGATGCCGTCGTCTTCCAGTTCATCGCCCATGCCGGCATTTTCCGCTTCGTCCAGCTGGAAGGCCGGGGGAATGGGCGGGTAGCTGGTCCAGTTGCCGTACCAGATGCCGCCGCCCAGGCTGTCCAGGTAGTCCTGCTCCATGGGCTCGCCCTTGCCGTAGCGCGAGTAGCTGGCCAGGCGGCCGTGCTCGGCGTAGTAGGCACTGGCCTTGGCGTGGCTGGCCAGCATTTCGTCGGTGTGCTCGCAGGCGAAGGCATCCTTGGTGAACTGGCCGCCATGCTGCGGCGCGCGCTGGAAGAAGCCTTCGTTGCCCAGGAAGCGGTAGCGGTTGTCGGGCGTCAGCTCCAGCGCAAACCAGTTGGGGGCGGTGAAGGCGTTGTGGTGGGCTTCGGTCTCATCGCCTATGCAGCCTTCGAAGGGCTCGACGGGGCACAGCATGTGGACCACGGTGCCGGCCAGTTCGGGCCGCACCAGGCCCAGGTCGATGGAGATCAGCGGCAGCAGGTGCTCGGCCAGCCAGGGCTGGTCGGTCACGAAGATGTCGGCGGCGGCGGGAAAGGGGGTGAGGCCCGGCTTCAGTTCGCGGACTTCGGTTTGCTGGGTCAAGAGGGACTCCTGGGTGAGGGGATGGTGGTGCCGGGGGTGATCTCGAAGATGTCCTGGTCCGATGCGGCTGCGCTCTCGTGATAGATGTCGTAGAGGTACTGCGCCAGTTCGGCGTGGGTGACATCGCAGGGAATGGCCAGCAGGGCGGGGGCGCGCTTGCCGTCGGCGCCGACGTTGAAGCAGCGCCACTGGGCCTGCGCGCGTTCGATGGCGATGATGCGGCCGAAGACATTGAACCGGTATTTTTCCAAGGGAGATCCTCCTGGCGATCCGGCATCGTAGCGGCTGTCGAGGGGCTCATGCGTGTTCTCCCTAGGTTCGTGCCGGCGTTTCGTCTATATATTTCAAACCTAAACTATTCAGGCTTAAAGTTCTTGGGCCTGGATTCTGAACCTGGGGCGTCCTGTGCCGTCGCCCTGCGAGAAAAGGGTTTGCGGTATGAAGATCGTCTGTATCGGTGGAGGTCCCGCCGGCCTGTACTTCGGCCTGCTGATGAAGCTGCAGGACCCCGCCAACGAGGTCACGGTGGTGGAGCGCAACCGGCCCTACGACACCTTTGGCTGGGGCGTGGTGTTCTCGGACGCCACCATGGACAACCTGCGCGAGGCCGATCCGGTGTCGGCCCGCACGATTGGTGACGCCTTCAACCACTGGGACGATATCGACATCCACTTCAAGGGACGGAGCCTGCGCAGCAGCGGCCATGGCTTCATCGGCATAGGCCGCAAGAAGCTGCTCAACATCCTGCAGGCGCGCTGCGAGGACGTGGGCGTGAAGCTGGTGTTCGAGAACTTCGTGCAGGACGACCAGGCGATGGCGCGCGAGTACGACGCCGACCTGGTCATCGCCTCGGACGGCATCAACAGCCAGGTGCGCACGCGCTATGCCGATACCTTTCGGCCCGATATCGACCAGCGCCGCTGCCGCTTCGTGTGGCTGGGCACGACCAAGGTGTTCGATGCCTTCACCTTCGCCTTCGTGCAGACCGAGCACGGCTGGTTCCAGGCCCATGCCTACCGCTATGAAGACGGCATGTCCACCTTCATCGTGGAGACGCCCGAGGAGACCTGGCAGGCCGCCGGCATAGAGCAGATGAGCCAGGAAGAGGGCATTGCCTATTGCGAGAAGCTGTTCGCCCCCTGGCTGGACGGCCATGCCCTGGTCAGCAATGCCACGCACCTGCGCGGCTCGGCCATCTGGATCCGCTTTCCGCGCGTGATCTGCAATACCTGGGTGCACTGGAATGCGCTGGACACGCTGCGCGGCCCGCGCAGCGTGCCCGTGGTGCTGATGGGCGATGCCGCGCACACGGCGCATTTCTCGATTGGCTCGGGCACCAAGCTGGCGCTGGAGGATGCGATCGAGCTGGCGCGCAGCCTGCGGTCTGCGGGGGGCATCGAGGCCGGCCTGCGCCACTACGAGGAGGTGCGCAGCGTGGAGGTGCTCAAGATCCAGAACGCGGCGCGCAATTCCACGGAATGGTTCGAGAACGTGGAGCGCTATGCGGGCCTGGAGCCGGAGCAGTTCGCCTATTCGCTGCTGACGCGCTCGCAGCGCATCTCGCACGAGAACCTGCGCCTGCGCGATGCCGCCTGGCTGCAGGGCTTCGAGCGCTGGATTGCCGAGCATGCGGGCGAGACCGTGCCCGCAGGCCGCCGCCCGCCCATGCCCATGCTCACGCCCTACCAGGCGCGCGGCCTGCGGCTGAAGAACCGCATCGTGGTCTCGCCCATGGCCATGTATTCCTGCACCGACGGCGTGCCTGGCGACTTCCACCTGGTGCACCTGGGCGCGCGCGCCATGGGCGGCGCGGGCCTGGTGATGGTGGAGATGACCTGCACCTCGCCTGATGCACGCATCACGCCCGGCTGCCCCGGGCTGTGGAACGACGAGCAGGCGCAGGCCTTTGCGCGCATCGTTGATTTTGTGCACGCGCAGGGCGGGGCGCACATTGGTATGCAGCTGGGGCATGCGGGCCGCAAGGGTTCTACCCAACTGGGCTGGCAGCAGATCGACCATCCGCTGGAGCAGGGCAACTGGCCGCTGCTGTCGGCGTCGGCACTGCCGTACTTGGAGGGGCTCTCGCAAGTGCCCCGCGCCATGACCCGCGCCGACATGGACCGCGTGCGCGAGGACTTCGTGGCCGCCACGCGGCGCGCTGCGGCAGCGGGATTTGACTGGCTGGAGCTGCACTGCGCGCACGGCTATCTGCTGTCCAGCTTCATCTCGCCGCTGACCAACCGGCGCGACGACGAATATGGCGGCAGCCTGGACAACCGCCTGCGCTTTCCGCTGGAGGTGTTCGAGGCGGTGCGTGCAGCCTGGCCGCAGGACAAGCCCATGTCGGTGCGCATCTCGGCCCATGACTGGGTGGAGGGCGGCATCACGCCCGACGATGCGGTGGAGATCGCACGCCGCTTCAAGGCGGCGGGCGCCGACATGATCGACTGCTCCTCGGGCCAGGTCAGCCCCGACCAGAAGCCGGTGTACGGCCGCATGTACCAGACGCCGTTTGCCGACCGCGTGCGCAACGAGGCCGGCATACCGACCATTGCCGTGGGCGCCATCTTCGAGGCCGACCATGCCAACGCCATCATCGCCTCGGGCCGGGCCGACCTGTGCGCGCTGGCGCGTCCGCACCTGGCCGATGCCGCCTGGACGCTGCGCGAGGCCGCACGCCTGGGCGCCCATGATGTGGACTGGCCGCCGCAGTACCAGCCCGGCAAGCGCCAGTTGGAAACCAACTTCGAACGCGCCGCCGCCATGGCGCAGTTGGATCTCAAATGACCCCAAATTCACGACCCCTGGAAGGACGGCATGCCCTGGTGACGGGCGGGGCGCGCGGCATAGGCATGGCCTGCGCGCGGGCGCTGCTGGCGCGCGGCGCGCGGGTCACGCTGCTGGGACGCGATGGTGCAGCGCTGGAGGCTGCCGTGCGCGAGCTGGGCGGCACGGCACCGGCAGCACAGATGGTGCAGTCCGTGCAGGCGGATATTGCCGACGAGGTCTCGGTGCGCCAGGCCTTCGCGCAGGCCGAGGCGGCCTTCGGCCCCGTGCAGGTGCTGGTCAACAACGCGGGCCAGGCCAGCAGCCAGAAGTTCGAGCGCACCGATGCCGCACTGTGGCAGGCGATGCTGGCCGTCAATCTCACAGGCACCTTCCACTGCATGCAGGCCGCGCTGCCGGGCATGCTGGCTGCGCGCTGGGGCCGCATCATCAATGTGGCCAGCACGGCAGGGCTGATCGGCTATGCCTATGTCAGCGCCTATTGCGCGGCCAAGCATGGCGTGATCGGCCTCACGCGCTCGCTGGCGCTGGAGACGGCGGGCAAGGGCGTGACGGTGAACGCCGTCTGCCCCGGCTATACCGAGACCGACATCGTGCGCGGCGCCGTGGCCAACATCGTGGACAAGACCGGCATGACGGCGGATGAGGCCCGTGCCAGGCTGGCCGAACGCAACCCGCAGGGCCGCCTGGTCCAGCCCGAGGAAGTGGCCGAGACCGTGGCCTGGCTGGCCCTGCCGGCGTCCGCCTCGGTCAACGGCCAGTCCATTGCCGTCGATGGCGGCGAGGTGATGACCGGCTGAACCCGGTCCACCCCCGTTTTCTGAATTCTTGATGGAGACACCATGAGCACCCAGCCCGAAGAACACAGCATGAAGCACCACAAGCGCCCCCTGGCCGGCTACGAGGCCAGGACCTTTGTGTGGCAGGTATCGGCCGACGGCAAGATCGGCACCATCACCCTGAACCGGCCCGAGCGCAAGAACCCGCTGACCTTCGGCTCCTATGCCGAGCTGCGAGACCTGTTCCGCGCCCTGGTCTATGCCACCGACATCAAGGCCGTGGTGGTCACGGGCGCGGGCGGCAATTTCTGCTCGGGCGGCGATGTGCACGAGATCATCGGCCCGCTCACCAAGATGAGCATGCCCGAGCTGCTGGACTTCACGCGCATGACGGGCGACCTGATCAAGGCCATGCGCGCCTGCCCGCAGCCCATCGTGGCGGCCGTGGACGGCATCTGCGCGGGCGCGGGCGCCATGGTCGCGCTGGCGGCCGACATGCGCCTGGGCACGCCCGCGGCGCGCACGGCGTTTCTCTTCACCCGCGTAGGCCTGGCCGGTGCCGACATGGGCGCCTGCACGCTGCTGCCGCGCATGATCGGCCAGGGCCGCGCCTCCGAGCTGCTGTACACGGGCCGCGCCATGACGGCCGAGGAGGGCGCTGCCTGGGGCTTCTTCAATGCCCTGCATGGCGCCGAACAGATCGGCGAAGCCGCCCATGCGCTGGCCGCCCAGCTGGCCGCCGGCCCCACCTTTGCCCATGGCGTGACCAAGAAGCTGCTGCACCAGGAATGGAACATGGGCGTGGACGAGGCCATCGAGGCCGAAGCCGAGGCCCAGGCCATCTGCATGCAGACGCGCGATTTCCACCGCGCCTACGAGGCCTTCGTGGCCAAGCAAAAGCCCGTCTTCGAAGGAAACTGAAAATGCGTGATTCCTCCTGGCTGGACTGGCCTTTCTTCGACGACGCCCACCGCACGCTGGCGCATGAGGCCGATGCCTGGTGCGCCCAATTCCTGGGCGATGTGGACCACCACGATGCCGATGCAGCCTGCCGCCAACTGGTGAAGGCCCTGGGCCAGGCCGGCTGGCTGCGCTATGCCGTGCCGTCCGGCCCCGGCGGCGCCTGGGGCGGGGCCTTGCCCGAGGTGGACTCGCGCGCGGTCTGCATCCTGCGCGAGACCCTGGCCCGCCATGAAGGCCTGGCCGACTTCGCCTTTGCCATGCAGGGGCTGGGCAGCGGTGCGATATCGCTCATGGGGTCGGACGCGCTGCGCCAGCGCTACCTGCCACGCGTGGCGCGTGGCGAGGCCATTGCGGCCTTTGCGCTGTCCGAGCCCGATGCCGGCTCCGACGTGGCCGCCATGGCCTGCGAGGCGCGGCTCGAAGGCGACCACTATGTGCTCAACGGTGCCAAGACCTGGATCTCCAACGGCGGCATTGCCGACTTCTACTGCGTGTTCGCCCGCACGGGCGAGGCACCCGGGGCGCGCGGCATCAGCGCCTTCGTGGTCGATGCGGACACGCCGGGCTTTTCGATCGGCGAGCGCATCGAACTGATTGCGCCGCACCCGCTGGCCACCATCCGCTTCGACAACTGCCGCATACCCGTGTCGCAGCGCCTGGGCGAGCCGGGGCAGGGCTTCAAGCTGGCCATGATGACGCTGGACATCTTCCGCGCCTCGGTGGCCGCCGCCGCACTGGGCTTTGCGCGCCGCGCGCTGGACGAAGGCCTGGCACGCGCCAAGTCACGCCGCATGTTCGGCCAGACCCTGGGCGACCTGCAACTGACCCAGGCCGCGCTGGGCGACATGGACACGGCCATCGACGCATCGGCCCTGCTGACCTACCGGGCCGCCTGGATGCGCGATGTGAAGAAGACGCGCACCACGCGCGAGGCGGCCATGGCCAAGATGACGGCCACTGAATCGGCCCAGGCCGTGATCGACCGTGCGCTGCAGATGTTCGGCGGGGCGGGCGTGGTCTCGGGCATGCCGGTGGAGACGCTGTACCGCGAAATCCGCGCGCTGCGCATCTACGAGGGCGCGACCGAGGTGCAAAAACTCATCATCGCGCGCGAGCTGCTCAAGGCCTGAGCGGCAGGCTGCCCATTCAACGCAAAGCCAGGGAACATCGCATGCAAGCCTCCGCCCACATCGATACTTTCGCCCGGGACAACCTGCCGCCGCCCGACCAATGGCCCGAGTTCCTGCTCGACGGGCCGGACGTGGCCTATCCCGAACGCCTGAACTGCGCGGCCGAACTGGTCGATGCCATGGTGGCGCGCGGCCAGGGCGACCGCGTGGCCCTGCGCTGGAGGCAGGGCGCGGACCAGGCCGCCATGACCTATGCCGAACTGCAGGCGCTGACCAACCGCATCGCCCATGTGCTGGTGGAAGACCTGCAGCTGGTGCCCGGCAACCGGCTGCTGCTGCGCGGCCCCAACAACGCCATGATGGCCGCTTCCTGGCTGGCCGCCATCAAGGCCGGGCTGGTGACGGTGCCCACCATGCCGCTGCTGCGTGCCAAGGAGCTGCAGCAGATCATCGCCAAGGCCCGGGTGCAGGCCGTGCTGTGCGATGTGCGCCTCAAGGACGAGGTGCAGCTGTGCCTGCAGCCCGGCCATGAACACCATTGCCCGGACCTTTCGCGCGTGCTGTATTTCAACGATGGCGCAGCCGACGCGCTGGACGCCCTGGCCGCAGCCAAGCCCGACACCTTTGCCTGCTGCGACACGGCGGCCGACGATGTCTGCCTCATCGCCTTCACCAGCGGCACCACGGGCGCGCCCAAGGGCTGCATGCATTTCCACCGCGACGTGCTGGCCATGTGCGACCTGTTCCCGCGTCACGTGATACGGCCCGGCCCGGACGACATCTTCTGCGGCACGCCGCCGCTGGCCTTCACCTTTGGCCTGGGCGGGCTGCTGTGCTTTCCGCTGCGCGTGGGCGCCAGCACCGTGCTGGCCGAAAAGCTCACGCCCGAAGGGCTGCTGCAGCTGGTGCAGGATTTCCGCGCCACCATCGTCTTCACCGCACCCACCTTCTACCGGCAGATGGCGGCGCAGGCAGCGCGCTTCGACCTGTCGTCACTCAGGAAAAGCGTCTCGGCCGGCGAGGCCCTGCCGGACGCCACGCGCCAGCTGTGGAAGCAGGCCACGGGCATCGAGATGATCGACGGCATCGGCGGCACCGAACTGATCCACGTCTTTGTCTCCAGCCCGCCCGAGGAGGTGCGCGCGGGCGCCATCGGCAAGGTCGTGCCCGGCTATGTGGCCCAGGTGGTGGATGACGACATGCAGCCCGTGCCCGACGGCACGCCCGGCCGCCTGGCCATCAAGGGACCGACCGGTTGCCGGTATCTTGCCGACGAGCGCCAGAAGCGCTTTGTGCAAAACGGCTGGAACCTGCCCGGCGATACCTTTGTGCGTGATGCCGACGGCTATCTGTTCTACCAGGCGCGCAATGACGACATGATCATCTCGGCCGGCTACAACATCGCCGGCCCCGAGGTGGAGGACGCACTGCTGCGCCACGAGGCCGTGGCCGAATGCGGCGTGATCGGCGCACCCG
This sequence comes from Delftia sp. WSY_7, assembly GCF_043104845.1. Lineage (NCBI taxonomy): Bacteria > Pseudomonadati > Pseudomonadota > Betaproteobacteria > Burkholderiales > Comamonadaceae > Delftia > Delftia sp. WSY_7. Next base: position 146,092 of record NZ_JBICLB010000054.1, on the reverse strand, counting down.
ACGACGAGCGCGGCCAGGTGGTCAAGGCCTTTGTGGTGCTCAAGCCCGGCTTTGCGGCCGGCGACGACATGGCGGCCACGCTGCAGGCCTTCGTCAAGGCCAGCATTGCGCCCTACAAGTACCCGCGCGCCATTGTCTTCGTGCCGGCCCTGCCGCGCACCGAGACCGGCAAGCTGCAGCGATTCGTGCTGCGCAAGATGCCGTGAGCGCGCGCCATGGCCTCCGCCTTCGTCAGCCAGGTGCAGGTGCTGTTTCGCCATTGCGATCCGGCCGGCATCGTCTTTTACCCGCGCTATTTCGAAATGGTCAACGACCTGGTGGAGGAATGGTTCGACAGGGGAATGGGCCTGCCATTCCACACCCTGCATGTACAGCGCCAGGTGGGCACGCCCACGGTGTCGGTGCAATGCGATTTCACGGCGCCCAGCCGCTGGCACGACACGCTGCGCCAGGTATTGGAGGTGCGCCGCATCGGCGGGGCATCGTTCCAGTTCGATGTGCGTTTCGAGGGGCCGGACGGCCAGCGACGGCTGTCTGCGCGCATGACCATCGTCACCATGGATTTGCGCAGCATGAAGGCCACGCCACTGCCGGCCGATCTGCGCGAGCGCCTGCAGGCCTATCTGGTGCCGCAGGACGGTTTTACGGATTCAACGAGAACAGGATGAAGCAATGAAGACTCTGCAACCCCCGGACTGGCTGGCGCCCCGAGGCTATGCCAATGGCATCCTGACCGAGATGACGGTCGGCTCCCGGCTGGTGTTCGTCGGCGGCCAGATTGGCTGGAACGGCCAGCAGCAATTCGAGACGGACGACTTTGCCGGACAGGTGCGGCAGGCGCTGGCCAATATCGTCGCCATCCTCGCCGAAGGCGGCGCCAGGCCCGAGCACATCGTGCGCATGACCTGGTATGTGACCGACAAGCAGGAATACGTGGCGGCCTATCCGGCCATTGGAAAGCACTACCGCGAACTGATCGGGCGGCATTTCCCCGCCATGACGGCGGTGGAGGTGGCGGATCTGGTGGAAGACCGGGCCAAGGTGGAGATCGAGGTCACGGCGGTGGTGCCTGCATGACGCACCTCTGAGCATGTGCCCGCGCATGTGCGCCGCCGTGCAGGCGGGCCCACGCGCGGCAGGGACTCACTTGATTTCGAACAGGGTGCGGTCCTTGCCCAGGATCCAGTTCGGCGGCTTGCCGCGGCCGGTCCAGGTCTTGCCGGACTCGGGGTCCTGGTACTTGGCGGGGGCGCTCTTCTTGCCATCGGGCTTCCAGGGGAAGACCTGCTGTGCCGTGAAGCCAAACTCCCGGACCAGTTCCTGCACCGATGCCAGAGCCGCTTTGGACTCCAGCTTGCGGGCCTCGTCGATTTGCTGGTCGAGCAGTTTTTTCTGGGCAATCAGCTCTTGGTATGTAGTCATCTTGATAGAAGAATTTCTAAGTGCGGCTATTTGTCGAAAACTGCGCAGCAAGAACAACGACCCGGAACTCTTTACGCAATGGTCAAGGTTGGTGCATGTGCAGTGGGGGATGAAGATATCACCGTAAGTATAAATACTGATGATGTGAGCGTTCTATGGGGTGTAGACAGCTTCTTCTCATGCCTGGGCATATTCCGAGGCGATCCGCATTATATCCAGCAGCATCTTGATAACCGCCACTTTACAAAAGCTGTTGCGTCTTTGTTACATTTGCAGAGCATTGTGGTTGGCGCTTCCTCCTCTGGAGAGGGCGTGCTGGCATGCTTTTGCAGGGCAGCCGCGACGAGGTGATCGTACAAGTTCCCATTTCAGAACCGGTTGCGGTTGTTGATTTTGTTTCATCAATCGATTTTATTTATCGATTTATAGAATAAATTACATGTGATTCGATTCTGCTATTTAATCTTGCGATTAACACGCGTTGTTTCATTTGTCTTGTCGATTGGCTGGATAGATTTTTTGTATTGCGAGAATTGAATTCCTGGCCGTGGTTTGAAATATCTTCCGTCGATATCGCGTAAATTCATGAGCCGTTGATTGCCAGGCCATTGCAGTCCCGGGAATGCCTTTGGGGCTGATTCTTCAGGCGCAGTTTCGCGGCCCGGCCATGCCCGCCAGGCAGCGGGCGCTTACCGAACGCTTGATTGGCGTGCCACCAACAGCCTGTTAGCATCGCCGCACTACAACGTTCCACACCCTGGCAGACATGGCAAGAAGGCAGACCAGCGCCCACGACGGCAACGAGACCCGCGAGACCCTTCTCAAGCTGGCCGCCCGCACCTTCGGTGAGCAGGGCTACTCTGCCACCACCATGCGCAACATTGCCGAGCAGTCCGGGATCGAGGCCGCCAGCATCTACTACCACTTCGCCTCCAAGGAGGAGCTGGTGGACGAGGTCATGGAGCAGGGCGGCAACCGCATCATCAGCCAGCAGCAGGAGCGCCTTGCCGCGCTGGGCGCCGACGCCACGGCCGAGCAGCGTTTCCGCGCAGCCGTGCTGGGCCAGATGGCGGGCCTGATCAAGCATGGGGACTTCGCCCTGGCCCACGGCCGCCTGCTGGGCCAGTTGCCCGACAAGGTGCGCGAACGCCAGATCAAGCGCCGCGAGCGCCACCAGAAATTCTGGAGCGGCCTGCTCGAAGACCTGCGCGCCGAAGGCCGCCTGCGGGCCGATGCCGACATCCACCTGGCGCGCATCATGATCCTGGGCAGCATCAACTCCATACAGTCCTGGTTCAACCCCCGCAAGGGCTCGCTGGAGAAGGTGGCGGACCAGATCTGCGACATGTTCTTCCGGGGCGTGGGGCCCGCAGATCAATAGGCACAATGCGGGAAATCGCCAGTCGGCTGTCACATGCCTGTGCCATATTGCCGCGCTGTCTCCGGGGCCCATGCTGAAAATGCCGGCGGACAGTTAACGATATTGAATTGTCAATAGTAAGATCGCCGTCTTATGCGTCTGCTTGTTTTGCGCCTGCTATTGCTGGCCGTGTTCTTCAACACGGCCATTGGCATGCCCCTGCATGGCGCAACGCATATCCGGCAGGCGGCGGCAGCGCCCGGCCAGGCGTTTGCCGGCCTGAACGGCTGCGAGGACAAGGCGCCGGCCGGTGAAAAGGCGGAAGCCGCGGAAGCCGCGGAAGCCGTCTGCGTCTGGTGCATGGGCCATGCACCGCATGCGGCGGCCTGGCTGCCGCACTTCGGCCTGCCGCTGGCCGTGGCCGCACCGCCTGAGAGGGTGCCGCCGCGCACCGTGGGCGGCGCCATCCCCTCGCAGAACCGCTGGGCCTTTGCATCGCGCGACCCGCCGCGCTGAATCCGCAAGCACTTTTCTCCTTCTCTGCCGCCAGCACCCGTTGGTGCTGGCGGCATGTCCGTGTTTGCGCGCGCCGGCTTCTGATGCCGGCGGCATGCGCCCGTGCCCGTTTTCATCATGACTGCCTTTTCCATCCTCGCGAAGCCGCTCCCCGGCCTTCGCCCGCTGCCGCTTGCCCTGAGCGCTGCCGCTTTCTTCTCCACGCCCGTGCTGGCCCAGGGCCAGGAACAAACTGCGGCATCCGTGCCGTCAGCGCCGTCGGCGCCGTCGTCCCAGGAGCAGACCCTGCTGCCTGCCGTGGAAGTCGTGGGCCGCACGGCCTCGGGCGCCTATCACACCGATGAGGCGGCAGGCGCCAAGACCGACCTGCCGCTGCGCGAGCTGCCGCAGTCGGTGCGCGTGATCACGCGCCAGGCCATGGACGACCTGGGAGCCACCAAGCTCGACGATGTGCTGGACTATGTGGGCGGCGTCTCGCGCCAGAACAACTTTGGCGGCCTGTGGGACAACATCGTCATTCGCGGCCTGCCCGGCGATCAGAACGTGGGCATGGCCACCTTGTTCAACGGCTTTTCCTCGGGGCGCGGCTTCAACGCGCCGCGTGATCTGGCTGGCGTGGAGCGCATCGAGTTCCTCAAGGGCACGGCCGCTGCGCTCTACGGCAGCAGCGAGCCGGGCGGCACGCTGAACGTCGTCTCCAAGCGTCCGCTGTGGACGCCTTCGCATTCCGTGGAAGCCTATGCGGGCAGCTACGGGCTGCGGCGCGGCGCGCTCGACAGCACGGGGCCGATTGGCGAGAACTTTGCCTACCGGCTCAACATCGCCGTGGAGGACCGCGACAGCTTCCGCGACTTCGTGGGCGCCAGCCGCCAGGTGATTGCGCCGGCCTTCACCTGGAAGCTGGGACGCGATACGGTGCTGGAGTACTCGGGCGAGCTGCTGCGCCACAAGACGCCGCTGGACCGTGGCGTGGTGGCCGTGGGCGACCGCCTGGGCGCCATCTCGCGCAGCCGCTTCCTGGGCGACCCGCGCGATGGCGATGTGACGGTGGAAAACCGCACGCACCAGTTCATCCTCTCGCATGAGTGGAGCGCGCAGTGGCGCAGCCGCCTGGGCCTGTCCTACCGCGAGACCTCGATCAACGGCTTTTCCACCGAACCCCATGCGCTGCTGGCCAATGGCGACCTGACGCGCCAGCGGCGTTTCCGCGACTACCAGTCCGACGACATCGCCGTGCAGGCCGAGCTGCAGGGCACAGTGAAAACGGGCACCGTCGAACACGAGCTGCTGCTGGGCCTGGAGAGCTTTCGCTTCGACATGGATACGGTGATGCTGCGCGCCAACCCCACGGCGGCCAATCCCTATGCCATCAATATCTACAACCCCGTCTACGGCGGCACGCAACCCGTGCCCACGGCCAATACCGATACCTTCGAGCGCCAGCGCAACACGGCCTTCTACCTGCAGGACGCCATCAAGCTCTCGCCCCAGTGGCGCGTGGTGGCCGGCCTGCGCATGGACCGCTATGACCAGTCGCTGCACAACCGCCGCACGGGCGCGACCACGCAGCAGGACCCGACCTCGACCTCTCCGCGCCTGGGCCTGAGCTGGCTGCCGCTGCCGCAATGGACCTTCTATGCCAACGTGGGCCGCTCGTTCCGGCCCAACGTGGGCGTCGATGTGGCCGGCGCGGGCTTCAGTCCCGAATCCGGCCGCTCCATGGAGCTGGGCGCCAAGTGGGAAAGCGCCGACCGGCGCATGGGTGCCACGGCCGCGCTGTTCGACATCCGCAAGCGCAATGTGCTGACGGCCGACCCGGGCAACGCCGGCTACTCGGTCTCGGCCGGCGAGATCCGCAGCCGGGGGCTGGAGTTCGACTTTGCCGGCCAGGTCACGCAGCGTTGGCGCCTGAATGCGAGCCTGGTGCTCAACGACGTGGAGATCTCGCGCGACAACACGCTGGAAGTGGGCGGGCGCCTGCTCAACGTGCCCAAGGTCAACGGCAGCGTGCTGGCGGTCTACGAGAACGCCTTCTCCAACGGCCAGCGCTACGGCATTGGCGGCGGCGTCACCCGCGTGGGCAAGCGCCTGGGCCAGGCCCGCACGCAGGCCGAGGCCGACGCGGGCAAGGCGGCCTTCGATCTGCCCGGCTACACCACCGCCAAGCTGGTGGCCTACTGGCGCATCAGCCCCACGCTGCGCCTGACGCTGGACGTGGACAACCTCTTTGACAAGACCTACTACACCAGCTCGTACAGCCGGCTGTGGGTGACGCCGGGCACCGCCCGCACCGTCACCGTAGGCCTTCAAGCCAAGTTCTGAGCCCCGCCATGCATCCATCCCTTCCTGTTTCTTCCAACCCCACTTCTGCCTCCTCGCCCGTGCTCCAAGCACTGGGCGCCGTGGTGGACTATGGCGAGCGCACCATCCTCCAGGGCCTGGACCTGGCCGTGCATGCCGGCGAGATCTATGCGCTGCTGGGCGCCAACGGCGCGGGCAAGACCACCACGCTGAGCCTGTTCCTGGGCTTTGTGCGGCCGCGCAGCGGCCAGGTGCGCGTGCAGGGCGTGGACCCGGTGACGGCTGCCGCGCAGGCGCGCGGCCTGATCGCCTATATCCCCGAGAACGTGGCGCTGTACGAGCACCTGAGCGCGCGCGAGAACGTGGCCTATCTGCTGGACCTGGCGGGCCAGCCCGCCAGCAGGGATGCCATCGGCCAGGCCTTGTCCGCTGCAGGGCTGGATGCGGCCGCGCATGACCGGCGCGTCTCGGGCTTTTCCAAGGGAATGCGGCAGAAGGTGGCCATTGCGCTGGCGCTGGCACGCAAGGTGCCGGCACTGCTGCTGGACGAACCCACTTCGGGCCTGGACCCGCAGGCCACGGCCGAATTCAGCCGGCTGATCACGCAGCTGCGCGGCCAGGGCGTGGCCATTCTCATGGTCACGCACGACCTGCTGGGGGCGGCCGATGTGGCCGACCGCATGGGCTTCATCGCGGGCGGCAGGCTGGTGGAGGAGGTGGCGGCCCGTGGGGAAGAGCGCTTTGACGTGCGGGCACTGCACCGCCACTACGCGGGTACAGGTACGGGTGCGAGTGCGAGTGCAAACGCAAACGCACACGCACACGCAGACGCACACGCAGACGCAGACGCAGACGCAGACGCAGACGCAGACGCAGACGCAGACGCAGACGCAGGCGTGCAGGGGGCCGCGGCATGAGCACGGCCTGGACCATTGCACGCGAGGAATGGCGCCTGCTGCTGCGCGACCGCGTGGCCGTGCTGGGCATGGTGCTGTGGCTGCTGCTCGGTGCTACTGCCGCCTTCACCGCCTGGGACCAGCGCAGCGCGGCCCAGGCCCAGCGCGAACGCCACCAGTCGCAGGTGGACCATGAGTTCGAGGCCCAGCCCGACCGCCATCCGCACCGCATGGTGCACTACGGCCATTTCGTGTTCCGCCCGCTCAATCCGCTGGCGGCCTTCGATGCGGGCATAGACGCCTACACCGGCCACACGCTGTTTCTCGAAGGCCACCGCCAGAACAGCGCCAACTTCGGCGATGTGCGCCAGTCGTCGCTGCTGCTGCGCTTCGGCCAGCTCACGCCGGCCTTTGTGCTGCAGGTGCTGGCACCGCTGCTGCTGATCTTCGTGGGCCATGCCTGCATCGCGCGAGAGCGCGAGGCCGGCACCTTGCGCGTGCTGCTGGCCCAGGGCGTGGGCATGCGGCAGTTCGTGGCCGGCAAGCTGCTGGCGCTCACGGGCGTGGCGGCCCTGGTGCTGCTGCCCGCCTTGCTGGCCCTGGCCTGGATGGCGGTGGCCACGCCCGTGTCCATCAGCCTGGTGGCCGCGCTGGCGGCTGGCCATGTGCTGTGGCTGCTGCTGTGGGCCGTGGGCATCACCGCGGTCTCGGCCCTCATGCGGCGCGGGCGCGATGCCTTGCTGGCCCTGCTGGCCGCCTGGGCCATTGGCGTGGTGCTGGTGCCCCGGCTGGCGCCGGAGCTGGTGGGCGCGGCCCTGGCATTGCCCACGCGCTTCGAGACCGATATCGCCACGGCGCGCGAGCTGGCGGCGCTGGGCGACAGCCACAATCCCGACGATCCCTACTTCGCCGCCTTTCGCGCCAAAGTGCTTGCGCAGTACGGCGTGTCGCGTGTGGAGGATCTGCCCGTCAACTACAAGGGCCTGGTCGGCATGGAGGGCGAGCGGCTGACCAGCGAGCTCTTCAGGCGCCATGCCGAGGCCAGCTTCGATCTGCAGGCCCGGCAACTGCGCAGCGCCGACGGCTTTGCCCTGGTCAGCCCCTTGATTGCGCTGCGCCGCCTGTCCATGGCCGTGGCCGGCACCGACCTGCAAGGCTATCGGCGCTTTCTGGAGCAGGCCGAGCAGCATCGCTACCGCATGGTGCAGGCGCTCAACCAGCTGCAGGTGGACAAGCTCAGCTACGCGGGTGACCGTTCCAGCCGAGACAACCGCATCAGCCACGAGCACTGGCGCGGCGTCTCCGACTTCCATCACGAGCCCGATCCGCCGCTGGCGGCCTTGCGCCGCGCGGCACCCGCAGCCTGCGTGCTGCTGGGATGGCTGGCGGCGCTGGCGGCCGCCTTGCTGGTGGCCACGCAACGTCTGGGGAGGGTGGTGCGATGAGCTGGCTACGACATGAATGGCGTCTTCTGACGCGCTCGCGCCTGGCGCTGTGCGCCCTGGCCCTGCTGCTGTTGTTGTCCACGCTGGCCGTACTGTCGGGCCTGCGCGAGATCTCGTCGCAGCGCCAGACTCTGGACCGTCTGGCCCAAATGCAGCAGCAGGAAATGGCGGCCCAGGCAGGTCGGCATGCACAGTCCGGCGATGCGGGCTCGGTGGCCTACTACGGCTTTCACAGCACCTGGGATGCACCGTCGTCCACGGCCTTCCTCGCCCTGGGCCTGCGCGATGCCGCGCCCTATGTGCTGCGCGTGCGTGCCCTGGCGCTGCAGGCGCAGCTGCATGAAGGCGAGAGCTTCAACCCCGAACTGGCGCTGGCGGGCCGCTTCGACTTCGCATTTGTGCTGGTCTACCTGGCGCCGCTGTTCCTGATTGCACTGCTCTACGACCTGGTCTCGGGCGAGCGCGAATCGGGACGCCTGGGCACGCTTCAGGCCATGCCCGGCAGCGGGCGCCGGCTGTGGCTGCGCCGTGCGGGCCTGCGTTCGGTGCTGTTGCTGGCATGCCTGGCGCTGCCGGCCCTGGCAGGGGCATTGGCCAGCGGGGCGCAGGCGGGCGCCATCGCCTCCGTGCTGCTGAGCGCCACGGCCTATGTGGCCTTCTGGAGCGGGCTGTGCCTGGTGGTCGCCACGCTGGGCGGCAGTTCGGTGGCCAACGCCATGGCCCTCATGGGCTGCTGGGCCGTGCTGACCCTGGTGCTGCCCACGCTGGCCAATGCCGCGCTGTCGCGCGCCGTGCCCGTGAGCCAGGGCGTGGAGCTGATGCTGGCCCAGCGCCAGACCGTGCATGGTGCCTGGGACCTGCCGCGCGAGCAGACCATGGAGCGCTTCTTCCGCAACCACCCCGAATGGCGCAACACCGCGCCGCTGCCTGCGGGCTTTCACTGGAAGTGGTACTACGCCTTCCAGCAGCTCGGTGATGAAAGCGTCGCCCCCCAGTTCGCCGCCTATCGGGAAGGCCTGCAGGCGCGCCAGGCCTGGACCGGGCGCCTGGGCTGGCTGCTGCCCGGCGTGGGCGTGCAGGCCGCATTGCACCGCCAGGCCGGCACCGACCTGCTGGCGCAGCTGGCCTACCAGGACGACATTGCCGCCTTCCATGCGCGGCTGCGGACTTTCTTCTACCCCTATCTGTTCGAGGACCGTCCATTCGGCGCGAAGGACTTTGCAGCGCAGCCGGTCTTCACGGCCAGTCCGCGCCATGCGCCGCAGACCTGGGGTCAGGTGGCGATGCTCTGGGCGGTGGCTGCGCTGGCCTTGCTGGCCGGGGGCGTTGCCGCAGGCCGCGTGCGGCCGGGCAGGCGCTGAGGCAGCGGACCGGGGAAAAAGAAACAGCCATGGCGCAGGGAAGGCCTGCGCCATGGCTGTCGGCTTGCCGATGCCTGGGCCTGAGGCCCGGGGCCCGCCGCTACTGCACGTTCTGGTGGCAGTCGCTGCAGACGCCGTACATCGTCATCTCATGGCGTTCCACCACAAAGCCTTCGGGCACGATGCGCTGCATGTCGCCAAGGCAACCGGGCACGTTGAACACGCGGTTGCAGCTCATGCAGCGGAAATGGTGGTGATGGGCGCGGCCGCTGAGTTCGTAGCGCGTGGCTTCGCCGGGCAGGTCCACGGCCTGCACCTCACCGGCTTCCATCAATTGCTTGATGTTGCGGTACACCGTGGCCAGACCGATGGCCGGCACTTCGCGCTGCGCTGCGCCCAGGATTTCAGCGGGGAGCAGGGGGCGCCCGGCCTCTTCCATGACCGTGCGTATCGAACTGCGCTGGCGGGTCGAGCGTTCCATTGGCCTGAACAAGCGCTCCACGATGGGCTGAGTGTGTCTAGTCATGGTAGTTCCGTTATTTACTATAACAATCTCGAAGCGATTAATCAGTGTTCACGAACGCTCACAGCCGAAATGGAACTGTGCCTGCCTGTAGCTCCTGCAAGCATGGGGATGCAATCCCTGCAACGGTTCTTTTCTTCAAAGAGAAAAATCACATCGGACGGACAACAGGTATTCCATTCTTGCGGTTTTGCGCGAGTATATGTCGTGAGCATTCGATGGACCTTGTGCGAAGGTTAAATACCATAGCCGTCCACAATGCTGTAATGGGATGTAATTGATCTATTGTCTGAAGAGTGCTTGAAACAAGGGTTGTGCGGGACTTCGCGCAGGTCCTGAATCCGACGGTAACTGCTGGAGACGCGATGCAATGGATTGCATGGGCAGTGTATTACCGATTCAAGCAGATTGCCTCAATGCACCTCGTTTGTCCATCATCCATTCCCTGGAAGAAAGGTGCGGCCATCCCGTAATGGTACATGTCACCACATGTCGATTCAGCATCCGGGCACCATTTGCCGAGCAGTTGCTTCGTCGTGAATTGCGTGGTCAGAAAACATCAGCCTGCTCCTTGGCCACGATGCGGGAATGAACAGCGAAAGCGCAAGCATCGTTTCCAGGGGAATTATTGGGGCAGGAATGCCACTTTCAAAACTCCCCTGATAAAGCCGCCGCAGGCGACCGGAAGATCCGAGCGGGCCGCCATTGCCGCGACGGCTTTGGCGGGGCCTTGCTTCAAGTCCGTTGGATGGACACACCGCCATCGACCACCATGGCCGTTCCCGTGACGAAGCTGGATGCATCCGACGCCAGGAACAGCGCTGCCGCTGCAATCTCCGCCGGTGTAGCCAGGCGCTTGAGGGCGTGCAGGTTTTCGACAAAGGCGCGTGCCTCGGGCGTGGGGGTGCTGGCGCGGCCCATGGGCGTGTCGGTGCCGCCGGGCAGCAGGGCGTTGGCCCGCAGGCCGCGGGGGCCGTATTCAGCCGCGATGACCTGGGTGAGGCCGACGAGGCCGGCCTTGCTGGCGGCATAGGCGCCCATGCCGGGCAGGCCCGCCGTGTAGCCCACGAAGGTGGAGGTGAAGATCAGCGAGCCGCCGCCGCGTGCCAGCAGGGCCGGTATCTGGTGCTTGGCGCCCAGAAAGGCGCTGGTGAGATTGGTGGCGATGGCCTCCTGCCAGGCCTGCAGCGACAGGTCGGGCAGGGCGCAGGGATCGCCCGTCATGCCGGCATTGTTGAAGGCGATGTCCAGGCCGCCAAAGCGCGCCGTGGCGGTTTCGACCAGGGCCCGGGCCAGCGGCTCGTCCCGCACGTCGCCGGCCAGCGCGATGGCCTGGCCGCCGTCCTGCTCTATCTCCGCCACCAGGGCCTGCAGTTCCGGCTGGCGGCGGGCCGTGAGCACCAGCCTGGCGCCGTGGCGTGCGAACAGCCTGGCGGCTTCGCGGCCTATGCCTGAGCTGGCGCCCGTGATGAGGGCGACTTTTCCGTGGAGTTGCTGTGACGATGGCTGCATCTGGCACCTTTTCTTTCCGTGAATGAGGGAAAGCGGTTTGTAGTGCGGCGCAGGCGCGGGCGCATCCCGTTTCTTGCACCGGTGCGGCGCCAATGCGGGCTGCACTCAGTCTTTGCCCAGGTCCAGGTGTGCGAACAGGTCGGCCAGCGTGGGCGTGGAGCGTGCGGGCCAGATGGCGCTGAGGTCCAGGCTGGGCAGGGACCGGCCATCGCGCACTTCGCAAAATCGCACGCCGCGAAAGTCCATGGAGCGTATCCAGCTGGGCAGCAGTGCCACGCCGCAGCCGCCGGCCACGCAGGCCAGCACGGTGAGGGTCCGGTTGGCCTCCTGCGCCACATGGGCTTCGTGGCCTGCCTTGCGCAGCGCGTCGAGGATGCCGGCATGCAGCACGGGCAGCTGGGCCTGCGGGTACATGACCAGCCCGGCCTCGGCGATCTGCGCCAGGCTGACCTGGCCGTCCTCGCCGATCTGGAATTCGTCGGGCACGGCGGCCACCAGGCGCTCGCGCAGCAGCTGGCGCTCGCGCATGCGCCCGCCCACGGCCACGGGTGTGTGCATGAGGCCGATGTCGATGGCGCCGGTCTGCAGGGCCTCGGCCTGCTCGGCATTGCTCATCTCGCGCAGGATGACGCGTACGCCGGGCGCCTGCTGCCGCAGCGCGCGCAGGGCGCGGGGCAGGGTGCCGAACAGCGCCGAAGACACCAGGCCCACGGTGAGCTGGCCTGCACTGCCCCTGGCGATCTCGCGCGCGCGGCTGGCGGCGGCATCTATGCGGGCCACGCTGGTGCGCACGTCATCCAGCATGGCCAGGGCGGCCGGCGTGGGCAGGGCGCCCTGGCGCGAGCGCTGGAACAGCTGCACGCCCAGGTCTTTCTCCATGCGGGCCAGGGTCTGGCTCAGCGCGGGCTGGGCAATGCCCAGCCAGTCGGCTGCGCGGCTGACGCTGCCCTGGTCCACCACCGCCAGAAAGTAGCGCAGATGCCGGGTTTCCATATCGATCCAGTATGAATAAATCCATTTTGAAGAATGGAAATATATATCCCCTCTTCCTAGAATCCGGCCGCATACCCCCTGCGCCGCATCCTGTGCCGCGCCACCCGCAAGGAGTTTTTCCCCGTGTCTGCCCTGCCCAGGTTCGCCATTGCGTCCAGCGTCGATACCCATGCCCATGTCTTCGAGCGCGGCCTGCCCATGCCCGATGTGCGCCGCTACGCGCCCGACGCAGATGCGTCCCTGGCCACGTATCTGCAGCACCTGGACACGCACGGCCTGGCCTATGGCGTGCTCGTGCAGCCCAGCTTCCTGGGCACGGACAACCGCTACATGCTCCAGGCCCTGCGCGCCCGGCCGCAGCGCCTGCGCGGCGTGGCCGTGGTCGATGACAACACGGGCGAGGACCACCTGCAGGCCCTGGCCGATGCCGGCGTGGTGGGCATGCGCCTGAACCTGATCGGCCTGCCTTTGCCTGATCTGAATGCGCCAGGTTGGCGCCGCGTGCTGGAGCAGGCCAACACCCTGGGCTGGCATGTGGAGCTGCACCTGCAGGCCGGGCGCTTGCCTGACCTGCTGCCCACCCTGCTGGCGGCCGGCTGCCGCGTGGTGGTCGACCACTTCGGGCGTCCTGACCCGGCCCTGGGCGTGCGCGACCCTGGCTTTGGCTATCTGCTGCAACAGGCCGGCAGCGGCCGTGTGTGGGTCAAGCTGTCTGCGCCCTACCGCATCTGGCGGGCTGCCGACTGCGCCGCCTCGGGCCGGCAGGCCACCGCGCAGTTGCTGCAGGCCTTTGCGGCCGAGCGATTGCTCTGGGGCAGCGACTGGCCGCACACCCAGCACGCGGGCCAGGCCAGCTATCCGGCGGCCGTGCGCTGGATGCACGACTGGCTGGACCCGCTGGACGATGCCGCCTCGCTGCAGGCCGTGCTGGGCCGCAGCGCCGTCGAGCTGTTCCGATTTCCGAGCCCGATTCAAACCCAAGGAGACACACCATGAAATCCCTGTCCAGACGCACCGCCGGCCTGTGGGCGGCCGCAGGCCTGATCTCGGCCGTTGCCGGCATGGCCGCGCCAGCCGCTGCGGCTGCAGCGGCCAACTACCCCGATCGCCCCGTCACCCTGGTCGTGACCTATCCGCCGGGCGGCACCGTCGATGTGGTGGCGCGCCTGATCGGCCCCAGGCTGTCTGCCGAGCTGGGCCAGCCCGTGGTGATCGAGAACCGGGGCGGGGCAGGCGGCATGATCGGCGGCGCCCAGGTGGCCAAGGCCCAGCCCGACGGCTACACGCTGATGCTCGATGCCTCCAACCACGCGCAGAATCCCGCCATTCACGCGCGCATGCAGTTCGATACGCTCAAGGCCTTCGCGCCGGTCTCGCTGCTGCTGCGCGTGCCCAATGTGCTGGTGGTGGCGCCATCGTCCCCCATCAAGAGCGTGCAGGACCTGATCCAGGCCGGCCGCTCCGAGGCGGGCGGGCATCTGTACTTTGCGTCGGCAGGCCCGGGCTCGGCCCAGCACCTGGCGGGCGAGCTGTTCAACCTGCTGGCCAGGACGCAGCTGCACCATGTGGCCTACAAGGGCGGCGGCCCGGCCATGATGGACGTGATGTCGGGCCAGGTGCCGCTGATGTTTGCCAGCATGGGCTCGGCCTGGCAGCACGTGAAGACCGGCAAGCTGCGCGCGGTGGCCGTGGGCGGGCTGGAGCGCTCCAAGGCCGCCCCCGAGCTGCCGACCATTGCCGAGTCGGGCGTGCCCGGCTACGAGACCTACGAGTGGAACGCCATCTTTGCGCCGGCCGGCACGCCGCCCGCCATCGTGAACCGGCTGTCCACGGTGCTGGCCAAGGTGCTGCGCGAGCCTGCCATCGTGGAGCGGCTCGCTGGCATAGGTGCCGAGCCCATAGGCTCCACGCCGGCCGAGCTGGAGACATTCCGCCGCGCCGAGATCGCCAAATGGCAGAAGGTGGTGAAGGATTCCCGGCTCAAGCTGGACTGAGCGCGTGCAGGCCAGAAAGCGGACCATTGCGGTCTGCTGTACACCGCAGGCAGCCCTGGCGCGTTGAGCAGGAACGGGCGCTGGCTTGAACGGGTTCTTACACCTTTTCAGGCGCAACGGCCCATGCGGCCCCAGGCGCTTGGTAGAAACGGGGCCTTTCCTGTTTGACCCCTTCAAAAGAACATGGCCATGCTCACCTTGCGATCCACCTTGCGCGCCGCGGCCGCCTTTGCGCTGGCCTGCTCGGCCCTTGCGGCCCAGGCGCAGACCTATATCAGCGGCTCGGTCTCGGGCCAGCTGGCTCCGGGCGTCTACGGCACCGTGGACATCGGCAACGCGCCGCCGCCAGCGCTGCTGTACCAGCGCCCCGTGATCATTGCGCCGGCCCCCATGGCTCCGCCGCCTGTCTACATGTGGGTGCCCCCGGGCCACGCCAAGCACTGGGGCAAGCATTGCGCCCGCTACGGCGCCTGCGGCCGCCCGGTGTACTTCCTGCGCAACCCGCCGCCGCACTGGCATGCCGGGCCGCCGCGTCCCGATCCGCGCTGGCGCGAGGAGCGCCGCCACCGCGAATGGGAACACCGCCGCGATGACCGCCGCTGGGACCGTGACGACCGCCACGATCGCCATGGCGGGCGTGGTGATGACCACCGTGGCCCCGGGCATGGCCATGATCGCGGCCGGGGCCATGGCCGCGATTGAGCGGCACCGCACAAAAATAAGTTGTATCAAGCAGTTGCGGCGCACGGGCGCCGCAACCCGCAGCGCAAGCCTGGCACTGAGCTATGCCGGTTTGCTATAGCTGCTAGCGGGCTTGCTCAGTGGTGCCTGGCCCGCGCCATGCTCACAATAGCTGTCATACCCATACTGATAGAGACAGCCATGCAAACGGCCATTCCCTGCCTGCTGATGCGGGGCGGTACTTCCAAGGGCCCCTTCTTCCGGGCCACCGATCTTCCCTCCGACCTGCCCACGCGCGACCGCGTGCTGCTCGCGGCCATGGGCTCGCCCGACAAGCGGCAGATCGACGGCGTGGGTGGCGCGCATCCGCTGACCAGCAAGGTCGGCATCGTCAGCCTCTCCGACAAGGAGGGCATCGACCTCGAATTCCTCTTCGCCCAGCTGCAGCCCGACAAGGACACGGTGGACACCACGCCCAACTGCGGCAACATGCTGGCCGGCGTGGTTCCCTTTGCGCTGGAGACCGGCATGGTCTCCTCGCGCGGCGAGACCAGCACCTTCCGCGTGCTGACGCTGAACACCGGCATGGCGGCCGACATCACCGTGCAGACGCCCGGCGGCCAGGTGGAGTACGAAGGCTCGGCCCGCATCGACGGCGCGCCCGGCAGCTCGGCACCCATCGAAATCAGTTTCCTGGACACGGCCGGCTCGGTCTGCTCTGGCCTGCTGCCCACGGGCAAGCCCCGGGACACGGTCACGGTGACAGGCGAGGGGTTCGAGCCCTTCACGCTTGACGTCACCTGCATAGACAACGGCATGCCGCTGGTGATCTTCAAGGCGTCCGATGTGGGCGCCACCGGGCAGGAGACCGTGGCCGAGCTCAACGCCGACACCGACCTCAAGCGCCGCATCGAGGCGCTGCGCCTGCAGATCTCGCAGACCATGGGCCTGGGCGATGTCTCGGCCAAGAACTACCCCAAGATGACGCTGATCGCGCCGCCCCAGCATGGCGGCGCGCTGACCACGCGCAGCTTCATCCCCCATGTCTGCCATGACGCCATCGGCGTGCTGGCGGCCGTCACCGTGGGCACGGCGGTGAAGATGCCGGGCACCGTGTGCGAGGGCGTGGCACAGCTGCAGCAGGGCACGGGTCCGCTCACCGTCTCGGTGGAGCATCCCACGGGCGAGTTCAGCGTCACGCTGGACAGCGACCCGGCCCATCCCGACGTAGTGACCAAGGCGGCCCTGCTGCGCACGGCGCGCCTGCTGATGCGCGGCGAAGTGATGGTTCCGCGCTCGGTCTGGGACGGCCGCAGGCAGGACTGAAGAAACAGCGCAGGGGCTTGCCGGCCCCTGCAGTGCAAGGGGCGGGTCGCGCGCGCAGATGCGGTATCCGCCAGGCCGAGAGACAGTGGAAGAGACAAGTCATGACATCCGTCCAGAAGGACGCCGCAGCAACCGGCGTCAATGTGCAGACCCTGCTCAACGAGCACCCGTTCTCGGGATTCCAGTGGGTGATCTTTGCACTGTGTTTCCTGATCGTTCTGCTTGATGGCTTTGACACGGCGGCCATCGGCTACATCGCGCCCTCGCTGATCGGCGAGTGGGGCGTGAGCAAGCCTGCGCTGGCGCCCGTGCTCAGCGCGGCGCTGTTCGGCCTGGCCGCAGGCGCCCTGTTCTCTGGTCCGCTGGCTGACCGGCTGGGCCGCAAGTCCGTGCTGGTGGGTTCGGTGGCGGTGTTTGCCGTGTCCTGCCTGGCTTCGGGCTTTTCGCCCGACATCTGGACGCTGGCCGTGCTGCGCTTCGTCACCGGCCTGGGCCTGGGCGCCGCCATGCCCAATGCCGTCACGCTGATGAGCGAGTACTGCCCTGATTCGCGCCGCGCCACGCTGACCAACGCCATGTTCTGCGGCTTTCCGCTGGGCGCGGCCTTCGGCGGCTTTCTGGCGGCCTGGATGATTCCGCATTTCGGCTGGCGCAGCGTGCTCATCCTGGGCGGTGCCGCGCCGCTGCTGCTGCTGGTGGCCCTGGTCGTGCTGCTGCCCGAGTCGGTGCGCCACATGGTGGCCAACAACTACCCGGCCGAGCGTATCCGCAAGGTGCTGGCGCGCATTGCCGGTGATGCCGTGCAGGGCGTGCAGCGCTTCGTGATGACCGAGTCCAAGCCCCAGCCCGAATCCCAGGCCACCAGCGGCATGGGCGTGGTGCTGTCGCGCGAGTACCGGGTGGGTTCGATCATGCTGTGGATTGCCTACTTCATGGGACTGGTCATCTTCTACGCGCTGATGAACTGGATGCCCGTGCTGTTCAAGGAAGCGGGCCTGGACCCCAAGACCGGCACCCTGGTGGCCGCGCTGTTCCCGCTGGGCGGCGTGGGCGCCGTGCTGTTCGGCTGGCTTATGGACCGCTTCAATGCCAACCGCATCATCGCCATCGGCTATGCGCTGACGGCGGCCTCCATCTGGTGGATAGGCCAGACGGCCGGCCACCTGGGCTGGCTGGTGGTGGCCGTCTTCCTGGCCGGCACCATCATGAACACCGCGCAATCGTCCATGCCGGCGCTGGCCGCCGCCTACTACCCCACGCGGGGCCGTGCCACGGGCGTGGCCTGGATGCTGGGCATTGGCCGCTTCGGCGGCATTGCGGGCTCGTTCCTGGTGGCCGAGCTGTCGGCGCGCCAGCTGGGTTTCAGCGAGATCTTTGCGGTGGTGGCCATTCCGGGCGTGATCGCCATGGCCGCCCTCATCATCAAGCAGTACAGCAGTCCCGAGCCGCAGGGCGGCGCGGCGCCTGCCGCACCCCTCCACTGACCCCTCCACTGACACATTCCCACCCCATAAAGACGCAGGAGACCATCCGATGATCATCGACGTACACGGCCACTACACCACCGCGCCCGCGGCCCTGGGCGCCTGGCGCGACCTGCAGATCGCAGGCCTCAAGGACCCGTCCAAGGCCCCCAGGGCCAGCGATCTGAAGATCAGCGACGACGAGATCCGCGAGACCATCGAGACCAACCAGCTCAAGCTGATGAAGCAGCGCGGCTCCGATCTCACCATCTTCAGCCCGCGCGCCAGCTTCATGGCCCACCATATCGGCGACTTCCAGACATCGAGCACCTGGGCCGCCATCTGCAACGAGCTGTGCTTCCGCGTCAGCGAGCTGTTCCCCGAGCATTTCATCCCGGCCGCCATGCTGCCGCAGTCGCCGGGCGTGGACCCCGCCACCTGCATTCCCGAACTGGTCAAGTGCGTGGAGCAGTACGGCAACGTGGGCATCAACCTGAACCCCGATCCTTCAGGCGGCCACTGGACCTCGCCCCCGCTGTCGGACCGCTCCTGGTATCCCATCTACGAAAAGATGGTGGAGTACGACATCCCCGCGATGGTCCACGTCTCCACCAGCTGCAACGCGTGCTTCCACACCACGGGCGCCCACTACCTGAATGCCGACACCACGGCCTTCATGCAGTGCCTGACCAGCGACCTGTTCAAGGACTTCCCCACGCTCAAGTTCCTGATCCCCCATGGCGGCGGCGCCGTGCCCTACCACTGGGGCCGTTTCCGCGGCCTGGCGCAGGAGCTCAAGAAGCCGCTGCTGGACGAGCACCTGCTCAACAACATCTTCTTCGACACCTGCGTCTACCACCAGCCCGGCATCGATCTGTTGACCAAGGTGATCCCGGTCAAGAACATCCTGTTCGCCAGCGAGATGATCGGCGCCGTGCGCGGCATCGACCCGACCACGGGCCACTACTACGACGACACCAAGCGCTACATCGAGGCCACGGCCAACCTCACCGAAGAGGAGCGCTACCAGGTCTACGAAGGCAATGCGCGCCGCGTGTTCCCGCGCATGGACGCCGCCCTCAAGCAAAAGGGCCTGTAAGCAGGCCGCCACCACAGATCCAAGGAGAACACCATGTACGAACTCGGTGTGGTTTACCGCAACATCCAGCGCGCCGACCGCGCGGCCGCCGATGGCCTGGCCGCCCTGGGCTCGGCCACCGTCCACGAGGCCATGGGCCGCGTGGGCCTGCTCAAGCCCTATATGCGTCCCATCTATGCGGGCCAGCAGGTCTCGGGCACGGCCGTCACCGTGCTGCTGCAGCCCGGTGACAACTGGATGATGCATGTGGCCGCAGAGCAGATCCAGCCCGGCGATATCGTGGTCGCGGCCGTGACCTCGGAATGCACGGACGGCTACTTCGGCGACCTGCTGGCCACGAGCTTCCAGGCGCGTGGCGCGCGTGCGCTGATCATCGACGCCGGCGTGCGCGACGTGAAGACGCTGCAGGAAATGAACTTCCCCGTGTGGAGCCGCGCCATCTCCTCCAAGGGCACGATCAAGGCCACGCTGGGCTCGGTCAACATCCCCGTGGTCTGCGCAGGCATGTGGGTCACGCCCGGCGACGTGATCGTGGCCGATGATGATGGCGTGGTCTGCGTGCCCGCCGCCAAGGCCGCCGCCACGCTGCAAGCCGCGCAAAAGCGCGAAAGCTTCGAGGGCGAGAAGCGCGCCAAGCTGGCTTCCGGCGTGCTGGGCCTGGACATGTACAAGATGCGCGAGCCCCTCGAAAAGGCCGGCTTGCGCTATATCGATTGAGGAGGAGAAGCGCATGAGCAATTTCGAGAAGACCCCCGGCTGGCTGGACTGGTACGCCGGCCCCTCCAAGCCCAAGTTCCAGGTGCCCGCAGGCGCTGTGGATGCCCACTGCCACGTCTTCGGCCCCGGCGATGAATTCCCCTTCGCGCCCGAGCGCAAGTACACGCCCTGCGACGCCAGCAAGCAGCAGCTGTTCGCGCTGCGCGACCACCTGGGCTTTGCGCGCAACGTCATCGTGCAGGCCACCTGCCATGGCGCCGACAACCGCGCCATGGTCGATGCCTGCAAGGCCGCCAACGGCAAGGCGCGCGGCGTGGCCACGGTGCGCCGCAGCGTGACCGATGAGGAGCTGCAGGAGCTGCACGCCGCCGGCGTGCGCGGCGTGCGCTTCAACTTCGTCAAGCGCCTGGTGGACTTCACGCCCAAGGACGAGCTGATGGAGATCGCGGGCCGCATCGCCAAGCTCGGCTGGCACGTGGTCATCTACTTCGAGGCCGTGGACCTGCCCGAGCTGTGGGACTTCTTCACCAGCCTGCCCACCACCGTGGTCGTGGACCACATGGGCCGCCCCGATGTGAACAAGCCCGTGGACGGCCCTGAGTTCGAGCTGTTCCTCAGGTTCATGCGCGAGCACCAGAACGTCTGGAGCAAGGTCAGCTGCCCAGAGCGCCTGTCCGTCACCGGCCCCAAGGCGCTGGACGGCGAGCAAAATGCCTACCGTGACGTGGTGCCCTTTGCCCGCCGCGTGGTCGAGGAGTTCCCCGACCGCGTGCTGTGGGGAACCGACTGGCCCCACCCCAACCTCAAGGACCACATGCCCGATGACGGCCTGCTGGTCGACTTCATCCCGCACATCGCCCCCACGGCCGAACTGCAGAAGAAGCTGCTGGTCGACAATCCCATGCGTCTGTACTGGCCCGAAGAAGCCTGAAGGCGACCATGTCCGGCCTGGGTGCCGGACATATTCAAGGAGATATCCATGGCATTGGACAAACCCTATCTGGACGTGCCCGGCACCATCATTTTTGATGCCGAGCAGTCCCGCAAAGGCTACTGGCTCAACCAGTTCTGCATGTCGCTGATGAAGGCCGAGAACCGCGAGCGCTTCAAGGCCGACGAACGTGCCTACCTGGACGAATGGGCCATGAGCGAGGAACAGAAGCAGGCCGTGCTGGCCCGCGACCTCAACTGGTGCATGCGCACGGGCGGCAACATCTACTTCCTGGCCAAGATCGGCGCCACGGACGGCAAGAGCTTCCAGCAGATGGCAGGCTCCATGACCGGCATGTCCGAAGAGGAATACCGCAACATGATGGTGGGCGGAGGCCGTTCGGCCGAAGGCAACCGCCGCGTGGGCGAGGAGGGCGATGCCCAGGCCCACCGCCAGCCGCAGGGCAAGGCCGGCAGCGTGGACAAGAACAACAAGGAAGGCAACTGACATGGCGCGCATCACCGCATCCGTCTACACCTCGCATGTGCCCGCCATCGGCGCGGCCATGGACCTGGGCAAGGCCGACGAGCCCTATTGGCAGCCGCTGTTCAAGGGCTTCGAGCACTCGCGCCAATGGCTCAAGGACAACAAGCCCGACGTGATCTTCCTGGTCTACAACGACCACGCGACCGCGTTCAGCCTGGACTTCATCCCGACGTTTGCCATCGGCACGGCCGCCGAATACCAGCCCGCCGACGAAGGCTGGGGCCCTCGCCCCGTGCCCAAGGTCGTCGGCCATCCGGAGCTGGCCAGCCACATCGCGCAGTCGGTGATCCAGCAGGACTTCGACCTGACCATCGTCAACAAGATGGACGTGGACCACGGCCTGACCGTGCCGCTGTCGCTGATGTGCGGCGAGCAGGACGCGCGCACGGGCGCCTGGCCCTGCCCGGTGATTCCGTTTGCCGTCAACGTGGTGCAGTACCCCGTGCCGTCGGGCCAGCGCTGCTTCAACCTGGGCCGTGCCATCCGCCGCGCCGTGGAAAGCTTCGACGAAGACCTGAACGTGCAGATCTGGGGCACGGGCGGCATGAGCCACCAGCTGCAGGGCGCGCGTGCGGGCCTGATCAACAAGGAGTGGGACATCCGCTTCCTGGACCTGCTGATCGAGAACCCGGCCGGCCTGGCGAAGATGCCGCATATCGACTACGTGCGCGAGGCTGGCTCCGAAGGCATCGAGCTGGTGATGTGGCTGATCGCGCGCGGCGCCATGGCCGATGTGGATGGCCCCGCGCCGCTGCCCAAGGTCAACCACCGCTTCTACCATGTGCCCGCGTCCAATACGGCCGTGGGACATCTCATCCTGGAGAACGGCTGAGGCCCCCACGTTCATCACTGCGTGTATTCACTGCCCCCCGAGGGGGCCTTCGCCTCCTTGAGGCGGCTCTACGGAGACTCATATGAGCAACAAGACCATCAAAGTCGCCCTGGCGGGCGCCGGTGCCTTCGGCATCAAGCACCTGGACGGCATCAAGAACATCGACGGCGTTGAAGTCGTCTCCCTGGTGGGCCGCGAGCTGGCCAAGACCCAGGAAGTGGCCGACAAGTACGGCATCAAGCATGTGACCACCGAGCTGGCCGACAGCCTGGCCCTGCCCGAGGTGGACGCCGTCATTCTGTGCACGCCCACGCAGATGCATGCCGCCCAGGCCATCGAATGCCTGAAGGCCGGCAAGCATGTGCAGGTGGAGATCCCGCTGGCCGACAGCCTCAAGGACGCCCAGGCCGTGGCCGATCTGCAAAAGCAGACCGGCCTGGTGGCCATGTGTGGCCACACGCGCCGCTTCAACCCCAGCCACCAGTGGGTGCACAAGAAGATCGCGGCCGGCGAGTTCAACATCCAGCAGATGGATGTGCAGACCTACTTCTTCCGCCGCACCAACATGAACGCGCTGGGCCAAGCCCGCAGCTGGACCGATCACCTGCTGTGGCACCACGCTGCCCACACCGTGGACCTGTTCGCCTACCAGGCCGGCAGCCCCATCGTGAAGGCCAACGCCGTGCAAGGCCCCATCCATCCGGAACTGGGCATTGCCATGGACATGAGCATCCAGCTCAAGGCAGCCAACGGCGCCATCTGCACGCTGAGCCTGTCGTTCAACAACGACGGCCCGCTGGGCACCTTCTTCCGCTACATCGGCGACACCGGCACCTACATCGCGCGCTATGACGATCTGGTCAACGGCAAGGAGGAGAAGATCGACGTTTCCAAGGTTGATGTCTCCATGAACGGCATCGAGCTGCAGGACCGCGAGTTCTTCGCCGCCATCCGCGAAGGCCGCGAGCCCAATTCCAGCGTGGCCCAGGTGCTGCCCTGCTATCAGGTCCTCCATGATCTAGAGCTGCAACTGCAGGCCTGAACCGCCCGGCGAGCCATCGCAGCGCACCATGTTTCCATCCGGAGTACCGCAATGACCGATTCCTCCTCCAGCAGCCGGGAAGACGTGCCCGAGGCGTCCAATCGCCTCGGGATCGACGGCATAGAGTTCATCGAGTACACGACCAGCCAGCCCCAGGCCCTGGGCCAGGTGCTGGAGGGGCTGGGTTTTCGCCCCGTGGCGCGGCACCGCTCGCGCGAGGTGACGCTGTACCGGCAAGGGGACATGAACCTGGTGGTCAATGCGGGCGCTGCCGATGCGCTGGCCAATGCCGCCTCGGACGGGCAGCCCGTCATCTCGGCCGTGGCGCTGCGCGTGCAGGATGCCCTGCAGGCGCATACGCGCTGCATCGAACTGGGAGCCTGGGCGGCGCCCAGCCAGGCCCAGGCGATGGAGCTGCACATCCCGGCCATCCACGGCCCGGGTGGCAGCCGCTTCTACTTTGTCGATCGATGGCAGGAGTTCTCCATCTATGACATCGATTTCAAGCCCATCGCCGGGGCCGATCCCCATCCACCGGCGCTGGCCGGCCTGGGCTATTTCGGCGTGGTCCAGTACATAGGGCGTGGCCGCAGCGCCGACTGGATCACCTACTTCGAACGCATGTTCGACTTCCACTTGCTGCCCGACGCGCAGCGCTTCGGCATCCTGCCCAAGGGCAAGCTCATGCGCAGCCCCTGCAAGCGCTTCCTGTGGCAGCTCATCGAGCCCGATCCGGGCCTGGAGTGGGACGACATGCCCGAGCGCCTGCAGCGCATCGGCCTGGGCACCACCGACGTGCCTGGCGCCGTGCAGGCGCTGCGCCAGCGCGGCGTGGAGTTCGTGGAATCGAGCCGTCTGCACCCCGATGACCGCGGTGCGCTCACGCGCAACGCCATGGGCACCGTGGTGTTCGAGCTGGTGCACCGCGACGCCTAGCGCAAAGCCTGGCGCGCCGCCGTCCGATTCAACCGCCGATACACACAACGATCCTGGAGGGCAACATGGGCTTGCTGGACAGCTATGGCATGGACACCATCACTCTGAATGGCTCGCTGGAGGCCAAGCTCGACGCCATCCGGCGCGCGGGCTTCACCCAGGTCATGCTCAGTGCGCGCGACCTGGCCGGCCATCCGGGCGGCGTCAAGGCGGCAGCGGCGGCCGTGCGCGCCAGCGGCCTGCGGCCCACGGGCTTTCAGGTGCTGCGCGACTTCGAGGGCCTGTCCGACCACCTGCACCACTACAAGGTGGACATCGCCAAATCCATGCTGGAGATGTGCGCCGAGATCGGCAGCCCCGTGCTGCTGGCCTGCTCGTCCACTTCGCGCCATGCCACGGGCGATCTCGACGTGATTGCGCGCGACCTGCGCAAGCTGGCCATGCTGGGCATTCCGCTGGGCGTGAAGATCGCCTACGAGGGTCTGTCCTGGGGCCGCTCCGTCAATGAGTTCACCACCAGCTGGGACGTGGTCTGCCGTGCCGACACGTCCAACCTGGGCATCGGGCTGGACTCCTTCCACATCCTGGCTGCCAAGACGCCGCTGGACGCGCTGGAGCTGATCGACCGCGACAAGATCTTCCTGGTGCAGCTGTCCGACTTCATGTGGCATGACGCGCCCACCTTCGAAGAGCGCATGGCCACGGCGCGCACCTTCCGCGTGTTCCCGGGCGAGGGCGTGCACAGCGAGCGCCTGGCCGACCTGGTGCTGCGCCTGGACCGCCTGGGCTACCGGGGCGACTACAGCTTCGAGGTCTTCAACGACGACTACCAGCAACTGCCCCTGGACACCGTGGCCGAGCGTGCGCGCCGCAGCGCCCTGTGGCTCAACGACGACGTGCTGCACCGGCCCGTGCCGCTGCCGGCCTGGGCGCGCACGGGCGTGAGGGGCACGTCGGTTTGACGGCAAAATGAGCCTTCGACATTGCAAGGGAGCGCTGGCCGCTCCCTTGCTTCTTTTCCCTGTGAGAAAACCATGACCAACCTGTCCACTCGCCACCTGGGTCCCTTCTCCGTCAGCGCCGTCGGCCTGGGCTGCATGAACCTCAGCCACGCCTATGGCCATCCGCCGTCGCCCGAGCAGGGCAAGGCCGTGCTGCATGCGGCGCTGGACGCCGGTGTCACGCTGTTCGACACGGCGGCGCTGTATGGCTTCGGCGCCAACGAATCCCTGGTCGGCCCCGTGCTCAAGTCCCACCGCAACCACATCACCCTGGCCAGCAAATGTGGCATGGCCGGCGTGCGTGGCGACGACGGCGTGGTGCGCCGCGTGATCGACGGCCACCCCAAGACCCTGCGCCGCAATTGCGAAGACAGCCTGCAGCGCCTGGGCACCGATGTCATCGATCTCTACTACCTGCACCGCTGGGACCGCCGCGTGCCCATCGAGGAATCGGTGGGCGAGATGTCGCGCCTGGTGGAAGAGGGCAAGGTGCGCGCCCTGGGCCTGTCCGAGATCGGCGCCGACGCGCTGCGCCGCGCCCATGCCACCTTCCCCATCGCCGCGCTGCAAAGCGAGTATTCGCTGTGGTCGCGCAATGCCGAACTGGGCACGCTGCAGGCCTGCAAGGAACTGGGCATTGCCTACGTGGCTTTCAGCCCGCTGGGCCGCGCCTTCCTCACCGGCAAGCTCCAGGAGGTCGAGGGCCTGGTCAAGGGCGATATCCGCGCCGCCATGCCGCGCTTCGCGCCCGAGGCCTATGCGAAGAACCTGCAGCTGCTCGCGCCCATGCAGTCCATTGCCGAGCGCGCCGACTGCACGCTGGCCGAGCTGGCCATCGCCTGGGTGCTGCACCAGGGCGAGCATGTGATTGCCCTGCCGGGCACCACCAGCGTGGACCATCTGCACGAAGACCTGCGCGGCGGCGCCGTGCGCCTGGACGCTGCCCTGCTGGCCGAACTGGACGACCTCTTCAAGCCCGAGCGCATCCAGGGCGACCGCTATGCCGTGGCCTCGCAACGCGAGGTGGACACGGAAAAGTACGCGTTCGAGATGGTCTGAACACGCCGCAGGCCGCTCATGGCATGGATGCGGCCAGGTCGAATGGCGCCGTGGGCGTGCCCTGGTGGAAGCGCATCTGCCAGCCCCGGGCCGTGCGCAGCCAGACCGAGGAGCGCAGCGTATGCCGGCCGGCCGTTCCATCCTCGGCCACGCTGGCCGAGCGGTAGGTCAGCAGCGCGCTGTCCGGTCCCAGGCGCGCCAGCGCAAAGCCGCCTGACACCAGCCGGGCAGGGACCCCTGCTGGCAAGGCGGCCGCCAGGCCGTCCACGGTGGCGGCCCGGTCGTGCACGCCGCCCGAGCGGCCGAATTCCAGAAAGTCTTCATGCAGCAGCGCCTGCAGCTGGCCTGCGTCCGCGCGCACCTGCGGATCGTGCAGCCGCACTTCCAGTGCCTGCAGATGCTGCAGCAGATGGTCGTCGCCGCCATGCGTGTCCAGGTCAGGAAGTTGCGCCATGGCCATGTTGTTCACCATCAGATCAGATCCCGCATGGCCTGCGCCGTCTCGCGCAGCATGGGCAGCACGCGCGCCACGGCGTCCTTGCCGGTCTCGCGGCCCATGGGCATGGTGATGTTGAGGGCGCCGGCCAGCGCGCCGTGGCGGTCACGCAGCGGCACGGCAATGCCGCGCGAGTCCAGGTTCAGCTGCTGCTCGCACAGCGCCCAGTCCTGGGTGCGGATCAGGGCCAGCTCGCGGCGCATTTCGGCGGGGCAGGTGATGGTGTGCGAGGTGAAGACCGTCAGCGCGCGGTTGTCCAGCCAGTGCTCCAGCTCGGCGTCGCTGCGCATGGACAGCATCAGCATGCCGGCCGCCGTGACCTGGGCCGGCACGCGCGCGCCCAGCACGTAGCCGGTGTTCATGTTGCGGTTGGGGCCGTTGCGTGCGATGTAGACCACCTCGTCGTCGTCCAGCACCGCCAGGTAGGCGGTTTCATGGGTGCCGGCCGCCACGCGCTGCAGGAACGGCTGGACGATGCGCGGCAGCCGCGCCGACTCCAGGTACGACTGCCCCAGCCGCAGCACGCGCGGCGTGAGCCAGAACAGCTTGCCGTCCCCCGCCACGTAGCCCATGTGCTGCAGCGTCAGCAGATAGCGCCGCGCGGCGGTGCGCGTCATGCCCGTGCGCTGGCCGGCCTCGGCCGCCGTCATGCGCGGGTGGGCGTCGTCAAAGGCTTCGATGATCGATACGCCGCGTTCCAGTCCGGCAATCCAGTCGCGCTGGGCGAGGGTGGAAGGTGTTGTCATGACGGTTTTGATTTTTCCGTATTAACCCTGGGTGCGTGCGATTATCGAACAGCGCGGTGCGATCAGCGCACATGCCCCTGGAAATTGGCTTGGGCAGATTCATAGGCGGGAACTACATTTTTTACATCCCGCTGGCCTGGCCGCAAGCATCCATCACTTGCCGCAGCGGGGATCTTTTGCCTGGAGGAGATAACACATGAGCGCAACACCGGTACATACGCAGTCAACGCAGCACCAACCCAGGAAGGCCGCAACCAGCGGCTGGATAGGCTCGGCCCTGGAGTACTACGATTTCTTCATCTACGCCACGGCTGCGGCGCTGATCTTTCCGCAGATCTTCTTTCCGCAGGGTGATCCGGCGATTGCCATCATCGCCTCGCTGGCCACCTATGGCGTGGGCTATGTGGCGCGGCCCATCGGCGCCTTCGTGCTTGGCCACCTGGGCGATACGCACGGGCGCAAGCAGGTGCTGGTGTGGTGCATGTTCCTGATGGGCTTTTCCACCATCGCCGTGGGGCTGCTGCCCACCTATGACCAGGTCGGCCTGTGGGCACCGGCGCTGCTGGTGCTGATGCGGCTGATCCAGGGCTTTGCGGTGGCCGGCGAGATCTCGGGCGCCAGCTCGATGATCCTGGAGCATGCCCCGTTCGGGCGGCGCGGCTTTTTCGCCAGCTTCACGCTGCAGGGCGTGCAGGCCGGCCAGATCCTGGCAGCGGCCGTGTTCCTGCCGCTGGCGCACTACATGCCCACCGAGCAGTTCAACAGCTGGGGCTGGCGCATTCCCTTCATCCTGAGCTTCGTGGTCATCATCGCGGGCTGGATCATCCGCCGCGAGGTCAACGAGACCCCGGCCTTCACCGCCGCAGGCCGCAGCGAGGCGCGTCCGCGTTCGCCCGTGGTCGAGGCCTTCCGCCACCATTCGCCCGACATGCTGCGCGTGGTCTGCATGGCGCTGATGAACGTGATCCCCGTGGTGGCCACCATCTTCGGTGCCGCCTATGCGGTGCAGCCCGCCTACGGCATCGGCTTCGCCAAGGACATGTACCTGTGGATTCCCGTGGTGGGCAACATCGTCGCGGTGCTGGTGATTCCCATGGTGGGCAACCTGTCCGACCGCATCGGCCGGCGCCCGCCCATCATCTTCGGCGCGCTGCTGTCCGGGCTGCTGGCCATCGGCTACCTCTACGCCATCAGCACGCGCAACATGCCGCTGGCCTTCGCCATGTCCATCCTGATGTGGGGCGTGGTCTACCAGGGCTACAACGCGGTGTTCCCCAGCTTCTACCCCGAGCTGTTCCCGACCCGCACACGCGTCTCGGCCATGGCCATCTCGCAGAACGTGGGCACGGCCATCACCGCCATGCTGCCCGCGCTGTTCACGGCCGTGGCGCCTCCGGGATCCCAGAACATCTGGCTGACGGTGGGGCTGATCGCTTTCGGCATCACCGTGGTGGCAGCCCTGGCCGCCTGGAGCGCCCGCGAGACGTACCGCGTGCGCATGGAGGATCTGGGCGAGGCCGGTGCGCAGCCTGTGGACGCCGCCGAGTACGAGCGCCTGCGCACCCAGGCCCTGGCCCAGTCCGGCCGCTGAATTGCACACGCCACATTCCGCCAACCCAAGCATCCGAAAGCCCAGGGAATGATTTCCGGAAAAACCACCCTCATCGCGCACATCGGCGACCCGACCGAGACCTTCAAGTCGCCCATGATCTACAACCCGTGGTTCGACGGCCGTGGCATAGACGCCTGCGTCGTGCCCATGGGCGTGAAGGCGGCGCATTTCGCGCCGGACTTCGCGGCCATCATGCGTTTCACCAACCTGCGCGGCGCGCTGATCACCATGCCGCACAAGGTGTCCGTGGTGGACCTGGTGCACGAGGTCACGCCCGCCGTGCACATTGCAGGCGCCTGCAATGCCGTGCTGCGGCGCGAGGACGGCTCGCTGCTGGGCGACCAGTTCGACGGCGCGGGCTTTGTGCGCGGCGTGCTGCGCAAGGGCCGGCAGCTGCAGGGCGCGCGGGTGCTGATTTCCGGCGCGGGTGGCGTAGGGTCGGCGATTGCCGCCTCGCTGGCGGCAGCCGGCGTGGGCGAGCTGATGCTGTTCGACACGCGGGATGAGAGCGCGCAGGCCCTGGCAGGGCGGCTCGCTGCCTACTACCCGAGGATGAAGGTGGGCACGGGCTCCAGGGACCCGCAGGGCTTTGACGTGGTCGTCAACGCCACGCCGCTGGGCATGAAGGCCGATGACCCGCTGCCTTTCGATGTGCAGCGCATCGCGCCCACCACCTTTGTGGGCGAGGTGGTGATGAAGTCCGAGTTCACGCCCCTGCTGCGCGCCGTGCGCGACAAGGGCTGCGACTTCCAGGTGGGCACGGACATGCTGTTCGAGATGATTCCCGCCTACCTCGAATTCTTCGGCTTCGGCAGCGCCACGCCCGACGAGCTGCGCGCCACCGCCCACATCTCCTACTGATCCAGCCGACAGACAACCGGCCCTGAATGCGTCCAGGGCAGGGCGCAGCCACGCCCGAAAAAGCATTTTTCACAGAGAAGGAGACAAGACCATGCAACAGCAAATGCACCAGACACCGCGAGTGCCGCAGCGCGGGGCCCTTCGCATCCTGGCCCTGACCGCCGTGCTGGGCGCCTGGGGAGCGGGCGCCCAGGCCCAGTCCTCGGTCACCATCTACGGCAGCGTGGACCAGTACATCAACCACATGCGCAGCAGCTCGGGCGCATCCATGACCACGCTGGAGGACGGTGCCCTGCTGCGCAGCCGCCTGGGCTTTCGCGGGCAGGAAGACCTGGGTGGTGGCCTGTACGCGAAGTTCCAGCTGGAGATGGGCATCAACGCCGACAACGGCACGCAGGCCGACAGCACGCGCGGCTTCGACCGCCAAAGCTGGGTGGGCCTGGGCGGCGGCTGGGGCGAGGTGCGACTGGGCCGGCAGAACACCGTGATCTTCGGGCGCGGCGACTACATCGACTTCACCTCGCGCACGTTGGGATCGATGGTCAACAACTTCGGCGTGCCCTCGCGCTTCGACAACGACATCTCCTACACCTCGCCGCGCATGGCCGGCTTCCTGTTCGAGGCCCACTACGCCATGGCCGAGACCGGTGCTCCAGCGCGCCAGGCCATCTACCAACTGGGCCTGGACTACCTGAACGGCCCCTACCGCGTCGGCTATGCAGGCCTGTATGCGCGTGCGCCGCAGAACGCGGCCTATACCGACGCGGTCCGCTACGACAACCTCTACGCCAACTACGACTACGGCAAGGGCAAGGTCCAGCTGGCCTTTGTGCGGTCCAACAACAGCACGGCAGGCTCGGCGGGCAACAACACGGGCACGGTGCTGGGCAATGTGGGCGGGCTGGTGGCGGGCACGAATGCCGATGTGCGCCGCTTCTACCGCGTCTGGCAACTGTCGGCCGACTACCGCGTGACGCCGCAGCTGCGCGTGGGCGCACTGTGGGGCCGCATACAGGATGGCTCGGACAGCGGGCGCGGCGCATCGGGCGGCGCGGTCGCGGCCTACTACGACCTGTCCAAGCGCACCATGCTCTACGCGGTGGCCGAGCAGTTGAAGAACGACCGCAATGCGGGCTTCCGGCTGGCGGCCTCGGGCGGCATGAAGCCCAACTTCACATCGGCCGACGACGTCAACGGCCGCACCATCAAGGGCGTGCAGCTGGGCGTGCTGCACCGCTTCTGAGGGGCATGCCATGGCACAGCTGCACCCGCTTCGCATTGCCGTGGCCGGCGCCGGCGCGATCGGCCAGGCGCATATCGCCGCCATCGGGGCCCAGGCGGACTGCCGCCTGTCCGCCATCGTGGACCCGGCGCCCGCAGCCCGGGAGCTTGCCCAAAGGGCCGGAGTGCCGCTGTGGCGCGACCTGGGCGAGCTGATCGCCCATGACCGGCCCGACGCCGTGGTGCTGGCCACGCCCAACCGCCTGCATGCCCCGCAGGCGGCGCAGTGCATGCATGCGCGCCTGCCCATCCTGCTGGAAAAGCCCGTCACCTCCACCGTGGCCGAGGCACAGCGCCTGGCCGCGCTGGCCGAGCGCAGCGGCGCCCGCGTGCTGGTGGGCCACCACCGCGCCCACAGCCCGATCATGGCGCGGGCCGCGGCCCTCATTGCCCAGGGGCGGCTGGGCCGCCTGGTGGCCGTGACCGGCGCGGCCCTGTTCTACAAGCCGGACGCCTATTTCGAGGAAGGCCCCTGGCGCCGCGAGGCCGGGGGCGGACCCATCCTGCTCAACATGATCCACGAGGTCCACAACCTGCGCATGCTGTGCGGCGACATCGTGGCCGTGCAGGCCTTTGCCTCGCATGCCACGCGCGGTTTTGCCGTGGAAGACACGGTGGCCATCAATCTGCGCTTTGCCAGCGGTGCGCTGGGCAGCTTTGTGCTTTCGGACACGGCCGCCAGCGCGCGCAGCTGGGAGCAGACCTCGCAGGAGAACAAGGCCTATGCCGGCTATGAGGACGAAGACTGCTACCTGGTGGCGGGCACCTTCGGCTCGCTGGCCATACCGAGCATGCGGCTGAAGACCTATGCATCGGCCGGCCAGCGCTCCTGGAATGAGCCCTTCGACCTGGATGTGGCCGCCGTGGAGCGCGAAGACCCGCTGGTGCGCCAGATGGCGCATTTCGCGCAGGTGGCGCGCGGCCTGGCACAGCCACTGGTCAGCGTGCACGACGGCCTGCGCAACCTGCAGATCACCGAGGCCATTGCAGAGGCTGCCCGCATGGGCGCCGCCATCGACACCACGGCGTGACCCGGGCACCACCGGCGCGCCATCCTCCATCCATGACATCAAGCCACGGAGCCTCCATGAAAAAGATCCTGATGCTGCACGGCATCAACCACAACATGTTCGGCCAGCGCGACCCTGCCCAATACGGCACGGTCACGCTGGCCGAGATCGACGCCTCGCTGCGCAGCCTGGGCAGCCAGCTGGGCTGCGAGGTGGACAGCTTCCAGACCAATTGCGAAGGCGCCATGTGCGATCGCATCCACCAGGGCTTTCGGGACGGCGTCGATGGCGTGCTCATCAACGCCGGCGCCTGGACGCACTACAGCTACGGCATCCGCGACGCGCTGGCCATGCTCACCGTGCCCGTGGTGGAGATCCACATGAGCAACATCCATGCGCGCGAGCCCTTTCGCCACCACTCGGTGTTTGCCGACATCGCCCGGGGCCAGATCTGCGGCTTCGGCGCGGACAGCTATCTGCTGGGCCTGCGGGCCGTGCTGTCCGCCGTCGCATAGGATGCATGGCGCGCAACTGGCCATGTATCGTCCTTCGAACTCCCTCGCTCGACGCGCTGCATGCAGTGACCAGGCTTCATTGAGATGAACTTCGCCGATCCCGGCCCGCGCCGCTCCGTTTCCTTCCTCCTGCTGCTGCCGCTGCTGCTGGCCGCGCAGCCGGTCGCCACCGATGGCTATCTGCCGGCGTTGCCCGAGATCGCGCGCGACCTGGGCTCGGCCAGCAGCAGCCTGACCGTGTTCATGCTGGCGTTCGGTGTCGCCCAGCTGGTGTGCGGGCCGCTGGCCGACCGCTTCGGGCGCCGGCCGGTTCTGCTGACGGGTCTGGCCTGCTACACGGCAGCGGCGGCAGGCTGTGCGCTGGCGGGCAGCGCGGACGCACTGGTGGCCTGGCGCGCCATGCAGGGCGCGGCCATGGCGGCCATCCTGGTGTGCGCACGGGCTGCGGTGCGCGACCTGTATCCGGCCCATGAAGGGCCGCGCATCATGGCCCGCGGCCTCACAGGCCTGGGGCTGGTGGCCCTGGTGGCGCCGATTGCCGGTGCATGGGGAGTCCAGGCCACCGGCTGGCGCTGGGTGCTGGTGGCGATGGGCGTCTACTCGCTGGCTTTGCTGGCACTGTGCTGGCGCACTTTCAGCGAGACGCGGCAAGCGCCGGCGGAGTCTGCCCCGGTCCTCGCATCCGTACCCGTATCCGTATCCGCTGGCGGTGTGCGCCAGGTGATCGCCGACCCCGGCTTTTGCGCCTGGACGGCGCTGGCCGCAGCCACCTACGGCGGCATCTTCTGCTTTTTGCTGCTGTCGCCGATGGTGTACGTCGACCTGTTCGGCCTGTCGCCCGTGCTCTACGGCTGGATTCCAGCGGGCGGCTCGCTGGTCTACATCCTCGGCATCACATGGTGCCGGCGCCTGCTGTCGCGCCACGGGCCGGTGCGCACGGTGCAGCTGGGCGCTTCGCTCAGTCTGCTGGGGCCGTGCATCCAGATCGCCGGCTGCGCGCTGGCGCCGACCTCGCCCTTTCCACTGCTGCTGGGGCACGCGGTGTATGCGTTGGGCCATGGCCTGCACCAGCCTTGCGGCCAGGCGGGCGCGGTGGGTGGCCTGCCGCCGCAACTGGCCGGGCGGGCCGTGTCGTGTTCGGGCTTCGCGATCATGTGCGTGGCCTTCTGCGCCGGCCAGCTGGCGGCGCAATTTGTCGATCCGACGATGCGCCACGGTGCCTGGCCGATGGTGCTGCCCATGGCGCTGGCAGGCGTTGTGCTGGTCCTCATCGCCTTTGTCTGGCTGCCGTGGCTGTACCGGGTGCGGTCAGCGCAAAGGGTTCAGCCCCGGTCATGACACTGTTCATGCATCCGCGCGGTATTCCCCCCGATGCTTCATGAACCGGTGGTAGGACATGCGCAGGTGCAGCTGCATCACCTGGCGTGCCAGCTCGCCATCCCTGGCGCGTACGGCGATCACCAGGTCGCAGTGGTGGTGCAGGCTTTGCACCAGCTCTTCGGGCGTGTAGATGTAGAACGACCGCTTGATGATCGGCATGTCGATCATCGTCGCCAGCATGGTCTTGAGGCGCGGCGAGCCCGATGCCTCGATCAGCGCGTGGTGAAAATCCCGGTTGGCTGACTGCACCTCGCCAATGCCGTCGTGGCCAGCGGCAATGCCGGCCTCCATGCGCTGGTTGCTGGCCTCCAGCTCATTGGCCAGCCCCTCGCCGCCGCGCGTGGCCGCGAGGAACGAGGCGTACGGCTCCAGCAGCATGCGCAGCTGGAAGGTCTCCTCCACATCCCAGTCGCTCCACTCCGACACGCGGATACCCTGGCCCGCGCCATCGGTGGCCAGGCCATCTTCCACCAGGCGGTGCAGCGCATTGCGCACCGGCGTGCGGCTCAGTCCCAGGTCGCGGGCAATAGGCTCCTCCTTGAGCTGTTCGCCGGGTCGGTAGTGGCCGCCGATGAGCCGCTGCCGCAGAACCTCGTACGCCTTGTCTTTCACGTTTTGCACTGTGTTTGCACCAGGTGGGTGGGGATGGTGCGCCGATTCTAGGTGACGACGGAGGGGCTAGCTGCGCTGCGCTTCATCCGAAAAAATACAAAAGAAGTACAAATATCCGCAGTTCTACGGGAAATCTCTATGAGTGGATCGCAGGTGCACTCCATAGACTGCGCTCAATGTTTTAAATTTGTACTTTTATGAAGTTCGCAATACTGGGTGGTGGAATGGTCGGCGCCTGCTACATGCAGGCCTTTGTGGAGCAGGGGCACAGCCTGGTGGGCCTGTGCGACCTGCAGCCCAACGCTGCGGTGGCCGACGCCGTGCAGGCCGCTGGTGCGCAGGTGCATACCGCGCCCGGTGCCTGGCTGGCCGAGGCCGACTTGGTGGTGAGCGCCGTGTTCGGCACCGTGGCGCGCAGCCTGTTCGAGGCCTGCCTGCCCCATCTGCGCGATGGCGTGATCTATGTGGACATGACCACGGCAGACCCGCAGGAGATGCGCGAATGCGGCGAGCTGGCCCGGCGCGTCGCCCAGGGCAGGGCGGTGCACTTCGTGGACGTGGCCATCACCGGCGCGGTCAACCTGGGCGGCAGCAAGACGCCGCTGCTCGTGGCCGGTGGCAAGGCCGGTTTTGTACAGGAATTGTTCTTGCCCCTTGGCGGCTCCGTTCGCGTGGTGGGCGGACAGCCTGGCGATGCCGCCGCGCTCAAGCTCCTGCGCAGCATCTACACCAAGGGGACCGAGGCGCTGGCCGTGGAGTGCCTGGTGACGGCCCAGCAGATGGGCCTGCGCGAGCAGCTGCATGCCGTGCTGCAGGACATCGACGAGACACCGCTGCGCACGCTGATGGAGTCCATGGTGCGCACGCACATCCCGCACTCCGCACGCCGCCGCAACGAGGTGGCCGAGGCCCGGCAGCAGATGGCCCGCAACGGCCTGGCACCCATCGCCTTGCCCGCCGTCGAGGCGCTGTTCGCCGCCACGGCCCGCGCGCATGCGGCCCAGCCGTTCACCGGCACCTCCACCGACGAGGCCATCGATTGGCTGGGCAGCCACGTGCTCGCCAGCCAAGCCTGATCAACGTACCCCTGCGCCAACCGACACCAACAAAGGAGACATCCGCAATGACGACCCCGACCCGACGCCGCCTGGCCCTCGCCGGCCTGCTGGCACTGACCGCTGCCGCCATGGCCCCGGCCCATGCCCAGGGCACCTATCCGCAGCGGCCCATCAGGTTCATCGTGCCCTTTCCGGCCGGCGGCGGCACCGACAACCTCACGCGGCTGGTCGGCACCAAGCTCACCGAGGCCCATGGGTGGGCCATCGTGGTGGAGAACAAGCCCGGTGCCGGTGGCAACCTGGCTCTGGACCAGGTGGCCAAGGCCCCCGCCGACGGCCTGACCCTGGTGATGGCGCAGACCGACAACGTGGTGCTCAACCCGCTGCTGTACTCCAAGCTCACCTACAACCCCGACAAGGACCTGCGCGCCGTGGCCCTGGTCGCAGCCGGCCCGGCCGTGCTCGTGGTGAATGCCGATTCGCCGTACAAGTCCCTGGACGACATCGTCCAGGCGGCGAAGAAGGACCCCGGGCGCCTGAGCTTTGCCACGCCGGGCACCGGCACCATTTCGCACCTCATCAGCGAGGCCTGGCAGAAAAGCTCGAATGTGAAGTTCACCCACGTGCCGTTTCGCGGCATGGCGCAGGCCATGCCCGACCTGCTGGGCGGGCGCATCGACATGTACATGGGCTCCGTCCCCACGCTGCTGTCGCACATCCAGTCGGGCAAGGTGCGCGCCATCGGAGTGACCACCGCGAGCCGCTCCAAGCTGCTGCCCGACGTGCCGACCTACACCGAATCCGGCATCAAGGGCGTGGAGCTGGCCAGCGTGTGGGGCGTGATGGCCCCGGCCGGCACCTCCGACGCCATCGTCAGGCAGCTCAACGAAGCCATCAACAAGGTGGTGAACGCACCCGACACGGCCAGGAAGATCGCCGACTCGGGCGCCGAACTCATCACCGGCACACCGCAGGACATGGCCAGGCTCTACGCCAGCGACCGTGCACGGCTGGCACCCATCGTCAAGAGCTCTGGCACCACGCTCGATTGAGCGGCACGGCTTTCATCCCATCCACTCTGAGTACCACACCATGATCGGTCTTCAAATTCTGAAGCGGCAGCGCGCTGTCAGCCTTGATATTGCCAGGCGCTATCTCGACGTGCCTGTTGCCAACGTCAGCGACTGCATGGCCCGCATGACGGCCGGCGGCGCGCGGTTGCGCCCCATGCACGGCGGCGGGCGCATGGCCGGCCCTGCGTTGACCATCAAGACACGCCCGGGCGACAACCTCATGCTCCACAAGGCACTTCAACTGGCCAGCCCAGGTGACGTGATCGTGGTGGATGCGGGCGGCGACCTCACCAACGCACTCATCGGAGAAATCATGGTGGGAGACGCCATGCGTCGCCAGCTGGGCGGGATCGTGATCAATGGCGCGATCCGGGACGCGGCATGGATTCGTGCTGGCAGCTTCCCGGTATTCGCAGCGGGCGTCACGCACCGCGGACCCTACAAGGACGGCCCGGGCGAGATCAATGTGCCTGTCGCCATCGATGGCATGGTGATCGAGCCCGGTGACCTCATGATTGGCGACGACGATGGCTTGCTGTGCGTACCGCATGCGCAGGCGCAGGCCCTGCTGGATGCAGCACTCGGGAAGCAGGTCGTTGAGGCCAGGATGGTGGCCGACATCGCTGCCGGTACCTACAGCGCGCCATGGATAGACGAGACGCTCAAGCGTCTGGGGTGTCCGATTCAGCCGTAGGGCCGGCGCTGCATCACCCATACAGCACTCATCCAGCACCCATCACCCGTCCGCCTCAGGCCTCGGCCAGCGCCTTCAGATGGCTTTCCAGGCCGCCCGTGCCGCTGGCCGCGTTCACATGGTCGAAGTAGCCGTACCAGCCGCTGGCCTTGATGCCCGCCAGCAGGGCATCGCGCGCGGCGGTATCGGGAAAGCGCCAGATGCCCAGGAAGCGGTGCGGGCTGGCCTGGTCCAGGCCGCGCTCGGTCTCGGCCAGGGCCAGCACCTGCACGCCCATGGCAGCCAGCCCGCCCATGGCGCTGGCAACCCCCTCCAGAAACTGCTGGCGCTGCGCGGCGGGCAGGGCCAGCCAGGCGGGGTTGGGGGAATAGAGCTCGACCAGATAGTGGGACATGGTGTTTCCTTGCATGGGCGCTGTGCGCCGTGGTTGTTGGTGCCATATTGTATGGTGGCTAATCATAAAGTTCCACAACCACGTGCAGCCGGGACCGTCCACCAGGCATTTGCGCATATCCAGATGCGGCAGGCTTGTTTGCGATGGGGTCAGCGCGCTTTGCCCGTGCCGTGACCGCCGTGCACGGCGCCGTCAACGCCATGATCTGCGAGGTGCTGATGGGATGCGCTCGTGCATGAAGTGATTGCCGGGCCTTCGGATTGATGTTCTCAGCAGGCCTCTTCGCTCTTATTTTTTGCAAACAGTGACCCCTGAAAACCGCCCATCTCGGACACGGCGCCTCATTCGCAGCGGACAATCGTCGGGCCAGGAATATGACGGGATTTCGACAGTTCCCGCCGCCTGCTGGCCAGCCAAGGACTACCGCGCATGACAGAAGACCCCCGCCGAGATTCCCCCGCAGATGCCGCCCCCGCCGCCGCCCAGGCGCCGCAGACGGCCCCGCAGCTGCGCATCGGCACCGTCGCCAAGCTCAATCTCGCCGACTTCCAGAACGCCGTGCCCGCGCTGCTGGAGCTGGCCATCGTCAACGAGGGCGAACTGCCGCTGCAGGCGCTGAGCCTGCACCTGGCCTCGGAGCCTGCCTTCATCAAGCCGCGCACCTGGCGCCTGGAGTCGGTGGCCGCGCACAGCACCTATGCGCTGACCGACCTGGATGTGGCGCTGGACGGCGCCTTGCTCTCGCGCCTGACCGAGGCCGAGCCTGCCGTGCTGCGGCTGGAGCTGCGCAGCGGCCAGCCGGCACAGACGGTGCTGGCCCGGCACGAACACCCGCTGGAACTGCTGGCCCGCAACCAGTGGGGCGGCCTGGGGCATTTGCCCGAGATGGTGGTGGCCTTCGTGCAACCCAACGATCCGGCCGTGGACCGCATCCTCAAGGGCGCGGCGCAGGCGCTGGAGGCGGCGGGCAAGTCCGGCGCCATCAACGGCTATGAACAGGGGCCGCAGCGGGCCTGGGAACTGGCCTCGGCCATCTGGACTTCCGTGCTCCAGAAGAAACTCAACTACGCGCTGCCGCCGGCCAGCTTCGAGCATGCGGGCCAGAAGATACGCGGCGCGTCCCAGGTGCTGGATGCGGGCCTGGCCACCTGCCTGGACCTGACGCTGCTGTTCGCCTCCTGCCTGGAGCAGGCGCACCTGAACCCGCTGCTGGTCTTCACGCGCGGCCATGCCTTCGTGGGCCTGTGGCTGGGCAGGCAGGAATTCTCGACCGCCGTGGTCGATGACATCACGGCCGTGCGCAAGCGGCTCAAGCTGCAGGAGCTGGTGGTCTTCGAGACCACGCTGGCCGCGCAAGGCCAGGCCGTGGCCTTCAGCCAGGCCATTGCCCAGGGCGCGCGCCAGCTGGCCGAAGAGCATGAGGACCAGTTCGAGCTGCTGGTGGACGTTCGGCGCGCGCGCATGCAGCGCATCCGCCCGCTGGCGCTGGCCCAGCCGCAGGACGCCGCGCCCGAGGCCGGCGAAGGACAGGCCGAGCCCCGGCTCACCGTGGAGCCGCCGCCCGAACTCCTGGCGCAGGCGCAGACACGCGAAGTGCCCACCTCCCAGCTCGATCCCAAGGACAGGCTGGCGCGCTGGCAGCGCCGGCTGCTGGACCTGTCGCTGCGCAATGCGCTGCTCAACTTCAAGCCCGGCAAGAAATCGCTGCTGCTGCAGGTGGCCGCGCCCGCGCTGGAGGACACGCTGGCCCGGGGCCAGGTGCTCAAGCTGCTGCCCAGCCCCGAGCTCATGCAGGGCAAGGACCCGCGCAGCCAGCCATTGCACGAGGCGCGCAGCCTGGAAGACCTGCGCGGCGCGCACGCCGAAGAGGCGCTGCAGCGGCGCGAGGTCTTCATCGACCTGGAGCCGCTGGAGCTGGACAGCCGCTTTGTGGAGCTGTTTCGCGGCGCGCGCAACGCGCTGCAGGAAGGCGGCGCCAACACCTTGTTCGTGGCCCTGGGCTTTCTGGTCTG
The DNA here is from genome assembly GCF_043104845.1 of Delftia sp. WSY_7. Classification (NCBI taxonomy): domain Bacteria; kingdom Pseudomonadati; phylum Pseudomonadota; class Betaproteobacteria; order Burkholderiales; family Comamonadaceae; genus Delftia; species Delftia sp. WSY_7. Next base: position 106,392 of record NZ_JBICLB010000054.1, on the reverse strand, counting down.
GAGCCGGCCCGACAAGCCCGATGTGCGCGTGCGCGCGCCGCTGATCCTGCTGCCCGTCACGCTGGAGCGCAAGAGCGCGCGCTCGGGCTTCACGCTGCAGGCGCATGAGGACGAGCCGCGCTTCAACCCCACGCTGGTCGAGATGCTGCGCCAGGACTTCCAGCTGGAGCTGGGCGTGCCCGCAGGCGACCTGCCGCGCGACGAGGCCGGACTGGACATCACCGGCATCTGGGCCCGCGTGCGCGAGGCGATCAAGGACGTGCGCGGCTGGGAGGTCAGCGAGGACGTGGTGCTGTCCATGTTCTCCTTCGCCAAATACCTGATGTGGAAGGACCTGGCCGAGCGCGCCGACCAGCTGCGCAGCTCGCCCGTGGTCGCCCACCTGATCGACACGCCGCGCGAGCCCTATCGCTCGGAGATCGCCTTTCCCGACACGCGGCGGCTGGACCAGGAGTTCGCGCCGCAGCAGGTCTTCAGCCCGCTGCCGGCCGATTCATCGCAGCTGTCGGCCGTGATGGCCGCTGCGCGCGGCAAGGACTTCGTGCTCATCGGCCCGCCGGGCACGGGCAAGAGCCAGACCATTGCCAACCTGATCGCGCAATGCCTGGCCGAGGACAAGCGCGTGCTCTTCGTGGCCGAGAAAATCGCCGCGCTGGACGTGGTCTACCGCCGCCTGCGCGAAGTGGGCCTGGGCGAGTTCTGCCTGGAGCTGCACTCCAACAAGAGCCGCAAGCTCGACGTGCTGGGCCAGCTGCAGAAATCCTGGGACTCGCATGGCCAGGTGGATGCCGAGGCCTGGGCCGCCAAGGCCAGCCAGCTCGGCCGCCTGCGCGAGCAGCTGTCGGCCTATGTGGAGCGCCTGCACCGGCGCCACGCCAACGGCTGGACCATCTACCGCGCCATTGGCGCCGTGGCCGGTGGCCAGGCGCTGCCGCGCCTGGGATTTCACTGGCCCACGCCCCAGGCCCATGACGAAGCGGGCCTGGCCCTTTTGCGCGAGACTGCGGGCCGCCTGCAGGCCAATGCCCAGGCCGTGGGCGCGCAGCATCTGAAGGACGGGCCGCTGGCCACGGTGCAGGCCAGCGACTGGTCCGTGCGCTGGCAGCAGCAGATGGTGGATGCCGCCCAGGCCCTGCACGATGCAGGCCAGGGCTTTGCCGAGGCGGCGCAGCAGCTGGGCCGGCTGCTGCGCATCGAGTGGCCGGCGCTGGGGCGCCAGGCGCGCTCGGCGCTGGGCGTGATCGCGCGCGCGCTGCCTGCGGCCGCAGGCCGCAACCTGGCTTTCTGCGTGCTGCCTGACGGCACGCGCATTGGCGAATCCCTGCAATCGGGCCTGCAGCTGCTGGCGCAGCACGGTGATCTGTCCGCACAGATGCTGGCGCCCTGGCCGGCCGAGCTGCAGGCGCGCCTGGCCCAGGCGCTGGACCTGCTGGCGCAGCGCCGGCGCCTGCAGGCCGGGCTGGGCACGCCCTGGCCTGTGGCCCTGGGCGACGAGCTGGAGCGCGGCCTGCAGTGCATCGACGAGATCGCGGCGCTGCGCCAGGGCCTGTCCGTCAAGTACGGCGCGGGCGTGGGCCAGCTCAATGTCTCGCAGCTGCAGCGCGAATGGGCCAGGGCCGGCAAGTCCTTGTGGCCGCTGTCCTGGCTGGGCCGGCGCAAGGTGCGCGCGGCGCTGGAGGCCACCATCGAAGGCGCGGGCGAGCCGCGCGTGGCCGATGACCTGGCCGCCCTGGTGTGCATCCGGGGCCTGCGCGAGGAACTGGACCAGATCCAGCCCGGGGCCGCAGCCGACGGCCTGTGGGCCGGATACCGCACGCGCACCGACCATGCGCGCAGCGCCTTGAAGGCCAATGCGGCCCTGCTGGCCGCGCGCGCGCAGAAATCCTTCTCGCTCGATGGACTGGAGGCCGTGGCCGAAGGCCATGGCGGCGAGCGCTGGGCGGCCGAAGTGCAGCGCCTGCAGGCCCTGTACCAGATCGACCGCCAGCTCGATGGCTACCTGCCGCTGGCCGATGCCAGCCACGGCCTGTGGCGCGGCCTGGAAACCGATACCCAGGCCTTGCAGGACGCGCTGGCCTTCGAGCGCGAGCGCCTGCAACTGACGCGGCGCGGCGGCCTGATGGCATCGCACGCCGCCGTGGCCCAGGGCCGCTGTGGCGCGGCGCTGCAGCAGGCCCATGCGCAGCTGGCGGCCCGCAGCGCCATCGAGGAACAACTGCTGGCGCTGGACGAGCTGCGCTTGCGCTGCCCCGGCGTCTGGGACGGCCTGGACACGCGCCCGCAAGCCGTGGAGCATGCGCTGCGCCTGCAGGGATCGCTGCAGGCAGGGCTGACCGGGCTGGGCTGGCAGGAGGCCGAGCTGGCCCAGGCACGCCAGGCCCTGCACCAGGTGCTGGCCTTGCGCAGCGCCGAGCTGGGCGAGGGCGCCGCGGTCGGCATGGCCTGCCAGCAGTTGCTGGACAGCCTGGCCGGCCTGCACGCAGCCATAGACCCCTTCGGCGCGGCGGCAGCCCATGGCGAGTCGCAGCAGCGTGCCCTGGCCCAGCGCACGGCCGAGCAGCTGGCGGCCACGGCGGGCGGCGTGCTGGCCGGGCAGGGCGGCCTGCATGCCTGGTGCGCCTGGCGCAATGCCCAGGCCGCGGCCCGCGCGGGCGGGCTGGGTGCGCTGGCCGACGCCATCGAGTCCGGCAGCCTGGAACCGGCCCAGGCGCCCCAGGCCTTCGAGGTCAACTACGCGCGCTGGTGGCTGGCGCTGGCCGTGGACGAGGACGAGGTGCTCAAGCGCTTCGTCTCTGCCGAGCATGAGCGGCGCATTGCCGACTTCCGCGCGCTGGACGATGAATTCACCTCGGTCACGCGCCAGTGGATACGTGCGCGGCTGTGCGCGGGCCTGCCGTCGGCCGACAGCATCCAGCGCAACAGCGAGTGGGGCATCCTGCGGCGCGAGATCACCAAGAAGCGCCAGCACCTGCCGCTGCGCCAGCTGCTGGAGCAGATCCCCTCGGCCGTGCTGCGCCTGACGCCCTGCCTGCTGATGAGCCCGCTGTCCATTGCCCAGTACCTGAGCGCCGAGACCAGCAACTTCGACATCGTCATCTTCGACGAGGCCTCGCAGATTCCCGTCTGGGACGCCATCGGCGCCATGGCGCGTGCCAGGCAGGTGGTGATGGTGGGCGACCCCAAGCAACTGCCGCCCACCAGCTTCTTCGGCCGCGCCGACACCTCCGACACCTTCGACGACGACACGCAGGGCGTGGAAAGCGACATGGAAAGCATCCTGGACGAATGCCTGGGCGCCAGCCTGCCCACGCGCAACCTGTCGTGGCACTACCGCTCGCGCCATGAAAGCCTGATCGCCTTCAGCAACCACCGCTACTACGGCGGCGGGCTGGTGACCTTTCCCTCGCCCGTCACCGATGACCGCGCCGTCAGCTTCCACGCCGTGCAGGGCCGCTATGAAAAAGGTGGCGCCCGCATCAACCAGCCCGAGGCCAAGGCCCTCGTGGCCGACCTGGTGGCGCGGCTGAAGTCGCCGGGGTTTGCGCAGTCGGGAGCCACCATCGGCGTGGTCACCTTCAACTCCGAGCAGCAAAGCCTGATCGAGGATTTGCTGGACGAGGAGCGCCGCAAGGACCCGGGGCTGGAGCCGTTTTTCTCCGATGCGCTGCTGGAGCCCGTCTTCGTCAAGAACCTGGAAAGCGTGCAGGGCGACGAGCGGGACATCATGTACTTTTCCATCACCTACGGGCCCGATATCTCGGGCGCCGTGTCCATGAACTTCGGCCCGCTCAACCGCGACGGCGGCGAGCGGCGGCTGAACGTGGCGGTGACGCGCGCGCGGCAGGAGCTGCGCATCTTCTCCAGCCTGCGCGGCGAGCAGATGGACCTGTCGCGCACCCAGGCGGCGGGCGTGCGCGACCTCAAGCACTTCCTGGAATTTGCCGAGCGCGGCCCGCGCGCGCTGGCCGAGTCGCACCATGGCAGCCAGGGCGATTTCGACAGCCCCTTCGAGGCCAGCGTGGCCCAGGCGCTGGAGCGCAAGGGCTGGCGCGTGCACACGCAGATCGGCGCGTCCTCATTCCGTGTGGACCTGGGCGTGGTGCACCCGGACCATGCGGGCAGCTACCTGGCGGGCGTGGAGTGCGACGGCGCCACCTACCACCGCTCGGCCACGGCGCGCGACCGCGACAAGCTGCGCGAGCAGGTGCTGCGCGGCCTGGGCTGGCAGATACTGCGCATCTGGTCCACGGACTGGTGGGTCAACCCGGGCGGCACGCTGGAGCGCATCCACGCGGCGCTGACCGCGCTGCTGGAGCAGGACCGGCGCAAGCGTGCGGCCGAGGTTGTTGAGGTTGCCGAGGTGCCGCAGGCGGCTGCAGTCGCCGGGGCAGAGCCAGCGCCAGAGACGCCTGAGGCGTCCGAGTCCTCCGAGGCCTCCGCGTCCTCTGAGTGGCCCGAGGCATCCGTGGAGGATGGCGAGGCGCAGAAGGCTTGAGGAAACGGGTCTTGAGAAGACGGGGCGTGAGAACGCCGGCAGCCCGCTGCCGGCCGCCGCTCAGTACAGATCCGGCACGTACATGTGCTGGGGAACGGGGTTGCGTGTGTATTCGGGATTGCGCGTGCGCTCGGGCAGCACGATGGCCGGGTGCTCTATCTCCTCGTAGGGCAACTGCGTCAGCAGGTGGGAGATGCAGTTGAGCCGGGCCTTCTTCTTGTCCACGGCCTGCACCAGCCACCAGGGCGCCTCGGCGATGTGGGTGCGCTCCAGCATGGCTTCCTTGGCCTTGGTGTAGTCCTCCCAGCGGCGGCGGCTCTCGAAGTCCATGGGGCTGAGCTTCCACTGCTTGAGCGGGTCGTGCACGCGGCCCAGAAAGCGCAGGTGCTGCTCCTCGTCGGTGATGGAGAACCAGTACTTCACCAGCGTGATGCCCGAGCGCACCAGCATCTTCTCGAACTCGGGCACGGAGCGGAAGAACTCCTCGTACTCCTCGTCGGAGCAAAAGCCCATCACGCGCTCCACGCCCGCGCGGTTGTACCAGCTGCGGTCGAAGAGAACGATCTCGCCACCCGCAGGCAGGTGGGAGACATAGCGCTGGAAGTACCACTGCGTGCGCTCGCGGTCGTTGGGCGCGGGCAGGGCGGCCACGCGGCACACGCGAGGGTTCAGGCGCTGGGTGATGCGCTTGATCACGCCGCCCTTGCCGGCCGCATCGCGGCCCTCGAAGAGGATGACCACCTTTTTCCTGTGGTGCTGCACCCAGTCCTGCAGCTTGACCAGCTCGCCCTGCAGGCGCAGCAGCTCGCGGAAGTAGGTCTGGCGGCTCACGGTGTCGGCACCGTCCAGATCGTCGCCACCGCTGCCCAGGCGGGCGTCGTCTATCTCCATCTCCAGTCCTTCGTCGTAGCTGTCGAGCAGATCGCGTTCGATGCGCTGCATCAGCGAATCATGGTGGTCGGGCAGAAGTTCGTCGTACATGGTGGGGAATCCGGGCGTCCAGGAGTTGGCGCCTGGGATGGTGGCGTGGATGTGTGACGCGGCTGTGACGGTGTGGCTGGGTGAATACCCTGGCACCGCTCGCCTTCCCGCCGCCTACAGCCACCCCGCCTTGCGGAACTTGTAGTAAAGCAGGCCGCAAACACCCAGCACGAACAGCAGTGCGGCCGGATAGCCGTATTGCCACTTCAGTTCGGGCATGTTCTCGAAGTTCATGCCCCAGACGCCGAAAAAGGCCGTGCAGATGGCGAAGATACTGGCCCAGGCTGCCAGCCGCTTGGTGACTTCGTTTTCCTCGATGGACACCATGGACAGGTTCACCTGGATGGCCGTGCCCACGGTGTCGCGCATGGTGTCGATCTGGGCGTTGATGCGGCCCAGGTGATCCATCACATCGCGGAAGTAGTCCCTGGAGCCCACGCAGATCTGGGGGACGCGCCCGCCGTTGAGCTTGCCCACGGCTTCCAGCAGGGGGGCCACGGCGTGCTTGAGGTCCATGGCGCGGCCCTTGAGTTCATACAGCTGCTTGATGTTGTCGCGCGCCGCGCCCTTGGTGAAGATCTGCTGCTCGATCTGCTCCAGCTCCACCTCCAGCGCGTCGATGATGGGAAAGTAGCGGTCCACCACCGCATCCATCAGCGCATACAGCACAAAGCCCGAGCCATGGCGCAGCAGCTCGGGCTCGCTCTCGCAGCGCTCGCGCACGCCCAGGAAACCGCGCTTGCTGCGGTTGCGCACCGACAGCACGTAGTTGGAGCCCACGAAGACATCGACCTCGCCGTGGTTGAAGTGGCCGGGCCGCTCGGGCTCGGGCTCCAGCAGGTGCATCACGGCAAACAGCGAGCTGCCGTACTCCTCCAGCTTGGGCCGCTGGTGGCCGTGCAGCGCATCCTCCACGGCCAGGGCGTGCAGGCCGAACTCCTGGCGCATCTCCTCCAGCTCGGCCGGCGTGGCGTCCGCCAGCGCCACCCAGACGAAGCAGCCGGGCCGCTCTATGTAGTTGCTGATGTCGGCGACGGGAATGTCCGCCAGCTTGGCCCCGTTTTCGTAGGCAACGCAGTTGATCAGCATGGGAGGTCCCTCGGTAATTCTGGTGCTGGTGATCCTGCCATAACGGGGGAGGGGGAAAAGCCAGTGCCCAAGCTGCCATCGAAACCGCCAGCAGCCCGGGTTTGCGCACCTGGTAACAATACGTGTATAACCTGTCACAACCTGCTGGGCGCCGCCCGGCGCTTGCGAGCCAAGGACTCAGATGATCTTTCGCCAGTGGGGAATCGCGTTGGGTGCGTTGGGCCTGTCGGCCTTGAGCGGTGTATCTGCAGCCGGTGTGCTGGACAAGATCCAGGCCGGTGGCGCGCTGGTGATTGCGCACCGGGAATCGTCGGTTCCCTTCTCCTACATCGACACCCGCAGCGGCAAGCCCGTCGGTTATGCGCTGGATCTGTGCCTTCGCCTGGCCGAGGCGGTGCGCAAGCAGACAGGCAGGGGGGACATGAAGGTGGAGTTCCTGATGGTCACGCCCGCCAATCGCATGGCCGTGATCGAGCAGGGCAAGGCCGACATGGAGTGCGGCTCGACCACGAACAACGCGCAGCGGCGCCAGACCGTGGCGTTCACGGTTCCCCATTTCATCACCGGCGCCCGGATGCTCGTGAAGGCCGACAGCACCATCAACGCGATGGAGGATCTCAAGGGCAAAAAGCTGGTTTCCACCAAGGGCACCAGCCCGATGGCCCTGGTGACGCAGGCCAACAGGCAGCGCCTGATGGGCATCACCATTGTGGAGGCCCCCGATCACGCGAGGGCCCTGGAGATGGTGGAGAACGGCGAAGCCGACGCGTTCGTGATGGATGACGTGCTTCTCAACGGGCTGGCCGCTGCACGGCCTGATCCACGTGCCTTGAAGGTGGTGGGCAAGTTCCTGTCCACCGAACCCCTGGCGATCATGCTGCCGAAGGCCGATACCGCGTTCAAGAAACTGGTCGATGAAGAGATGAAGCGGATCATCACCAGCCGCGAAATCCACCCCATCTACGAGAAGTGGTTCCTGCAGCCGATTCCACCCAGCTCCACGAATCTGAACCTGCCGATCAGCTACCTGCTGCGCGACTTCTGGAAGTACCCCACGGCGGACATTCTGCTGTAGGCCCGTGCAGGCGCGGCGCCGGATTTGTCGAGCCGCCAGCGCTTGCCCGCTTGCCCCGTTCGACGGGCGGCTGCGGCGCCGGGCAGATTCAGCCGAACACGGGGCGCATGAAGCTGCGCTCGTAGCTGAGGATGCAGCGCGTGTCCTCCGCGTAGCGGAAGGCCGCCTGGCATTCGGGGTCCTGCATGGACTTGATGCGGTACTCCTCGTACAGCGCCATGCTGGGAAAGCTGAACATGGCCAGCGCCACATTGTTGGCACCTTCGGACGGCAGGAAGTAGCCGTGGTGCTTGCCGCCGAACTTCTCGACCAGCGGAATCCAGGTCTTGCCGTAGTGCTCGAATTCCTTGGCCTTGAACGGGTCGATGATGTAGCGCAGGTAGCAGGTGATCATGGGGATGGAAGAAGGGGAGGAAAGGAAAGGGGAGGCAGGGAGGGCAGAGCCGGCTCTAGAGTTTGAACGAAGCCGTCAGGCGCGACAGCTTCTCCGATTCTTCCTGCAGCACCTGGGTGGCAGCCGAGGACTGCTCGACCAGGGCGGCGTTTTGCTGGGTCACGCGGTCCATGTCGGTCACGGCATGGCCCACCTGCTCGATGCCGCTGCTTTGCTCGCGGCTGGCCGAGGCGATTTCGGTCACGATGCCCGTGATGTTGCGCACCGTGGTGACCACCTCGCGCATGGTCTGGCCGGCCTGGTCCACCAGGGTGGCGCCGGCGTCCACGCTGTCCACCGAGGTCTGGATCAGCGTCTTGATCTCGCGCGCGGCCGAGGCGCTGCGCTGTGCCAGCGTGCGCACCTCGCCCGCCACCACGGCAAAGCCGCGCCCGTGCTCGCCCGCGCGCGCCGCTTCCACGGCCGCATTCAGCGCGAGGATATTGGTCTGGAAGGCAATGCCGTCGATCACGCCGATGATGTCCACCACGCGGCGCGAGGAGCTGTTGATCTCGCCCATGGTGGCCACCACCTGGTCCACCACGGAGCCGCCGCGCTCGGCCACGGAACAGGCGCCCGAGGCGATCTGGCTGGCGTGCTGGGCGTTCTCGGCGTTCTGGTGCACGGTGGCCGTGAGCTGCTCCATGGAGGCGGCGGTTTCTTCCAGCGAACTGGCCTGGCGCTCCGTGCGCTGCGACAGGTCCACGCTGCCCGTGGCGATCTCGCCGGCCGAGCGGTGGATGACGCCGGCCGTGTCATGGATGCGTGTCACCAGCTGGCGCAGCTGCTCGCTCATGCGCTGCACGGCGGCGATCACGCTGCCTTCGGGGGCCTGGGCTGCGCCCGCCAGCCCCGACTGCGACAGGTCGCCCGAGGCGATGCGGTTGGCAATCTCGGCCGCCACCGCCGGCTCGCCGCCAATGGCATTGAGCACGCTGCGCGTGGCCAGCCACGCAATCAGGGACAGCAGTGCGCCCAGCACGGCCAGCGCCGCCACCGACTTGGTGATGGTGGCGACAAAGGCCTGCTGGATGTCGTCCACATAGTCGCCAGCGATCAGGTCCCAGTTCCAGGCCGTGGAGCGCCTGGCATAGGCCAGCTTCTCGCTGGGCTCCTTGGCGCCGGGGCGGGGCCACCAGTACGTGAGGTAGCCGCTGCCCTGGGCCGATGCGCCCACGGCGGCAATGTTGCGGTACAGGTAGTTGCCCTTGGCATCCTGGAAGCCGCCCATGTTCTTGCCGTTGATGCCCGGGCTTGCGGGATTGTTCAGCACCACGGAATCCGTGGTGATGCTGGTGATGTAGCCTGCGCCGCCTGCATAGCGCAACTGGCCCACGCGGGCAATGGCGGTGGCCTTGGCTTCTTCCTCTGTCAGCTTGCCGGCCTTGGCCTCGGCGGCAATCGCCGCAATCAGGCTGTCGCCCGCATCGACGAAGTCGCGCAGCGCCTGCTGCCGGGCCTCGTAGGCCTTGTCGCGTGCCTGGTAGGCGTTGAAGAGGGTGAGCGCAAGCAGCGCGAGAAGGCAGAAAACCAGCGGTGCCAGCAGTTTCTGGCGAAGGGACAGGGCGGGCATGGTCGGGGAGTGCAGCAGTAGGCCAGGAACGCCACAATGCTACAGAAACTTACGGCATGGTTGCATGTAATTACAAATAAAGCTGCGGTCCGCAGCACTGCAAAGGCGGGCGAAAATCGCGCCATGCAAGAAACCCCGCCTCCCGCCGCCCAGCCCCGCAATCCGCTGCACGGCGTCACGCTCGAAGCCATCGTCCTTGCCCTGGAGGCCCGCTACGGCTGGGCCGGGCTTGCGCGGCAGGTTCCGGTGCGCTGCTTTGCGCTGGACCCCAGCGTCAGCTCCAGCCTGAAGTTCCTGCGCAAGACGCCCTGGGCGCGCGAGAAGGTGGAGGCGCTCTATCTGGAGATGCTGCGCAAGGACAGGCCCAGGCCTGCTTCCCAAGACTGAAGGCGAAGCCGGTGGCCACCGGGCAGCCTGTCCGGTGCGCTGGCGCAGGTTCTGCCGATCATCGGCTCCCGCTGCATGCCTGCATCCCTGCATCCCTGCCGCCGTGATTGCCGCCGCCCTGGACAAGCTCTGCATCACGCAGGCTCCGCGCCCAGCGCCTGGGCCAGGAACTCGGCCGTGACGCGCACCCGGGCCGTGCGCTGCAGGTCGGGGTGCATGACCTGCCAGACCTCGTAGTCGTCCGAGCGCTGGCGCTGCGGCCAGATGCGCAGCAGGCCTTCGCGCTCGCCCATGCTCACGGGCATTTCGCCCAGGCCTATGCCGGCCGCCACGGCCTTGCGCACCAGCAGGCTGGAGTTGGCGGCCATGGCGATCCTGGCCTGGCGCGCGGGCACGTCCACCATGGTGGGAACGGGCCGCTGCTCCAGGAAGGGACCGTAGACCACGAGGTGGTGGCCGCGCAGTTCGTCCTCGGCCACGGGCTCGCCAAAGCGCGCCACATAGGCGGCACTCGCAAACAGTCCTACCGGCCATGCCGCCACGCGGCGCACCACCAGCTCGGGCGCCTCGGGGCGGACGTTGCGAAACGCGATGTCGGCCTGGCGGCGGCCCAGGTTGAGCATCTGGGTGGACACCTCCAGGTCCACGCGGATGCCGGGCCAGCGCTGCTGCAGGCGCTCGATGGCGGGCAGCAGGAATTCTGTGGCAATCGAGTCGGTGCTGGTCACGCGCACCAGGCCGGCCGGGCTGTCGTCCAGGCCTTCGATGCGCGTGCGCAGGTCCAGCGCCGCGCCCTCCATGCGTCGCGCCGCGCCCAGCGCTGCCTCGCCAGCGGCCGTGAGCAGGTAGCCATCCCTGGCGCGCAAAAACAGCTTGCTGCCCAGCTCGGCCTCCAGCGCGTTCAGGCGGCGGCCCACGGTGGCCTGGTCCACGCCCAGGATGCGTGCGGCCGCGCGCAGGGAAGGGGCGCGTGTCAGGGCGAGAAAGATGCGGGTGTCATCCCAGTTCATGGCGGTTGGCGTGATGCAGATTTGCAGCACTGTAGAGCGAAATCGCTGCGTTCGAGCGGCTGGCGGCAGTCGTAAGCTCGGGGCATTCGTTTCTTCAACCTGTTTTTGGACACTCTTTCGCCATGAATGACGACGCCCGCATGCAAGCCATTGTTTTCGACGATTTCGGCGGCCCCGAAGTGCTCGTGGCCCGCGACGTGGCCCGGCCCGAAGTCCGGCCCCATGACCTTCTGGTGCGCAATGCCTCCATCGGCGTGAACCGTGCCGATGTCTCGCACCGCAAGGGCGCCTATGGCCGCGCCCACTTTGGCGAATCCGACCTCATGGGCCTGGAGATCGCCGGCACGGTGGTGCAAGTGGGCGCCGAGGTGCAGGGCTTCGCCGTGGGCGACCGTGTCATGGGCATCGTGGGCGGCGGCGCCTATGCCGAGCTGTCGCGCATCGACCACCGCATGGCCATGCATGTGCCCGAGGGCCTTTCGCTGACGGATGCCGGCGCGGTGGCCGAAGTCTTCGTGACGGCGCATGAGGCGCTGTTCCACCTGGCCCAACTGCAGCCTGGCGAAGCCGTGCTCATCCACGCGGCCGGCAGCGGCGTGGGCTCGGCGGCGGTGCAGCTGGCGCATGCGGCCGGGGCGCGCGTGTTCGCCACGGCCAGCGGCGACAAGCGGGCGGCTGTCACGGGCCTTGGCGCCGACGTGTTCATCGACTACCGCAGCGAAGACTTCCAGGCCGTGGTGGCCGAGCAGACCGGCGGCCAGGGTGTGGATGTGGTGGTGGACTTCATCGGCGCCCCGTATCTGGAGCGCAACCTGCGCTCGATGGCCATGGGCGGGCGCATGGTCTGCGTGGGCCTGCTGGGCGGCGCGCTGGCGGCGGCCGTGCCCATGGACGTGCTGCTGTACAGGCACCTGAGGATCTTCGGCACGGTGATGAAGTCGCGCCCGCCCGAAGTCAAGCAGGCCATGGTCCGGCGCTTTGCCCAGCGCTGGCTGCCCGCACTGGCTGCCGGCACCATCCGCCCCGTGATCGACAGCACCTGGCCGCTGGCCGAGGCCGCGCAGGCGCACCGGCGCATGGAGTCGGGCCAGAGCGTGGGCAAGCTGCTGCTGATTCCCGGGCAGGGCGGTCAATAGGGCGCTCAATAAGGCGCTCAATAGGGCGGCCAGGCCCCATCCCCCGCGTCCACGGTCGCGAACATGGTGCGCACGGTGTGCGTGAAATGCGGCCGCGTGATGTCGCTCCAGGCCGTGGCGCGCACCTGCAGCCAGGCCGGGCTGCCCAGCACGTCGGGGTTTTGCAGGTCATAGCAGGCCAGGGACAGCGGGCCGCCGTCGTGGTTCAGGTAGCGGCGTGAATGGATGTTGCCCTGCACGGCGGCCAGGCCCGGCATGTGTTCTTCGTCGTACCAGCGAAAGATCTCGGGCGCCCAGCCTTCGGCCGGGTCCATCTCCACCGTGTAGTGGGCATGGCGCTGCTGCCCGTGCGAGGCGCCGGGCCGGTCGAAGGCCAGCGTCAGCCTGGACGCCGCAAGGTTTGATGCGGCCGGCAGCATGGCCTGCGCCGCCGCCTGCACGGCAAGCACTGCAGGCCGCGAGACGCCCATGCGGCCCGGCAGCTCCACATAGACGTAGATGCGCCCCGTGCTGGCCGACCAGGCGAATCGCTGGACGGTCAGGCGCACGCCCAGGCCTGCCGCCTGGGTGAGGGCGTCGCCAAACGCAGGACCGTAGGCGCTTCTTGCGAGTGCCTTGGCGCTTGCCAGGCAGGGCGCTGCCATCGTCCATCGCAGCAGCAGGCAGTCGGCAGGTATGCGGGAATCAGCCATGCCTTCAGTGCCCGATATGGAATGCGGTGAGAAAGCGCGAGACCATGTTGTAGGCCGCGATGGTGGCCACCAGGTCCACCTGCTCCTGCGCGCTGAAGCGGGCCTGCACCTGGGCGAACAGCGCGTCGGCGACGGTGATGTCGCGCGTCATGGCATCGGTCAGGCGGATAGCAAGGTGCTCTTGCTCGGTCCACGGCGCATCCGCGGCGCAGGGGATGCTGCGGGTCGCCTCGATGGCCGCATCGCTCTTGCCCGCCTTGCGGGCATGGGGCACATGGGCATTGAATTCATAGGGCGCGCCGTTGAGCACGGCCACGCGCAGGATGACCAGCTCGCGCAGCCCTGCATCCAGGCTGCTGCGATTGCGCACGGCCGACAGCATCTGCTCCCATCCGTGGGCGATGGGCGGGCTGTTGAGCAGCACCTGGTACAGCTCGGAAATGCGGCCGCGTTCGGCCAGGATGCGCGATTCCACAGCCGCCAGTTCGGGGCGGGTTCCGGGGAGTACGGGTTGGATTCTCATGGGGGCTCGCTTCAGTCGGGGGTGATGCCGTTGGCGCGTACCACGCGGCTCCATTTGAGGGTGTCGGCCTGCAGCGCCCTGGCCAGCTCGGCCGGCGTGCTGCCCACGACTTCGGTGCCAGAGGCTTCCAGGCGGCTTTTGACCGAGGGCGTGTTCAGCGCCCGCTGCACGGCCTGGCTCATTTTTTCGGTCTCGGCCGCTGGCGTGCCCTTGGGGGCGAACAGGGCGTACCAGTTGTCCGAATCCACGCCGGTGATGCCGATCTCGGCAAAGGTCCTGACCTCGGGAAAGCGCGGGTGGCGCCGGCTGGCGGCAATGGCAACGGGCTTGAGCTTGCCGGCGGAGATCTGTCCGATCAGCCCGGGAATGTCGCCAAAGAAACCATCGACATGGCCCGCCACCACATCCGTGATGGCGGGCGCGGCGCCCTTGTAGGGAATGTGGGCGAGCTGGATGCCCGCATGCTCTTTGAGCAATTCCATGGCCAGGTGCGGCACGCTGCCCGTGCCGGACGAGGCCATGGTCAGCGGTGTACGGGCCTGGCGTGCGGCTGCCACGAACTGCGCGCCGTTGCCGTAGGGCGCCTTGGCGTTGACCACCAGCATCTCCACGTTGCTGACCACCAGCGACACCGGTGCGAGGTCGGTGGCCGGCTTGTAGCCGAGCTTGGGGTACAGCGCCGGGTTGATGGCCACGGCGCCCACGCTGGTCAGCCACAGCGTGCGCGTGTCCGGCTGTGCGCGCGATACGTATTCGGCCGCAATGGCGCCGTTGGCACCGGCCTTGTTCTCGACCACGACGATGCTGCCCAGCTCCTTGCCCAACTGCTCGGCCAGCGTGCGCGCCACGAAGTCCACCGGGCCGCCCGGCGGAAAGGCCACGACGATGCGCGTCATCTGCGGCTGCGCGGGCGCAAGCGCGGGCCATGCGGCGCAAACCAGGGCAGCGAGGGGCGCCAGGGCCGCCAGCGCCATGGACAGGCAGCGCCTGCGGCGGGTGGAAGGGATGCTTGTCATGGATGTCTCCTTTTATGGGTATCTGTGGGCAGGGCGACGGGCGATGAGCCACAGGCGACAGGCGCCTTGTGCGGTCCTCAGAACCGGTACAGCCGCTGCGGGTTGTCCACCAGCAGGGCCTGCCGCAGCGCTGGCGTGGGCGCGATGTCGGCCAGCGCATCGACCAGCAGGCCGTCGTCGGGCACATGCGTGTGGTTGGGGTGGGGCCAGTCCGTGCCCCACAGGCATTGCGTGGGAAAGCGCTCCACCAGCAGGCGCGCCAGCGGCTTGCCCTGGGCATAGGGCGGCTGGCTGTCGATGCGGTCCACGCCGCTGACCTTGACGTGGAACTGCGGCTGGTCGGCCAGCAGCTGCATCAGCGCCTGGAAATCTGCATGCCCTGCGCCCAGGCGCGCATCCACGCGCCCCATGTGGTCGATCACCACGGGCACGGCACTGGCCTGCAACTGCCGGCCCACCGTATGCACCAGGCTGCTTTCGAAATGCACCTGCAGATGCAGGCCGGCCGCGGCCAGGCGCGGGGTCAGCGCCAGAACGTCTTCAATGCGGGCGCCGGCCAGGTGCCGCATGAAGTTGAAGCGCACGCCCCGGAACCCCGCACCCGCCAGCCGCGCCAGCTCGCCATCGGACACATCGGCGGCCACCAGCGCCACGCCCAGGTAGTTGCCGCCACCGGCGGCAATCGCGTCCTGCACCGCACTGTTGTCCAGGCCGTGGCAGGCGGACTGCACGATCACGCAGCGCGACACGCCCAGGTGGCGGTGCAGTGCAAACAGCGTGTGCTTGCCCGCGTCCGCCGGGGTGAAGCTGCGCCCGGCCGCATAGGGAAACTGGGTGCCGGGACCGAACACATGCACATGGGTATCGCAGGCGCCCGCAGGCAGCTGCAGCGCGGGCTTGGAGGGGGACAGGGCGTAGGTGAGTTCAGGCATGGGGCTTTGCAACAAGGCAGCGACAACGAAGGCTTGTGGCGATTGTGGGCGGGCTCGCCGCGAATGAGGCATAGACTTGGCTGATACCTGCTATCAGCCAAAAGCATGCTGAAAGCCCTTGCCAAGGAGAACCATGGACCTGACGCGCCTGAGCTATTTCGCTGCGGTGGCCGAGGCCGGCAGCTTCAGCCGCGCCGCCGCCGCCCTGCATTTGTCGCAACCGGCCCTCAGCCGACAGGTGCTGTTGCTGGAGGGGGAGCTGGGACAGCGGCTGCTGGAGCGCACCGGGCGCGGCGTGGTGCTGACCGAGCCGGGCCAGGCGCTGCTGCAGCATGCGGCCGGCATCTTTGCGCTGGCCGCGCAGGCCGAATCGGACATGCAGGACCGGCTGCGCAGCCCGCGCGGGCGCATCAGCATCGGCCTGCCGCCCTGGGTGGCGCGCTCCATCGCCGCAGACCTGGTGCAGGGCTTTTTGCAGCAGTACCCCGACGTCACCATCTCCATCGAGGAGAACCTGAGCATCAGCCTGCGCGAATGGCTGATCGCCGGGCGCGTGGACATGGCCCTGCTGTTCGATCCCCCGCACTCGCCGCAGATCACCACGGAGACCCTGCTGCGCGAGCCGCTGGTGCTGGTCAGCAGGCATGCGCTGCCCGCCAAGGTCCGCATGGCGGCGCTGTCCCAGCGCAAGCTCGTCATGGCGCGCGGCCCCAACGCGCTGCGCAAGCTGCTGGAGAGCTACACCGTGCCGCGCGGCGTGCCGCTGCACATGCTGGCCGAGGTCGATTCCGTGCACACCGTGCTCTCGCTGGTGGCCCGGGGCATGGGCGACTCCGTGCTGCCGCTGAGCGCCATCCAGGGCACGGCCTCGCCTTCGCAGCTGTCGATCGCGCAGATCATCTCGCCCGTCGTGCGCAACCGCCTGGTGCTGGCCATTCCGCGCGCACGCCCGTCCACCCGCGTCACGCGCTTTGCAGAGCAGCTGATCAAGCGGGTGGTGAGCGAGCGGCTGGGCTTGCCGGGTTGATCCGACAGCTGTTGAACGGCCAGTGCGAAGCCCTGGCCCGCACTCAGCCCAGCTTGTGCCGCGTCCTGAGCAATCCCAGGCCCAGCGCGATGAAGGTGCCGCCCACGATGCGGTTGAACAGCCTGGCGTGCGCCAGCACGTGGCCCTTGATCATGGAGATCAGCAGCACATAGCAGGCGTGCGAGATCAGGGCGCACACCGCGAACGTGGTGGTCAGCACCAGGTACTGCGTGAGCAGCGGCTCGCCCGGGATGACGAATTGCGGGAACAGCGCGGAGAAGAACAGGATGGCCTTGGGATTGGTCAGCGACACGCCCAGGCCCTGCGCCACCAGCTGCCAGTTCCCCCGTTCACGCCGGTGGGCAGGAGCCAGGCCGGCGTCGCTGCCCAGCAGCGCGTCCTTGCTGCGCCAGCGCTTGACGCCCAGCCAGATCAGGTACATGGCGCCTGCCACCTTCATGACCAGAAATGCGTGGGCCGACATGCTGAGAATGGTGCCCATGCCGATCATGGCCAGCCCGGAGACCACGAAGATGCCCACCGAGCTGCCCAGCGAACTCAGGGCCGTTCGCCTGGCGCCCACGTCCACCGAGTTGGAGATGGCCAGCAGCACTGCCGGGCCGGGAGTGAAGCACATCAGCAGCGAGACGCCGCAGAAAACAAGCCAGTGGGCGATGGTCATGGTCGGTGCGAGGAGGCCGTGGGAAGACAGCCGGTATTCTCGTTCAATAACGCCCCCTGCGTGGCCCCGGGGTTGCCGGCCGCCCCGGCCCGTGCAAACAGATGCATGGCCCAGCCCGCGCAGGCCGCCGCGCAGGCCCAGACCAGCCCCCAGCCCTGGGCCGACAGCAAGTGCGGAATGGCCAGCGGCACCAGGAAGCACACCGCGAACACCGAGGTATTGGCCATGCCCAGCGCCGTGCCCGCGCGGGCCGCGCCGGCCAGCCCGGCCAGCTGCGTGTAGGCAACGCCGTGCCAGGCGGACACGCAGATACCGCACACGCCCAGCATCACCATCAGCACCAGGCCCATGGCGGGCGACACTGCCGATGCGCCCGGATGGCTGCTCCAGCTCAGGGCCGCCATGCCCGCGAACAACGCCAGGGTGAGCTGGCAGCAGGCGCGCAGAAAGGCCGGGCGGTTCTGGCGCCTGTCGGTCCAGCGGCCGCTGCAGATGCGCAGGGCCATGGAGGCGAGCTGCACGGCCGACATGACAGCCGCCGCCACGCCCAGCCCCAGGTGGGCATGGTCATGCAGAAACACCGTTCCGAACGAGAGCACGGCGAACTGCGGGGCGCACAGGATGCCGATGCCGGCGGCCATGCGCCAGGCTTGCCGATCGCGCAGGGGCCCTGGCGCGGATGGCCCGGCCCGGCCTGGCGCAGCGGCCTTGCCTGAGGCCGGTGCATGCGATGGCTCCTGAATCCACAGCGCTGCAAACACCGCCGCCGCCAGGCACAGCGCCGCCAGCACGCCATAGACGGCGGCAAAGCCTGCATGCGTGGCCAGGCCGGTCAGCAAGGGGGCGCCAATGGCGCCGCCCAAGGGCACGGCGGTCTGGCGGATGCTCATGGCCAGGCCGCGCTCGCCTTCGGCAAACCAGCCCATGACGGCCCGGCCACTGGCACCGTTGACGCTGCCGCCCAGCAGGCCCACCAGCACCAGCCCGCCGGCCAGCAGGCCGAACGAAGGGATATGGTCCGGCGATGGCGAGGCCCAGAGCGCCATCGCCGCCAGGGCCAAGGCCGTGCCGCACAGGCCCAGCAGCAGCACCGGCCGGTCGCCCCAGCGGTCCGTCAGCAGGCCCCAGGGCAGTTCGCTGAGCGCAATGCCCAGGCCCATCAGCCCCAGCGCCAGGCCCAGCGTCTGCGTGTCCAGCTGGTAGCCCGAACGCATGAGGATGGCCGTCATGGGGATGCCGCTGAAAGCCACGGAAAACGCGGCGTTGGCGATGACGCCAGCGGCCAGCACCTTCCATCGGTGGCGGGGCGGGTGGGGGGAAGCCAAGGGGCTGGAATTGGCGCTGCGGCCGGCAGGAGAAGAGGTCATGGCCGGCAGTATGGTCAGCCCCAACCATCCTGAAAATCACATAATTTCGTATCTACAATCCAGTTTTTCAGCACGATGAAGGCTTGGCAATGACACGTGTGCTCTATGACCTGGATGTGCTGCGCACGTTTTGCACCGGCGTCGAACTGGGCAGTTTTGCCCGCGCCGCGGACAAGCTGGGCCGCTCCACCTCGGCCGTCAGCGCCCAGCTCAAGAAGCTGGAATCCCAATGCGGCACGCCCTTGCTGCGCAAGTCCGGCCGGGGGCTGGTGCTGACGGAGGCCGGAGAAACCCTGCGCGGCTACGCGCTGCGCCTGCTCGAACTCAACGACCGCGCCGTGGCGGCCGTGCGCGGCAGCGAACTGCGCGGCCTGGTGCGCCTGGGCCTGCAGGAGGACCTGGGCGAAAGCGTGCTGCCCCATGTGCTGGGGCAGTTCGCGCGCGCCCACCCCCATGTGCGCATCGAAGCCAGCGTGGCCCGCAGCGATGAACTGCGCGAGCGCATCGCCCTCGGGCAATTCGACCTGGCCCTGCTATGGGATGCGGGCGTGAACCACGCGTGCGTGCATGGGGAGCACATCATGCGGCTGCCGCTCCAGTGGATTGGCCCGGCATCCATGGACGCGGCCGACGCCGGCTGGGCACGCTGGCGCAGTGGTGCAGCGCAGGACGACGACGTGCTGCCCCTGGCCATGCTCGATGCGCCTTGCCCCTTGCGGGACATCGTGACGGCTGCGCTGGACAAGAAGGGCATGGCCTGGCGCCATGCCTTCAACAGTGCCAGCCTGTCCGCCGTCTGGGCCGCCACGGCTGCAGGCCTGGGCCTGTCCGTGCGCACGCCGTTCGGCCTGCCCGCGCACGTCAAGCCGCTGGATGCGCAGGCCCTGGGCCTGCCGGCCCTGCCGTCCATGGATCTGATCCTGGGCCGTGCCACGCTCGATGCGCCAGCGCCCGTGGACCGGCTGGCCAGCATCCTGGTCGATGCGGTGCGCGAGCATATGCGCGCGCAGAAACTCGATATATAGGGCTACTTCTTCGCAACCAGGCCACTGAAGTATTCATTGAGGTCGCGGAAATCCTTCACGGTCCAGGCATGGGGCGGCACCTTCACCCCGTTTTCCCGCAAGGTCCTGGGAATCAGGTCGCCATTGGGGCGAAGAATGACGGACGAGACGATCACGCCCGGATAGTCATGGAGCCTTTTTCTGAACGCGGCGGTCGCCAGGTCGGGGGTGGGTGGATTGCTCTTGTTGGCCAGCGGGCCCGTACCCTTGGCGTCTGCCCCGTGGCACATGGCGCATCTGGACAGGTAGAGCTGCTTTCCATTGCTGTTGTCTGCAAGGCAGGGCAATGCCTGAATGCACAGCGATATTCCCAAGGATACGGCGACGATTGTTTTCATTGACTCGCGGATATTTTTTGGTATGAATCTGATCCGCCGCGATCATATGGTCCTGCACGGCCGCCCACGAAAAAGCCCTGCAACGCAGGGCTTGTCAAAGAAGCAGGGCGCGCGCCCGGCTTACTTCTTGGCGTACTCGAATTTGGGCAGCGCCTTCAGCGCGTCCTTGGTGGCGCCGGGCAGCGTGATCTTGTTGTTTTCCACGCGGAACTGGTTCACCGGAATGGCCACGTCATGCTTGCCCATGCCCAGGAAGCCGCCGGCGCCGACGATGGCGTAGGAGACCGCCTTGTCGGGTGCGACGATCACGTCGTCGATCTTGCCCACGGCCTTGCCTTCCTCGTTGTAGACGCTCTTGCCCAGCACGGACTTCTTCAGGCTCCAGCCCGTGGCCACGGCCTGGACTTCGGTGGCCGTCACGCCCAAGGTGGTGGTGCCCGCCACGGGCTGTGCCCAGCTGGTCGAGGCCGTGGCTGCGATCAGCGCGGTTGCGATCAAACCCATCTTCAGCGTCTTGAGACCTGTCATAGAGAACTCCTGGAAAGCAAAATTTGAAGCCCTCATTAGGAGTGCAGCCCGGCAGCGGCGAGATCGGAAAACCAAGCAAAGCCATGTCAGCCGATCCAGCGCCACGGTGAGGAGACTGCCTACAGTCGTCCCGCCAATTGCCTGCGCCTGCGCCCGGCATGCCATGGCCAAGGCCCTTCATTTCCCCTGTGCGTATCGATTGCGCTCTTCGACGAATTTCCTGATTTCCGATGCCTCCATGGGCCTGCTGAAATAGTAGCCCTGTATCTCATCGAACCCCAGCGAAACCAGCAGATCGAAGACTTCGGCGCTGTCAACGCCTTCTGCCACAAGGCGGTAGCCAAGGTCCGAGGCCATGGTCATGATGGATTTGAGCACGGCCAGCGCCCGTTCATTGGTATCGACGTCGCAGACCATGGAACGGTCTATCTTCAATATCTCGGCAGGCAGATTCTTGAGTGACGCAAGATTGGAGTAGGCGGCACCAAAATCATCCAGTGCGACCTGGATTCCGAGTTTTCTGATGTGCTGAAGCGCCTGGACCGTGCCATGGCCTGTCAGCACATCGCTTTCGGTGCACTCGATCACGATATTTTCCAGGGCAACGCCATATTGACTGCACATGGCGTTGAGGTAGTCCGGAAAATCGACCTCGTCCAGATTGCGCGGCGAGACATTGATGGAGACCTGGAGGTCAAGACTTTCCGCTTTCCAGGTCGCAACCTGCGCCAGCGCCGTTTTGATCACGAACCGCGTCAGGCCATGGATCAACGGCGTGGCTTCCACCAGGGGGATGAATTCGCTGGGCGGGATTTCCCCCATTTCCGGGTGCTTCCAGCGGATGAGCGCCTCCAGCCCCTTGCAGCTGAAACTGCGGTTGTCGAATTTGGGCTGGTACACCAGCCGCAGCTGCCCCTTGTCCAGCGCATGCCCAAAGTCCCGCAATAGCCGATAGGATCTTCGCTGGCGGCTGTCCTCGTTCTCCTCATAGCGGTGAAGTGACCGATGGTCGTGGCCAGCCTGCTGCACGGATACCATGGCCTTGCGAATGACATCATCGACCTCGGCCTGGGCCAGGTGGAACCGCACCACGCCTGCCCGGGGCTGAAGTTCGAACCGGAGATCGGCACTGGTGATGGGCTTTTGCAGGTGTTTCAGCAATTGCCTGACCAGGGCCTCTTCATCTTCTTGCCTGCCTGCGCTGATGATCCATGCAAACCTGGCCAGGCCCACGTGGTACACGGTTGCGTGCGGTCCCGTCATGTCCGTGACGGCCTTCGCAATGTCACGCAGGAGCTGCTCGACATAATTCAAGCCCAGCGCATTGCTCATTTCCAGCAGGCTGCAATGGTTGATCGCTTCCATCAATACCAGGCTGCGTGCCTCCTGCGGGGCCACAATGCAAAGGCTGTTCAGGTCGCACTGGAGCTGCGAGCGATTGTGCAAGCCCGTGACCTCGTCTACTTTTCCAATGCTGTGATGGTATTGGATCTGAGCCTGCACTATCGCAGCCATGGCGGCCAGTTGCCGGCCTTGCTCTTCGGAGAAGGTTCTGGGTCGGGTATCGATGATGCACAGGCTGCCGATGGCATGGCCGGATTTCATGATCAGGGGAACGCCGGCATAGAACCTGATGTTCGGTTGGCCGGTTACCAGCGCATTGCCTGAGAACCTGCGGTCAAGGTGCGTGTCAGGAATCACCATGATTCCTTCGTTTCTGATGGTGTGGTCGCAGAAGGCGTCCGTGCGCAGGCTGCCGTCCATGTCCACACCTACGGGCGCCTTGAACCATTGCCTGTGCTCGTCCAGAACCGTGATGATGGCAATCGGCACCATGAACATCTGGCTGGTCAGCTGGGTGATGCGCTGAAATTCCCGTCTGGCGGTCATGTCCAGGATTTCAGCGGTCTGAAGTCCGAGCAGTTGCTCTTTCTCGGATTCGGTAGTCCAACGGGTGAGCATCGATTTCCTGCCTCAGTGAACCCACATCATGAAAATCCCGCTCCGCTTTGGCCCAAGGAATTACTGAACATCCAGCAGCGGCAACAGCTCCTGCAATTTGGCCAGCGCACCAGGGCCTTCAAGCTTGGAAATCGTGCCCAGATGTTCTGTATCTTCCACAATCACATAGGCCATGGACCACTTGGCGAAACGCCTTTGATCAATGCGCGTTTGCGGGAACATCGGCGTGAAGTTGATATGTCTTTCGTCGCGCGAGATGGACTCCACCAGCAAACCCAATTGCCGTGCCGGCCCTTCGACATACTGAAAGAAACGTTCCCCGTCGAAAACCAGCATGCCCGTGATCCCGGCCGACCCGTTGAACGAGCGTGCGGTCTTGATGATGCCCGCGATGCAGGTGGTGTCGGCCCCTGGTGCCAACTGACTGTGATAGAGGAAGCACTCCAGAGAACTCTCCTGCATAACCTCGCGCCTTTCTGTGTTGTAGGCCGGCGATGGTATGGCCTGCGCGGGACGGTCCACGTAGGTGTGCAACCCGTTGTTGCATATGTAACCATCCCGGCCTCCAGCGCCTGCTGCATCTGGCGCTGGTCAGCCTTGGTCTGCTGATGGGCTGGCCCATCTGCATGGGTATCTGCATGGGTGCATGGGAGCGGCGATGGCAGCCCGCTGGCTGCGGGCGCTCATGGCGAATCAGCCTTTGCGCAAATCTCCCGTACGCACCCGCGCAGCCAGCGGTGCGCAGCATCGGCATGCAGCCTGGGATGCCAGAGCAATGAAACCGTGATCTGCGGCATGGAGACCGGAAGGGGGAAGCTGTGCATTTGCGCGCGCAGGTTGCCGGTGTGTCGTTCGGGAACGCTGGCGATCAGGTCGCTGGCGCGGGCCAGGGCCAGCGCGCTGGAAAAGCCGCCGACGGTCGCAACGATCTGCCGCTGCAGGCCGAGCGCATTCAAGGCTTCATCAATGGGCCCCTTTTCCTGCCCCCGCCGGGACACCAGGATATGCCTGCCGCTCGCATAGCGCGCGGGTGTGATCTCGCCCTGGCTCAGCGGATGGCCCTGGCGCACGACGCCGATGAAACGGTCTCGGAACAGCGCCTGCGCGCGCACCTCCGGACCTATCGTGCTTGCGACAACGCCGGTCTCCAGGTCGACCGTCCCGTCGCGAAGCGGGCCGCTGTCCTTGTTGGTCTTTTGCAC
This sequence comes from Delftia sp. WSY_7, assembly GCF_043104845.1. Classification (NCBI taxonomy): domain Bacteria; kingdom Pseudomonadati; phylum Pseudomonadota; class Betaproteobacteria; order Burkholderiales; family Comamonadaceae; genus Delftia; species Delftia sp. WSY_7. Next base: position 82,880 of record NZ_JBICLB010000054.1, on the reverse strand, counting down.
GAAGCAAAGCCGTACGCCGGGCGCTTGCTGGCCCACGCGGGCAATGAGGTCCGGTCCGAAATTCTCCACGAAGCCTTCACTGGTGCGCAGCGTGAACGTGCGCACCAGTTGTCCGAGGTCGGGCTGCCCGGCAGGGCGCAGAACAGCTTCCGTGTCCTGCACCAGCTGGCTGACCCGCTCGCGCAGCTCAAGGCCTCGCGGTGTGGGAACGAGACCCCGCCCGGCCCTGACCAGCAGCGGATCGCCGGTGGTCTCACGCAGCCGCGCCAGCGCCCGGCTCATTGCCGACGGGCTCAGCCGCAACCGCTGGGCCGCGCGCGCAACGTTTCCCTCCGCAAGGAGCACATCCAGGGTGACAAGCAGGTTGAGATCGGGCTTCGGCATGGATTGACCGTAGCACAGCGGGTAGCGACATGGCGTCAAACGCATGAATAAAGTGAGAGCAGTGCGCCTTCCGCCATGCCAGGCACGGCACTAGGCTCCTGAGAACTTGAATATGGGAGTCGCCAAAGATGAAGTCCACGTCGAAACCGATCGGTGCCGGAACAGGTGGGGCAGGGGCCGGCAGTGCGCAACAGGGGCCGCCGGTCCGGTGGGTGCTGGCCAGCCTTTCGCTGTCCATGCTGCTGTCCTCGCTGGGCACCAGCATCGCCAACGTGGGATTGCCCACCTTCGCGCAGGCGTTCAACGCGTCCTTCCAGCAGGTCCAGTGGATCGTCCTGGCCTATCTGCTGGCCATCACCGCCCTGACCGTCAGCGCCGGCCGGCTTGGCGATGTCCTGGGCCGCCGAAGGCTGCTGCTGGCCGGCATCGTCCTGTTCACGCTGGCCTCGATCCTTTGCGGCCTGGCTCCCAATCTCTGGCTGCTGATTGCCGCCCGGGCGGTGCAGGGCCTGGGCGCGGCCATCATGATGGCCCTCTCCATGGCGCTGGTCGCCGAGACGGTTCCGAAGGCGAGGACCGGTAGCGCGATGGGCCTGCTCGGAACGATGTCCGCGATGGGCACCACCCTCGGTCCAGCACTCGGCGGATATCTGATCGCCGGACCCGGCTGGCGGGCCATCTTCCTCATCAACCTGCCGCTGGGCGTCCTGACATTCCTTCTCGCGCATCGATACCTGCCCGTGCATCGCCAAGGGGCGCAGGCGGATCGGGCGCGCTTCGACCACCTGGGCACCTTGCTGCTCGCTCTGACGCTTGTGGCCTATGCACTCGCCATGACGCTGGGGCGCGCAAGCTTCGGTTCGCTCAACGGGGCTTTGCTGTCGGCCGCGGCCTTCGGCGTCGTGCTCTTCGCGAGGGCCCAGGCGGCAGCCGCATCGCCATTGATCCGATTGGAGCGGTTCCGCGATCCGGGCTTCAGCGCGAGCCTGGCCATGAATGCGCTCGTCTCGACGGTGATGATGGCGACGCTGGTGGTCGGGCCGTTCTATCTGTCTCGCGGGCTCGGGCTTGACGAAACCACGGTCGGGCTCGTGATGTCGGTGGGCCCGTTCATCGCCATCCTGAGCGGTGTCCCGGCCGGCCGTGTCGTCGATCGCCTGGGCGCTGCCCCCATGGTCATCGCCGGACTCATCGCCATGGCGGCGGGCGCATTCGCCCTGTCCGTGCTTGCGGCGATGTTCGGTGTTGCGGGCTACGTTGCCGCCATCGCCGTCCTGACCCCTGGCTACCAGCTGTTCCAGGCCGCCAACAACACGGCCGTCATGGCCGATGTCGCTGCGGACCAGCGTGGCGTGATGTCGGGCATGCTCGGGCTGTCGCGCAACCTTGGGCTCGTCACCGGGGCATCCGTGATGGGGATGGTGTTCGCGTTCGCGTCAGGGACGGCCGACATCGCCGCGGCGCATCCCGGGGCCATTGCCCACGCGATGCGGATCACGTTCGCAGTCGCGGCAGTGCTGGTCGTGGCTGCGCTCGCGATTGCGGCTGCGATTGCGGCCGCAAGCCGCGCTCCCGCGACCGGCGCGGCTACACCACGGCAGCGCTGAACGACTCCGGCAGCCGTGCAAGCAGATGGGACAGCCGTTGAAGACCGGCGTGCAGGCGTCCACGGTCCTTGATGCTGCCCAGGGAGATGCGGATGGCATTCACGGATTCGCTGCCGGTGGCGAATGCCTGCGCGGGCGTGACGGCGATGCCCTCGCTGTCGGCGGCACGTGCCAGCTGGGCGCTAGTCCAGTACCCCGGCAGCTCCAGCCATACATGCAGGCCGTCTCCGGCGCCGCTGTACCGCCCCGCCAGGATGTCCCTGGCCATCCGGTGGCGCAGGCGCGCCTCCTTGCGCACGCCGTCCATCAATTGCCCGGCCGAACCATCGAGGATCCACTGCGTGGCCAGCGCGGCCGTCACGGGGGGGGCCATCAGCGCAAAGGACCTGAGCGCCACCAGGAAGCGCTGGCGTTCATGCGGGTCGCGCATGAGCACGAAGGCCACGCGCAGGCCGGGCGTCAGGCATTTGGACAGGGTCGAGATGTAGTACACCTGCTGCGGGGCGAATGCGGCAATGGGCGGCGGCGGGGCGTCGGCCAGCAGCCAGTAGGGGTCGTCCTCGACGATGCGCACCTGGCAGCGCCTGGCCACGCTGGCCAGCTGCTTGCGCCGGCCTTCCGACATGGTGATGGCGGTCGGGTTCTGCAGTGTCGGATTGAGGTAGACCAGCGCCGGCCTGTGCTCGCGGCAGGCCTGCTCCAGCATCTCCGGCACCATCCCCTGCCTGTCCGCCTGCACCGCCAGGATGCGCCGGCCGAACTGGGCCGCTGCGGCACGCAGGCCGGGATAGCTGGCGGGCTCCGCCAGGATCACGTCGCCCGGCGCGGTCAGCGCAAGAATCAGGGCGGCGATCGCCGCCTGCGCCCCGGGGCAGACAACGATCTGCCGGTCATCCAGACTTCCAAACATCGGCTCCAGCCATTGGGCTGCGGCCTTGCGGTCGGAGTCGCTGCCCCCGCCCAGGTGGTAGGTCATCAGCAGCTGGGCATCGGCCCTCATCAATACCTGCGACAAGCCCTGTTTGAGCATGTCGTCGAAGTCCACGCCCTCGGGCGGCGGCGGGGTGTTCATGCTCAGGTCGAGCACCGAGCTCCATTCGACCTTCGGCGCCGCGACATAGGTGCCTCGCGCGCCGCGTCCCTCCAGCAGGTGGCGCCGCCGGGCCTCGTCGTAGGCGCGGGTGATGGTCGTCAGGTCCACATCCAGCTGCGCTGCCAGCAGGCGCTGCGGAGGCAGGCGGTCACCCGGTTTCAGCGATCCGTCCGCCACCGCTGCCTGCAAGGCATCCGCAATCTGCAGAAAACGGGGGCCGCGCTGCACGGCCAGGCGCGGCAGCCAGCTTGGCAAAGAGTCATCTTGCATGGTTTTCAGCAGCGATGTTTGGGTCCATGTATGGAAATTGCTTTTGGGTAGTATGCGCCACAAGGTGTGGCAGCACCGTGCTTGCATGGCCGTCGCTGACGCTCTGCCTCTCATGTCCGGGAGGGGGGCTCCCCACCGTGGACAGTGCCAAGTCATTGGCTGGAAGTTCTCAAAATGATCGATTGGATCCCCGTAGTCTTCGTCACGTTCAAGGCGCTCGTGTTCGGCACGGCCATGTTCTTCGCCATCAAGTGGCATTACGACCAAGGCAAGAAGAAGGGGGCGGACAGGCGCGAGCTGCTCATTGCGGGCGGCAAGATCGCTGCCGTCTTCACGCTGCTGCTGCTGTGCGTGCTGGCCTTCACCTTCGGCCTTGCCAGGATGCTCGGCATGGATCTGAGCCTTCCCTGAGGGCAGGCACTGGCGGGCCTCAGTGCACGGGCCGGTTCAGCCGCCTGCTCGCCCTGGATATCGCGTAGTTCACAAGGCAGTAGAGCACCGCCACCACCAGGTACACGGGCACCAGCGCGTGGTAGTTGGCAATGAGCACCTTGGCGTTCTGCATGAGCTCGCCGTAGGTGACGATGTAGCCGAACGTGGTGTCCTTGACCACGATGACCAGTTGCGCGACCAGCGCCGGCACGATGAAGCGCACCGCCTGGGGGAAGACGACGAGCCGGAAGACCTGTACCTCGGTCAGTCCCAGGCTTCGCGCGGCATCGGTCTGGCCGCGTGGCACGGCAAGCACGCCCGCGCGGTAGACCTCGGCCACCACGGCGGCGGTGCTCAGGCCTATGGGCAGGGTCAGCATCCAGTAGGTGCTCAGCTTGATGCCGGCGGCGGGCAGCACCAGAAAGCAGACATAGATCAGCAGCAGCGTGGGCGTGCCGCGCAGGAATTCGATGACGGCGACGCTGGGCCAGCGCACGATGCGGGGCCGCGCCAGGCGCCCCGCCAGCAGCACCAGCCCCAGGGCCAGCGCAATCACGGCGGCCATGGCCGACGATGCCAGCGTGCCGAGCAGGCCCTTGGCCAGAAAGGCCCAGGTGGTTGGCCAGGCGAAGAATTCCCAGAACCGGGCCTCGAGCTGGCCTGCCGAATGAAAGCGCAGCGCGATGCCCGCGGCCAGCGCCAGCAGCAGGGCCGCCGCGATCAGGCTGGCCACCTGCGTGACCCGCCGGGCCTGCGGGCTGGGTGCGCCAAACAGAATGTCTTCCAGAGAACGGCTCATCGCAGTATCCGCAGCTTCTTTTCCAGGATGGCGCCCGCCCAGGCGATCAGCAATCCGGTGGCCACGTACATCGCGGCAGCCACGGCGAAGGCGGCCATGCCGGCAGCGGAGTCGTTGGCGATCTTGGACACGAGCGAGGTGAGTTCCCGGCCCGCCAGCGGCACCTGGGATGCCAGCGAGGTGGACAGCATCAGCGCAATGAGCAGCGACGTCATCGGCTGCACCACCGAGCGCAGCGCCTGCGGCAGCACCACGGCCGAGATGATCTGCATGGGCCGCATGCCCAGGCTGAGCGCGGCCTCGATCTGGCTGCCGGCGATGGTGTTGATGCCCGCGCGCAGATAGTCCGCCGTGAACGCGGAACACACCAGCGCCAGGGCCAGGACCACGCTGGGCTCATAGTCGATCACGACGTTGAGATCGGGCAGCGCGAACACGATGAAGATCAGCAGCGCCACGCTGGGGATGTTGCGGAAGATCTCGACGTAGCCCGTCAGCACGAAGCGCAGCGGCGGCAGCGGAAGCAACCTGAGCACCGTGACGACCACGCCCAGCAGGAAGCCGGGCAGGAACGAGAACGCGGTGAGCTTCCAGGTCAGCAAGAGGGCCTGCCAGAAGGCAGGCCCGTGGTCGGCGAGGAGTCTGGAGACGTCACCCATCGCTCAGGGCAGGGCGGGCGGCGTGGGAACGGCCGTGCTGCCGGTGCGCTGGCCGATGGAGATGGTCCACAGCTTGGCCCAGGTGCCGTCGGCTTCGATTTTCTTCAGGAAGGCATTGATGAAGGCCACGCCGTCCGAGCCCTTGGGCAGGCCGATGCCATAGGAATCCTGCGTGCCGAAGGGCGCGCCCGCCAGCCGCGCGTCGCCGGTGCCCAGGCTCAGGGTGTTGAGCAGCAGGGTGTAGTCGGTCACATAGGCGTCCACGCGGCCCTGGCGCAGGGAGTCCAGCGCTTCCTGGTGCGTCTGGAACTCCTGCACGACCGCCTTGGGCGCGTGCTGCGCCAGGATGGCGGGCCCCGTGGAGCCGGCCTGCGTGGCGACCTTCTTGCCGCCCAGATCGCTGTACGACTGCACGGTCTTGTTGCTTGCCTTGACCAGCACCCCGGCCTGCGAGGTGTAGTAGGGGCCGGCAAACGAGATCTTCTCGGCACGGGCAGGGGTGATGGAGTAGGTGGCAATCACCATGTCCGCCTGGTTGTTGATCAGCACCTGCTCGCGCGTGGACGATGTGACCTGCGCGAACTGGTACTTGGACGCATCGCCCAGGATGTAGCGCGTGAGCAGCTGGGCCAGGCCTGCGTCGAAGCCGCGGATCTTGCCGTCCTTCTCGTTGAGCAGGGAAAACAGATTGGAGGTCTGGGTGCTGCCCAGGCGCAGCGTGCCGGCCTGCTTGATCTTGCTGGCCCAGGTGCTCGATGCGATGGTCGCGGCGTCGGCGACGGGGCCTTGCGCAATCAGGGCGTCGAACGCCGCTGTGTTCAGGGGCGCGCCCTGCGCAAAGAGCGAACCGCTGCCCACGATCGCCAGTGCCACCACGGTGGATTTCAGAATGGATTGGATCGGCATGGGGTCTTCCTGCTGGGTCTGTGATGTAAATCTGGGGATGGCTGCCAGGGGCAAGGGCCGATTATGGCGACTCGCGGCCCTTGCCGCCGCACAAGGGCTCAGGCCCCGGCCACGCGCTGCCCCGGCGCAATGGTGGGGGGCGCGGCGTTGAGCGTCTCGATCGCAAAGCCGGCAGCGGCCTTGTACCGGGCCATGAAGCCCTCGCGCTCCTCGCGTGGCAGCACCTCGTCGATATGGTCGAAGACGCCGCCGCAGCGCTCGTCCACCAGCCCCAGCAGGCCGAAGGGGCCGGCCCCCCGGTTGCGCAGCACCAGCGCCGAGAGGTCCTTGCACAGCTTGTCGTCATAGGCGCGCAGCGCCTGCGGGCCCACGCCGTGGGCAAGGAACTGCGCACCCAGCACGCGCGCGTCCACGATGGCCTGGCTGGCGCCGTTGGAGCCCACCGGGTACATCACATGCGCCGCATCGCCCAGCAAGGCCACGCGGCCGTCCACCCAGGTGGGCACGGGGTCGCGGTCGATCATGGGGTACTCGAAGACATCCGTGGCGCCGCGCAGCATGGCCGGCACGTCCAGCCAGCCGTAGTCCCAGCCGTCGAAGTGGTGGATGAATTCCTCCAGCGCCACGCGCCGGTTCCAGTCGCCCTGCCGCCAGCCGCCCTGGTTGTCCACCGTGATCTCGGCGATCCAGTTGATGGTGGCCAGGCCCGTGACGGGGTCCGGCGGCGTGATGGGGTACAGCACCACGCGATGGCGCAGCGAGCCCACGCCCACGAAGGACGCGCCGGTGCGCACCGGCACCCCGGGCGTGGTGCCGCGCCACATGATGGCGCCGCCCCACTGTATGGGCGGCTGCGCGGGGTGCATCTGCGCGCGCACGGCCGAGTGCAGGCCATCGGCCGCCACCAGCAGCGAGCCCTGCACCTCCAGCCGCTGGCCATCGCGGGTGTCGATGAGGGCGGTCACGCCCTCGGCATCCTGCCGGTAGCCCACCACGCGCCGGCCCAGCTGCACGGCGTCGTCGCCCAGGCGCTGCCTGACGGCGTTGAACAGCATCATCTGCAGCTGCCCCCGGTGCACCGCGTACTGCGGCCAGCGGTAGCCGGCCTGCAGCCCGCGCGGCTCGGCATACACCTCGTTGCCGTTGCGGCCCACCAGCGCCCATTCCCGCGCCTGCAGGCCGATGGTGTCCAGCACATCGTTGCCGAAACCCAGGTCATGCAGTTCCCGCACCGCGTTCGGCTGCAGGTTGATGCCCACGCCCAGCGGCTGCAGCTGCGCCACCGACTCGAACACGATGCAGGGCACGCCGATCTGGTGCAGCGTGAGGGCAGTGGCCATGCCACCGATGCCGCCGCCGGCAATGAGCACGGGGCGGGATGGATTGTTGTGTGAAGCAGCAGCAGACATGCCGGGATTGTCCATGCAATGGCTGCGGGCGGATGTCCCATCTGCGGCGCGTGCATGGCGCAAACAATGTATGATGATCATCATGCGAAACACAAATTCCAGCGCCCGGGCTTCCGCCAAGGAGGCCACGCATGAGCGCATCGTCTCCGTGGCGGCGCGTGCCATCCGCCGCAGCGGCTATGGCGGCACCGGGGTGGCGGACATCATGAAGGAGGCGGGCCTGACGCATGGCGCCTTCTACGCCCATTTCGCCTCGCGCGATGCCATGCTGGCCGAAGCGGCGGGCAAGGCCTGCGCGGAGTCCTGCGCCGCCGTCGCCGACGTGGTGGCCAAGGCACCGCCCGGCATGGTGCTGCAGGCCATGCTGGCCGCCTATCTTTCCAAGGAACATGTCCAGCGCGCCGAGTTGGGCTGCCCCCTGGCGGCCCTGGGTTCCGAGACCTCGCGCCAGGCGCCGGAGGTGCGCCGCGTGGCCACGGGCCACATCAAGGAAATGGTCGATCTCATCGCCCGCCAATCACCGGACTGGGGACAGCCCGGTGCCCACGAGCGCGCGCTCGTCACCTTGTCCACCATGGTCGGCAGCCTGCTGCTGGCTCGGGCGGTGGACGATCCGGCCCTGTCCGACAACCTGCGCGAGGCAGCACTCAAGCACCTGGCGCCGGCCAGCCAGTGATGGCGCATGCCCTGTGCATGTGCCTGGATTTTTTTCGTCTTTACATATGATGATCATCATATAAAGGAGAGCCATGAAGGCATTCATTCTGGAAAGCTATGGAGCGAACCGCGCCTTGCAGCTGGCAGACGTACCCGAGCCGCAGCTGCGTGACGACGAAGTCCTGGTCCAGGTCCATGCCGCAGGCGTGAACCAGCTGGACTCCAAGATCAAGGATGGGCAATTCAAGCTCATCCTGCCCTATCGCCTGCCCCTGATCCTGGGCCACGACGTGGCCGGCGTGGTGGTCAAGGCCGGCCCGCGCGTGCGGCAGTTCAAGCCCGGTGACGAGGTCTATGCACGCACGGACGATTTCCGGATCGGCACGTTCGCGGAGTTCGTGCCGGTCAGGGAGTCGTCGCTGGCGCCAAAACCCAAGGGGCTCACGATGGAAGAGGCCGCCTCCATCCCCCTGGTGGGTCTGACGGCCTGGCAGGCACTGGTGGAGACAGCGAAGCTGACGAAGGGGCAAAGGGTCTTCATCCAGGCCGGCTCCGGGGGCGTGGGCACGTTCGCCATCCAGCTGGCCAGGCACCTGGGCGCCACCGTTGCCACCACCACAAGCGCTGCCAACTTCGAACTGGTCAGGAGCCTGGGTGCGGATGTCGTCATCGACTACCGCACGCAGGACTTCGAGGACGTCCTGCACGACTACGACGTGGTGCTCAACAGCCAGGACGGCAAGGCGCTTGGTAAATCCCTGCGCGTGCTCAAGGGCGGCGCCAAGCTGGTCTCCATCTCCGGCCCGCCCGATCCCGCATTTGGCAGGGCAATCGCGGTGCCCTTGTTCGTGAAGCTGGTGATGCGGCTGCTCAGCTCCGGCATCAGGCGCCGGGCGCGAAGCCGTGGCATCGACTACTCCTTTGTCTTCATGAAGGCCGACGGTGGCCAGCTGCGCGAGATCACCCGCCTCATCGAGGCGGGCGCCATCCGCCCGGTCGTGGACAAGGTCTTCGCATTCGAGTCCACCAACGAGGCCCTTGCCTATGCCGAAGCCGGCCACGCAAAGGGCAAGGTCGTCATCAAGATCCGTTGAATCTGTTTCCCCCCACCCCTGGAGTGCTCCATGAAAATTGAAAACGCTGTTGTTCTCGTCACCGGTGCCAATCGCGGCATCGGCCTGACTTTCGCACGCGAGCTGCTTGCCCGTGGCGCCCGCAAGGTCTACGCCGGCGCGCGCGACCCCGCCACCGTCACCCAGCCCGGCGTGCATGCCCTGCAGCTGGACGTGAACCGCCCGCAGGACGTGGCCGCCGCCGCAGCGCAGGCGTCGGACGTCACGCTGGTGATCAACAACGCCGGCATCGCGCAGCCCGGCGGCTTTCTGGCGCCCGACAGCGAAGAGGTCGCCAGGCGCATCTTCGAGACCAACTTCTTCGCTGTGCTGCGCATGAGCCAGGCCTTTGCGCCGGTTCTCAAGGCCAACGGCGGCGGGGCCTTGCTCAATGTGCTGTCGGTGGCCTCCTGGGTCAATGGCGGCGAACTGGCCGCCTACTCGGCCAGCAAGTCGGCCGCCTGGTCGCTCACCAACGCCCTGCGCAGCGAGCTGGCAGGGCAGAAGACACAGGTGCTGGGCCTGCACATGGCCTATGTCGATACCGACCTCACGCGCGGGCTTGACGCACCGAAGTCCAGCCCCGAGGACATCGTCAGCCGCGCGCTGGACGGACTGGAGGCCGGGCTCGATGAAGTGCTGGCCGACGAGCTCACCCAGCAGGTCAAGCGCGGCATGACGGCGGCCCGGCCAAGCTATCTGCCGCAGGGCGCCTGAGCCTGGATGACCGTCGCAGCCCGTGGCCGGACCATCAACACAGGCCGGGCCATGAAGTGCGCGCCATGGCAGATCCGCAGCCCATGGTCTGGGCCTCGGTGCCGGCGTAGTCGGCCAGCGTGTCGGCGCTGTCGCGGATGCTTTGCAGGGCGCGGGCCACCACGTCCAGGTGCCGGTGGCCCTTGGGGGTCTCCAGCCATGCCAGGGCGAGCTGGGCGATGGAGGAGATCTCTGCACAGCCTTGCTGCACGAGATGGTCCACCTGGGTGAGGGCGTTGGACAGCTGCCGGGTGCTGTGGCTGTCCGTGGTGGGGGAGGGCTGGGCGGGGTTCATGCCATGTCCCTCCGCAGTTGGCCGGGCACAAAGGCCTGGCATGAGGGAGGGGCTGCGCCAAAAGACGGCGCGCAGGCGAGAGAAACGGCGTTCATTGTTCCGTGCTCCATTGCGGATCGAATCCACAGGCCATCGCATCTGCGTTGACTGATGGATTCGGTGTACCAAGCCTCGCTTTCGGAGAGGCTGTGCCGCTATACGACGGATGTTTTGAAGCATCAGCCCCGGGACAGGGGGCCGGGGCGGATGATAGCGCGGGCGGGGAGGGGAACGCCCCTTTTTTTGGGGGGGTGAGGCTTGCGAAACGTCCAGTCAAGCGCGGCACGAACGCACAGTCAAGCCGCCAGGGCTGCGCGCCCGCAAGATGGCCGGCAGTGCGCATCCACCCGTGCCACACGCTTGCATCAACATGGCTTTCAGCGCTTGATACACAAGCGCTGAAAGCATTTTTCATGGCCGATCGCGGCTGGGTGGAACACCGCTTCACCCACCCACCCCATCGCCATGAAAACCCTTGCCCTTCGAATTGCCATGCTGCTGCTGACGGCGGCGGCTTCAGTGTCTGCTGGTGCAGTCACGGTATTCGACAACCTGGCAGCCGCCAATGACCCGTGGCTCATCCAGCACAACTCCAGCTACCACACCAAACTGTGGGTGGCCAACCGCATCCCGATTGGCAGCCAGTCGCTGCGCATCACGCAGGTGAAGATGAATCTCACCCAGATCGACCAGTTCGAGCTGCAAGTGTGCGCAACCGACGCCAGCGCCGCCACGCCGTTCGTGGACATGACGGCCTGCGCCCCCTTCACCGCCGACGCGGCCACGCCGGGCATGCGCGTGTTCACGGGCGACCGCATCGTGGCGGCGGGCGACTTTGCCTGGGTGGTGGTGCGCAGCATCGGCCAGACCATGATCCGCCGCCAGATCACCACGGCCACCAACGACGGGCTGACCTGGTATTCAGGCGCGAGCCACAACCCGGCCTGGGTGGCCGAGCCGCAGACCTCCATCGGCATGACGGTCGAAGCCGGCTCCGTGCAGCTCGATGGCGTGTGCGGCAGTGCCAGCAGCACCACGCCTCGCCGTTATCCGCCAGACGCCTTGCTGTGCAGCGTGGGCACGACCAGCGGCGTGATGGGTGAAACCTACTCCTTCTCCTGGGTGTGCCAGAGCAGCTACGGCGGCAACCCTTCGCCGCAATGCTCCGTGCCTCGCGCCTACCTCGTTACCTCCCAGGCCACGGGCGGCGGCAGCATCGAGGCGGGGCGCGATGTAGCGGCGGGGCAGCAGGCCAGCTTCACGCTCACCACGCCACCGGGCTATACGGTGCAGGTCAGTGGCTGCGGCGGATCGCTTGCGGGCAACACCTACACCACTGCGACCATTACCGGCAATTGCACCATCAGCGCCACCTTCGCCCCGCCGCCCACCAATGGCGCGTGTGGCAGCACTGCGCCTTCGCTCACCTTGCCAACCCTCTTGTGCAGCGCCGGTTCGGCCACCAACCAGTCTGCCGCGTCCGATGCCTTCCGCTGGAATTGCGCGGGCATCAGCGGCGGCACCACGGCCGCTTGCCTGGCACCGCGCCAGTACATGGTGACAGTCAACACGGATGCGGGCATCGCCAGCGCACAGTGCACCCCGAACCCCGTGACCCATGGCTCCAGCGCCACCTGCACGGCCACGGTGCACGACCCTGTCGCCCGCCCCTTCAGCGGCTGGGGCGGCGCCTGCAGCGGCACGGGGGCTTGCCAGCCCGTGGTTCTCGGGGCTACCACCGTCTCTGCCAACACGACGCTCATCACCTACGCCATCACTACCACTGCCACCACGGGCGGGAGCATGTCTTGCACGCCCAACCCCGTGCCCCACGGCCAGGCCGCTGGCTGCACTGCCACGCCGCAAACGGGCTTTCAGTTCACCGGCTGGACGGGCGATTGCGCGGGCACGGGTGCATGCCAGTTCACCAACGTGACCAGCGCGCACAGCGTGGGAGCCACCTTCGCGCCGATTACCTACGCCATCGCCACCCCTGCCGTCACCGGCGGCAGCGTGAACTGCACGGCCAACCCCGTGCCCCATGGGCAAGACACCATCTGCGTCGCCTCGCCCGCGATGGGCTACCACTTCACCCATTGGTCGGGCGATTGCGCGGGCACTGCCAGCGCGTGCATTCTCTACAACGTGACCAGCCCGCGCAGCGTGGGTGCCACATTTGTACTCAACACCTATTCCATCGGCATCGTCCCCGCCCCGGCCAACGGCACAGTCACCTGCACGCCCAACCCCGTCACCCACGGCCAGGATGCAAGCTGCACCGCCACGCCCGATGCGGGCTACCACTTCACCAGTTGGTCGGGCGATTGCACGGGCACGGGTGCATGCCAGTTCACCAGCGTGACCGCGTCGCGCACCGTCTCGGCCACCTTCACGCCCAACACCCACTCCATCGCTACCCCCGCCGCCGTCAACGGCACGGTCACCTGCACGCCCAACCCCGTCACCCACGGCCAGGACGCAAGCTGCACCGCCACGCCCAATGCGGGCTATCACTTCACCAGTTGGTCGGGCGATTGCACGGGCACGGGGGCATGCCAGCTCACCAACGTGACCAGCCCGCGCAGCGTGGGTGCCACCTTCGCGCTCAACACCTATTCCATCGGCATCGTCCCCGCCCCGGCCAACGGCACGGTCACCTGCACGCCCAACCCCGTCACCCACGGCCAGGACGCAAGCTGCACCGCCACGCCCGATGCGGGTTACCACTTCACCAGTTGGTCGGGCGATTGCACGGGCACGGGGGCATGCCAGCTCACCAACGTGACCAGCCCGCGCAGCGTGGGTGCCACCTTCGCGCTGAACACCTATCCCATCAGTATCGCCCCCGCCACCACCAACGGCACGGTCACCTGCACGCCCAACCCCGTGACCCACGGCCAGGCCGCAAGCTGCACCGCCACGCCCGATGCGGGCTATCACTTCACCAGTTGGTCAGGCGATTGCACGGGCACGGGGGCATGCCAGCTCACCAACGTGACCAGCCCGCGCAGCGTGAGTGCCACCTTCGCGCTGAACACATACCCCATCAGCATTACCCCCGCGACCACCAACGGCACAGTCACCTGCACGCCCAACCCCGTCACCCACGGCCAGGACGCAAGCTGCACCGCCACGCCTGGTAGGGGCTATCACTTCACCAGTTGGTCGGGCGATTGCGCGGGCACGGGAGCATGCCAGCTCACCAACGTGACCAGTCCGCGCAGCGTTTCGGCCACGTTCACCCACGACCCGGTCGATGCCACCTGCGGCTCAGCGGCCAACGGCGCTGTGGCCTTCAAGCCCAGCGCGAATCTGTGCGCCACGGGCACGCCAGGGACCGTGCTATCCGCTGGCGGCCAACACAAATGGCAGTGCAACGGTGAATATGGAGGTGCAGCGCAGCAGTGCAGCGCACCGTGGCAGGGTGCGGGCGGCAACGGCAATCTGGGGGCGGTGGAGGTGGACAGTGCGAACGGCTGGGAGATCAGCAGCGCCGCCTTTGCCTCCACCTTGCCCGCGCCCTTGCCGTCCCATGTGCGTGCGGTGCACGCGCCGCTGGGCCTGGTGCTGGGGCGTGTCGCTGGCAATGCAGATGCACAGGTGACCGTGCACTTCACCACACCAGTGCCGCAGGGGGCCGTTTATTACAAATACGGCCCCAGCCCCGACGGGCTGGGCTGCACCGGCGCTGCCTGCGCGCAGCCGCACTGGTATGCGCTGCCCGGCGCGCAGTTTGCGCCCGACGGCCTGAGCGTGACCTTCACCCTGGCCGATGGCGGCGTGGGCGACAGCGATTCCGTGCCCAACCAGATCACCGACCCCGGCCTGCCCGTGCTGCTGGCCCCGCAGGCCATACCCGCGCTCGGCCCCTGGGCGCTGGCACTGCTTTCGCTGCTGGCAGCGGGGCTGGTGGCGGTGCGTTGCCGAGCGTCGAGCAGTGGTTGCGCACCGCCGATCAGAAAGTGAAGCCTTGGCTTGCAGCGGCAGCAACCCCGCACTGTGGACTGCTGCCCCTTGGTTGACGCTCAGATAGACGGTCGGCAACCACCGTTTTGGTAGGCTTTGAATTTGATGGATAGACAACCAGATACAGGCATGAATTTGAAATTTAAGCGGCTCACTGAAGTTGATCCGGCTCACATTGTTTCGCTGAACAACAATCCAGATGTGCTGCGACAAATGCCGCTTGGAAGTGCGAATTTCGACCTGGCGAAAGCAAATGAATGGGCTCGGCAAAAGGATGCCCAGTGGCAGCAATACGGCTATGGGCCATGGGCGTTTGAAATTGATCAGCAATTTGCCGGCTGGGGCGGTTTGCAGTACGAGGAAGGTGATGCCGACCTCGCTTTGGTGCTTCACCCCAAATTCTGGGGAAGTGGCAAAGCCATCTATCAAGAGATAGTGAAACGTGCATTCACTGGCTTGGGGCTGAGCTCCATCACAATTTTGCTGCCACCTTCAAGAACCAGAATAAAAGGGATTCTCAAGCTGGGATTTCGGCCAGATGGCGCACTGGATATCGAGGGGACTCGCTTTTTGCGCTATCGCCTGCATGCACCCGGCAAACCCGCTTGACCAGATCTTTGGGCAGCGCGTCTTGATCCCGCGCGCTCATACCTTGGCGAGGAAGGCCGCCGCATCACCCGCTTCACACTTCCAGTCTGCGAAGACCCCAACCAGATTGCATTCCACGCAGCGGCAAGCGATGTAGTACCAGCGCACGTCGTGTGTGCCTTCGTACACGGAGACGCCGGACATCAGTTCGAACGTCTCGTTCTCGCACACGCACTCGTGTGCCTCAGGGGCGGCCTCTTCAACATGTTCCGCGCTGTCGCCCATCAGGTGTTCCTGCCCGCAGTCGGTGCAGGTGCGGATGGCCACGCCGGCTTCTTCATCCGTCTGCAGCGCAAAAGTCCGGCATCCGCAATCGCATTTGGACGAGGCAAACCGGACGGCCTCATGGCCATTCGCAATGCTGTAGCTGCGCAGCTCGGCTTGGGTGTCGCCGGACGTTGTCCCGTACCAGAACTCGCCCTTCTTCGTCAGTGCCATTGATACTGTTCCATTCTTCAAGTTGGGCCTCTCGGCAGACCTGACGCCAAGCTTTCCCGATCGTCTGGATTTTGCCTGAAGGCACGGTGAATCTTCGTCAAGGGGCCGGGCAGCTCTCAGCCTCAAGCAGCCGCACCAAATGCCGGCTCTACAGCGATGGCAGATCCTGACCGGGCGCACCGCAATCCGTGCGGGGATGTGCGTGTCAGCGTTCCCTGCGCAGCTGTCTGGCACTGGCCAACAGGAATGCGCGCGTGCCCGGCGCGCCCAGCCCATCGAGTACGCCACCATCTTGCGCGCCCATGGCCAGCCAGGCTTGCATTGCGGCCTGCGCCACCTCCAGATGAAACTCTTTCAGCAGCAGGCGGACAAGCGGTGCCCCTGCCGCAGGGTCTGCGATCTGCCCCAGCGCCATGGCTGCTGCCTGGCGGCGGCGCGCGTTGGGGCTGCTCAGTTGATCGATCAGTGCAGGCACAACCGCCTGGTCGCCCAGACTGCCCAGACGGCCCAAGGCTTCCAATATCTCTTCGGTGGCGAGGTCGGCCTGCAGCGCCCGTATCAGGTCGGGAATCGCCTCGCGCGTGGCTGCCTTCGCCAGCGTTTCGGTGATCAGCCGGGCATCAGCCGGCGATTCGGCTTGCCGCAATGCCGCAGCCAGCGCCGCGCTGGCCTCGGCGCTGGGCGTGGCTGACAGCGACAGCATGGCGGCGTCCCGCAACGGGTTGCGGCGGACCATCAGAGGCGCCAGCAAACCGGCCCCCTGGGGGGCGCGGAACTCGGCAAGCGCCATCACGTACCGGTGTCGCACGCTGTCGCCGGCTGCCTGGGCTGCAGCGATCAGCGCAGGCAATACGTCAGCCCCTTGCGCTGCCAGCGCTTTGCAGGCGTGGTGGACGTATTCGTTGCGGATGCCGGGCATCAGCCCCAGGAGCAGGGCCTGCACCTGGGGGCCGCGAAGATTCTGGCAGGCGTACGCCACGGCGCTGGCATTCCAGTGGTGGGGGTCGTCCGCCAATGCCTTCGCGAAGCCTTCGAAACCCTCTGCTGAGCCCATCAAGGCCAGCGCTTCGGCCACGCCCACGGCGTCGCCGCCGCACAGCTGGGGCAGCATGGCGCGCAGATGCTGGGCCGCTTCCTGGGGCGCGGTGCGCGCCAGCTGCAGCGCGGCGGCTCGCCGTACCTGCAGCGACGCCGTGCGCAACCCTGCGCGGGGCCACTGCGACTCGCCGGGCCCTTGCAGCTGGGCCAACACCTCGGCCAGCTCGTCGGCATCGCGCGGTGTCCTTGCCTGCTCCAGCGCGGCCATCAGTTCAGGCACGGCTTCCTGCGCCTTCAGCGGGCCCAGCGCCGGTGCTGCAACGGTCACTCCGGCACGCAGCAGTGGCGCGATCGCACGCGCGTCGCCCAACTCGCCAAGCACCTTGACCAGTGCCGTCCTCAGCTCCCGCGGCATCCCGCGGCGCGGATGTTCAAACGTCTCGATCAGCGGGACCACGGCTGCCGTATCGCCCAGGCGCCCCAGTGCGCTGATGCAGGTCCCGCGGACTCTGGCGTCCGCATCGTGGAGTCCTTCCATCAGCAGGTCCAGGCAGGCGTGTGTGGATTTCTGGACCACCGCGCTGCACAGCGTGCTGATCACCTCGCCAAAGTCTTTCTTTTTGTCGGTCTCCTCACGCCGCAGCGTGCGGATGGCCTCCAGCAGGTCGGCGATCCAGTGTTCGTCGGCGTGGCTGTGAATGGATGTCGCCGCATACTCGCGCACCGCTGCGCTGCGGTGGCCCAAGGCCTTGAACAAAGGCGCCCGGGCCTGTGGCGAGGAGATACGGCCCAGGTACATGCAGCCCGAGCAGGCTTCGTCAACGCTCTTGGACTTGGCCATGCGCAGGTACAGGGGCAGTGCCTCATTGGAGGGACGGATCAACAAGGCCTGCCTGGCCGAGTCAGCCACCTTTGCGTCTTCGTCCAGCGTCGCGCTCACCAGGAGCGCGGGAGCGCGGTCCGCCAGCTCCAGCAGTGCATTTCGGGCCAGGGGCAGCTGATTTGCCGGCGCGGACCTCATGAATGTCGTGATGGCCTCGAAAGCCACTGCGGGGGCAGCGCAGGACAGCGCTTGCAGCGCCAAGAACACATCGACGTTTTTTGTGGAGCTCTGCAGCTGCTCTGCGAGTGCCTGGCTTGGGTTGTCGTTCATAAGTACTGGAAGGGCCGGTCCGGATTGCCCTGGTTCTGCTTGTCCGAGAAGACCACCAGCACAGGCTCGTCTGGCGCGCCCTGCATCATAGGTGCCGCCCCAGGGCCGCCACTGGACAAGTCGTCCACCGGTCGACCGGCCGGGCAGGCCTTGGCATCCGGCCGCTTTTGGCCGACCCCATCCGCCCGATCACCTTGTCCCACCATCCACCCACGCCATCCCCGCCCCCCGGTTCACATGCCGCTGCCTGCCCACGACAAACTCCGAATCCAGCGTGGCCAGTGCGACGGAGATCCATGCGCCTTCTTCGTAATGCTGGCTGTGCCATGACAGCGATGAGCCGCATTGCTGGCAAAAGCAGCGCGTGATGCCGGGCGATGAGGCAAAGGAGCGCAATTGCTCCTGGCCCCGGGTGAAGACAAGGTCCTTTGCCGGCACGCTGCCGTAGGTGGCGAATGCGGCACCGTGGGCCTTCTGGCAGATGCGGCAGTGGCAGTGCGAGACGGCCCGGGGCGTGGAGCGCAGTGCATAGGCGATGGCGCCGCACAGGCAGCTGCCGGTCAGGGCAAGAGGGGGGCTATCCGGGGCGTTGCTCATGGTCGGGCGGGCACGAAAAAAGGCGCATGCCATTGTGCATGCGCCCCAATGCCGCGACAGGGATGCGCGGCAACCCCAGGAGTCATCCGTTTCGTCAGTCGCCGATGACCTGCAGCCCGCTGCCGTCCCCATGCGCCTGCAGGCACATTCTTCCGAGGTCGTTGAGAAAGCGCAGCACCGGCATCTCGCCCACGCAGGCGGGGATGGCGGCCATGATGTCGTTGTGCAGTTCCAGCAACTGGTCCGAGGCCACGAACATGGCGGCGGATTCGCCGTAGTAGTGCCGCCAGAAGTCCTGCAGCAGGCCGTGGCGGGCCTTGCCGACGACCAGGGGATAGCCGTTTTCCCAGACCTGTGCGTCCATGGAAAGGCTGGCCAGGCCAGGGTCAACGGGCCGCGCGCTGGCGGGGATCAACAGTACACGTCGCATGTCCATGCTCATTTGCGGTTTCCAGGTGCGCCAGTGGACTCGGGCAACCCGGTCCGGGAGGAGGGTGAGAGGTCCTTGCCGCAGGCGGCAGGAACCGGTTCCCACTTTATTGACGTGTGCACAACAAGAAAATTACAGCTGATTACATACGGCGAGCGATGCGCCGTGTGCCTGCCGTTCTCCGTTGCAGTTCGCCGTTCAGGCGCTGCGCGCCCCGCCCTCGATCTCGAACGCAAAGTCCCCGAAGCGCAGGCTGCCGCGCCGCCGCTCCACCAGGGCCGGCAAGGCCGCGCATTCGGGCAGGGCGCTGAGGATCTGGTGCTTGGCGCGGAAGATCTGGATGTTCACGTACGACGAATCCACGCCCAGCATGCGCGAGAGCGCATCGAGCTCTATCCAGCCCTGGCTTGCGGGGGCCAGGCCCTTGTGGGCGTCCTGCTGGCGCACGCGGGCCAGGGTGACCAGGGTGTAGTGGTGTATGCGTTCACCCAGCGCGATGGGCTTGCCGTCGCTCATGACGGTCAGGCTGGCGTGCTCCTCGTTCTGGCTGACGTGGAAGCGAAAGGACACGTCCGGCGGCTTGGGCGCATGCGGGTCGAAGCTGCTTTCCCGCGTGGATTCCAGGTCGTCGCATTGCACGAATTCCCAGCTGCCTGCCGAGGTGTGGACCATGGCGCCGTCCACCAGGGGTTCGGTGCCGTCGCCGGACTCCAGCAGCCAGCGGCCGTCTTCGAAGAAGACGTTGGCTTCGGGCTCCTGGGCGTCGGGCAGCAGGGTGCCGCGCGGGTTCAGGGCCAGGGGGGCGTCCTGGGGCAGGCCCGGGCCGGGGCTCAGGCAGGTGACGGGCGGTCCCAGGTCTTGCACGGTCCAGGCCGCTTCTGCGCCTTCGCCCATGCTGAGCCTGGCGCCCACGGTCAGTACGGTCCAGCGGCCGGCGACCAGGCGCACGCCGTTGAGCATGGTGCCGTTGCGGCTCTGGTCCACGATTTCCCAGGTCTGCCGGTTCCAGCGGAACAGGGCGTGGACCTGGGAGACGTCGGGCGCCTTCATGACGGTCTGGCAGACCGAAGGGTGGCGGCCGAAGGTATGCAGGGGCCGCAGCACGACGATGCTGCCGTCGAGTTGGTTACGAAAGAGGGCCATCGCCTCGAATTCTCCTTGGGGCTTGTGTGAACAGGGGGTGGGCTGGGGGCGCATTGGCCCGGAGCCGGCAGCCTGTTGCCAAGCCGAGAGAGTACATGCCCGCTGCGCGTTTCAGTTTGTCAAACGTACAGCGCCTGCGGATTGAACTCGGATTCCTGCAGCGGACGGCTGCGCCAGCCCAGGGCCACGGGCACGTCGCGCAGCCGTGGATTGCCCAGTTCCGGCCAGATATGGCACAGGCCCGGAACCACGACCTTGACGGTGTACAGAGGGATGTCGGGGCGCGAGTGGTCGTAGACGATGGTTTCCAGGCCCAGGCCCCGTGCGATGTCCACGCAGTGCGCAATGGCCTGGGCAATGTCCGGCGGCGCGGTGTCCGCCTGCTGCGCAGGCTGTTGCGGCGGCGCATCGGTGCCGTCCAGCGGATGCAGAAAGGCCTGCACCTGCTGCGGCACGGCAAAGCCCTTGCCCGCCGCGATCAGCTGGCTGATTTCGGTGAGGGCGCGTTCGCAGGCCAGGGCGCGGTCCAGGCTGCAGCCAAAGCCCACGGCCCAATGGCCGGTATCCGCGTGGCGGCCCACGCAGACCACGACCGGTATGCCGAAGTCATGGGTGATGTCCAGCAGCCAGTACGACCATTGCGGGCCGCAGCTGCGCGCCAGGCGCTGGCGCGTGGCTGCGGCGATGCCGTCCAGCGCGATGGCGGGCCTGCGGATCTGGCCGTACCACCAGATGGCGGCGGCGTCGCGCTCCACCAGTTCCATGAAGCCTTGGAGGATGGCTTCTTCCCGCGTGTTGCCGGCCGCGCAGCCGTTGGAGGTCCAGCCCACGTGGTGCTGGCTTTGCGCGGGCGCATGGGCCAGGCAAAAGCCCAGCGGCAGGTAGCGGCGCGCATCGGCGGTCAGGGACCAGGCGGGCGCCCAGCACAGGGGTTCGCCCTGGCCGGCGCCGGGGGCCACGGCATGCGGCGGCCTGTCGCTGGCAAAGCGGGCGGTCTGCCGGTCGCTGAAGCGGGCCAGCGCTGTGGGAGGAATGCAGGGCGCATCCAGCTGCGCGGCGGGGGCGACGACCACGGCTTCATCGCCCTGGTGGAAGGCGGCGTAGCGCTCCACGGCTTCGCACATGGCGCTGGCGCGGGCCTGCATGGCCGACAGGCCCTTGCCCAGGCACAGCTGTGTCGGGGGGGCTGCCAGGAAGCCGCTGCCAGGCGCGGGCGTTCTGAAGATTTCGCTGCGGTAGACGGTGAGCGCTTCGTCGGTCTCGGCCGTCAGCGGCGTGACCCGGGCAATCACGCCGGTCAGCGGGCTGACTTGCCGGGACAGGCGCTGCACCGTGGTCTCGGCCGGCACGCTGCGCCAGCCGCCGTCGGCGCGCGCGGCATGCGTGCCGGGAACTGGCGCAATGGGTTCGCGTTGGCGCAGTGCCATCAGCCCCGGTGTGCCGCAGTGCGGGCATTGCGGGCGGGCGGCCACCGGGTGGGGCTGGTCAGGCTCCAGCGTCCACACGTTTTGCGCCGCATCGGTGTGCGCCAGCAGGCGCTGCACCATGGGCAGCAGGGCCTGCAGCCGCGTGGCGATGAGGTCGGCGCCGGCGCGCACGGGCGGGCAGCGGCCGCTGTCGTGCGGCGGGCCACCTTGCGCGGCGCGTGCGGGATGGTTGCGTTGCCAGCGGTGCGCCAGGCAATGCCAGCAGGCCGATGCGGTGCCGGCATGGGGCGTGAACAAGGGCCCGGCCATGGCCTGCTCGCCCGCGGGCCGGACCGGCAGCCAGGGCCGGCCTGCGGCACGCTGGCCGGCGTCGATGGCGCCCAGGCGCGGGTCCAGGTAGTCGTCGCAGAAAACGATGGTGAGCGGGGCTGGTGCCTGCGTGGCCACGGCCGCAGCCCAGTGGCAGGCGGCTGTGCTGTCCAGCGCTGCAGTCAGCAGGACGATGTCGATCTGCTCCGATGCCTGCAGGTGCACGGGCGGGGCCGAGAAATCCGGTTGCAGATAACCGTGGCCGTTCAAGTCGCTGTGCAGCACCGGCTGGACCAGGCCCTGGCGCAGCAGGGCGCCCAGGGCGTGCAGCATCTGCGCAAGCGGCGCATCGGGCGCTGTGGCGCAGTGCTGCATGAGGCTGGTGCCGGCCTGCAGCGGGGCGTTGAGCGCCAGCACGGCGGCGGAGCCCAGGGCCAGGGTGTCGCGTTCGCTGGCCAGCAAAAGGCGGTCGCCCTGCTGCACGGGGGGCAGGAATTTTTCGTGCCAGCGGAAGGCGTCGGCAAACAGGTCCGGGGCCGCAGGCTCAGGCAAGGGACGGGGCTCCCAGTTCAAGGCGGACGACGGCATACGGGTGCTGGCCGGTGGTGGCGTGGAAGGCGGTCTCGAACAGCTGGTGCTGCTGCGAGAACCGGGCATACAGGTGCTCCTGCAGGCTGATGCGGATGGCGGGGTGGATGCGCTCCATCTGGGCGCCGTCCGCAAAGCCGGAGACGACGGGCAGCCGCATGCCGCCCACCTGCATGGGCAGCCGTGCAAGGGCCGGGTGCACATGGTCGAGCACCACGGTACACGGCGGGCTGCCGGGCGCGGCAAAACGCTGGGCCAACTGCTGCAGCATGGCCTCCAGCGGCGCCTGGGGAAGGTAGGGGCAGACGCCTTCGAGCAGCACCAGAACGGGCTGGTTGCCGGGCAGGGCGGCGGCGTCCAGCCAGGAGGTGTCGAGGATGGAGCAGGCAAGGCGGGTTTCGTCGCCGTCCATGTATTGATCGCGCAGCGCAATGGCGTCGGGCAGGTCCACGTTTAGCCAGCGTGCGGTGCCGGCCAGGGCCGCCAGGCGGCTGCGCCGCGTGCACAGGCCCGCGCCCAGCGCAATGCACAGGCCGGACGGATGCGCGCTCAGGAATTGCGTGGTGAGCCGGTCGAACAGCTGCGTGCGCAGCACCACGCTGCGCACAAAGGCGGGGTCGGCGGCGTGCGCCTCGCTGGCCTGGGGCAGCGCCGCCGCGATGCGGCACGCCTCGGGATCGGCAAAGGGCGGCAGGTCGTGCAGCTCCGGGGGAGCTGCCGCACCTGCAGCGCGGGCACGTGCCGCCAGCGTCAGCAGCAAGGTGGCCGTGGCCCCTTGCAGCTGCGCCGGTGCCGTATCAGCAGGTGAAGGGATAGGCGTCACCGGTGTTGTTGTAGGAGGTGAGGGCGATGGCCCACAGGTCCTGCTCGGCGGGTGCCACCGGGTAGTTCAGCACGATGCCGTTCTTGATGGCCGTGCCGTCTGCGCGCTGCAGGTTCCACTCGCCGCGCGCGGCGTCCCAGGTGAAGGCCTGTTCGGTCTCGAAGCGGACCTGGAAGTTGAACGGGTTGTTGTAGCCCAGCCATTGGCTCAGCACGGGGGCCTTGTCCTTGCCGTCGTCACGCGTCAGCTCCGCGTGGAACTCGGGCGACTGCCAGGCCAGGGCGATGGCCCGCAGCACCACGCCGCCGAAGGCCAGCAGCGAGTCCGGGCCGCCGCCGGGGATGCCCAGGCCCGTGGGCAGGGCAGCCCTGAGCATGCCGTTGTTCGGCTCCTCGAACGAGGTGCTCACGCCCATGAAGTTGGGGAACAGCTGGTAGTAGGCGGCCAGGGCCTCGGAGGCATGGGTCTGGGGCGCCTGGGGCAGGACGATGACGAATTCATCGTCGGGACCGATCCAGCCGGCCGTGAGCACGGGCTTCCATTCGGCGCGCTGGGTGGGGTCGTCGCTCAGGCGCAGCGACACATCGACCTGGGGCCACTGGGTCGGCAGGTTGAAGTCGCGGTGCAGCATGGGCTGGATGTCGCGCTGCCCCAGCAGGTCACGGCGGTAGGCGTCATCCTGCCAGGAGCGGGCGATGGCCCGCAGGTAGGCAAGGCGGAATGCGAGCAACGGTTCAGTATTCTGCAGCTGGGTGGTCATGTGACTTCATCCTCGGTTCAAGAAAAATGCGCCTGGCCGGGCAGGGGCCCGGACAGGTGCACGGACAGTTCAGGCCGCAGCGCGGCCAGCTCACTCAGGCGCGCGGCCACGTCAGGCCTGGCGGGTGCCAGGGCCTGCGACAGGGCCAGTGCCTCGGTTTCGGTGCGGTACTTGCCGGCAGTGCGCGCAGTCCCGGCCGCCTGGGCCAGGCTGTCCTGCACGGCCGCGTGGTCGGCGCCCATGGCCAGCAGGAAGCGGGCCTTCTTCAGGTGCAGCTCGCTGCTGTGCAGCCGCTCGTCCAGCACGTCGGCCAGGCGCAGGCATTCGTCGATCTTGTCCAGGGCCTCGGCCCAGCGCCCGCTGGCCGCCAGCATTTCGGCGACGAAGGAGCGGTAGTAGGTCTGGCAGTAGCGGCAGCCCATGTCCCAGAGCACCTGCGCCGTTGCGCTGGCGCGCGCTATGCCTTCGCTGTCTTCGCTTGCCGTGCCCTCGCCCAGGGCCCAGCAGCGGATGATGTCCGCATAGCCCGAGAACGCTGGCAGGCCGTAGCGGGCCGTGATGTCCAGCAGCTCGCCCGTGGTGGCCAGCGCGCTGGCCCGGTCGCCGCGCGCCTGGTGGACCAGGCCCTGGTAGAGCAGGGCCATGCTCAGCGAGGGAATGTGCGAGACCTCGTGCGCCAGGCGCACGGCGTCGGCCGCATCGGCCAGCGCGGCCTGCCCGAAGCCGGCGAACCAGCGCACCAGGGCGCGCCCGCAGGTGGCCCAGACACGGGTGTCGAAGCCGAACTCGGCCGCATGGTGGGCATGGGCCACGGGGTCGTAGCGGGTGATGGCGTCGGTCAGCGCTTCTTCGGCCTGCTCGAATCGGCCGTCGGAGTAGTGGGCCAGTCCCAGGTAGGTCTGGGCGGCCACCAGCACGCCCGTGTCCTGCTGGCGCACGGCCTGCTCCAGCAGCCGGTGGCTGAGCTGGCGCACTTCCTCGCGGTTGCTGGCCACGTGGTGGTAGGTGATAAGCATCCACAGGTGCTGCACCTGCTTGTAGTCGGCCACGGCGTTGGCGCCCGGGCCGGCCAGCAGCTCCTGCGACAGCGCGATGCTTTCCACCACCTGGGCATGGGCCCAGCCGTGCTTGTTCATCAGCGCCTGGGTCACGTAGCTGTTGACGTCCAGCCGCGCCTCGCGCTGGGCCACGCCCTGGAGCTGTTGCAGCCAGTCGTCGATGTGGCGCGCGTAGGCAATGGTTTCATCGTTGAGCGAGCGCAGCTGGGTGATGCGCAACTGCCGCACGGCCAGGGCCACGGCCTGGGCGTGGTCGCCGGCGTCCGCCCAGTGCTGGGCCACGCCTGCGGGTTCCGCCGCAACGCGCTGCGGCTGGTGCTGCATCAGGGCCAGGGCCACGTCGCGGTGCAGCAGCCGGCGCTGCGATACCAGCATGCATTCGTAGGCCGTGTCCCGGATCAGCGCGTGGCGGAACATGTAGGCGCCCGGGCCCGCGCGTTCGTCGGCAATCACCAGGCCGGCCTGGCCCAGGGCGGCCAGTTCCTGCCCGACTTCGCCCTGCGGGCGTTCCACGCAGGCGCACAGCAGGTCGAACTCGAAGTGCCGGCCCATGGTGGCGGCCAGCTGCAGCAGGGGCTTGAGCGGGCCGATGCGGTCAAAGCGGCTGACCAGCGAGTCGCGCAGCGTGAGCGGAATGGCGGCCGGCAGTCCGGCATGGCGAAAGTCCCAGACGCCGTCTTCCTCCACCAGGTGGGCATCCAGCAGCATGCGCGCCATTTCCTGGATGAACAGCGGCACGCCGTCGGTGCGCTCCACCACGTGGCGGATCACGGCAGGGCTGAGCCGGCGCGGTGCCAGCGTCTGGCGGGCCAGTTCGGTGGCCTGGGCGTCTTCCAGCCGCCGTACATCCACGCAGTCGGCCTGCAGGCCTTCGGGCGGTTGCCACTGCGGACGCGCCGTGAGCACCAGCAGCACGCGCCGCCCGGGCAGGCGCGATACCAGTTGCTCCAGCAGTTCGATGCTGGTGGGATCGGCCCAGTGCACGTCCTCGACGACCAGCAGCAGGGGCTCGGCTTCGGACATGTGCAGCAGCCATTGCGCGGTGGACTGCAGCAGCAGCGCCCTTTGCATGACGGCCGAGATGCGGCTGGGCTCGCAGTCGCCCAGGGGCAGCGAGAGCCAGGCGCACAGAATGGGCAGGGCGGCCTCGGCATCGCAGCCTGCGGCGCGCAGGGCTTCGCGCATCTGTTCGCGGTGGTCCTGCGGGGGATCTGCCGCCTCCAGCCGCTGCCGTATCAGGCCCAGGAAAGGGGTCAGCGCGGTGTTGCGGTGCTCGGGCTGGCATTGCAGCACCACGGTGTTCGCGCCCTGTGTCCTGGCGTGGACGAGCAGCATGTCGGCCAGGCAGGATTTGCCGATGCCCGGCTCGCCGCGAATCCACAGCGCATTGCCCCCGGCTTCGCGGGCCCGCGCCCATGCGTCGTTCAGGCGCTGCAGTTCGGGTTCGCGGCCTATGCACTGCAAGGCCGCATCGGACACAGGCCCTGGCAGTGGCTCGGCGGGCTGTTCCAGCTGCAGGCGATAGGTCTGCATGCCCGTGGGCTGGCCGGGCAGGCGCAGGCTGCCGGCCTTCTCGAAGCGCGCATGACGCGACAGCAGGCGGTGGCTGCTTTCGCTGGCCAGCAGGGTGCCCGCATCGGCGATGGCCTCCAGCCGCATGGCCACGTTGACGGCATGGCCCGAGGGCGCTTCGCCGCCGACCACCACGGCCATGCCGGTGTGCAGGCCCATGCGGATTCCGAGGTGCAGTCCGTGGACCTGCTCGATGGCGGCTGCGCGGCTGCGGCTGAGCGTCAGCAGCTCCTGGGCCGTCATGCCGGCCTGGCGGGCATCGGTGTCGCTGGTGTGCGGGTAGCCGAAGAGCACCAGCATGCGGTCGCCCAGCGTGCCCGCCAGCATGCCTCCGCGCCGGGTGGCAACGTCGGAGAACAGCGTGAGTTCCTCGCGCTGCAGCAGTTCGATGTCTTCGATGTTCAGCCCCTGCGAGGGCTGGCTTGAGGTGCCCGCCGTGCCGTCCATGCCGTGGGTGTCGCTGCCCGGCCAGAGGGAGACGCTGCAGCACAGCACGGTCAGCTGCCGCACTTCCGAGAAAACGCGCGTGGTGGCCACGGTGCGGGTGAGGTCCGACGGCTGCACCTGGGCGGCTGCGGGCAACTGGCCCACCAGATCGTCCAGCCGCACGCGCATGAGGTCCCTGAGCAGGGCCGCCGCCGAGTCGCTGCGCTCCACAGGCCGCTTCTTGAGCGCCTTGCGCAGCAGGGCGGCGATGGGGTGGGTGGAGATGGCCGGCGGCAGCTGCACTTCCTGCGGGCTGAGCTGGCGGTGCACGATCTCGGCCACCGAGGCGCCCTGCACGGCGGGCGTGCCCGTCAGGCATTCGAGGAACATCAGCCCCCAGGCATACAGATCGGTGCGGGCGCTGGGCGGCTCGCCGCGCAGCTGCTCGGGGGCGCTGTAGGCCGGCGTGCCCAGGCACTCGTCGCCCATGGTGAGCTGCGAGACCTGCGGGCCGGCAAACTGCGGGATCACGGTGCCGATGCCGAAGTCCAGCACCATGGCGTGCCGCACCGCGCCCGTGGAGGTGACCATCACGTTGTCGGGCTTGAGGTCGCGGTGCACGATGCCGGCGGCATGCGCGCAGTCCAGCGCATCGAGCACCTCGGCCATGAGGCGGCCGGCCTCGGCGGCAGTCAGCACGCCCTGGCGGCGGATCAGGCTCTTGAGGGTCTCGCCGGGCACATATTCGAAGACGCCGTAGACGCAGTCGCCTTGCTCGCCCTTGTCCAGCAGCTGGACGATGTGGGGATGGTGCAGGGACGCGCACAGCATGGTCTCGCGGTGGAAGCGCTCCACCTGGCGGCCGCCTTCCTGCAGCCTGACGACCTTGATGGCCACCGATGCACCCGTGCGCCGGTGTCGCGCGCGGTATACGGTGCCGTAGCCACCCGATCCCAAGGTTTCCAGCAGTTCGTAATCGGGTATTTCCAGGGGGGCTGGCGCCACCGGGGTCACCGCAGCTTGCGTGGGGTTGGTGATGGCATCGTGCATTTCAGCCTCGGTTGGGTATCCTCCTGGAGGGTATCCAGTCGTCCATTTGTCATACGGCAGACCGTGCTTTTGATACCGTTCGTTACTATAGCGTACGTCCGAATGCAATTGCCTGTTTTTGCCTACGTGCTTGCCCATGGTTGCCGTCGCCGTGGCGTCCGGCGCTCAGTCCAGTTGCAGCAGTGCGCTGACGGCGGTCTGCAGCATGTCCATCAGTTCCGGGTCCATGTAGCGGTACTCGTCAGGAATATCGAGCACATGCAGGCGCTTTTGCGCCAGCAGCCGGACGAAATCGGCCTTGAGGCGGGTCTGGTGCCTTTCCTCCATCACGAGAATCACGTCGGCCCAGGCCACATCGTCGGCCGACACGCGGTGGCGGGCGCCCGCACTGGTGCCGCCCGAGCGCACCTGCAAGGCAGGGTGCCTGCGCCAGACCTGCTCTGCCGTGGGGCTGCGCCACTGGTTGCGGCTGCAGACGAAGAGGACCTTGAGGCGGTTGTCATTGCGGGGCATGGCTGACAAGGGGGATGGGTGGTTGAGAGGACTGGCGCGCAGTGTAGGGCGCCGCGGTTTGCAGGTGCTGCGCCATCCCCTATGATGCGCGACACCTGTGAATAATCCCAGGTGCTCGCAACCCACGGAAAGGTCCATGCACCATGAACGGTCACTGTCTTTGCGGCGCTGTCAGCTTTGTCTCTCCCCAGGCCCGGGAAATCGGGGCCTGCCACTGTGGGTACTGCCGGCGCTGGGGCGGTGGCCCCATGCTGGCGGTGCATTGCGGGCCCGATGTGAAGTTCGAGGGCGGCGAGCACATAGGCACCTATGCCTCCTCCGAATGGGCCGAGCGCGCCTTCTGCAGGCAATGCGGCACGCACCTGTACTACCGGCTGCACGCCACGGGCGAGTACTTTGTGCCGGCCGGCGCCTTCGAGTCGCAGGACTTTGAGTTGGCCACGCAGATCTACATCGACAGAAAGCCCGGCTACTACGACTTCGCCAACCAGACGCCGACCATGACCGAGGCCGAGGTCATCGCCCAGTACGCGCCCCCGCAGGAATGAGGCACAGCACCATGCCCTTGCACGATGACGCCAGCGGTCTGGCACTGGAGCCTGCCGCACGGCCCGGCGATCCGCTCGATCGCATCGACACACCCAGCCTGGCGCTGGACCTGACGGCCTTCGATGCCAACCTGCGCACCATGCAGGACTGGGCCGACCGCCATGGCGTGGCGCTGCGCCCGCATGCCAAGGCGCACAAGTGCCCCCAGATCGCGCTGCGCCAGCTGGCGCTGGGCGCGCGTGGCATCTGCTGCCAGAAGGTGAGCGAAGCGCTGCCCTTTGTGGCGGCCGGCGTGCGCGACATCCTGATCAGCAACGAGGTCGTGGGGCCGGCCAAGCACGCGCTGCTGGCCCGGCTGGCGCGCAGTGCGCGCATGGCCGTGTGCGTGGACAACGCGGCCAACCTGGTGCAGCTGTCCGAGGCCATGTCGCAGGCGGGCGTGGAGATCGACGTGCTGGTCGAGGTGGACGTGGGTCAGGGCCGCTGCGGCGTCACGGGCCCCGAGGCCGTGCTGGCCCTGGCGCGGCAGGCGCACAACCTGCCGGGCGTGAATTTCGCGGGCCTGCAGGCCTACCACGGAGCGGCGCAGCACCGGCGCAGCCGCGAAGAGCGTGCGCAGGCCTGCCAGGAGGCTGCGAGCCGGGCGGCGGCCTGCGCGCAGCTGCTGCGCGACAACGGCCTGGCGTGCCACACCATCACGGGCGGCGGCACGGGCAGCGTGGAGTTCGATGCGGCCAGCGGCGTCTACACCGAGCTGCAGCCGGGCTCCTATGCCTTCATGGATGGCGACTACGGCGCCAACGAATGGGGCGGGGCGCTGGCCTTTCGCCGCAGCCTGTTCCTGCTGTCCACGGTGATGAGCACGCCCGCGCCGGACCGCGTCATCCTCGATGCGGGCCTGAAATCCACCTCGGCCGAATGCGGCCCGCCCGCCGTCTACGGCACGCCGGGCCTGCGCTGCGTGGCCATCAATGACGAGCACAGCGTGGTATGCGTGGAGCCTGGCGCCCAGGCGCCCGCCCTGGGCAGCGTGCTGCAGCTGCTGCCCTCCCACGTGGACCCGACATTCAACCTGCACGACGAGCTGGTGGTGCTGCAGGGCGGCACGGTGCACGCGCTGTGGCCGATTGCGGCGCGCGGGCTGTCGCGCTGAAGACGGCATGAAAGAAGCCGCCGGCCTTGCGGCGCGGCGGCTTTTTTGCGTCTGCGCCTGCTGTGGCCTGTGGCTTACAGCTCGATCTTGGCGCGGCGGATCACGTCGCCAAAGCGCTTGTTTTCCTCGACGATGAAGGCCTTGAACTCTTCGGGCGTGGGAAAGTAGTTCTCGTAGCCGAAGGTCTGGAACTTGGGCTGGATGTCGGGCTCGCGCAGGACTTTCATGGTGTCCTGGCGGATCTTCTCGACCACGGCCGGCGGCGTGGACTTGGAGACGGCAAAGGCATTCCAGCCGGTGACCACGGCATCGGCCGGGCCGCCGGACTCGGCCACGGTGGGCACGTCTTCATAGCCCTTGAGGCGGTGGGGCGCCAGCACGGCCAGAAAGCGCAGCTTGCCCGAGCGCATCAGCGGGCCGGCCGTGCCCGAGGAGCCCAGCGCAAAGGCCAGCTCGCCCGTGGCCACGCTGGTGTACAGCTGGCTGGTTTCCTTGTAGATGACGTGTTCCATCTTGGTGCCCGTCAGCGACTCCAGCAGGGCCGAGCCCAGGTGCACCGGGTTGCCCACGGACCACGAGCCGTAGTTGAGCTTGCCGGGGCGCGCCTTGGCGTCGGCAATCAGGTCGGCCACGGTCTTGTAGGGGCTGTTGACCGGCACGCAGACGAAGAAGAAGGTGCGAAACAGCGGCAGGACGACCTCGAAGTCCTTGTCGATGCTGTAGGGCAGTTTCTTGAACAGGTGGGGATAGGCGGCCAGGTGGACGTTGTCCAGCTGGATGATGTCCGTGCCGTCGGTGGCGCCCCGCTTGAAGGCCTCGATGGCGATGAAGCCGTTGCCCCCCGGGCGGTTTTCCACGATGACGGGCTGGTTCCACAGGCGCGCCAGCTTGTCGGCCACCAGGCGCGAGGTGCCGTCCGGCCCGCCGCCCACGGGGAAGGGGTTGATGATGCGCACCTGCTTGGTGGGCCAGTTGGCGGCGGCACCCGACTGGGCGCGCGCGGGTGCCAGGGCGCCCATGGCCAGGGCGCCAAGGGCGAGGCCCGCCTGGCGGCGATTGATGCGGAAGGCGCTGTCTTTCATGGTTTGTCTCCGAGTCGCTGTTGGGCTTGCTGGGTGGCTTGGTCCTATGCCGGCAAGGCACAGGCTGCTCTTGTTTTTACGCTCTCTTGCGGGAGCGGCTGGATCATCCAGTCGCCGCATTGTGTCAGTTCGTTGCAAAGCACCTAGCCGTGGCTGGCGCTAGCAGCTATAGCAAAATGGCATAAGTGAGGAGGCGAGAGAACATGAATTTGCAGCAGATAGAGACGTTCGTGCATGTGGCCGAGACCGGCAGCTTCAGCAAGGCGGCCGTGCTGCTGGAGACGGCCCAGCCCGCACTGAGCCGCCAGGTGCGGGCGCTGGAGACCGAGCTGCGCGAAACCCTGCTGATCCGCACCGGCCGCGGCGTGACGTTGACCGACGCGGGCCGCCGCCTGCTGGAGCACGGCCACGCCATCATGCAGCGCGTGGCGCTGGCCAAGGAGGATCTGGGCAGCCAGCGCGACGAGCCCGTGGGCCGCATCGTGGTGGGCCTGCCGCCCAGCCTGGCGCGGCGCCTGACGCTGCCACTGATCGATCTGTTCAGCAAGGACATGCCCAAGGCCCGGCTGGCCGTGGTCGAGGGCTTTTCCATGAACATTGCCGAATGGCTGACCTCGGGTCGCATGGACCTGGGCCTGGTCTATACGCCCGAGCCGCATCCGCACATCGAGGTCACGCCCGTGCTGGAAGAGCGCCTGTGCCTGATCGGCCCGACGCGCACGCTGGGCGGGCGCAGCAGCGTGCGCTTTGAAGAGCTGTCGCAGTTTCCGTTGATCATGCCGCAGCACGGCCAGATCTTCCGCAAGCTGATGGAAGCGCAGGCCACGCTGTCCCAGGTCAAGCTCAACGTGGTCTGGGAAGTGTCCAGCGTGCCGGCCATCCTGGACCTGGTGCGCGGCGGCTACGGCTACGCCGCGCTGACCGACAGCGCCATGCGCAGCCACCTGACCGATGCCGAGCTGGTGGGCATTCCCATCGAATCGCCCCACGTGGTGAGCACGCTGTGCCTGGCGCAGTCGGCCAAGAAAAAGGCCACGCCGCTGATCCGCAAGACTTCTCTGGCCCTGCGCGAACTGAGCCAGCAGGTGTGCGCGCCGCTCTGAGCGGTTGCAGCGACGGCGGCAGTTCAGCCAGGCCTCAGAGCAACGGCCGCAGCTCCCGCGCCGCCTCCTGCAGCAGCGGCAGCAGCTCGGCCACCATGTCGGCCGGCGCCATGCGCTGGGGCGAGGTCACGATGTTGAGCGCGGCCACCGTGCGCCCCTCCATGTTGCGCAGCGGCACGGCCAGGGCCTGCACGGCCAGCTCATGCTCTTCCAGGGCCAGGCAGAAGTCCTGTCGGCGCACTTCGTCCAGCACGCCTTCGAGCGCTGCGCTGTCGGTGACCGTGTGGGCGGTCAGGCGCCGCAGGTCGTGCGAGGCCAGCCATTGCCTGAGCTCGGCCGCAGGCAGGGCGGCCAGCAGCACGCGGCCGGTGGAGGTGGCGTGGGCGGGCAGGCGGCTGCCCAGGTGCAGGCCGTGGGCCATGAGGCGCTGGCCGCGCTCGTGCAGGGCGCTGCGCGCGACGATGACCACCTCGTGGCCATCGCGCACCACGCAGGAAAACGACAGCTGGGTCTGCGCCGCCAGCCGGTAGAGCACGGGCTGGACGATGCGCGGCAGCCGCGCCGAGGCCAGGTAGCTGCCCGACAGCCGCAGCACCTTGGGCGCCAGCCAGAAATGGCTGCCGTCCGTCTCCAGGTAACCCAGGTGCGCCAGCGTCAGCAGATGGCGGCGCGCGGCCGTGCGCGTGATGCCCGAGCGCTCGGCCGCCATGGTGGCGTTCAGGCGCTGGCGCTCGGTGTCGAAGCTCTCCAGCACGGCCAGGCCCTTGGCCAGTCCGGCGATGAAGTCATCGGGGTCGATGGGAAAGGGCTGGTTCATGGGCGGGGAGGGCGGGCATGCAGGTAGTGCGCGATTGTCGCGCAGATTGCGCGATCACCGCGCAACTCATGTGCCAGCCCCTCGTCTTTGCGCTGCCTCAAAACTAGTCTTGGGACCAGGCCATGGCATGAACCGGCCATGACATCGAACAACGCAACGGAGACAGATCAATGCGTACCCAAGTCGCCATCATCGGCGCAGGCCCTGCCGGCCTGCTTCTCGGCCAGCTGCTGTACCGCGCAGGCATAGACAACGTCATCATCGAGCAGCGCAGCGCCGACTACGTGCTGGGACGCATCCGCGCCGGCGTGCTGGAACAGGTCACCGTGGACCTGCTGGAGCAGGCCGGCGCCGATGCCCGCATGCGCGCCGAAGGCCTGCCGCACGACGGCATCGAGCTGCTGTTCGGCGGCCAGCGCCACCGCATCGACCTGCACGGCCTGACCGGCGGCAAGCGCGTCATGGTCTACGGCCAGACCGAGGTCACGCGCGACCTGATGGAAGTGCGCGTCGCCGAGGGCCTGGCCACGGTCTACGAGGCCAGCAACGTGCAGCCCGTGGGCTTCGATGGCGACAGCCCCGTCGTGCGCTACGAAAAGGACGGCCAGGTCCATGAGCTGCAATGCGACTTCATCGCCGGCTGCGACGGCTTTCACGGCATCTGCCGCGCCAGCGTGCCGCAGGACAAGGTGCGCACCTTCGAGAAGGTCTACCCCTTCGGCTGGCTGGGACTGCTGTCGGACACGCCGCCCGTCTCGCACGAACTGATCTACGCCCAGACCGAGCGCGGCTTCGCACTGTGCAGCCAGCGCAGCGCCACGCGCAGCCGCTACTACCTGCAGGTGCCGCTGACCGAAAAGGTCGAGGACTGGAGCGACGAGGCCTTCTGGAACGAACTGCGCCTGCGCCTGGACCCCGAGGCCCGCGAGCGCCTGGTGACCGGCCCCTCGCTGGAAAAGAGCATTGCCCCGCTGCGCAGCTTCGTGACCGAGCCCATGCGCTTCGGCCGCCTGTTCCTGGCCGGCGACGCGGCCCACATCGTGCCGCCCACGGGCGCCAAGGGCCTGAACCTGGCCGCCTCGGACGTGGGCTACCTGTCCAGCGCCTTCGCGCAGTACTACCGCGACAAGGCGCCCGAAGGCATCGACGGCTATTCCGAGCAATGCCTGCGCCGCGTCTGGAAGGCCGAGCGCTTTTCGTGGTGGATGACCTCGCTCATGCACCGCTTCCCCGACGCGGGCGGCTTCGACACCAAGGTGCAGGAGGCGGAACTGGACTACATCGTCAACTCCCGGGCAGGCTCGACCTCGCTGGCGGAGAACTATGTGGGGTTGCCGCTGGTGTGAGCCCAGGGCAATAGCGAGGGGCAGCGCCCGCATTGATGCGCGTCTGTCGCCACAGCATTGCGCAAATTTGCAGCCCGCCTCGCCCGGACGGGTGCGGGCGAGGAGTAAGCTTGTCGGGTTATGGCGCACATCACGTTTCCCCCTCCCTATATCGCCCCCCAGAATGCAGCGCAGTCGCTGCGCGACGCAGGCTATGCGGTGCTGCGCCCCGATGAATTCGCGGCCTGGGCAGGCGTGTCATTGACCGAGCTGCATGCGCTCGATGCCGACTGGGCCCAGCTGCCGCCCGATGCCTTTCTGAAGGACGGCGGGCGCTACCGGCGCCGCCGCCATTCCTGCTTCATCGCCGGGCAGGACGGGCTGCAGCAGGTGGAGCACCGCGCGCACTGGCAGCCGGTGGAATACAACGCCCTGCATGGCGGCATGCTGCGCATGTTCGATCCCATGCGCGACGCCACGGCGCAAAGCGCCACCTGGAGCCGCCTGCTGCTGGCGCTGGCGGGCCTGTCCGACCAGGTGTTCTGCGCACAGGGCGATGATGTGCAGCACGAGCGCTGGTTCATCGAGTCCCACCAGTTCCGCATCGACACCACGGACGGCATTGGCCGACCCACGCCCGAAGGCGCGCACCGCGACGGCGTGGACCTGGTGGCCGTGATCCTGGTCGGGCGCGAGGGCGTGAAGGGCGGCGAGACACGCATCTTCGAGGCCACGGGTCCCAGCGGCCAGCGCTTTACGCTGACCGAGCCCTGGTCGGTGATGCTGCTGGACGATGCCCGCATGATCCACGAGACCACGCCCATCCAGCCAGAGCAGCCGGGCGGCGTGCGCGATACCCTGGTGCTGACCTATCGCCGCCAGGGTTTCCAGGGCTCGGAGCTGACGCGTCGCCGCAAGGATTGATGCAGCTCAAGACGCTGGCGCATGATGGGCGCACACTTTGGTTCATCGACCCGGCCGTCCCCGATTCCTGAGGGCGGCCAAGCACAAAGGAGAAAACGCATGTTCAAGCACATCCTGGTTCCCGTGGACGGCTCCAACAGCTCGATGCTGGCGGTCCACAAGGGCGTGGAGCTGGCCAAGGTCTTTGGCAGCACGCTGACGGCGGTCTACGTGGTGGACCCCTATCCGTTCACGGGCGTGGGCGCCGACTTCGCCTACGGCCAGTCGCAGTACCTGAGCGCGGCCACGGCCGAGGCCAACACCACGCTGGACGCCGTCAAGAAGATCACCGACGAGGCCGGCATCACCGCCACCACCGTGGTGGGCGAAGGCCATGCGGTGCACGAAGGCATCGTGCGCGTGCTCGAGAGCACGGGCGCCGACCTGATCATCATGGGCTCGCAAGGCCGCCGTGGCCTGGAAAAGCTGATGCTGGGCAGCGTGACCCAGCGCGTGCTGGGCGCCGTGCGCGTGCCGGTGCTGGTGGTGCGCGAGTAATTCCCGGGCCGCTCGGCCCTTCGCCGGGTGAAACGTCAACGGCTCCTTCGGGAGCCGTTTTTATTGGTGCGCTGCAGGGGGAGAGGGCGATCAGCGATTGAGCAGCCGTGCCAGCCAGCCCTTTTTCTTGCGCTGCAGTTCCAGTTCCTGCAGCACTTCGTTCTTGAGCCTTTCCTTCTCGGCGGCAGGACTGGACTCGCGCGCCATGCGCAGATAGGCCTTGGCCGAGTCCACGTAGCCGGTGTCTTCGTTGCGGATGTGGTTGAACAGCCAGCGCGAGAGCATGCCGTGCAGCTCGGCGGCCACGTCCTCGCCGGCATCGAAGCGGGTCTGCATCTCGATCACGCGGCGGGTGAACAGCTCGTGCACCTTCTTGTGCGGGCCGGCGAACATGTAGCCGGCGCTCTCGATCAGGCTTTCCTCGAACACGAAGTGCGAGACGGTGTAGTCGATCATCTCGCCGATGACATCGCCCAGGGCCTCGCGGTCGGGCGACGAACGCAGCTCGTAGAGCTTGTTGATGTAGTCGACGATGCGGCGGTGCTGCCTGTCGATCTCTGCAATTCCGGTGTCCAGCTCGGGGACCCAGACCAGCAATGCCATGGCGTTCTCCAGGAATTCGGTGATTTCCGGAGAAGTATTCACGGGACTGTCACATCGCCCCTTGATGCAGATCAGTCTGATCTGCATCAAGGAGACGCGGCGTCACTCGATCTTGGCGCCCGAGGACTCGACGATCTGCTTGGACTGCTTGAAGTCGGCCTGGAACATTTTGTCGAAGTCGGCCACGGTCATGGACTGGGGCTCGGCGCCCTGGGTCTGGATGGCGTCGCGCACTTCGGGCATGGCCAGCAGCTTGTTCACTTCGGCGTTGACCTTGGTCACGACGGCCGTGGGCGTGCCCTTGGGCATGAACAGGCCGTACCAGGTGCTCACGTCAAAGCCCTTGAGGCCCGATTCGGCCAGCGTGGGCGTGTCGGGCAGCGAGGACGAGCGCTTGGCCGAGGTCACGGCGATGGCGCGCAGCTTGCCGGCCTTGATCTGGCCGATGGCCGAGGGCACGGAGGACACCAGCAGGTCCACGTTGCCGGCCAGCGCATCCATCAGGGCCGGGTTGGAGCCCTTGTAGGGCACGTGCACCAGCTGGATGCCCGCCGCTTTCTCCAGCAGCACGCCCGAGAGGTGGATGCTGGTGCCATTGCCCGGCGAGCCGTAGGTCACCTTGCCCGGGTGCTGCTTGGCAGCGGCCACGATGTCGGCCAGGGTCTTGTAGGGCGAGTTCACGCTGGTGGCGATCACGATGGGCGTGTAGGCCACGTGGGCCACGGGCACCAGGTCCTTCACCGGGTTCCAGGGCAGGTTCTTGTAGAGGTAGGGGCCCAGGACCACGTTGTCCTTCTGGCCCATGACCATGTCGTAGCCCGTGGGCGCTGCCTTGGCGGCCTCGGTGATGCCGATGGTGCCGCCAGCGCCCGCGCGGTTGTCGGGCACCACGGTCCACTTGCTGACTTCGGTAAGCTTGTTGGACACCACGCGCGCGAGGATGTCGGTGCCGCCGCCGGGCGGGAAGGGCACGATCATGCGCACGGGCTTGTTCGGATAGTCGGCAGCCGCACCTTGGGCGGCTGCGGAAAAGCTCAGGCCCATGGCGGCGGCCACGGCGGTGCAGGTGATCAGTTGGCGGAACATGAAAGAAGAAACTCCAGGGTCTGATGGGGCGGTGCAACCCTCTCGCAGCGGACCGGCAGTGCCGGGCCGCCCATGCGGTGGGTTGTCGATGATCGGGGAGGGTGGTTCCGCCATCTTGCATTGGGAAACCCGCTATTTGGGCGGATTTCCGCAATCTGTGCCACAGGGGCTTCCACCAAGGAGCAGCTTGTGCCTGCTCCAGAGGGAAGCGGGCTATTTTATGCCGCCTTGGTGCCTGGCCGCAGGCCAGGCGCTCAGCCCTGCGCCAACTGCCTGTCCAGCACGCGCACCGTCTCGTACAGAACCCGGGTGCCGTCCAGCAGCTGGGACGGCTCTATCCATTCCTCGGGCGCGTGGCTGCGGCCGTGGAGGCAGGGGATGAAGATCATGCCCATGGGGCCGGTGGGCGCCATGTAGACGGCGTCATGGCCGGCGCCGCTGGGCATGCGCATGTGGGCGTAGCCCAGGTTGTCGCAGGCCTGCTCCACGCCCTGCATGACCAGGCCAGCGCAGTCCGTGGGCTGGGAGCGGCTCACGTCGGCCATCTCGGCACGCACGCGCAGGGCGGCCAGGCCGGGCAGGACTTCGGCCAGCAGTTCCTCGGGGAAGCTCTCCAGCACGCCGGCGTGGTCGCTGCGCACTTCCATCATCATCTCGACCAGGCCGGGCACGGCATTGGAGGCATTGGGCGTGAGCGAGAGCCGGCCCACGGTGGCCACCACATAGTGGGGCTGGCCATTGAGCGCAGCGGCCTTGCGGTTGGCCGCATCGATGATGCGCGCCGCGCCCACCAGCGCGTCCTGTCGGATGTCCATGGGCGTGGTGCCTGCGTGGTCGGCCTGGCCGTGCACGGTGAAGCCCACGCGGCGTATGCCCACGATGTTCGTCACCACGCCAATGGGCAGGCCGCGCTGCTCCAGCACCGGGCCCTGCTCTATGTGCAGCTCCACGAAGGCGGCCGTGCCGCCGGCGCTGCGCAGCGGGCGGTGCAGCGCCTCGGGCCGTGCGCCGATGCGCCGCATGCCTTCGGCCAGGGTTTCGCCTTGCGGGTTGCGTGCCGCCAGCATGGCGGCGTCCAGCTTGCCCGACAGCGCGCGGCTGCCGATGCAGGAGATGCCGTAGTCGCTGGGCTCCTCGGACAGGAAGTCGATCACCTCGAACGGGTGCTGCAGGGCGATGCCGTTTTCATGCAGGCAGTGCGCCACCTCGATGCCGGCCAGCACGCCGATGATGCCGTCGAAGCGCCCGCCCATCATCACGGTGTCGCAGTGCGAGCCGGTGGAGATGGGGGCGCGTTCTGCGCCGCCCGCAGCGGCCTGGGCAGCCGGCAGGCGGCCGACCAGATTGCCGCCTTCATCCAGATGCACCTGCATGCCCGCGGCCGCGAACTCGGCGCGCAGCCAGGCGCGGGCCTGGTCGAACT
The DNA here is from genome assembly GCF_043104845.1 of Delftia sp. WSY_7. NCBI lineage: Bacteria > Pseudomonadati > Pseudomonadota > Betaproteobacteria > Burkholderiales > Comamonadaceae > Delftia > Delftia sp. WSY_7. Next base: position 43,921 of record NZ_JBICLB010000054.1, on the reverse strand, counting down.
CGGGCGAGAAGGCGCGGCGGGTCCAGGGCCGGTCGGGCAGGGTGAAGGTGGACAGGGTCTGGACACGGCGCCAAAGGCGCTCGGCATTGATGGGGGGCAGGGCGGTCATGGGTCTCGGTGAGTTCTGCGGCAGGCGCGCGAGCCGCGCAGGCGGCGCAGGCAGGCTGGGCGAAGCGGGGATTGTCGCGCGCAAAGGCGGTGCTCATGCAGACGTGCGCAGGCTCCTGAGCAACCGCTCCAACGTGTCGAAGCTCACGGGCTTGACCAGGTGGTGGTCCATGCCGGCCTCGCGCGATCGTCTCAGGTCATCCTCCTGCCCCCAGCCCGTGAGGGCGATCAGCAGGACCTGGTCGCGGCCCTGCCGGGCGCGGATGCGGCGCGCAACTTCCAGGCCGTCCATGCCGGGCAGGCCGATGTCCAGCAGCACGACGTCGGGCCTGAAGGCGTCGTGCATGGCCAGCGCGCCGGGGCCGTCGCGGGCGATCTCGACCTCGGCTCCCAGCAGCCCTAGCAGCATGGACAGGGTGTCGGCGGCGTCCGCGTTGTCATCGACCACCAGGATGCGGCCGAAGGCTGGCGCGTCCCCGGACTGCGCGCCTGCGGCCGGGCCGGGCAGGGAGGGCACATCGGCGGGTTCATGGGCGGATGCAACGGCAGGTGCATGGGCCGGCAAGGGCAGGCGCAGCCGCAATTCGCTGCCATGGCCCGGACCTTCGCTGAGCGCCTGCACGCTGCCGCCGTGCATCTCCACCAGGCTGCGCACCAGGGTCAGGCCGATGCCCAGGCCCCCCTGGCCCCGGCGGCCGCCGCGGTCCACCTGCATGAACATGTCGAAGATCCTGTCCAGCAGCGCGGCGGGGATGCCTATGCCGTCGTCACGCACGGAGATCACGGCCTGCGCACCCTCTGCCCAGGCCGCCAGCACGATGTGGCCGCCGGGATCGGTGTACTTGGCGGCATTGTTGAGAAGGTTGGTGACCATTTGCGCCAGCCGCACGGGGTCGGCCGGCAGAAGCAGGGTCTCGGCGGGCAGCTCCAGCCGAAGCTGGTGGCCGCCGGATTCCATGACCGCATGGCTGGCCGCCGCCACGCCTTGCAGCACGTTGTTCAGGTCCACCACCTCCTTGCGCAGCTGGACCTTGCCCGTGGTGATGCGCGAGACCTCCAGCAGGTCGTCCACCATGCGCACCATGTGGTTGACCTGGCGCTCCAGCATCTCCTGGCTGCGGCGCGCGCTGTCGTCGCCATGGACGGTGCGCTTGAGGATTTGCAGGCCGTGGCTGATGGGTGCCAGCGGATTGCGCAGCTCGTGGGCCAGGGTTGCCAGGAACTCGTCCTTGCGCCGGTCGGCCTCCCTGAGGTGCTGCTCGGCGCGCTTGAGTTCGGTGATGTCCTGGATGACGGAGCAGGTGCCCACGAGCTGCCCGCCGTCATCGCGCAGCGGAGCGGCGCTGACGCGCATCCACCATTCGCGGCCCTCGTCGTCGGTGTGCAGCATCTCCAGCCCCGGCATGACCACCTCGCCGCGCAGCGCGCGCCTGCCGGGCCAGTTCTCGGGCGGTATGGGCCGGCCCTTGTCGTCCCAGCCGCGCCAGCGCTGCACGCGGTCGGCAAGGGTGGACGGGATGGCGCGCGGGACGAATCGGTCCATGAGCGCATTGCTGAGCACCATGGTGCCGCCCATGTCGGACACGCCCACGCCCGCCGGCATCTGGTCGATGATGGCGCGCAGCCTTTTCTCGTTGGCGCGCAGGGCGGCATGGGCCTGCTCGCGCACGCGCTCGAGCTGCAGCAGCGAGGCGACGCGCGCCAGCAGCTCGCGCGCCGAAAAGGGCTTGACCAGGTAGTCGTCCGCGCCTGCGCGCAGGCCTTCGACCTGGGCCTCCTGGCCTGCACGCGCGGACAGCATGATGACGGGGATGGAGCGCGTGGCCTCGTCGCTGCGCAGCGCATGCAGCAGCTCGAAGCCGTCGAGCACGGGCATCATCACGTCGGCAATCACGAGATCGGGCCGCTGGCGCCGGATGCAGTCCAGCGCGGCCCGGCCGTCGCCGGACACCTCCACCTCGTACAGCGGACGCAGCAACTGGCCGATGTAGCCGCGCATGTCGGCGTTGTCGTCGGCGCAGACGATGCGCGGCCGGGGGCCTTGCGGTTCGGCCCCACCCGGCACGCCGTGCGGGGCGTGCGTGGGCGATTCGCCCGGCACCCACTGCCGCGTCTCGTCCACGAGCTGGCGTGCGGCCGGGGCGCCCGCGCCGTGCCCCGGCGGCGGCGGGGTTGACGGTGACGCGATGGGGTTCACCTGTTCGGCCGGCAGGTGCGCGCTGCCCTTGGGCAGCCGCACGGTGAAGCGGCTGCCCTCGCCCTCCGTGCTGGTGACCGTGATGGTGCCGCCATGCAGCCGCACCAGTTCCTGCACCAGGGCCAGGCCGATGCCCGTGCCCTCGTGCGTGCGGGCGGGCTTGCCCGGAATGCGGTGAAAGCGCTGGAAAAGATGGGGCAGGTGCTGGGGTGCGATCCCCGAGCCGGTGTCGCTGACGGACAGCTCCACCGCAGGGCCCGCGTCGTGCAGCGCCACGGCGATCTCGCCCTGCAAGGTGAACTTGAAGGCGTTGGACAGCAGGTTGAGCACGATCTTTTCGTACATGTCCTGGTCCACGTAGACCGGCCCTTGCAGTGGCGGGCAGTCCACGCGCAGCCGCAGGCCCGCCTGCTCCATGGCCGAGCGGAACACGCTGGCCAGCTCGGCCGTGGCGCGGGCCAGGTCCGTGGGCTCGTAGCTGGCCTGCATGCGCCCGGCCTCGATGCGCGCGAAGTCCAGCAGGGCGTTGACCAGCTTTTGCAGGCGCAGCGCGTTGCGGTGGACCATCTGCGCCTGATCGGGCGGCAGGTGGCCGCCGTGCTCGCGCAGGGCGTCGTCCAGCGGCCCCAGGATCAGCGTCAGCGGCGTGCGCAGCTCGTGGCTGACGTTGGAGAAGAACACGGTCTTGGCACGGTCCACCTCGGCCAGGGCCCGGGCGCGCCGCGCTTCCTGCTCATAGGCCACGGCGTGCGCGACAACGCCGCCCGTGTGGCTTGCCACCATATCGAGGAAGGCGCAGTACTCCGCATCCAGCGGGCGGCGCGGGCTGACGCCCAGCACCAGCACGCCCGAGGCCTGGCCGTCGCCCGACCAGCGAACGGGCACGATGCGCGCCAGGCGCGAGGGTTCGGGCCAGGGGCCGCCAGGCAGGGTCAGGCCCAGCTGCGCCAGGTCCACGTTGGCCGGCTGGCCCGATTGCACGGCCTGGGCCAGCGGCCAGGGCGCGGCGTCGGCCGCCAGGTCGGTGTCCATGCCGGTGGAGCACAGCAGCTGGAAGGCCGGGGGAGCGGTGTCTGCGCTGCCTGCATCCGGGGCGGCCTGGCATTCGTAGATGATGGCGAAGGGCACGTCGTAGGGGTTTTCATCCAGCACGGCGCAGACCTTTTCGCCCGCGTCCTTGGCACTGCGCATGTCCAGCGTGCGGATGCCCAGGCGGTGCAGCGTCTCCAGGCGCCGCCGGCTGACGATTTTCTCGGTGGTGTCGGTGCAGGGACAGAACACGCCCTGCACGGTGATGCCGTCATCGGCCAGGATGGGGCCGTAGGTGAAGGTGACGAAGACCTCTTCCTGCGGCAGCTCGCGGTCGAAGAAGTAGCGCGCATCGGTGGACCAGGTGGCCTGGCCCGTGCGCAGCACGCCCTCCAGCATGGGGCCGATGTCGTCCCAGATCTCGCTCCAGCATTGCGCGCCGGCCTGTCCCAGCGCCTTGGGGTGCTTGCTGGTGCCCAGGAAGGGAATGTAGGCGTCGTTGTAGATCAGCCGGAAGTCATCGCCCCACCAGATGATGATGGGAAAGCGCGAGCCCAGCATCAGGCTGGCGGCGTTGCGCAGGCTTTGCGGCCAGCTCTGCGGCGAGCCCAGGGGCGTGGCCGCCCAGTCGTGGGCGCGCACGCGTGCCGCCATTTCGCCGCGCTGCGGCAGGAATCCAAAACCGTCTTCTGAATTCACGGGTTCTCCCACGGGATTGCCGACTTCGCGGGCCGGCCTGTGTCGTTGATCCAGGCGCCGGGGCCGCGGGGGCGGCGCAGCTATCGCGAGGCGGATTGCGCTGCAGGTGCGGCGCCTCGCCTGCGGGCGCCCTTGCGGGCAGCGCAATGCGCTGCTTTCCGGCCCCGGCCGCAGCCCGATTGCCTGCCGCCGCCGCTGTCCTTGTCCACGGTGGCCCACAGGCGCCTTTCGGCCTCTTCATGGCCTGCGCCGCGCGATTCGTGGCTGTGCACTATGTGCCGGGCCTGGCGTTTTCGCTCATGGGTATCGGTGGATTTGTCTCCTCGGGGCATGTCACTCTCCCTTGCGGGTCTGTTCCTGCTCGGGCGCGGGCGGCAATTCTATGGGGGGCGCCGTGGTGGGCGGATCTATCGGCTCGGGTCCGCGCGGGCGGCCGGGCTGGCGGTTGGGATCGTCGGGTGCCACGGGGTCGTTGGGCGTGGTCGGCACCTGGGGAATATTGGGTGCGTGGGGCAGGGGGTGGTTCATGGCTGCTGCTGTCCTGAGGGGAAGGGTTGATACAAGTGCGCAAGCGGGCTCAGCGTGGCGCGGTGGTGGCGGGTGCGGTGGCCGGATCGGCCTGCGGCGGCGTCATGGACGGCGCGGCAGGTGCGGCAGGTGCGGCCGGCGAGGCAGAGGAGGTGGGTTCTGTCGCTGGCGTTCCGGTGGCGCTGGGCGCATCCAGCCGCCCCCTGGGTGCCATGAAGTTGAACATCAGCACCAGGATCAGTGCGACGGCGGCCGTGAGGGCGGCGATGCGCAGCGGCCAGCGGCCATCGCGGATGTGGTTGCTCTCGCTGCGCTGGCGTTCGAGGGGGGCGTGCACTCTGCGGGGAGGGGTGTCCATGGCGGTCTCCTTCAATCCATGAGCCTTCACCTTAGGCCGGACGGCGGCCTGCAACTGTCGGACAAGGCAGGACCTGGGGGAGCGACAAGCCGCTGCACGGCAGTGGGGCTTGGCAGGACACACCGCCACGGGCAGCGGCGCCAAGGGCCATCGCAAGGCCGCGGCCGCGACGGCAGGTGCCGTGTCAGCCGTGGCGCCTGCGCCGGTCGGCCGGCGCTATGCGCAGCAGCTGGCGGTACTTGGTGACGGTGCGGCGGGCCACGACCAGGCCCTGGGCGCCCAGCTGGCGTGCGATATCGACGTCGGACAGGGGCCGGGCATCGGATTCGGCCGCGATGATGTCGCCGATCAGCTCGCGGATGGCCGTGGCCGAGCAGGCGCTGCCGCTGGCACTGAGCATGGGGCGCGAGAAGAAGTGCTTGAGCTCGAACACGCCCGTGGGCGTGGCCATGTACTTGTTGTTGGTCACGCGCGAGACGGTGGATTCGTGCACACCCACTTCCTCGGCAATTTCGCGCAGCACCAGCGGCTTCATGGCCATGGCGCCGAACTCCAGGAACAGCTCCTGCTTTCGCACGATGGCCCGGGCCACGTCCAGGATGGTGGAAAAGCGCTGCTCCACATTGCGCACGGTCCAGCGCGCGTCCTGCAGATGGTCGGCCAGCTGGGCCTGGCCCGTGCAGCGGTGGCGCTGGAACAGCTGCTCGTAGACGCTGTTCAGTCGCACGCGCGGCACGACGGCGGGGTTCAGTTGCACATTCCAGCCGCTCGGTCCCCTGCGCACGATCACGTCGGGAACGATGTAGTCCACGCGCGTGGAGCCGAAGCTCCAGCCAGGCCTGGGGTTGAGGCGCCGTATGGCATCCATGGCCTGCACGACCTGGGCCGCCGGCACCTGCAGCGCCTTGGCCAGCCGCGGCACGTCGCGCGCGGCCAGCGCGTCCATGTGGTGCTGCAGCAGGGTCTGCGACAGCTGGCGCAGCGTGGCGTCGGCCATCTGCGGGCATTGCAGCAACAGGCATTCGCCCACGCTGCGCGCGGCCACGCCCGCCGGATCCAGCGATTGCACCAGTCGCAGGGCGATGAGCATTTCCTGCGCATCGGGCGCCGGGCTGAGCGCCAGCAGGCCGGCCAGCTCCTGCAGGTCCGTGCGCAGATAGCCGTCGTCGTCCAGCGATTCCACGATGGCGCGCGCCATGCACAGGTCGCGCGGAGTCATGGCCGTCACGTTGAGCTGGCCGTGCAGGTGCATGGCCAGCGTGGTTTCGCAGGCAGCCGTGTCCATGGCGGAACCTTCCGCGTCAACGGCCTGGCGCGCGCCCAGGTGCATGTCGGCCACCCACAGGTCGCGGTCATCTGCGGGCTCGGCATCTTCCAGGAATGGGTTGTCCTCCATCTTGCTGCGCACCATCGCGGCAAAGTCCAGCGAGGACATCTGCAGCATGCGCACCGCGTGCTGCAAGCGCGGGGAAAGCGTCTGGGACTGGCGTATGTCCGCCTTGAGGTGCATGGAACCCATCTCGTCTCCTTGTTGCGATGGCCACAAGGACGCAACGTTCATGCCCCGATCAGCGTGGCGAATCGTCTGGATACACTTTGGGCACGAAACCTGCTGCGTACTTGCTGCGCAGAAGGCACAGGGGCCCGGGGTTCGGCCGTCGCTGCGGGTATCGGCTTTGCAACAGCAGGGCCGCTCAAGGCGCCTGCGGTAAAAATTTCCGCTCGGGCGCAAGGTTTTCTGCAAACTTTGCCATGTACCAATCCACCGGTTTTCACACGGTCCCGCCGCCGGGAACCCTCAATGCAGTCCCGCAAGGCGGGGCGCGCGGCGCCGCACGCGGGCCATCCATGTCCATGCGCCTGAGACGGGTCCTGTTGCTTCTGGCCTTGCTGGTGCTTGTGCTGGCTGCCTCGTCCTGGCTGCTGTTGCGCGCCTATCAATCCGGGCACGCGGCGCAGGAGCAGGCCGTTCGCATCGCCAGCATGGCCGCGGCCCGCCTGCTGGACAGGCAGGAGCCACGCGCTGCCAATGCCGAGCAGGCGCTGGCGGCCGTCCAACCGCTGCTGGAGGCGGGATGGTCCGGCTTTCTGGTGGACAGCGCGGGCCGTGCGGTGCCGGCCGGCACCGCTGCGGCAACGGGTCAGCCTGCCTTGCCCGCTGATTTCAGCGAGCGCCTGGCTTCCAGCCTGGCGCACGGCTGGCTGGATGTGCCCGATGCGCAGGGCGGCACCCTGCGCGTTTTCTTCAGCAGGACGGCCCAGGGCTGGACCTGGGTGAGCTGGGTTCCCTGTTCCGCGCTGGATCCGGCGTGTTCCCCGCTCCTGAGGGGCGTGATCTGGGCGGCGATCGTGTTGTTTGCGCTGGCCGGCCTGGGCCTGGCGGGGCTGGCCTTGCGTGGCAGGGCGGACCCGATGAGGCCGGCCCGGCGCAGCCAGGCCGGCGGCGCACCGGGGGAGCAGGACAACGAAGCCGGCGAGGCCCATATCCAGAACGAGCGCCTGCAGGTGGTCGGCCGGCTGGCAGGCCGCTTCTCCCATGAGTTCAACAACCAGCTCGGCGTTCTGAGCAACAGCGCCTATCTGATTGAGCGTCGTTCGGAGGACCCGAACCTGCGCCTGCCTGCACAGGCCATGCTGCGTTCGGTGGACACGGCCAGCCGGTTGACGCAGCAGCTGCTGCGCTTCGGGCCGCGCCACAGCACGCATGCGCTGGTGGTGGATCTGTACCGCTGGTTGCCGGGCGTGCGGGGCACGCTGGCCGTGGTGCTGGGAAAGCGCGTGGCGCTGGAGGTGGCTGAGCCCGCCGAGGCCAGCCCGCCGGGCCAGCCGGCCGCGCGCCTGGGCGTGTATGTGGACCCTGACGAGCTGGAGCTGGCGCTGATCAGCATTTTCCTGTCCGTGCGCGAGGCCTTGCCCGATGGCGCCCGCGTGCGCATGGCGGCACATCCCGTGGGCGGACATCTTGCGGCATCGGCCGCCAAGGGCGAGCAGGTGGAGATCCGCATCGAGGCCGTGGCCCACTGGCAGGGCGCCGGGCCGGGGCCGGAGGGGGCGGGTCCGGGCGAATCGGGCGCTGCGGCCGAAGCGGGCGAAGGGGGCGAAGCGGGCGAAGCGGGCGTAGTGGCCGCAGCCAGCGCCGAGGCGCCGCAGCGGCCGCAGGAATCCCGCCCCGGCGTGCGGTTGAGCGACGCCGATGCAGATGCCTCCTGCGGCCTGGCCCTGGCGCGCCGGCTATGCCTGGCTGGCGGTGGCGTGGCGTGGGCCGAGGGCGGCAGCGGGGGAGGCGACGGCGATGGAGACAGCGGCGGCTTGGCCGTCTCTCTGGTCCTGCCGCGCGTGCCCATGGCGGCGCAGGATTGTCTTGCGCAAAGCCTGGACTGAGCTGGCATTCGCGGTCCTGGAAACAGGACTGCGCGCCGGGGCGCGCAGTCAGCAAGCAGGAAAGTCGAAAAAGAGAGGAGGGCCGAGCCCGGTCAGCGTGCGAGGCGCGCGATCAGCAGCCCCGCCGCCAGCGCCGTGGCAATGGAGCGCAGCGGTTTCTTGCACACGGCGCTGCCCTGGCGGGAGAGGTCGGTGCTGCCAGCGGTACTTCTGGTCTGGAAGGGATCTTTGCTCATGGAGGCTCCTTTCCTGCAAGTCAATGGCCCGTGGCCGGGCCGGCTCAGTGGCGCATGCGCGGTTTGCACAGGTTGAAGATGGCCAGCAGCGCAACGGCGCTGGCCATGGAAATGAAGATGGACATGGATGTGGCCGGCACCTGCGCCTGCGCATCCATGGCCGAGGGCGCCAGCAGCGGCGCCAGCAGCCAGCCGCCCAGCAAGGCGCCGATGGCGCCTATTGCCACGTTGAGCAAAATGCCTTGCTGGGCCTGGGTGTTCGTGACCATGCTGGTGATCCAGCCGATCAGCCCGCCCACCATCAGCCAGATGAGGAAATCCATGGCATCGCCTTTGACAAAAGTTGCAGTTGAATATCAATGGCAATCGGCGTGCCTGCCCGTCGCAAGCGACTCAGCGCTCCGGTTGCGGGGTGCCGTTGCCCCGGGCCGGCGCAGGGCGGATTTGTGCACGCTCGGCTTCGCGGCCTGAAGGTGTCTGGGCGTCCAGGCCCCGGTCGGGCGACTCGCTGACCTGGGGCAGATCGGCGGCGTGTTCTATCAATTCCTCGATGATGAAGCGGCCGTAGAGCTGGGCGCGCTCGGCGCCGGCGGCCTTGAGGGCATCGGCGGCGTTGCGTGCGGCCTCGTCGCTGTCCACCCGTACCACCAGCCAGTGGTAGCCGCGCTCGGCCAGGGCCTGGTGGGCCTTGACCAGATTGAGTTCTTGGCCCACGGCGGCCACGGGGCTGGCCTGTCGCAGGTCTTGGTCGATCTGGGCCAGCATTTCCCGGTCGGTGTAGCGCTGTACGTCCTGCTCGGGCAGGTTCAGCGCCTGCAGCGCCGCCATGCCGTCATCGGCCTGCGCAGCCGTGGGAAAAGAGACCACCATGTGGCCCACGGGCTTGAAGACACCGTAGGCGCGGGCAGGAGAGGAGTCCATGGGCTTGTCCTTGGTTGCTCAAAGGTGCTTGCAGGGTGGCAAGCAGCGTGCCCGCAAGGCAACGGCAGCAGGTGCTGTGCGCGTCTGCGCACGTGTCAGCCGGGTTCGGGGTCCGTCCTGTCCTTTTTGCCGCCCGCATAGTCCTTGAGCCGGTTGTACAGCGTCTTGAGGCTGATGCCGAGCACGGCGGCCGTGCGTTCCTTCTGGTACTTGCATTGCTTGAGCGTGGCCTGGATCAGCAGCCGCTCGGCCTGCGCCATGGTCATGCCGATGGGCAGCTGTATGGTGGCCGGCTCCATATCGGGCAGGTCGTAGGCGTCGCCTGCCGTGCCGTGGTCGGCGAACGGATGCACGGCGACAGGCGCGGCCTGCGCAGTGGGCGGCAATTGCGGGGCGTTGGCGGCCAGCTGTGCAGGCACGGATGTGTGCACGGATGCGTGCAATGACACCGGCATGGGGGCGGGCTGGGCAATGGCCACCGGTGGGCGTGGCAGCCATTCGGTGCCTACCTGCGGGCCGGGCTCCATGACGTAGGCACGCTGCACGGCATTGCGCAGCTCGCGCACATTGCCGGGCCAGCTGTGCTGCGCCAACTGCCTCAGGGCCGACGCCGTGAACTGCTTGGTCTGCCCCTCTCGCTGCGAGATGGCCTGCAGCAAGTGCTGGGCCAGCAGCGGGACGTCGGACAGGCGCTCGCGCAGCGGCGGCAGCTCGATGGGAAAGACGTTCAGCCGGTACAGCAGGTCCTCGCGCAGCCTGCCGCTGGCCACGGCCTCGAAGGGGCAGCGGTTGGTGGCGGCGATCACGCGCACATCGGTCTGCAGCGTCTGGGTGGAGCCCACGCGCATGAAGCGGCCGGTCTCCAGCACGCGCAGCAGCTTGACCTGCAGCTCCATGGGCATTTCCGTGATCTCGTCCAGGAACAGCGTGCCCGTGGCCGCGCGCTCGAAAAAGCCCTGGTGCTGGCGGTCGGCGCCCGTGAAGCTGCCCTTTTCGTGGCCGAAGATCTCGCTTTCGATGAGATGCGGCGAAATGGCGCCGCAGTTCACGGCAAGAAACGGGCGGCTGCGCCGCTGGCTCAAGTCGTGCAGGGTCTGCGCCACGACCTCCTTGCCGGTGCCGCTTTCCCCCGTGAGGAACACCGTGACCGAGGTGCCCGCCACGCGCTCCATCTGCTGGTACAGGCGCTGCATGGGAGGCGATTGGCCCAGGAGCCGGCCAAAGCGTCCTTCCTGCGCGCAGTAGCTGCCAGCGGGTGCGCAATGGTCTTGTGCCGTGATCTGATCGGAGGCCGGGCCTGCGCCGTTGCGGCTGTCCGCGCCCGACAGGCCCGGCGTGGGGATGAGAAAACGCGAAAGAATGTCCTCGAGCCGGCCTATGCCCACGGGCTTGACCAGATAGTCCATGGCGCCTCGGCGCAGGGCTTCGATGGAGGAGTCCAGGCTGGCATGGCCGGTCACCAGCACGATCTGCGAGTCCTGCGGCACTTGCCGGTCGCCGAACAGGTCCATGCCGTTGCCATCGGGCAGCTGCAGGTCCAGCAGAACCAGGCTGGGCGGCTGCATGGCCATCTGGCGGCGCGCATCGCGCAGGGTGTGGGCCACGGCGACCGAAAAGCGGTCCACGCCCACCAGTTCGCGCATGGTGGCTGCCGAGTCCGCGTCGTCATCGACGATCAGCACGTGGTTCATTCCATGGCCTCCAGAGCTGCCGGCCGCAGCCTGTTTTGACAAAAATTCATGATCCGGCAGTTTAGGGGCTGGGATGTATGCATCTGTGTCAGTCCACAGGCACAGTGCTTGCCGGGTGGTCCGGTCCCCGCCGCCGTCGCCGCAAAGAGGGGATCAAGCGGATCAGGCGGGCCGGCGGCTGGCGCCCTGGCCACGGCGGGGCGGGGTCCTGCGGGGCCGGGGCTGGGGCTCCAGCAGGCCCAGGAACAGGCATTCCTTGGCGCTCAGCCCGCGCGTGCGCCGTGCGGGTGCAGCGGTCGCGGCGGGCGGGCATTGTCCGGGCTGCTCGCACAGGGCCAGTACCTGGGGATGGATGTAGAACTTGCGGCAAACCGTACAGGTATTGCCCAGGCGCCGCGCCACCTCGGCGATCAGGTCCGTGAAGGTGAGCGCGCCCGGATGGCGGCTGCCCGCCGGTGACGCTGCGGCGGCCATGGCCAGCTCCAGCGCGTACACGCTGGCATGCCAGGTACGGAAGTCCTTGGCACTGAAGTCCGGTCCGTCTGCCTCGTCTGCCCCGGCCTTGCTGCAGATCCTGCGGATGTAGTCGTTCACGTGCTCGGAGCGCACATGGTGAACATCTCCCTCGTCGTCCACGAACTGGAAAAGCCGCTGCCCCGGCAGGTCCTGGCAGCGCTTGACGATGCGGGCCACGGCCCGGTCGGACACGCGGGCCTGCTGGGCGACGCCGCTCTTGCCCTTGAAGCTCAGCGTCAGCTCGCCGGCGCGCACCTGGGCATGGCGGTTCCTGAGCGTGGTCAGGCCGAAGGATCCATTGGCTTCTGAATACTCGTCATTGCCAACGCGCAGCGCCGTGCAGTCCAGCAGCCAGACGATGGTGGCCACCACGGTTTCGAGCTGCGGCCGCCCCGGCCTGAGGTCCCGCGCCACGGCACGCCGAATGGCGGGCAGATGCCGGCCGAACTCGCGCATGCGGTCGAACTTGACCTGCTTGCGCTGCTCCTGCCACTGCGGGTGATAGCGGTATTGCTTGCGCCCGCGGGCATCGCGGCCCGTGGCCTGCAGGTGGCCCCGGGCGTCAGGGCAGATCCATACATCCACATAGGCCGGTGGAATGGCCAATTTGCGGATGCGCTCCAGCGCCTGGGCGTCGCGCACGGGCCTGCCGTCCTGGTCCACATAGGAAAAGCCTTTGCCACGCCGCACGCGGCGCCAGCCGGGCATGCGGTCGTTGACATGGATGAGGTCTGCAGTCAGTGCAACCCCTGCGGCGGCGGCGGCGGAGGTGCGATGGGGGGATCGGAATAGGGTGAAGGCGCCGGAGCCGGCGGAGGATCACCCACGGGTGGCACCAGCGGCTCGGTCGGCGGCGGATTGACCGGCGGAGCGACGGGAGGTGTGGCAGGCGGTGTGGGTGGTGCAGCGATCATGGAACGGTTTCTCCTGTGATGGTGGCGGGCCGCAGCGGCCATGCAGCCGCTGCAGCAATCGCCATGCCCGGACCCTTGCACGGGGCCGAAGCGTTGACATTTGGTAGCAATGATTCGCGAAAACCGGTGGCCTGCGGCCTCAGGCCAGCGTCCTCAGCGTGGGCTCGCGGTCCCAGAAGCGTTTCTTGGCGCCTTCGACAAAGGGCTTGGGCGTGTCGATGGGAAACACGCCCTCGTCCGGCGTGATGCCCGCAGTCTGCAGGATGTGCCCGGTGGCCTTGCAGGCCGCAATGGCCTTGAGGTGGCCGAAGGCATCGCGGAACCAGTCCTGGGCGGCCGCTTCCCGGGCCAGGGCTTCGCCGCGCTGGGGCGTGAGGATGGACACCACGGCGTCGAACTGCGCCGAGGGCGATCCGGCCAGCTGGCCGTCTGCGGGCAGGTGGCTGCCGTCGTCCAGCGTGGCGCCGCCGATCTTGGGCGCAATGATCTTCACGCTGGCCTTTTGCGCCACCAGGGCCTTGTGGAAGGCGGCAATGTGCCGGGCGCTGGAGCCTTCATCCACCAGGATGGCCACGCAGCGGCCCTGCAGTGTGGGTTTCATGCGGTCGATGATGCGCGTGGCCGGGCTGGGCGGCAGCTTTTGCGGGGGCACGGCAGGCTTGGCGGCAGGCGGCAGCTGGGGCAGGCCCAGGCCGTCGGCCACGCGCTTTGCCAGGTCGGCGTCTATCACCTGCAGGTGGCCCACCACGGCCAGTCGCACATGCGGCGTCTGCACCTTGGACAGCTCGAACACCAGGGCGCTGGCGATGTGGGCCTGCTCCACCGCGCTCTGGCTGGCGTAGAACATGCGCGCCTGGCTGTAGTGGTCGGCAAAGCTTTCGGGGCGGATGCGGCCCTTGGCGCCGTCCCCGTCATCCTGGGCAAAGTGCCTGAAGCCGCGCGCCGCCGAGGCGCGCGGACTGTCGGCCTGCAGGCTGGAGGGCTCGTAGGCCACGCGGCCCTTGGGCACCTGGGTCTGCATATGGCCGTCGCGCTGGTCGTGGGCAAACGGGCATTTGGGCGCGTTGATGGGCAGCTGCGTGAAGTTGGGCCCGCCCAGGCGCGACAGCTGGGTGTCCAGGTAGGAGAAAAGGCGGCCCTGCAGCAGCGGATCGTTGCTGAAGTCGATGCCCGGGGGCAGGTTGGCCGGGCAGAAGGCGACCTGCTCGGTCTCGGCAAAGAAGTTGTCGGGCCAGCGGTCCAGCACGAAGCGGCCGATCTTGCGCAGCGGTATTTCCTCTTCCGGAATGATCTTGGTGGGGTCCAGATGGTCATGGGGCAGGGCGTCGGCCTGTTCCTGCGAGAACAGCTGCACGCACAGCTCCCAGGCCGGGTAGTCGCCGGCCTCGATGGCCTCGAACAGGTCGCGGCGGTGGTAGTCGTTGTCGGCGGCCTGCAGCTTCAGGGCCTCGTCCCAGACGGTGGATTGGATGCCCAGCTCGGGCCGCCAGTGGAATTTCACGAAGGTGCTTTTGCCTTGCGCATTGACCAGCCGGAAGCTGTGCACGCCAAAGCCCTCGATCATGCGCAGGCTGCGCGCGATGGTGCGGTCGCTCATGATCCACATGACCATGTGCATGGACTCGGGCATGAGGGAGATGAAGTCCCAGAACGTGTCGTGCGCCGTGGCAGCCTGTGGAAAGCCCCGGTCCGGCTCCATCTTCACGGCATGGACCAGGTCGGGAAACTTCATGGCGTCCTGGATGAAGAACACCGGAATGTTGTTGCCGACCAGATCCCAGTTGCCCTCTTCGGTATAGAACTTGATGGCGAAGCCGCGCACGTCCCGCGGGGTGTCCACCGAGCCTGCGCCGCCGGCCACGGTGGAAAAGCGCACGAAGACCGGCACCTGCTTGCCGGTTTCGGTCAGCACCTTGGCGGTGGTGTACTGCTCCAGTGAATCGGTCAGCTGGAAATAACCGTGGACACCTGTGCCGCGTGCATGGACGATCCGCTCCGGAATGCGCTCATGGTCGAAATGCGTGATTTTCTCGCGCAATATGAAATCTTCCAGCAGCGTGGGTCCCTTTGGCCCTTGCTTCAATGAATTCTGGTTGTCCGCAACCGGTATACCCTGCTGCGTCGTCAATACAGGATGAGAGGCTTCGGCCTGCTGCTGGAGTTCTCCGCCGTGGCCAACGGGGCATTGGGATGGGGATTTCTTTTCAGCTGGGGCTTTCTTGGCCATGATGCACTCCTTGGGAATGAACGCCATGTTCTTTTGACGCGGATATTTCAAGCGGAGCAACGGTATGTTTTTCAGTTGCCGCAATGGGAAAATAAAAAAAGGGCCCGGAGGACCCTTTTTTCAGGTCATGCAACCTGCGGCTCAACGCTGCTGGTGGCTGTCCTGCTTTTGCTGCTGACCCGGCTGGTTGCGCTGGGGGTTGCTCTGCTGTTGCTGGTGGTTGGGATTATTGGGATTGCTTTGCTGCTGCTGCCCCGGATTGTTTTGTTGCTGCTGCTGGTTCTGCTTGTTCTTGTCGTTTTGCTGGTTGCTGGCCGTGTTGCCTTGAGGGTTATTGGTCTGTTGCGTCATTTCCATACTCCTTAAGTAAACAGCGATGCCGTCATCACTGCAATTTCATTGTGCTGCCTGAAAAATCCACGGCGTGTAGGAAATTCGGAAGATTACTTTTGGTAAATCATTGGAATTTGCTATGAATATCATGGAATCCATTTTTGCGGCAAAAATGCATGTATTTTTTATCATGAAATGCCATTTGTAGATTATGCAAAACGGCAATGGTCCCTTTCATTTGGATGTTGAACGTTTTGCAGGCGCCTTGGACGCTGGCTTTCGGGGCTTGGGTGTTGTCCGGGTCGCGGGCGCTTTTGCAGCTTTTGCCGTCGCCCCGGTATTTTTTTCCTTGGCCGCGGAGGCGGGGGCCCCGCTGCCTGCCTTGCCCAGGCTGCTCCTGAGCAGGGCGGTCAGATCCAGCACGGCTGCGTTGGCGGGTGCGGCGGACGCGTCCTGCTGCCTTTGCACACTTTGCACGTCGCCCGCATGGGCCTTGGCCTGCACCAGCTGGTGGATTTCCTCGCTGAAGGAGTTGCGGAACTGGTCGGCGTCCCAGGCCTGGCTCATGTCCTTGATCAGTGCCAGGGCCATGGTCATTTCGGCGGCCTTGATGCCTGCGGCCCTTGCGTCCAGCGGCGGCAGGTCCAGCTGCTCGAAGGAACGGATCTCGCCGCCCCAGCGCAGCAGGTTCAGCACCAGCGCCCGGCCGCAGGGGATCAGGATGGCCAGGTGCTGCTTGGCCTGGATGACGACCTTGGCCACGCCCACCTTGTTGCTCTTGCGCAGCGCCTCGCGCAGCAGTGCGTAGACCTTCCCGCCCCGGTGCAGGGGGGCGGTGTAGTAGGGCCGCTCCAGGTAGATGAAGGGGATATCGTCGGCATCGACAAAGGCCTCGATCTCTATGGTCTGCGTGGTCTTGGGAAAGGCGGCGGCAATCTCTTCGGCGCTCAGCACCACGTAGCGGCCTTCTTCGAATTCCACGCCCTTGACGATGTCGGCCGAGGCCACCTCCTTGCCTGTGACTTTGTTGATGCGCTTGTAGCCCACGGGCTGCATGTTGCGCTTGTCCAGCCAGTCGAAGTCGATGTCCGTGCTGGCCGTGGCCGCATACAGGCCTATCGGGATGTGGACCAGGCCAAAGCTGATGGCCCCCTTCCACAGGCTGCGCGAGGAGACGGCCGGGGCCGTGCGGGGAGATGTGGCTTTCCTGGTCATCGTTGTGCTTTCCTCGTTGGCGGCGCTTCGCGGGCCGGTGCCTCGAAGCCCAGCGCCTTCATGGCGCGGCCCAGGCTGGTGGCCGCCGTGCCGTAGTGCTCCCAGGGCGAGTTGCCCAGGCGCAGGCGCTGGTCCACCGAGCGAATGGTCCAGTGCGCGCCGCCCGTGAGCCTGTCGAGCTCGTTCCAGCCCACGGGCACGGAGATGCCCATGCCGGGCCGCGCACGCGCTGTCCACGCGCAGGCCGTGGTGGCACCAAAGCCGTTGCGCAGGTAGTCCACGAAGATTTTTCCCACGCGGTTGCGTGGCCCGCTCTTGGCCACGAAGCGCTGGGGCACGGTGCTGGCCAGGTGCTGGACCACGGCCTGGGAGAAGGCCTTGACCGTGTCCCAGTCCAGCAGCCGCTTGATCGGCACGACCACATGCAGGCCCTTGCCTCCGCTGGTCTTGAGGAAGGCCGGCAGCTCCAGCTCCTGCAGCAGCACATGCAGCAAGGTGGCCGCTTCCTGCACCTGCGTCCAGGGCACGCCCTCGCCGGGGTCCAGGTCGAAGGTCATGCGGTCGGGCCGGTCGATGCGGTCCCGGCGGGCATTCCAGGTGTGCCATTCGATGGTGTTCATCTGCGCAGCCGCCACCAGGCCTTCACGCCGCGCCACCTCCATCAGCGGCGCATGGCCGGGATCGAGTTCGGGCGCCAGGGCGGCAATGCCCTGCAGCGGCGTCTGGTCCATGTGTTTCTGGAAGAACAGCTCGCCCTCGATGCCCTCCGGCGCGCGCACCATGGCCACGGGCCGGGCCTTGAGGTGGGTGATCATGAAGGGGGCCACCGTGGCGTAGTAGCGCGCCAGCTCCATCTTGGTGATGCCGGTGGAGGGGTCGATGACACGCTCGGCATGGGTGATGGCGATCGTGGCGGGCAGGCGCGCCGCCTTGGCCATGCGGGGCGGGGCGGCTTTGTGGCGGGTTGCGGTGCGGGGTGAAGATGCGGTCGATGGCACGTGCTGTGGCTCCTCTTTTGCGATGCGGCGCGCAGGCTTGTCCGTGCGCAGGCCCTGGAATACGGCGTGGCGGATGCGGCCGTCCGCGGTCCATTGCGCGAACGAGACTTCGGCCAGCAGGGTGGGGCGCACCCAGTGCACCTGGCTGCCAAGGCCCCGGGTGTCTGCCAGCGGGGATGTGCCGGTGGCCAGGCCGTCCAGGCGCTGGCGCAGGTCGGCCAGGGTGCGTGCGTTGAAACCCGTGCCGACCTTGCCGGCCGCGTGCAGCTGCCCGTCCTCGCCATGCACGGCGAGGACCAGGGCCCCCAGGCCGGTGCGCGAGCCCTGGGGATCGGTATAGCCGGCGATCACGAACTCCTGGCGGTGGCCGCACTTGAGCTTGATCCAGTCCATGCTGCGCCTCGAGACGTAGGCGCTGCCGCGCCGCTTGCCGATCACGCCCTCCAGGCCCAGCCGGCAGGCGGCAGCCATCAGGTCGGCGGGCGGGGCGTCAAAGGCCTGGCTGAACCGAACGCGGTCCGACGGCGCCTTGTGCAGCAGCTCCTGCAACCGCTGGCGGCGCTGTTCCACGGGCTGCGGGCGCAGGTCCTGGCCGTCGTGCCACAGCAGGTCGAAGGCGAAGAAGACCAGCAGGTCGGTGTGCTCGCCGTCGAAGGCGATCTGCAGGGCCTGGAAGTCGGGGCGGTCGTCGCTGTCCAGCATCAGCACCTCGCCGTCGATCCAGCCTGTTTGCAAGGGCAGGGCCGCCAAGGCGCGGGCCAGGGCAGGCATTCTGGCGGTCCAGTCCTTGCCGTTGCGCGTGACAAGCCGCACGGTACCGCTGTCGATGCGGGCCAGCAGGCGGTAGCCGTCGAACTTGCTCTCGAAGATCCATTGCCCGGCCTCCGTGGGCGGGCGGTCCACCAAGGTCGCCAGCTGGGGGGCGATCTCCTGCGGCATGGTCGCGGTGCCGGCGTGCTGCTTTCGTGCTGGCGCTGGCGCTGTTGCTGTTGTTGTTTCTGTTTCTGTTTCTGTCGTTGCCGCTGCTGCAGGTTCCAGGGGAAGGCCCGACACGCTGTCGGGCATGTCCTCGACCACGCTGAATTCGCCGGCGGCGCGTTCCAGCCCGTCATGCTCCTTGATCAGCAGCCACGCGGGTTTTTTGGCATCGTCCTTGCCGCGCATGCGCACCAGGGTCCAGCGGCCCTGCAGCTTGTGGCCGCGCAGTTCGAACTTGAGCTTGCCCTTGCGAAGGCCCTCGGCGGCGTCGCCTTGTGGCCACCAGGTGCCCCGGTCCCAGATGATGACCTTGCCCGCACCGTACTGGCCCGGCGGAATCTGGCCTTCGAAGCGGTTGTAGGCCATGGGGTGGTCTTCCACCTGCACGGCCATGCGCTTGTCGGCCGGGTCGTAGCTGGGGCCCTTGGGCACGGCCCAGCTTTTCATGCTGCCGTCCAGCTCCAGCCGGAAGTCGTAGTGCAGATGGCTGGCCCAGTGCTTTTGAATGACGAATTGCAGGACACCCGTGCCGGGCTGCCCTGCAATCGTGTCGCTGGAAGGTTCTGCCGAGGGCTCCGGCGTGCGCGTGAAGTCGCGCTTTTGCCGGTAGGCCGCCAGCGAAGCGGCAGCCTTGTCCTGCCCGCCGGCCGCAGCAGCCCGCCGCGGCTGCTGCGCGGCCGGGTGGCTGCGGCGCGGTGCGGGCATGCGGCGCTCCTTCAGAACATCAGTGCAATCAAAATGATGATGGGAATGGGCACGCCCAGAAGAAAAAGCAGTATGGATCGCATGAATGGCCTCCGTTCAATGAATGGTTGGATGGTGTTGACTGCGATGCAAAATCAAATGGCATCGCGTTGGCGGCCACCCCAGGTGGCGCACAGGCTGCCCACAAAGGCGCCCAGCATCAGGGAAACAAACAGCCAGAGCATGGAATGGGCGGTGGCCTTTCGCGTTTCTTCAGCGGCCTGCTTGGCCTTTTGTTTGGCCTCTTCTGCCTTTTGCTCGGCCTGCTTTATCTGCATCTGTACGGAATCAAAGGTGCTTCGCACTTTCTTTTGCGCTTCTTCCACCGGAATATCGGAATTGCGCGCAATCAGCTGGGCCAGATATTGCTCATCGGCCGCAGAAAGCTGGCCGGTGCGCAGCGACTGGGCAAAGATCACGCCGGCCTCCCGCGTGGCGCTGGCCATGTCGGCAGGCGTGGTGCTGCCGGAGGTTGCAGCGGGATTGCGGAACAGGCTGCCGGTCCAGTAGGCCAGGCCCTGGGGCGAGGCGTCGGCGCCCGAGGCACCGGCCATGGCTGCGGCACCGCCAGCAGCCGCACCGCCGGCGGCGCCGATCGCGCCGCCCACCACGCTGGAGGCGCTGGTGGCCACGGTCTGCGCCGCCTTGAAGGCACCGGACACCGCACCACCGGCCGCAGCGCCCATCAGGGCCACCATGGCCAGCGTGGCCAGCGCCCAGGACAGAAAGCCGTGGGCCGTGTCGCGGAAGTAGACCTCGTCCGTATGCACGCCTTGCCAGCGGGTGCGCAGCCGCCCGGCCAGGTACCCGCCCACGCCGGCGGAGGCCAGCTGGGTGAAGGCGATCCAGGCCACGGCCGTCCACCCCAGGGCGCCGGCATCCATGCCCTGGCCGGTCCATACCGAGACAGACGACAGGCCCAGGCCCGTGCCCAGAATGAACAGCAGCAGCGACAGCGAGGCCGCCGCCATGGCGCCCGCGAATATCGCCGCCCATGAAACACCGCTGACGGATGTATTGGCCGCAGGGACCACTGGCGCTGCCAGGGGATCGGAATAGGCAATGGACATGGCTGGATTTCCTGGAGTTGAGTGCCCCATTCTTGCCAGCCGAAATAAATGCCACTGTAGGAGGATTGGAAAAGCAGGACTGGCAAACTCAGACGAAAAACGTCATCCTTTGCCAGATGACGGTTTTCAAGGCAATGCGCGGCCTGGATATGGAAAATGATTCCTGCAACCGGTAAAACTTGCGGAATATTTTCCAGGGCGAATGGCTGGATTGTTTCCGGCAGCACGGCGATATGTTTCTGTCTGCTGCCGGTGTTTTCATTGCTGCATCGGGCCTGCCAGACCCGTACGTTCAGGGCTGGCGCACGTCGGCCACGACCTGCTCGCCAAAATCCGCGCGCTGCAGCCAGCCCAGCACCAGGGTGGCGGCCTGCTCGGGCGTGGAGAGCTTGCCGCCCTCCTTGAGCTGGGCGAAGTTGCCTGCGTCGGGAAAGGCTGCGGCATCGGCGCTGCGCAGCTGCACCTGCATGTCGGTGTCGATGACGCCGGGCGCCAGCGAGCAGATGCGCGCGCCGTGGGGCTTGAGCGCCTCGTCCAGCGCCACGCTGCGGCTGAAATGGTCCATGCCGGCCTTGGCCGCGCAGTAGGAGGCCTGCGAGGCAATGGCGCGCCGCCCCAGGCCGGAAGAGATGTTGAGCACCTTGCGCGGCACGGCCGTCCAGCCTTCGGTGGCGGCCAGGAAGGCGGCCGTCAGCAGCATGGGCGCCTCCAGTCCCACGCGCATGGCCTGGGCGATGTCGGCGGGCCGCAGCTGCGACAGCGGCGCGATCTGCGGAATCACGCCCGCGTTGTTGATCAGGGTGACGCTGGCGTAGCGCGTGGCGTCCAGCCCGGCGAGCCATTCGCCCAGCCTGCGGGCCGCTGCCTCGGGCTCGCCCAGGTCCACGCTCCACTGCTGCAGCGGGGCGCCTGCCGTGGCGGCGGCCCGGTTCAGGTCTTCGCTGGTGGAGCGCGACAGCGTGACCAGCTCATGGCCGGCATCGAGCAGTTGCCGGGCCATGGCCAGGCCCATGCCGCGCGAAGCGCCCGTGAGAATCGTCAGGGAAAGGAGAGGCGATGCATTGTTCATGCGGGCGATGGTATCGCTTGTGCCCGTGCTGCCGGTGCTGCCTGCGCGGTCATTGCCCGGGCGGCGACGGGGTCCGAGGGCAGCAGCAGCTCGGCGCTGCGCGCCTGCCGCGTATGCTCCAGCGCCTGCACGATGCGTTCGCAGGCGCGCTCGGCCGCATCGCGCAGGCTGGCGCCCTGCAGCCAGTGGCCGGTGAGCGCGGCGCTGAACAAGTCGCCCGTTCCCTTGGGCACCGCATCCACGCGCGCGTGGGTGATCACATGCACGTCCTCGCGCGTGACCAGCGCCACGCGCATGCGCAGTGCATGCTCGCCGCCCAGCTCGGGCGCCGCGCTGGTCACGGCCACCCACTGCGTGCGGCCGGTCAGCAGGCTGCGCGCGGCCTGGACCACATCGTCCATGCCGTGCACAGGGCGCGCGGTCAGCCGTTCCAGCTCGAAATGGTTGGGTGTCAGCCCGTCGGCCAGGGGCAGCAGGTGGCGCTGGTAGGCCTCGACCATGGCGGGGTCCACATAGATGCCGCTGTCGTGGTCGCCGATCACCGGGTCCACCACCACGCGCAGGCCGGGGCGCTGCTGCAGCAGGCCCGCCACCCAGTCCGCCAGCAGCCCGGCCTGTTCCGGCCCGCCCAGGTAGCCGGCCAGCACGGCCTGCAGTTGCCTGAGCGCGCCGCGCGCGCCCAGGTCCTGCAGATAGCCCGCAAACCACTCGGCGGCAATTGCTCCGCCGTGGATGCTGGGATAGTGCGGCGTATTGCTGAACACCACCGTGGGCACGGCTGCCGCCGCCAGTCCCAGGGCCTGCAGCGTGGGCATGGCCACGTTGTTGCCAACGCGGCCGTAGACGACCTGGGACTGCACGGACACCACGTCGATGGCCAGGGGGTGCAGCATGTCATGGGGGGCGGGGGCGTTCATGGGCGGCCTTGCGGGTGGTAATTCTTGGGCGAAGCTGCATTTATAGCGCTGCCATGCGAGGGCCGGCAGCACAATCCAGGGAGCACGGCCAGACCACTTCCAGAATCGCGGCAGCGGGATTGGAGCGCCATGCAAGAATGGTTTTTTCCGCGCGCATGCATCTCGCTTGAACATGAATTCCCCTTCAGAAATCCAGGCCCTGTATTCGAAATTCAGCGGTGCCGAGGCCTCGGAGCGATTGAGGGCCGAGATCCGCAGCCAGGTCGCAAGCTGGCGCTGGGCGTCCGACTCCATGAGCTTTGACGAACCCTATGCCCGTGAGCTGTTCGGCGGCCCTGCCGCACGCTGGCTCAGCGATGGGCGGGCAGACCCGCAAAAGCATGTGCACCACGGCTTTGATGCCCAGGGCCGTATCGTCATCGAATGCCGGTCCAACGCGCGCGAGCAGGTATGCCTGTACACGCCCGGCCAGCGCACAACCGTGTCGTGGCATGGAGGCGGCAGCATCGATTCCGTCAGCCAAAGCCGCTACGAGGAGGGGCGGCTGGTCGCCCATCACATGCACCTTGGCTACCGTGGCATGGACAGCCGTTATGAGTACGACGGCCGGCAACTGCAGTGCAGCGTGACCCGGAACTGGGAAACCCGTGAGAAGCCCTGGCTCACGCGGCATGTGTTCGTGCATGGCGCGGACGGCGTTCTGGATCGCATCCACCTTCAATACCTGGACACCCAGGGCCAGCCCGAGCCGGGTGCCGACAGGCTGCTCTACCTGCGCCTGCCCAGGGGCGAGACGCTGAAGACCGTCGAGGCGCGTGTGCAGCAGCTGCTGGAGCAGTCACTGGCCACGGCCTTGCAGCAGATCCCACGCGGTGAACCGCTCTACGGTCTTTTGCTTTGCTACACGCATGAGGACCTGACTGCAGCCTGGCCGCCTTTTCTGGTCTGGGGGCGCGAATCCTATCGGCGCGCGGTGCTGGAGCGTGGTGAAGAGATTCCGTATTACCTGTGGGCGCCGGACGAGATACGCGGCATGGGCGAGGCCGATGAGCACTGGTTCTCCGACGAGGCGCTAGGCGAAGCCTGCCTGCTGCATGGCCAGTTGATGGAGATGAAGCAAAGCAATGCCTCGGCCATGCGGGTGCTCAGGCACATGCTGCCCTTGCTGGAGAGCATGGTCAGGCAGGCGGGCCTGCCCGTGACCGATGATTTCGTGGTGGCCTTTGCCGACAACACGGGCGAGGTCGATCCCTTGAAGGCCATGAAGGCCCGTCTGCCGGATGCGCATTGGGCGTTGCTCAAGCAGCGCGGCCTGGTATGAGGTCTCGCGGGCTCTGAAATGAAAAGGCCCGCCGAATGGCGGGCCTCCGTTCAGTGCCGGCGTGCAGTATTGCCGGCGTTTTGCCGGGCGCGCAGGCGCTCAGGCGCCCAGGTAGGCGCGGCGCACGGCGTCGTTGGTCAGCAGGTTGGCGCCGGTGTCCTCCAGCACCACCTTGCCGGTCTCCAGCACATAGCCGCGGTCGGCGATCTGCAGGGCGCGGTTGGCGTTCTGCTCGACCAGGAAGACCGTGACGCCAGCGGCGCGAATGGTCTGGATGATCTCGAAGATCTGCGCAATGATCAGCGGCGCCAGGCCCAGCGTGGGCTCGTCCAGCAGCAGCAGGCGGGGCTTGCTCATCAGCGCGCGGCCGATGGCCAGCATCTGCTGCTCGCCGCCCGACATGGTGCCGGCGCGCTGGTGGGCGCGCTCGCGCAGGCGCGGGAAGAGGCCGAACACATGTTCGATGCCGGCCTCGATCTGCGGCTTGTCCAGGAAGAATCCGCCCATCTTCAGGTTGTCGGTGACCGTGAGGTCCGAGAAGATGCGCCGCCCTTCTGGCGAGACCGCAATGCCCTTGCGCATGATGTGGTGCGAAGGAAGCTGGGTGATGTCCTCGCCCTCGAACGAGATGCGGCCCGAGCTGGCGCGCGGGTTGCCGCACACCGTCATCAGCAGCGAGGTCTTGCCGGCGCCGTTGGAGCCGATCAGCGAGACGATCTCGCCCTGGTTGACGTGCAGGCTGACGCTGTCGACCGCGCAGATGGCGCCGTAGTGGGTGGAGATGTTCTCCAGTTGCAGCATGGCAGGCATCAGGCTTCTCCCAGATAGGCCTTGATGACCCGTTCATCGTTGCGAATGGCATCCGGCAGGCCCATGGCGATGGGCTTGCCGTACTCCATGACCAGGATGCGCTCGGACACGCCCATGACCAGGCCCATGTCGTGCTCGATCAGCAGCACGGCAATGCCGTACTGGCGGCGCAGCTGGTCGATCAGGCCCTGCAGGTCCTTTTTCTCCTGCGGGTTCAGGCCGGCGGCGGGTTCGTCAAGCATGAGCACGCGCGGCTTGGTGATCATGCAGCGCGCGATCTCCAGGCGGCGCTGGTGGCCGTAGGCCAGGTTGCCGGCCTCGCGGTTGACGAACTCGCGCAGGCCCATCACGTCCAGCCAGTGCAGGGCGCTCTCGATCTTTTCCTCTTCGCTGCGGCGGTAGCCCGCCGTGTTGAACAGGCCCGACAGCAGGTTGACGCCGGAGCGGCGGTGCTGTGCCACCAGCAGGTTTTCCAGCACCGTCATGGACTTGAACAGGCGCACGTTCTGGAAGGTGCGCACCACGCCGTGGTTGGCCACGTGGTGGCTGCTGCGCCCCTCGATGGCGCTGCCGTCCAGCGCGATGGAGCCGCTGCTGGGTTGGTAGAAACCGCTGATGCAGTTGAACACCGTGGTCTTGCCGGCGCCGTTGGGGCCGATGATGGCAAACACTTCCTGCGGACGCACGTTGAAGCCCACGTGGTCCACGGCCAGCAGGCCGCCGAAGCGCATGCACAGGTCTTTGACTTCTAGCAAATACTCGCTCATTGCCGGCCCTTGCTGCTATCTGTTGTCCCAAAAATCATGGTGTCGGCATGCCTCATGAGCGCACCTCCACATGGCGACGGCGCATGGGCAGCAGGCCCTGCGGGCGCCAGACCATCATCAGCACCATCACCAGGCCGAAGATCAGCATGCGGTACTCGGAGAACTCGCGCGCCAGCTCGGGCAGCACCGTCAGCAAGATGGCCGCGATGATCACGCCCAGCTGCGAGCCCATGCCGCCCAGCACCACGATGGACAGGATCAGCGCCGACTCGATGAAGGTGAAGGACTCGGGGTTGACGATGCCTTGGCGCGCCGCGAAGAAGGCGCCGCCGAAGCCGGCGAACATGGCGCCCAGCGTGAAGGCCGACAGCTTGATCTTCATGGGGTTCAGGCCCAGCGAGCGGCAGGCGATCTCGTCCTCGCGCAGTGCCTCCCAGGCGCGGCCTATGGGCATGCGCACCAGGCGGTTGGAGATCCACAGCGTGACCACGGCCAGCAGCAGTGCCATCAGGTACAGGAAGATCACCATGTGCAGGGAGCTGAACTCCAGCCCCAGGAACTGGTGGAACGTCGTGCCGCCCTCGGTGGAGGGGGTGCGCGTCATCTCCAGGCCCAGCACCGTGGGCTTGGGGATGCTGGAGATGCCGTCCGGCCCGCCCGTGATGCTGGTCAGGTTGACCAGCAGCAGGCGGATGATCTCGCCAAAGCCCAGGGTCACGATGGCCAGGTAGTCACCGCGCAGCCGCAGCACCGGAAAGCCCAGCACGAAGCCGAACATCGCGGCAGCGGCACCGGCCAGCGGCAGCGCTTCCCAGAAGGACCAGCCGGCCCAGTGGAAGAGCAGCGCATAGGTGTAGGCGCCCACGGCGTAGAAGCCCACGAAGCCCAGGTCCAGCAGGCCGGCAAAGCCCACGACGATGTTCAGGCCCAGGCCCAGCATCACGTAGATCATGGCCAGCGTGGCGATGTCCACCGCGTTGCGGCCCGCAAAGAAGGGCCAGGACACGGCGATCAGCAGGGCCGCCAGCATCAGGCCGTTGCGGTGGCTGGGGCGCGCCTGCGGCAGCGAGGGCAGCGAGACCTTGGGCATCTTCGCCGCGATCAGCGGGCGCAGCAGCTGCACCAGGAAGACCAGGGCGCAGGCCCAGGCCACCACCGTCCAGTCGGGGTTGATGATGGTGCGGGTGCCGGCGCGTTCCAGGTGCAGGCCGAAGATGGGCGTGACGACCACGGCCGTCATCACCGTGGCGATCAGGGCGTCGCGCAGGTTCAAAGTGGGTTTGGTTTTCATCAGACCTTCTCCACTTCAGGTTTGCCCAGCAGGCCCGTGGGGCGGAACAGCAGGATCAGCACCAGCAGGCCGAAGGCCACGATGTCCTTGTACTCGGACGAGATGTAGGCTGCCGCAAAGGTTTCGGCCACGCCCAGCAGCACGCCGCCCAGCATGGCGCCGGGGATGGAGCCGATGCCGCCCAGCACTGCGGCCGTGAAGGCCTTGATGCCGGCCAGAAAGCCGATGAACGGGTTGAGCTTGCCCACGGCCAGCGCGATCAGCACCCCGCCCACGGCCGCCAGCATGGCGCCGAGCACGAAGGTGAACGAGATCACGCGGTTGGTGTCGATGCCCAGCAGGCTGGCCATGTGCATGTCCTGGGCGCAGGCGCGCGAGGCGCGGCCCATGCGCGAGTGGCGGATGTACAGCGTCAGCAGCACCATGAGCACGATGGCCACCACGATGATCAGGATGCGCGAGTAGGGCACATAGATCTCGAAGCCGCCTTCGGCACCGAAGCGCAGCGCGCCCGGCAGCAGCGAGGGCACGGCCATGTCGCGCGCACCCTGGCCCAGGGCCACCCAGTTCTGCAGGAAGATGGACATGCCGATGGCCGAGATCAGGGCCACCAGGCGGGGACTGCGGCGCAGCGGCTTGTAGGCCACCTGCTCCACCACCAGGCCATAGACGCCGGTGACGAAGACCGAGACCACCAGCATCAGGCCGATGATGGCCCACACCGGCAGGCCGCTTTGCGTGCCTATGGCCGACAGCGTGACCAGGCCGATGTAGGCCCCGATCATGTAGATGTCGCCGTGGGCGAAGTTGATCATCCCGATGATGCCGTAGACCATCGTGTAGCCGATGGCGATCAGGGCATAGATGGCGCCCAGGGACAGTCCGTTGAACAGCTGCTGTATCAGCTGAGGTAAGAGTTCTGACATGGTGTAATGCCGCCCCAAAACAGGAAAAGGCCTAAAAGGCCAGGATGCAGACGACCGGGACACGCCGAATGCGTGCCCCGGTCAGTCAGACGGAGGGGGATTACTTGGCAGCGACCGACTTGCTGCCGTCCTTGTGCCATTCGAACACCTGGAAGTCGAAGGACTTCAGGTCGCCCTGCTTGTTCCAGCCCACCGAGCCCAGAACGGTCTCGAAGTTGGACTTGTGCAGGTGGTCAGCCACCTTGGCGGGGCTGTCGCCCACGGCCTTGATGCTGTCCAGCAGCACTTGCGTGGCGGCAAATGCGGTCAGCTGGAAGGCGCCCGAAGGATTGCGCTTCTTGTCCTTGAAGGCCTTGACCACGGCGGCGTTCTTGGGGTTGGCCGAGAAGTCTGCGGGCAGGGTCACCAGCATGCCTTCGACGGCGTTGCCGGCGATGGCGTTGACTTCGGGGTTGCCCACGCCTTCGGGGCCCATCATGCGGACCTTCAGGCCCTGCTCGGAAGCCTGGCGCAGCAGCAGGCCCATTTCGGGGTGGTAGCCACCGTAGTAGATGAAGTCCACGCCGGCGCTCTTGAGCTTGGTGATGACGGCGGAGTAGTCGCTGTCGCCGGCGTTGATGCCTTCGAACAGGGCCACTTCCACGCCGGCCTTCTTCAGGTCGTCGCGCACGGAGGATGCAATGCCCTGGCCATACGACTGCTTGTCGTGCAGCACGGCAACCTTCTTGGGCTTGGCCTTTTCCAGGATGAACTTGGCGGCGGCCGGGCCCTGCTGGTCATCGCGGCCGATGGTGCGGAAGATGAAGTGGTAGTTCTTGCCGTCGGTCAGGGCGGGGGACGTCGCCGAGGGGGTCACCACGACCACGCCTTCGTTGTTGTAGATCGGGGCTGCGGCAATCGATGCGCCCGAGCAGACGGGGCCGATCACGTAGCCGATCTTGGCGTTGACCACGCGGTTGGCGGCCACGGGACCCTGCTTGGGTTCGCAGGCGTCATCGACGGACACCAGCTCGATCTTCTTGCCGTTGACGCCGCCGGCCGCATTGGCCATTTCCACGGCGGTGTTCACGCCTTCCTTGACCATGTCGCCGTACTGCGTCAGCGGGCCGGTGGTGGGAACCACCATGGCGATCTTGATTTGCGCATGCGCTGTGGAGAACAGGGCGGCGCCAGCCAAACCCAGGGCGGCGACGACGGTGTGCATGCGGAACGGAATGCTCATGAGTACTTCCTTCAACTTTGGGTAAAGCGTTCTGAAAAACGCGGTGGCTCCTGTAGGGGCTAGCCGCGCAAAGAAGCACAGGTTAATCGCCTGGTTACCAATGGCAACAGGGTATCCCGGGGCTGGCGCGGCAACAGGCTTTTCGCTAAGGCTCCCATCGCGGCCTGCGCCGTCGGGCGGGGGCTGTTTTGGCCGAAGAAAACGGCTGATGCCGACGCTGCACCCTGACGGTGCTTCATGAAGTCAATATGACCAACTGCAAGAAGGGGAAACACGTACGCTGAATGTTGCATTGCAGCAACGTACGCTGTGGCGATGATTTGCGTGTTCCTGCGATGGATCAGAACGGCGCGGCGGATTCGAAACGCAGCGTCTCGCCAGACAGGGGATGCGCCAGCTCCAGCAGCTGCGCATGCAGCAGCAGGCGCGGCGACAGCGCCTGCACGGCGGCATCGGCATAGAGCGCATCGCCCAGGATGGGATGGCCCAGCGCGGCCATGTGCACGCGCAGCTGGTGGGTGCGCCCCGTCACGGGCTGCAGCTGCACCCGCGTGGTGATTGCGTCCCGGACTTCGGTGGCTTGCGCGCCTGGCAGGGCGCGCCACAGGGTCTGGCTGGGCTTGCCCTGCACGGCATCGATGATGCGCAGCGGGCGCCGCTCCCAGTCGGCGGCAATCGGCAGGTCGATGCTCTGCCATGCGTCGGCTTGCCGCGCGGTGGGGCTGCCTGCCACCACGGCCACATAGCGCTTGTGCACGCGGCGCTGCGCAAAGGCCTCGCTCAGCAGGCGCTGGCTGGCCAGGCTGCGCGCCATGATCACCAGGCCCGAGGTGGCCTGGTCCAGCCGGTGCACGACCAGCGCATCGGGCCAGCGCTGCAGGGCGCGGGCGCTCAGGCAGTCCTGCTTGTCTGGGCCGCGCCCGGGCACGCACAGCAGGCCGCTGGGCTTGTCCAGCACCAGCAGTTCGGCATCTTCGTGCAGGCAGATGACGCCTGCGCCGCCACCTGCACTGGCGCCGCCATCGCGTTGCTCAGGGGTCAAGCCGTTCCCCGCTCATTCAGCAGCCTGTGCACCGTGGCGCACAGCTCTTCCACGTCGTTGGGCTTGTGGACCAGGGCCCTGGCGCCTGCAGCCAATGCGGCCTGCTCGATCTCGGTGGTGATGTAGCCCGAGGCCAGCGCGATGGGCAGCTGCGGCTGGATGGACAGGGCCTCATGCACCAG
This sequence comes from Delftia sp. WSY_7, assembly GCF_043104845.1. Lineage (NCBI taxonomy): Bacteria > Pseudomonadati > Pseudomonadota > Betaproteobacteria > Burkholderiales > Comamonadaceae > Delftia > Delftia sp. WSY_7. The sequence continues at coordinate 14,231 of NZ_JBICLB010000054.1, read as the reverse complement.
GTCGATGCCGCTGTAGCCGGGCATGTTGTAGTCGGTGACCAGCAGGTCGCAGTCCTGGGGCGCGGCGCGCAGCGCCTCGATGGCCTCGTGCGGATCGGTGAAGCCGCTGACCTGGTAGCCGCGCCGGCGCAGCAGGCGCTGCACCAGAAAGACCAGGGCCTGGTCATCGTCCACGTACATCACATGCTGCTGCGCGGCCTGCGGGTCGGGCAGCAGGGCGAACTGCGGGCCGGTCGGGGTTTCCGCGGCCGCCAGGGGCTCGGGTGCGCTGGGCAGCGCCTGGGCGGCGAGGGGCTCGGCCGGTGCTGAGTCGGCCGGCGTCAGGGGGTCGGCCGGAGGAAAGTACAGCGTGAAGCGGCTGCCCTGGCCGGGGATGCTGTACACGTCCACGGCGCCGCCGTGGTTGCGCATGACACCGTGCACCACGGGCAGGCCCAGGCCCGTTCCCTGGCCCACGGGCTTGGTGGTGAAGAAGGGCTCGAAGATGCGCTGCAGCGTGCGTGCGTCCATGCCGGGGCCGTTGTCCTGCACCGACAGCGCCACGTAGCTGACGGGCGGCAGGCCCAGGCGCTCGCACAGGCGCTGGTCCGGGCGCACCAGGTCGGCATCCATCTGGATCAGGCCGCGCCGCTCGCCCAGGGCGTGCATGGCATTGGTGCACAGGTTGAACAGGGCCTGCTCCACCTGCATGGCGTCGGCCAGCATGGGCGGCATCTGCGGCGGCACGTGCACCTGCAGCTCCACGGCGGGCGGCAGGGTCACGCGCAGCAGCCGCGCCGTGTCGCCCATGACCTCGCGCGCCTGCACGGGCTTGCGCTGCGGCGGTTCATTGCGGCTGAACGTCAGGATCTGGCGCACCAGGTCGCGCGCGCGGCGGCCGGCCTTTTCGATCTCCTGCAGGCTTTCGATGGCTGCGGCATTGCCGCCGCAGTCAGCCTTGGCCAGCTCCACATTGCCCAGGATGGCGCCCACGATGTTGTTGAAGTCGTGGGCAATGCCGCCGGCCATGGTGCCCAGGGCCTGCATCTTGTGCGATTCGCGCAGCTGGTCTTCCAGCTCGTTGCGCTGGGCCTCGGCCTTCTTGCGGCTGGTGAGGTCGCGCGCGAACACGGTGGTGGTCTCGCCGCCGCTGTGGTGCTCGAAGGAGACGCTGACCTCGACCGGGATTTCGCGGCCGCTGGCCGTGCGTGCCGTCATCTCGCCCAGCACGGCCTGCGTGGTCAGCGGCGCAAAGGACAGGGCCTGGGCCGCATCGGGCAGGAAACGCTCCAGCGGACTGCCCAGCGCGTCGTGCGGCGGACACAGAAACAGGGCGGCAGCCGTGGGATTGAAGACGGTGATGCGCTGCTCGTGGTCCAGGCAGATGATGGCGTCCAGGGCCGAGTTGATGACCGATTCGAGCCGCCGCTCGCTCAGGAACAGCTGGTGGTTGCGCTGCTGCAGCGCCAGGCGCTCGGCCAGCAGCGGGCCCTGGTCGACCACGGCGCACAGGTACTGCGCAATGGGCGGGCCGCTTTGCTGCGGGATGGCGATGCAGGCCACATGCAGGTCGGCGCGCAGCTGGTGCTGCTCGGTGATGTCGAAGCAGACCTCGTGGGCCTCGGTGCGGCCCAGCTCGCGTGCCGCAACGAAGGTCTCGCGCACGCGCTCGGCGTCGTCAGGGTGCACGAAGGGCGCGAAATTGACCAGCAGCCGGTCATGCTCGGTGGGCTGGAAGGCGCTGTGTGCCATGGCGTTGGCCTGCACCACCATGTCGTGCTCGTCCACCACCAGCAGGGGCAGGGGAATGCTGGCAAACAGGGCTTCGAAGCGCTCGGAGGCGCTTTCGGCCACGGCCTGGCTGTAGTCCAGCACGCGGTTCTGGATCTCCAGCTCGCGCTGGTAGTTGCGCAGCTCGGCGACCAGGGCCTGCAGCGGATCGTCTTCGGGCTGGAAGGAGGGGAAACGTTCGACGGGGGGCAGGTCGGCGCCGGGCGCCAGCAAGGCATGCAGGGGCAGGTGCTCGTCGTCGCGAGGCTGGTCGGAAGGGTCTTGGCTGCTCATCGCGTGCTGGCGCTGGGGAAAGCGGCATCTGCCGCACAAATCCTGGTTGCCCGCGCCTGGCGCCCGGCAGATGGACCGGGGCCCGGCGCGGGCAGGGCCGCAGTGTACGCGCGCCGGCCGGGGCGCCACAAGCGCCCCTTTGGGTGGCAGGTGCTTCAGCTCAGGTAAGCGTCCACGGGGATGCAGCTGCAGTACAGGTTGCGGTCGCCGTAGACGTTGTCCACGCGGCCCACCGGGCACCAGTACTTGGACTGGCGCAGGGCGGCCACCGGGTAGGCGGCGGCCTCGCGGCTGTAGGGGTGGGCCCATTCCGAGGCCAGCAGCGTCTCGGCCGTGTGCGGCGCGTTCTTGAGCGGGTTGTCGTCCTGGGGCAGGCGGCCCTGCTCGATGGCGCGGATTTCCTCGCGGATGGCGATCATGGCGTCCACGAAGCGGTCCAGCTCGTACAGGCTTTCGCTTTCGGTGGGCTCCACCATCAGCGTGTTGGGCACGGGGAAGGACAGCGTGGGCGCATGGAAGCCGTAGTCGATCAGGCGCTTGGCCACGTCCTCGGCCATGACGCCCGTGCTTTCCTTGAACTGGCGCAGGTCCAGGATGCACTCGTGCGCCACATGGCCGTGCTCGCCCGCGTACAGCGTGGGGTAGTGGTCGCGCAGCCGGGCGCTGATGTAGTTGGCGCTGAGGATGGCGGTCTCGGTGGCCAGGGTCAGGCCCTGGGCGCCCATCATGCGGATGTACATCCAGCTGATGGGCAGCACGGCCGCATTGCCCAGCGGCGCGGCACTGATCGCGCCCGTGCCGCCCGCAAGGCCCGTGGTGGCATGGCCGGGCAGGAAGGGGACGAGGTCCTCGACCACGCAGACCGGGCCCACGCCCGGGCCGCCGCCGCCGTGCGGGATGCAGAAGGTCTTGTGCAGGTTCAGGTGGCTGACATCGCCGCCGAAGCTGCCCGGCGCGGCCAGGCCCACCAGGGCGTTCATGTTGGCGCCGTCCACGTAGACGCGGCCGCCGTGGTCATGCACCAGCTTGCACAGCTCCTTGACCTGGGTCTCGAACACGCCGTGCGTGCTGGGGTAGGTGATCATGATGCAGGCCAGGTTGGCACTGTGCTGCTCGCACTTGGCCGCCAGGTCCGCCATGTCGACGTTGCCGTTGGCGTCGCAGGCGGTGACCACCACCTGCATGCCCACCATCTGCGCGCTGGCGGGGTTGGTGCCGTGGGCGCTGCTGGGAATCAGGCAGACGTTGCGGTGCGACTGGCCCCGGCTCGCATGCCAGCCCTTGATGGCCAGCAGGCCCGCGTACTCGCCCTGGCTGCCGGCATTGGGCTGCAGGCTGATGCCGGCGTAGCCCGTGGCCTGGCACAGCCAGTCGCGCAGCTGCTTGTCCAGTTCCGCATAGCCCTGCTGCTGGTCGGCCGGGGCAAAGGGGTGCACCTGGGCGAACTCGGGCCAGGTGATGGGAATCATCTCGCTGGTGGCGTTGAGCTTCATGGTGCACGAGCCCAGCGGGATCATGCTGCGGTCCAGCGCCAGGTCCTTGTCCGACAGCTGGCGGATGTAGCGCAGCATGGCGGTCTCGGAGCGGTGGGTGTTGAACACCGGGTGCGTGAGGAAGGCGCTGCTGCGGCGCAGTCCGTCGGGAATCAGCGGCTCCACGCCCTTTTCGAAGGCGGTGAAGCTGGGCAGGGCCTGGTCGTCCCGGGCGAAGATCTTCCACAGCAGCTCGACATCGGCGCGCGTGGTGGTCTCGTCCAGCGAGATGCACAGGTATTCCTTGAAATACACGCGCAGGTTGGCGCCCAGGGACACGGCACGCTCCACGATGGCCTGGGTGGCCGCGCCCGTGTGCAGGCTCAGCGTGTCGAAGCTGGGCGCCTCGCGCAGTGGCGCGCCCAGCTCGGCCAGGCCGCGCGCCAGGATGGCCGTGTACGAGGCCACGCGGCGGGCGATGCGCTCCAGGCCCTCGGGGCCGTGGTAGACGGCGTACATGCTGGCCACCACGGCGGGCAGCACCTGGGCCGTGCAAATGTTGGAGGTGGCCTTTTCGCGGCGGATGTGCTGCTCGCGCGTCTGCAGTGCCAGGCGGTAGGCGGGCTTGCCGTGCACGTCCACGCTCACGCCGACCAGGCGGCCGGGCAGGGAGCGCTTGAACTCGTCGCGGCAGGCCATGAAGGCGGCGTGCGGGCCGCCGGCGCCCATGGGCATGCCAAAGCGCTGGGTGGTGCCCACCACGATGTCGGCACCCCATTCGCCGGGCGGCGTGATCAGGGTCAGCGCCAGCAGGTCGGTGGCCACGATGAAGGCGGCCTGCTTGCCATGCGCCTTGTCCACGTCGGCGCGCAGATCGTCGATGCGGCCGCTGGTGGCAGGGTACTGGGCCAGCACGGCGAAGTAGTCGCCCTCCATCAGCTGGTTCCATTCCTCCAGCGAGTTGGCCAGCAGCACCTCGATGCCCAGCGGCGCGGCGCGCGTCTGTATCACCTCGATGGTCTGGGGGTGGGCATCGCCGGCCACCACGAAACGGTTGCTCTTGCTTTTGACGGAGCGCTTGGCCAGCGTCATGGCCTCGGCGGCCGCCGTGGCCTCGTCCAGCATGGAGGCGTTGGCAATCGGCATGGCCGTCAGGTCGCAGACCATGGTCTGGAAGTTGACCAGGGCCTCCATGCGGCCTTGCGAGATCTCGGCCTGGTAGGGCGTGTAGGCCGTGTACCAGGCGGGGTTCTCGAGAATGTTGCGCAGGATGACGCCGGGCGTGTGCGTGCCGTAGTAGCCCTGGCCGATGAAGCTTTTGAGCAGCTGGTTGCGGCCTGCCAGCGCCTTGAGTTCGGCCAGCGCCTGGGCCTCGGTGGACGCTGGCGGCAGCGCCATGGGCTGGTGGCGCCGGATGGAGGGCGGGACGATGGCGTCGATAAGCGCATCGCGCGATGCCGCGCCGATGGCGCTGAGCATGTGGGCCTCGTCTTCGGGCGCGATGCCGATATGGCGGGCCACGAATTCGGTGGCGTTCTCGAGGGCGGCAAGGGGCTGGGTGGAGGACATCAGCATGGAGGGACCTGTCTCAAAAGCTGAAAAGCGCCAGGGCGGGCCCTGGCGCCCGTCCTGGCCGGAAAGTGGCGTCAGTTGCTCTGGGCAAAGGCCGTGTAGGCGGCTTCGTCGAGCAGCGCGGCCAGCTGGCCTGCGTCGCTGAGCTTGACCTTGAAGAACCAGCCTTCGCCCAGCGGGTCGCTGTTGGCCAGGGAGGGGTCGTCGCGCAGGGCCTCGTTGACTTCGACGATCTCGCCGCTGACGGGCATGTAGACATCGGCGGCGGCCTTGACGGACTCGACCACGCCGGCCACATCGCCCTGGTTGAAGCTGGTACCCACGGCGGGCAGGTCGACGAACACCACGTCGCCCAGCGCGTCCTGCGCGTGGAGGGTGATGCCGACGATGGCCGCGTCAGGGTTGGCGGCGTTGATCCACTCGTGGTCCTTGGAATACTGGATGCTCATGGCTTGCTCCGATAGAAACTGAAAAAACCTGTGAAAGGCGGTTTGAGAAAGGTCAGTGCGCACTGTAGCGGCATGCGATGGCAGGAAAAACGAATCCGCCGAACTCGATCCACGCCAAGCGCGCAGGCTGTCCTCAACCGCGGTGATAGCGGGGCGCCACGAAGGGCGTGGCCTGCACCTGCATGGGCACGGCCTTGCCGCGCACCATGGCCTGCAGCGTGGTGCCGACGGCGGCGCTGCCCGGCTCCACGTACGCCAGGGCCACGGGCTGGTTCAGCGTGGGCGACAGCAGGCCGCTGGTGACCTGGCCGACCTTGCGGCCGCCGGCATCCAGCAGCTCCGTGCCTTCGCGCACGGGCACGCGCTCCAGGGCCACCAGGCCCACGCGCTTGCGCGTGAGCAGCTCGGGCGACTGCAGCTGGGCCAGCACGGTGGCCGCGCCGGGAAAGCCGCCTTCGCGCTCGCCACCTGCGCGGCGGACCTTCTGCACGGCCCAGTTCAGGGCGGCCTCGGCCGGGGTGGTGGTCGTGTCCAGATCGTTGCCGTACAGGCATAGGCCGGCTTCCAGGCGCAGCGAATTGCGCGCGCCCAGGCCCACGGGCCTGACTTCGGGCTGGGCCAGCAGGGCACGGGCAAAGGCCTCGGCGTGGCTGGCGGGCAAGGAGATCTCGAAGCCGTCCTCGCCGGTATAGCCGCTGCGCGTGATGTACAGCTCGGCCCCCTCCCAGTCGAAGTGGCCGCCTGTCATGAACACCAGGCCGGCCGTGTCGGGCAGCAGGCGCTCCATGGCGGCTGCTGCCTGCGGGCCCTGCAGCGCCAGCAGGCCCCGGTCGAACTGGGGCTCGATTTCGCAGCGCTGGCCGATGCGGGCCTGGATGTGCGCCAGGTCTTCGTGCTTGCAGGCGCCGTTGACGATCAGGAACAGGTCGTCCTCGCGGCGCACGAACATCAGGTCGTCCAGAATGCCGCCCGCGTCGTTGAGCAGCAGGCCGTAGCGCTGGCGGTGTTCGCCCAGGCCCAGCACGTCCATGGGCAGCAGCGATTCCAGCGCCGCGCCGGCATCCGGGCCGCGCAGGCTGATCTGGCCCATGTGCGAGACATCGAACAGGCCTGCCGCCTCGCGGGTGTGCAGGTGCTCGGCCATCAGCCCCTGCGGGTATTGCACGGGCATGGAGTAGCCGGCAAACGGCACCATGCGCGCGCCCAGTTCCTGGTGCAGGTCGAACAGCGGGGTCCTGAGCAGATCGGTGGTGGAGGCAGCGGACAAGGAGGGCTCTCTTTCAGGCAAGGAACAAGGCATAACGCCATCCCGGTCCTCCGGGATGTGCTGCCCTGCTGTCCGCTTTACCTGAGAGATTCACCCGCACCTTCCATGCGTGGGGCTTGCTCCTTCGGTGGATGGGGCACACCGCCGTACCCTGCATCTCTCTCCAGCTAGGAACGCCTGCGGCCGTGGCGGCAGGCGGTGCCAGTCCTTTTGCCTGAGCGTTCGGGGCGAACCCTGCGCCTTCGGCGGTGCCGCTGCCTGCGACCGTTGCGGCCGGGCGGGCACTCTCTCCTGACCGGCGCATTCTAGCTGCGGCCAGCGTCCGCGCGGCTTCGGGATTTCCGCGGGCCGACTGCAACTCCATGCGCTTGCCTGCATGGATGCATTTGCAAATTGCATAACTGTCTAAAAAATCTCCTACATTGAGGTGCATCGATATATGAAATCTCGTGAGCGAGAAGGAAGAAGCGCACATGCAGCAGACGCTGGGAGACACATTGGCCTGGCCGGCACGTTACCTGCCGAACAAGGAAGCCCTGGTCGCGTGGGAGGGCGGCGAGCGCCGCGCCTGGACCTACGCCCAGCTCGATGCCGAAGTCAACCGCCACGCCCACGGCCTGGCCGAGCTGGGCATAGGCCATGGCGACGTGGTCGCGGCCTTTCTCTACAACACGCCGGCCTTTGTCTTCACCATGCTGGCGGCCGCGCGCCTGGGCGCCATCTTCAACCCCATCAACTACCGGCTGGCGGCGCAGGAGCTGGCCTTCATCCTCAAGGACGGCGCAGCGCGCGCCCTGGTGTTCGAGCACGAGGGCGGCGAGGTGGCCGCACGCGCCCAGGCCCTGCTCAAGGCCGAAGGCGGCGGCACTGGCGCAGGCATCGAGCACTGGATCTTTGCCGACGATGCCCCGGCCGACCCGCTGCCGGTCTGGGCCACGCAGCGCCTGTCGGCCCTGGCCAGGGGCCGCAGCAGCGCGCCGCCCCAGGCCCATGTGCGCGAGAGCGACCCCTGCATCCTCATGTACACCAGCGGCACCACGGGCCGGCCCAAGGGCGTGCTGCATACGCACCGCAGCAAGCTGGCGCACAACGCCCTCATGCACCAGACCATGCAGTTCACGCGCGACGACGTGGGCCTGGCCATGGCGCCGCTCAACCACACGGCCGAGCTGCACACCAGCTTTTTGCCGCGCCTGCAGGCCGGTGCCACCCAGGTGCTGCTGCGCCGCTTCGACGTGGCCGAGGCCTGGCGCCTGATCCGCGAAGAGCGCGTGAGCTTCTTCTTCGCGGCGCCCACCATGGTCACCATGTTGCTGGCCGACCCCATCGCCTCGCCCGAGCAGGCGCCCGCGCTGCGGCTTGTGGAGTACGGCGGCGCCTCCATGGCGCCGCACCTGATCCGCGAATGGACGCGCAAGGTCGGCAGCGACCTGGTCCAGGTCTACGGCACCACCGAGATGGGCCCCTGCATGTCCATCCTTCTGCCACGCGAGCAACTCTCGCACGCGGGCTCGGCGGGGCTGCCCTCCATGGGCCATGACCTCATCGTGGCCCGCTTGCGCGAAGACAACGCCCCCACCGACCCGGCCGAGGCCTGCCTGCCCGGCGAGGTGGGCGAAATCCTCGTGCGCGGCCCCTGCATGATGGCCGGCTACCTCAACCGCCCCGACGCCAACACCCGCGCCCTGGCGCACGGCTGGTACCACACGGGCGACCTGGGCCACATCGACGACGACGGCTATCTCTGGATCCGCGACCGCATCGACTACATGATCAATTCGGGTGCCGAGAACGTCTATCCCCGCGAAGTGGAAGACGCCCTGGTCGAACACGCCGATGTGCTCGAAGTCGCCGTCATCGGCGAGGCCGACGAGCGCTGGGGCCAGATCGTCGCCGCCCACGTGGTCGCCAAGCCTGGCGCCACGCCCACGGCCGAGGCGCTGGACGCCTTCCTGGTCCACGGCGACCGCCTGGCCGCCTACAAGCGCCCGCGCCGCTACCACTTCCGCGAGGCGCTGCCCAAGACGGCCAGCGGGAAGATACAGAAGCAGTTGCTGAGGGTGGTGGTGGCAGCCTGAGGCTGCGGCCTGCGTTTACTTCTGCGCAGTACAGCACTGCGCCATCGAGTTGCGCAGCCACCGATGCATGGCATCCCCCTGCTTGCGCACATGCCAGGCCTGCTGGTAGGCAAACCGGGGCAGCTCCAGCGGCGGAGCGAAGCGGCGCAGCGTTTTGTGGCGGCGCAGGTCGCCAATGGCACGGCTGCCCACGGTAAGCACGAGGTCGGTGCCTGCCAGCACCTCCAGCGCTGCGCTCCAGTGGGGCAGGGCCAGCACCACGCGGCGGCTCAGGCCTTGGGCGGCCAGCGCCCGTTCGATCTCCTCGCTGGCGTCGGGCCGCATGGCCAGCATGACGTGCGGGCGCTGCAGCCAGTCTTGCAGTGACAGCCCGCCGCGTGCCGGCAGCACGGCCTGGTCGGCCACGCTCACGAACTGCTCCTGGAACAGATCCTGCACCTCGATGCCCTCGGGCAGGTCGGGTGCGTCGGGGAAGGGCCCCAGGGCCAGGTCCAGTTCGCCATCGGCCAGTTGGGCCAGCATCACCTCGCGCGTGGACTGGCTGATGGCCAGGTCCAGCCCGGGTGCGTGCTGGCGCAGATGCCGCATCAGCGGCGGCAGCACGATGCGCGATGCGTAGTCCGACAGCGCCAGCCGCAGCCGTCCGCGTGCGTGGGCCGGGTCGAACTCCGCCTGTGCCAGCAAGCCGTTGAGGCTGCCCAGCGCATCCGCCAGCGGTTGCACCAGGCCTTGTGCGCGTGCCGTCAGCGCCATGCGGCCGCCGCGCCGCACCAGCAACGGGTCGCCCAGGTGCTCGCGCAGCTGCGCCAGCGAATGGCTCATGGCCGGCTGGCTCTTGTGCAGCCGCAGGGCCGCGCGCGTCACATGTTTTTCAGCCAGCAGGGCATGCAGGGCCAGCAGCAGGTTGAGGTCGATCCGGCGCAGTTCATCCATGCCATGAATATAGACCGTGCACACAAATGATTTCCATCAACGTGCTGGATGCGAGAGCATGCAGGCATCGATTGACAGAAGAAGAAAGGTCTTGCCGCATGACAGGTAAAAGCACATTCACCGCCCTTGCTCCCGTGGCCCTGGCGCTGCTGGCGGGGGCTATCCTGCCATTCCAGGCTGCCAGCAATGCCCTGGTGGGCCGCCTGCTGGGCCACCCGCTGTGGGGCGCGCTGGTCTCGCTGGCCGTGAGCGTCATGGTCGTGGTGCCTGCACTGTGGGTGCTGCGCGCGCCCGCTCCGGCCATGGCCCAGGCGGCAGCGGGGCCATGGTGGCTATGGATAGGCGGTGTACTGGGGGCCATCTATGTGGCCAGCGCGGCCGCCGTCACGCCCAGGCTGGGCGCAGGCGGCTTCCTGGTCTGCGTGGTGGCGGGGCAGATCGTGGTTTCGGTGCTGGTGGACCATTTCGGCCTGATGGGCCTGGGCGCCAGGCCGGTCAATTGGTCGCGGCTGGCAGGGGTGGCGCTGATCCTGGGCGGCGTGTTCCTGGTGGTGCAGGGCGGGACGGCCCGTGCAGCGGCGGCCCCATGAGCGCCGCGAGCACGCCCTGCTTCAGGGGCGAAGGCCCCGGCCTTGCCCGCGTCAGGCGGGCATGCCCGGCGGCACGGCGGCCGGCCTTGCCGCTGGCGGACGTTCCTGGCGGTCATCTGCCGTGCCGGGCAGGAACCGGCCCAGCCGGATGACAAAGCAGGCCCCGCCTCCGGCAGCCGGCTGGAAGAACGCGTCGCCTGCGTGCAGCCTGGCGATGCGCCTGACCACGGACAGGCCCAGGCCATGCCCGTTGACGTGCCGGGTGGCGCTTGCGCGTTCATAGGGCTCGAAAACCTGTCTTGCCGCTTCGGGTGCAAGGCCCGGTCCCTGGTCGCTGACGGAAATCAGCAGGTCACCGGACGCATCGCAGCGGGCGGCCAGGGTGATGTCGCCCGCCTTGGCATATTTGATGGCGTTGCCGACAAGGTTGGAGATGGCGATGCGCACCAGGACAGGGTCGCATTGCCATTGCTGCGGGCCTTGTTCCAGATCCAGTTTCAGGCGATGCCGCCGGGACCAGCCGACGAGCTCTGCAGACTCCTCCAGGAGTTCATCCAATGGCGTCTGCTCCAGTTGCAGCCGGAACGCGCCCGCGTCCAGCCGGTCGTTGATCAGGCAGGTGTCCACCAGGGTCATCAGCCGGCGCGAAGCCCTGCGTATCTGGGACGCCTGCTCGATGAGGGAGTCCGCATCCGTCGTCGGGAACGTCTGCAGCTCGGTCGCGGCGCCGTCCACGATGGTGAGCGGGGTGCGGAACTCGTGGTTGATCATGTTGAAGAACTGGCGCTGTTCCAGCCGCATCTCCCGCTCGCTGTGCAAGGCCGTCTGCAGGGCCTGCTGGGCCGTTTGCAGCTGTGCGGTGCGCTGCAGGACCTTGGACTCCAGCTCGCGCTCGGCCGCCTGGGCGCGTGACAGGGCCTGCATCCGCTCACTGCGCAGGGCGCGCTCCGCCACCCGCGTGCGGTTGGTCACCGCCATTCCCAGCAGGATGGCCTCGGAAACACGCCCGGCAAACCACAGCATCTGGGCCGATGGCAGCGCGACATCGGGCAGCAGGCCCTGGGTTCTCAGCAGGTTCAGGATGCCCAGGGCGGATGGCACGGCAAACGCCAGCGCGCCCGGCAGGTATTGCCACTGCCTTCGGACCACCAGCAGGTACAGCACGAAGACGGCGCCGAACGATGTGGACACCAGGGCCGTGAACACCACGGCACGCGAGATCTGCGCATAGCCACCCAACAGTGCCAGGCCCAGTGCGATGGCATTCAGCCAGGCCACCACGCTGAAGAGGTGCGCAGCCCAGATCCAATGGCGACGGAACTCGAACAATTGGCTGAAAAACACCGTCGCCACCACACAGAAGCTGCAGTAGGCGATGGACAGCGCATGCTGGGGCTGGTCGGCGCCGGGCAGCCACAGGCCTTCGGGCCGGTAACGGAAAGCAGCGTAGGCAAAACCGGCTGCCAGGAGCGCGGCGCAAAGAATGTAGAGCCTTTCCCTGAGCCAGCACCACAGGATCAGGCTCATCAGCGTGATGGCCAAGGCCGAGCCCATGTACGCGTAAAGCAGCATGGCGGCCGGCGCCATGCTCCTGCCGGGAAAGACCGCAATGCCCTGGGCGGCCTGTGGGTTGGGCAGCAAGCGGGTGAGCAGTGCCAGAAGCGCTGCGGCTGCCAGGGCCTGCACCAGGGTCTGCACCAGCCATTGCGCTGCAGCACCCGTTTGCCAGTGCTTCCGGCCGCCTTCGGTAGGGTTGTCTTGCGTGTGGATCAAGGGTCCGATTGGTTGAAGTGGCGTGCGCCCATATATGTCCGCCGTGCAGGCTTGCGGGGGGCCATTGTGCACCGGCGGCCATTGCGGGAAAGCGCTGTCTGCCGTCTGCCAGGTGCCCCAATGCAACAGGCCGCCCCACTGCGGATAAGCGGGGCGGCCTGTAACGGGCTCCTGGTCTGAATCACGCATCCGGGCGCTGGCGGTAGTCGGCGGGGCTGGGTGAATGGTTTTGCTGCGCCGGTAAGCGTGCTCCCATGCAGACAAGTGTGCGCGTTTGGCCTCAGAAAATGCTGCTTTATTTCTTCAAAACAGGCGTTGCTACAGAAAATTATTCTGCGCCTGCCTGTTTTGCAGTAGATTGCCGGCCATGGACATCCTCGACAGAAAGATTCTTTCCGCCCTGCAGGCCAACGCGCGCGCCAGCCTGCAGGAAATCGGCGCGGCCGTGGGCCTGAGCGCCTCGCCCTGCTGGGCACGCATCAAGAAGCTGGAAGAGGCGGGGGTGATCGAGGGCTATACCGTGCGCCTGAACCCGCTGGCGCTGGGCCTGGGCGATACGGTGCTGGTGCAGGTCACGCTGGACAGCCATTCGGACAACACGCTGGAGAAATTCGGCGAGATGCTGGCGACCATTCCCGAGGTGGTGGAGGCGCACCTGGTCTCGGGCGAGTACGACTACCTGCTGCGCGTCGTCGTCAAGGACACGCGCGACTACGAGCGCCTGCTGCGCGAGAAGCTCTACAAGATCAAGGGCATACGCCACAGCCAGTCCAGCTTTGTGCTGCGCACGCTGAAGAAGGCGGACCTGCCGCTGGGGGTCTGAAGTCCATGCCTTCTGGCCAGGCGCCGCCGCCCGCTCCCTACCGCGAACACTCCCCGCCGCCCGCCTTGCAGCCGCACTTCCAGTGTCTGTGGAGCAGCACCGTGGCCCCGGACTATGCCGGCGGCTTTCTCGTGGTGCCCGATGGCTGCGTGGACATCGTCTGCAAAGGCGGGCGGCTGCTGGCCGTGGGGCCTGACAGGGTGGCTGCGCGGCCTGCGCTGGTGCCGGGGTCCGAGGTATGGGGGGCGCGCTTCGGCCCCGGTGCGGCCAGCGCCTGGCTGGGCCTGCCCATGGACGAGATCGTGGGGCAGGCGGTGGAACTGGGCGATCTGCTGGGGCCGCGCGCGCGCGAGTGGGTGCATCGCATCAACGATGCGCAGCCGGGCGCAGGGCAGGCCGTGTTCATCCATGGACTGGTGCAAATGGGCCGCGACGCCCCGGAGCCCGACCGGCAGGCCATGCAGCTGTTCGGTGTGGCGGCTGCAGCCGGGCGGGACGCATCCGGTGTGCTGGCCGCCATGCGCGCGCAGCTGGACATGTCCGAGCGCAGCCTGCGCCGCCTGTGCCACGCGCAGTTTGGCTACGGCCCCAAGACGCTGGAACGCGTGCTGCGCTTTCAGCGCCTGCTGGCCCTGGCACGGTCTGACCGGCAGGCAGGTCTTGCGGCCCTGGCGGCGGAGGCCGGCTATGCGGACCAGGCGCATCTGTCGCGCGAAGTGAGGGCGCTGTGCGGCATCACGCCCCGCGCTGCCCTGCAGCAACTGCTGGATTGAGCGGCCCGGCTGGCCGTTTTGTTCAAGATGCCATGCCCCTGCGTGGCCGATGATGGCGGCCTACCGACATTCAATGGAGCATCACATGGGCATCAGGGGCAACAACCACCAGATCGACAACATCGAATTCAACGTGGCCGACATCGCACGCAGCAAGGCGTTCTACGGCGCGGCCTTCGGCTGGACCTTCACAGACTACGGGCCGAGCTACACCGAGTTCAGCGACGGCCGGCTGACGGGCGGCTTCACCACGGGCGAGGAGGTGCGGCCCGGCGGCCCGCTGGTCATCCTCTACGCCGACGATCTGGCCGAGGCGCAGCGCCGCGTGCAGGCGGCCGGGGCCGTGATCAGCCGCGCGGTGTTCGCGTTCCCGGGGGGGCGCAGGTTCCACTTCACCGATCCGGACGGCTACGAGCTGGCCGTGTGGTCGGCCGATGCCTGAAAGACGACAGCCCGCA
>NZ_JBICLB010000053.1:0-40202 GCF_043104845.1 Delftia sp. WSY_7 | reverse complement strand
ATGTAATGGCGGCCTGGCTTGATTTCCTGCTCCAGCTGCCAGGCGTGGATGTTTTCCTGGTCGCCTGCGGCGGCTTTTTCCGGGGGATAGAAGGGAATGGATTCGCCGCCGGGCAATGCGCCGTGCGAGGCAATGATGTCGTCGCACAGCACCAGGGTGTGCCGGCCCGATGCGTGCTCGAAGAAATAGTAGATGCCTTCGTGCTCCATCAATCGCGAGACGAAGTCGCAATCGCTTTCGTTGTATTGCACGCAGTAATCCCAACTGCGATAGGCGCGCGTGAGTTTCCTTTGCATTGGATGGCCATAGACGCCCAATACCTGCTCGACGATGTCGGGCACGTTGAGGTTCTGGAAGATGCGAAAGTCGCTCTTGCGCGTGGCAAGCCACAGCCAGGGGCTCAGGCGGGCCTTGTAGGCGTAGTGGCGATGGTCCTGGCCCTGCATGCCGAAGCGGGTGACGATGCCGTCGATGAAGCGCCTGCCGCTGCCCTGGGTTTCTATTTCTATGGTGGCGTTTTTGCCCAATAGGGCCTTGGGATCGATGCTTTCGCTTTCGCTGAGCATTTCCACATCGAGGCTGAAGAGCTGGCTGATGTTTTCCTGGCCGCGCAATTCACGGAAATGCAGTTCATCGCCCAATGGCGTATGGATGGTGACTCGGCGTGTCATTGGTGCTCTCGCCCTGTGGGGGCGCCCTCCCGATCTTTCAATACGGAAAGATCATGGAAGAATGAGCCGCTCTATGGAAATTCCAATTTCTGCCAAAAAATAGGATTGCCAAAAGGAAAATTGCCGCGTCTCCCACTCGGATCGGGCTTGGGAAAAGCCTAGGACAAGCGGCCGGAGCAAGGGCCTTCATGATGTGCAGCCGCCACACATCGCCCCGGCTGGCCGCCCCCGGATCAGGGCGCCGCACGCCCGCGCAGCCGCTCAGGGGTTCAAAGAGTCCTTCCGATGATCTCCTTCATGATCTCGTCGCTGCCCCCGTAGATGCGCCCTATGCGCGCATCGGTCCAGGCGCGGCCGATCTGGTATTCGGTCATGTAGCCGTAGCCGCCGTGCAGTTGCAGGAATTCGTCGAGCAGGCGGTTTTGCAGCGCCGTGGCATTGAGCTTGACCATGGCGGCCCGGTCGGGGGCGAGCGCGCGGCGCAGGTGCAGGGCGATGCAGTCGTCCACGAAGACGCGCAGCATGGTGGCCTGGGCCTTGGCCTCGGCCAGCTTGAAGCGCGTGTTCTGGAAGTCGAACACCGGCTGGCCGAAGGCCTTGCGCTCGCGCGTGTAGGCAATGGTCTTGTGCAAAAAGGCCTCGATGGAGGCGGCCGCGCGCACGGCCACCACCAGGCGCTCCTGGGCCAGTTCGTGCATGAGGTACTTGAAGCCCGCGTTCTCCTCGCCCAGCAGGTGGTCGGCCGGCACGCGCACGTTGTCGAAGAACAGCTCCGAGGTGTCCTGCGCCATGAGGCCGATCTTCTCGAGCTTGCGGCCCTTGGAGAAGCCGGGCATGCCGTCCTCGACCACGATCAGGGACACGCCCTTGGCACCCATCTCGGGCGCGGTCTTGGCGACGACGATGACCAGTTCCGAGTTGATGCCGTTGGTGATGAAGGTCTTCTGGCCGTTGAGCACGTAGTGGTCGCCCTCGCGCCGCGCCGTGGTGCGCACGGACTTGAGGTCGCTGCCCGCGCCGGGCTCGGTCATGGCGATGGCGCCGATCAGCTCGCCTGCGGCCATGCGCGGCAGCCAGCGGTCCTTCTGGGCCTTGCTGCCATAGGCATGGATGTAGGGCGCGACGATGTCCGAATGCAGCGGAAAGCCCAGCCCGCTGGCGCCCGTGCGCGCGATCTCCTCCAGCAGCACGGCCGCATGGCCGAAGTCGCCGCCGCCGCCGTAGGGCTCGGGCAGCATGGGGTTGAGCAGGCCTTCGCGCCCGGCCTTGCGCCAGACCTCCTTGGGCACGATGCCCTGGCGCTCCCATTCGGCATGGTGGGGCACGATCTCGCGCTCGAAGAAGCGGCGGGCCTGCTCGCGGAACTGTTCATGGTCTTCGCGGTAGACGGAGCGCTCGGTCAGGTCTTGCATGGGTCGGTATCCGGTGGTTGTCGGTGAGGAAAGACGGTGAAGGGCCGTTCAGGCGCTGCGCAGGTTGAAGCCCGCGTGCGGCTGCTCGCGCAGCCTGTCCTTGAGCACGCGGCGCAGCAGCTTGCCCGTGGGCAGGCGCGGCAGCTCGTCCACGAACTGCAGGCGCTGCGGGCGCTTGAGGCGCGACAGCGTGGCGCCGGCCTCGGCGACGATGGCGTGCGCCATCTCTGCACTGGCCGCATGGCCCTGGCGCAGCACGACCACGGCCATGGGCTGCTCGCCGAAGTCGGGCTCGGGCACGCCGACCACGGCCACCTCCTGCACGGCCGGGTGCGTGGCCAGCGCGTTCTCTATTTCCTGCGGATAGAGGTTGACGCCGCCCGACAGGATGAGGTCGGCCCGCCGGTCGCTGAGAAAGAGGTAGCCCTCCTCGTCCACATGGCCCAGGTCGCCATAGGTGGCCCAGCCGCGCTCGTCGATGGCCTCGCGGGTCTTGGCGGGGTCGTTGAGGTAGGCGAAGGGCGCCACGTCCGAGAAGAACACGCGGCCGATCTGGCCCGCAGGCAGCTCCTGCCCGTCGTCGCCCACGATGCGCAGCCGACCGTAGCTGGCGCGGCCCACGGAGCCTGGACGCCGGCGCCATTCGGCGGAGTTGATCAGGGTGATGCCGCAGCCTTCGGAGCCTGCGTAGTACTCCAGCAGGATGTCGCCCCACCAGTCCAGCAGCGCCTGCTTGACGGCCACCGGGCAGGGCGCGGCCGCATGGATGGCGCAGCGGTGGCTGGACAGGTCATAGCCGTGCCGCACCTCCTCGGGCAGCTGCAGCAGGCGGCCCAGCATGGTCGGCACCCATTGGCTGTGGGTGATGCGGTAGCGCTCGATCATCGCCAGCGCCTGCTGTGCGTCGAAGCGCGCCGTGATCACCACCGCGCCGCCGCCGTCCAGCGTGCGCAGGCAGTAGCGCAGCGGCGCTGCGTGGTACAGCGGCGCGGGCGAGAGGTAGACCGTGTCGGCATCAAAGCCCATGTTGCGCTGCCAGGCCAGGAATTCGGGGTCGGCCTGCGTGCGGTAGAGCGCCGCCGGCAGCGCCTTCTTGATGCCCTTGGGCCGGCCCGTGGTGCCCGAGGAGTACAGCAGGTCGCGCCCCAGCGGACGGCCTGACAGGTCGATGGGCGCGGGCGCCTGCGCACGCCAGGCGGCCAGGGCATCGGCCAGCGACGGCAGGCCCGTGGATGCGCAGTCTCCGTCCACCGAATGCACGGAGGCGGCCAGTTCGGCCGGCAGCTGCGCCGCCGTGGCGGCCGAGGCAAAGACATGGCGCACCCCGCTGTCGCCCAGGATGTAGGCCACCTCGGGCGCCGTCAGGTGGGTGCTGATGACCACCGTGTACAGGCCCGCCAGGCGCGCGGCCAGCACCAGCTCCAGGATCTCCACGCGGTTTTCCATCAGCACGGCCACCGTGTCGCCGGCCGCCAGGCCCTGCCCCGCCATCCACTGCGCCACTTCGCGCGAGCGCTGCGCCAGCGCGCCCGCCGTGTGCTGCTGGCCGCTGTCGCCCATGGTCAGCGCAACGCGGTCGGGCCGGGCATCGGCCCAGCTGTGAAAGTCATGCACGCCTGTCTCCTTTGCTTTTTTGAATCCGCCGTCTCGAATTCATCGGGTTTCAGCAAGTATTTTTGTTTGCGCGCGGTTTTTCATCCGGGAAAACGCTTTGTTCAATGCAAATTTCGAGACTTATCATTCATTTCGTGAACCTCCAGTCTCATTAAATCAGCATGAACACTCCCGTCATCGTCGATGCCATCCGCAGTCCCATGGCCCGGGCCAAGCCCGATGGCGCCCTGGCCCAACTCCACCCCGTCGATCTGCTCAGCCAGGTGCTGGAGCAGCTCGTGCAGCGCAACCGCATCGACCCCGGCGCGGTGGACGATGTGATCACCGGCTGCGTGAGCCAGGCTGGCGAGCAGGCCGGCACGCCGGGCCGCCTGGCCTGGCTGGCCGCAGGCCTGCCGGCCCATGTGCCGTCCACCACCATCGACCGCAAGTGCGGCTCCAGCCAGCAGGCCGTGCACTTTGCCGTGCAGGCCATCATGTCGGGCACGCAGGACATGGTGATCGCCTGCGGCGTGGAGTCCATGAGCCGCGTGCCCATGGGCAGCTCGCGCATGGGGCAGAACACCACGGGCGCACGCTTTGATGCGCGCTTTGCGCCGGGGCTGGTGGGCCAGGGCGTGTCGGCCGACCTCGTGGCCGCGCGCTGGGACCTGGGCCGCGAGGAACTGGATGCCTATGCCGCGCGATCGCACCAGCGCGCCCATGCGGCCCAGTCGGCCGGGCGTTTCGAGCGCGAGATCGTGGGCATCACCACGCCTGCCGGCCTCGTCAAGGCCGACGAGACCATCCGCCCGGGCACCACGGCGCAGAAGCTGGGCGCGCTCAAGGCCGTGTTCCAGAACGACGAGCTGTCGGCGCGCTTTCCGCAGATCCGCTGGCACACCACGGCGGGCAATGCCTCGCAGATGACCGACGGCGCCAGCGCCATGCTGCTGATGAGCGAGAAGCGCGCCCAGCAACTGGGCCTGCGCCCGCGAGCGCGCTTCGTGGCGCTGGACGTGGTGGGCGACGATCCGCTGTACATGCTCACGGCCCCCATTCCCGCCACGCGGCGCGTGCTGGCCAAGGCCGGCATGCGGCTGGAGCAGATGGACCACTGCGAGATCAACGAGGCCTTCGCCTCCGTGCCGCTGGCCTGGCTGAAAGAGCTGAGGGAACTGGGCGCCGACCCCGAGCGGCTGAACCCGCGCGGCGGCGCCATCGCCCTGGGCCATCCGCTGGGGGCCTCGGGCATCCGCCTGATGACCACCATGCTGCACGCGCTGGAGGACAGCGGCGCGCGCTACGGCCTGCAATCCATGTGCGAGGCCGGCGGCATGGCCAACGCCACCATCATCGAACGCCTGTGAGCCAGGCACGGGAGACACATCCATGCAACTGCAAGAGAACATGACGGCCCTGGTGACGGGCGGCGTATCGGGCCTGGGCGAGGCATCGGCCCAGGCGCTGCTGGAGCGCGGCCTGAACGTGGTGGTGGTGGACCTGAACGAGGACCGCGGCGCGGCCATGGTGGATGCCGCGCGCCAGCGCCACGGCAGCCGCCTGCGCTTCGTGAAGGCCGACGTGGCCGACGCCGACCAGATGGCCGCCGCCATTGCGGCCGCCGAGGACTTCGGCGAGTTCCGCGCCCTGGTGCACTGTGCGGGCGTGGGCGGGCCGCTGCGGCTGGTGGAAAAGGACGGCAGCCCGGGCTCGCTGGACAAGTACACGGGCATCGTGCGCGTGAACCTGATCGGCACCTTCAACACGCTGCGCCTGGCCGCCGCCAGCATGGCGCGCAACGAGCCCGTGCAAGGCGAGCGCGGCGCCTGCGTGCTCACGGCCTCGGTGGCGGGCTACGAGGGGCAGATCGGCCAGATTCCCTACGCCTCGGCCAAGGCCGGCATCATCGGCATGACCATCGTCGCCGCGCGCGACCTGGCCACGCGCATGATCCGCGTGTGCACCATTGCGCCGGGCCTGTTCGACACGCCCATCCTGGCCAAGCTGCCCGACAACATCCGCCAGTCGCTGGCCGCCTCCGTGCCCAACCCCGCACGCCTGGGCCACCCGTCCGAGTACGCGCTGACCGCGCTGCACATTCTTGAAAATCCCATGCTCAATGGCGAGACGATTCGCCTGGACGGTGCCATTCGGATGAGTCCTCGCTGAGAAGCGCCCCGGCCCAGCACACGCGCGGAGAAGAAACACCATGTTCAAACGTCTCACGCTGGCGGCGGCTGCCTTGCTGTGCGCCACGGCAGCCATTGCAGCCGATGCCTGGCCCACGCGGCCCATCACCCTGGTCGTGCCGGGCGCGGCCGGGGGCTCCACCGACATTCCCGCGCGGCTGCTGGCGCTCAAGCTGGGCGAGCGGCTGGGCCAGCCCGTCATCGTGGACAACAAGCCGGGCGCGGGCGGCTCCATCGGTGCCAGCCAGGTGGCACGCGCGCAGCCGGACGGCTATACGGTGCTGGTGGGCAACACGGGCTCCAACGCCATCAACTACACGGCCTACAAGAAGCTGCCCTACAGGCCCGAGGACTTCGTGGCGCTGACGGACATGATCTCGTTCTCCAACGTGCTGGTCGTGCCCCAGGCATCGCCGGTGCGCTCGCTGGACGATCTGCTCAAGGCCGCGCGGCAGGCGCCGGGCAAGCTGTCGTTCTCCTCGGCCGGCGTGGGCCAGACCACGCACCTCATGGGCGAGCTGCTGCGCGAGCGCACGGGCGTGGACGTGGTGCATGTGCCCTACCGCGGCTCGGCACCGGCCACGGCGGCGGTCGTCTCGGGTGAGACGCAGTTCATGTTCGACAACCTCACGGCCTCGCTGGTGCACATCAAGGCGGGCAAGCTGCATCCCATCGCCGTGACCGGCGCGCAGCGCGAGCCCGAGCTGCCCAACGTGCCCACCACCACCGAACTGGGCCTGCAGGACTTCGACAAGGTCGGCTGGATGGGTTTCTTCCTGCCCGCGCAGACGCCGCCCGCCGTGGTGCGCAAGCTCACCGACGGCCTTGTCGCCGTGCTCCGGGACCCCGAGGTGGCGCGCCGCTACCGCGAGCTCGGCGGCCGCCCGGGCGGCATGCCGCAGGCGCAGTTCACCCAGCTGGTGGACAACGACCGCAAGAGCTGGGGCGCGCTGATCACCAGCCGCCAACTGCAACTCGACTGAACCGATTTCGACGGAGACGCCATGAAGGTGCTGGACAGCGTGCGCGTGCTGGAGATTGGCGGCATCGGCCCGGGGCCGTTCTGCGCCATGCATCTGGCGGACCTGGGAGCCGATGTGGTGTCCATCGTGCGGCCCGAGGCGGAACCCGCCGCCGCCTCAGCCGCCTCATCCGCCTCCGCGCTGTCGCGCGGCAAGCGCTCGGTGTTCGCCGATCTCAAGTCGCCCGAAGGGCGTGACCTGGTGCTGGCCCTGGCGCGCGATGCCGATGCGCTGATCGAGGGCATGCGGCCCGGCGCCATGGAGCGCCTGGGCCTGGGACCCGAGGCCTGCCAGGCCCTCAACCCGCGCCTGGTCTATGGCCGCATGACGGGCTGGGGCCAGGACGGCCCGCTGGCCCAGGCAGCCGGCCACGACAACAACTATGCGGCCGTCTCGGGCGCGCTGTGGGGATGCGCGCCGGCCGATGCCCGGCCGGTCTCGCCGTTTGCCACGCTGGGCGACATCGGCGGCGGCGCCATGTACCTGATGACGGGGCTGCTGGCCGGCATCGTGCAGGCACGCGCCACGGGGCGCGGCACCGTGGTGGACGCGGCCATCGTCGATGGTGCGGCGCACATGCTCAACCTCATGCTGCATGCGCGCCAGCGCGGGCTGGTGGCCGACGAGCGCGGCCACAGCATCCACGACAGTGCGCCGTTCTACGAAACCTATGCCTGTGCCGATGGCGGCTTCATCACCGTGGGCGCCATCGAGCCGCAGTTCCACGCCCTGCTGCTGGACAGGCTGGGCCTGACCGGTGCCGCAGCGTTCCAGGGCCCCCAGTGGGACCGCGCCGCCTGGCCCGCGCGGCGCGCGCAGCTGCAGACGCTGTTCGCCTCCCGGCCCCGCGCGCACTGGCAGCAATTGCTGGAGGGCAGCGATGCCTGCTTCGGCGCCGTGCTCAGCCCTGTGGAAGCCGCCCGCCACCCGCACCTGCAGGCGCGCGGCGTCTACCTGCAGCCCGAAGGCGGCGCCCTGCAGGCCAGCCCCGCGCCACGCTTTGACGGCCAGGCCTATGCGCCGGGCCCTGCGAATGCCGCAGGCTCCGACACCGCCAGCGTGCGGGAGAAGGTGAGCGCAGGGCGCGCGCAGGAAGTCTGGCGCAGCGCCCGCTGATTCACGAGAGGCTGGAGGCGCCCAGCATGCCTTCGACCAGGCGCACCAGCGTGATCAGGCGCGGCCCGGCATCGCTTTCCAGCGCGCGGCTTTGCGGGCTGTAGATGGGCAGGGAGACCGAGAACACCCAGTACTCGCCGTCCTGGGCCGTGGACATGGGCACGGCAATGGACTGGATCTCGCGGTGCAGGTCGCCGTGGCTGCGGCAAAAGCCGTGCTCGGCCAGGTCGCGCCGCGCATCGTCGAGCCGCTCGCGCAGTTGCTGGGCGCGTGCGGGATCGTCGGCCTGCAGCTCGGCGATGAAGGCCTCGCGCTCGGCCTCGGGCAGGCTCAGCAGGTAGGCGCGGCCCGTGGCGGTGCGCGACAGCGAGATGTGCACGCCGATCTCGGGCAGGAAGACCTTGTTGGTCAGGCCGTTGGCCAGCTCCACCAGGCACAGCTGGCGGCCGTGGCCCACGGCCAGCTGGATCTGGCCCTCCAGGTGATTGGCCAGCTCCTGCATGTGCGGCCGCGCGAACTGGCGCATGTGCATGCGCGCCAGCACGGGCGAGGACAGGTTCAGCAGCCCCACGCCCGGCACGTACTTGGACAGGCGCTCGGAGTAGCGCATCAGGTTCAGTTCGCACAGGGTGTCGATCAGGCGGAACAGCGTGGGCTTGGGCAGGCCCGTCATGTCCATCAGTTCACGGGCGCTGAGTTCCTGGTGCTTGTTGGAAAAGCACTGCAGTACGGAGATGCCGCGCACCAGGGCGGCCACCAGCTTGCCACTGTCTTCGGAATTCATGGATTGATGAGGGCTGAAAAGATGAAACGATTGTCTCAATTTTCAGGGTGCCGCCGCACAGATTTCCAGGGCCATGCGCAGTGCAAACCCGTAAACAGGCCTTGCCCCGCGCAACGGACATGACACGGCACAATCGGTCCATGCTTGGCGCCCTGCGCCTCCCACCAGAAAAGCCTGCCGTGTCCGAACCGTTTGCCGCCGTCCCGCCTTCCGAATCGCCAGACTACGACGCCTTTTTGCGCGCCCATGTGCTGAGCCAGCCCCTGAGCATCCAGCGCTATGACCGGGAAGACGAAACCATCTGGGTCAAGCGCGCGGGCGCCAGCAACCCGGCATGGCGCTATCGCGCGCTGGCCCTGCTCGCCTTGTGCCTGCGCCTGCCCGTGCTGCGGCCCGTGCCCAATCCAGGCGGCCACGAAGCCATCCGCACCGAGGTACGCCGCCTGCGCCAGCTCGCGCAGCGCGGCCTGCGCGTGCCTGCCGTGCTGGCCGAGTGCGAGGACGGCTTTGCCATGCGCCACCTGGGCAGCCCCGGCGTGGAAGCGCCCTCGCTGGGCAATGCCATGGAAGCCGCCCTGCCCCGGAGCGACGGCAGCACGCTGGCGCTGTGGCTGCAGGGCCTGCAGACCCTGCAGCAGGTGCATGGCAGCGGCGACTGTCTGAGCCAGGCCTTTGCGCGCAACATGGTCTGCTGTGCCGATGGCGTGATCGGCTTCATCGACTTCGAGGACGACCCTGCCGCCCACCTACCCCTGGCGCTGTGCCGCGTGCGCGATGCCCTGTGCTACGCCCACTCCACGGCCTGGATACTGGAGCAGGCCGGCGCCATGCCGGCCGCGCGCACGGCTTGGCGGGATTTCGTGCAGTCCATGGAGCCCGAAACCCGCGCCCTGATGGCGCGCACCGTGAAACAGCTGGCCTGGGTGCGCCGCCTGCCCGAAAGCCGCCGCCTGGGCCGCGACATGCAGCGCGTGCGCATGGCCTACACGCTGGTGACGCCGTAGCGGCAGCGGCCTGAAGGCCTCAGCCGGGCAGATGGCCCAGCGAGGCGCTGACGCGCGCCGCTTCGGCGCGCAGGGCCCGGGCCACCGCGCCCTGCGGGTCCGGGTCGAAGCCGCCGCTGGCGCCCAGCGCGCACAGCACGCCCACCACATGGCCCGTGTAGTCGTGCAGCGGCGCCGCCACGGCGCTGATGCCCGGCAGGTTGACGTCGCGCACCGAGGCGCAGCCCGCAGCGCGGATCTCGCGGCGCAGCGTGCCCAGCGGGTCCGCGCCATCGAGCAGCGCGCGCCGCGCGGCCGGCGCCTCGGCCAGCTCCCGGGCCAGCAGCGCATCCACGCGGGCATCGTCGTCCATGAAGGCGAAGAAGGCGCGCCCCGTGGCCGACCACAGCAGCGACATCACCGAGCCCACGCGCACATTGACGGTGACCGGCAGGCCCGGCTCCTCGAAGCGCACGATGGTCGGCCCCAGGTTGCCCATCACGGCCACGAAGCTGGTGACCTGCAAGGCCTCGCGCAGGTGCAGCAGGGCCGGCTCGGCCAGGCGGATGGGGTCGGACTGCCGCATGGCAGCCAGGCCCACGCGCATGGCCTCGGCCGCCAGCGCGTACTGCGTGCCGCCACGGTCCTGCTCCACCAGCCCCTCGGCCATCAGGCTGGCCAGGTAGCGGTGGACCTTGGCCGGGCTTTCCTCCACCGCGCCCGCGATGGCCGTGAGGCTGGCGCGTCCGCCCAGCGTGGCCAGGGCCTTGAGCACGGCCAGGCAGGTCTCGGCGGCCTGCACGCGCTGGCGCCTTTCGCGCGGCGGCGCGGGCTCGTCAATCTCGGAGGCAGCAGTGGAAGTCATGGCGGCAGGGCGGGTCTGGAAAGGCCTGTTTTAAGGGCTGGCGGGGCATTGTGCCGCAGCTTGCGGGTAATCCCGGGCGGTGTTTTTACGCAATGCGTAGAAAAATTACGCAAAACGAGATTCCATGGATTCCACCCAGGCCTCACCGGAGACAAGCCCCATGCACAAGCGCCTTTTCCTCACCACACTGGCCGCAGGCCTGCTATCGGCCACCGCCCTGCCCGGCGCGCTGGCCCAGGACGGATTCCCCAGCAGGAACGTGCGCTGGATCGTTCCCTACGCGGCCGGCGGCGGCTCGGACTTCCTGGCCCGCACCATAGGCCAGGCCTGGGGCGGCCAGGTGCACCAGCCCATCGTGGTGGACAACCGCCCGGGCGGCAACACGGCCATAGGTGCCTCGGAAACCGCGCGTGCCGCCGCCGATGGCTACACCGTGCTGTCGGCCGACAACGGCACCCTGGTCTTCAATCCCGTGCTCTACAAGAGCCTCAGCTACAACCCCGCCAGGGACCTTGCACCGGTCACGCTGATGGGCCGCTTCCCGATGATCCTGGTGGCCGGCCCCGGCATGGCAGCGGCCACGGCCAAAGACTTCCTGGCCCAGGCGCGCACCAGCAAGGACGGCGTGAACTACGCCTCCGCCGGCGCCGGCAGCCCGCACCACCTGGCCATGGAACTGCTCAGGGTGGAGGCCGGCCTGAAGCTGGTGCACGCGCCCTACAAGGGCGCGGCGCCGGCCCTGGGCGACGTGGCCGGCGGCCAGGTGCCCGTGATGATGGTGGACCTGGCCGCGGGCGCAGGCTTCATCAAGGGCGGCAAGGTCCGCCCGCTGGCCGTGGCCAACGCCACGCGCCTGCCCCAGTTGCCCGACGTGCCCACCTTCGCCGAGCTGGGCCTGCCCAAGGTGCAGGCCGCCGCCCTGGTGGGACTGGTGGCGCCCGCCAGGACCCCGGCCCCGGTCATCGCGGCCCTGCACCGGCAGGTCGTGGCCGCGATCAACGAGCCCGCCGTGCGCCAGAAGCTCGTGGATTTCGGCGTGGAGCCCGTGGGCAACACGCCCGAGCAGTTCGCCGCGCTGCTGGCCAGCGAAAGCACGCGCTGGCACCAGCTGATCCGCGACCAGAACATCACTTTGGATTGACCCTCCGCGCCTGCCTGCGAACCTGCCATGACTGCCTCCGCCGCCTCCAACGCCGCCCCGTCCGCCTTTGCGTCCGGCTCTGCGCCCGCCTCCGCGCGCTGCCCCTTCGACCACCGCCAGCCCAGCGGCCAGACCGGCCCCACGGGCTGCCCCGTCAGCGCGGGTGCCGCGGCCTTCGACCCGTTCAGCGACGGCTACCAGCAGGACCCGCCCGAATATGTGCGCTGGGCGCGCGAGCAGGAGCCGGTGTTCTACAGCCCGCAACTGGGCTACTGGGTGGTCACGCGCTTCGACGACATCAAGGCGGTGTTCCGCGACAACATCGCCTTCAGTCCCTCGATCGCGCTGGAGAAGATCACGCCCACGGGCGAGGAGGCCAATGCCGTGCTGGCCTCCTACGGCTTCGCACTGAACCGCACCCTGGTCAACGAGGACGAGCCCGCCCACATGCCGCGCCGCCGCGCGCTGATGGACCCGTTCACGCCCGAGGAGCTGCGCCACCACGAGCCCATGGTGCGCGAGCTGGCGCGCGCCTATGTGGACCGCTTCATCGACGACGGCCGCGCCGACCTCGTGGACCAGATGCTGTGGGAGGTGCCGCTGACCGTGGCCCTGCACTTCCTCGGCGTGCCCGAGGAGGACATGGACAGGCTGCGCGAGTACTCCATCGCCCACACCGTCAACACCTGGGGCCGGCCCCGGCCCGAGCAGCAGGTGGCCGTGGCCCATGCGGTGGGCAACTTCTGGCAGCTGGCCGGCAAGGTGCTGGCCAAGATGCGCGAGAACCCCGATGCGCCGGGCTGGATGCAATACGGCATACGCAAGCAAAAGGAGCTTCCCGAGGTCGTCACCGACTCCTACCTGCACTCCATGATGATGGCCGGCATCGTGGCCGC
Source organism: Delftia sp. WSY_7 (assembly GCF_043104845.1). Lineage (NCBI taxonomy): Bacteria > Pseudomonadati > Pseudomonadota > Betaproteobacteria > Burkholderiales > Comamonadaceae > Delftia > Delftia sp. WSY_7. Next base: position 27,527 of record NZ_JBICLB010000053.1, on the reverse strand, counting down.
GCACGAGACCACGGCCAATGCCACGGCCAACGCCGTCAAGCTGCTGCTGCAGCATCCCGGCGCCTGGAAGCAGATCTGCGAGAACCCCGCGCTGATCCCCAATGCCGTGGAGGAATGCCTGCGCCACAACGGCTCGGTGGCCGCCTGGCGGCGCCTGGCCACGCGCGACGTGGTGATCGGCGGCGTGGCCGTGCCGGCGGGCTCGAAGCTGCTCATCGTGACCTCGTCGGCCAACCATGACGAGCGGCATTTCGCCGATGCCGACTTCTTCGACATCCACCGCGACAACGCCGGCGACCACCTGACCTTCGGCTATGGCTCGCACCAGTGCATGGGCAAGAACCTGGCGCGCATGGAGATGCAGATCTTCCTGGAGGAGTTCACGCGCCGCCTTCCCCACATGCGGCTGGCCGAGCAGCGGTTCACCTACGTGCCCAACACCTCGTTCCGGGGCCCCGAACACCTGTGGGTGGAGTGGGACCCGGCCCTGAACCCCGAGCGCGCCCGTCCCGCCCTGCTGCAGGCGCGCCAGCCCGTGCGCATCGGCGAAGCCCTGCAGGGCGGCGCCAGCCGGCCCATGGTCGTGGCCGAGGCCGAGGCTGCCGCCGAAGGCGTGCTGCGCCTGCGCCTGAAGGCCGCCGATGGACACGCCCTGCCGCGCTGGACGCCGGGCTCGCACATCGACCTGCAATGCGGCGACACGGGCCTGTCGCGCCAGTATTCGCTGTGCGGCGACCCGCAGGACACCGGCAGCTACGAGATTGCCGTGCTGCGCGAGGCCAACGGCCGTGGCGGCTCGGCCTGGGTGCATGCGCATCTGCACCGCGGCGCCACCGTACAGGTGCGGGGCCCGCGCAACCATTTCCCGCTGGACGAAGGCGCCAGCCACCTGATCCTGGTGGCCGGCGGCATCGGCATCACGCCCATCTCGGCCATGGCACGGCGCGCCAGGGCGCTGGGCCTGTCCTATGAAATCCACTACAGCGGCCGGCGCCGCGCGGGCATGGCGCTGCTGACGCCGCTGCAGGCCGAGCATGGCGCCCGGCTGCACCTGTACGTGGCGGAGGAAGGCCGGCGCGCCGACTACGCCGCCTTGCTCGCCACGCCGCGCGCCGGAGCCCGCATCCATGCCTGCGGACCGGCGCGCCTGCTGCACGGCCTGGAGGCCGCCAGCCGCCACTGGCCCGAGGACAGCCTGCGCGTGGAGCACTTCGTCTCCACCGTGGGGGCGCTGGACCCTGCCAGGGAGCAGGGCTTCGAGGTGGAACTGCGCGCCTCGGGCCTTGTGCTGCAGGTGCGCAACGACCAGACGCTGCTGGACGCCCTGCGCAGCGCGAAGATCGAAGTGCAAAGCGACTGCCGGGAAGGGCTGTGCGGGTCCTGCGAAGTGCCCGTGCTCGAAGGCGAGGTGGACCACCGAGACATGGTGCTCACGCGCGGCGAGCGCGCGGCCTGCACCAAGATGATGAGCTGCTGCTCGCGCGCCAGGAGCGGCAGGCTGGTGCTGGGCCTGTAGACAGGGCTCCGCTGCACTGTGCCCGCAAGCCCGGCGCCCAGAAACACAAAAGCCCCAAGGCCATCATCGGCAATGGGGCGATCGCATCGGTGGGCGCGCTTCGGGGCGCACCTGCCTCCAACCGGATTACTGGTTGGCGATTTCGAGCTCGGCGTTGCGGGCTTGCTGGATGAAATCGATCAGGGAATAGATTGCTTGGCGCATGGTGAACTTCCTTACTGAGACGCTCAACAATCACTGGCGGCATGCATCTCAAGTGCCGCGAATGCCGGGAAAACCCTCTAAGCGTTTACCCTAGGAATAAGTATAAACCACTAGATCCCGGCGTGCAAACGCACAGTTGTAAGCGCACGTCAAGATTCCGCAGAGGCGCCCAACTGCGTCCCAATGTCAGGCATGGGATGATTCAGGCTTATGACCGCGCCTTCCGTTTCCCTCGCACCCTGGCACATAGAGCCGCTGAACCCGGCCGAGGCGCCGTGGCCGCTGCTGCTGTCGGCGGATCCGTCGCGGGAAAAGGTGCGCGGCTATCTGGCGGGCTCCACCTGTTTTGCCGCGCGCGAGTCCTTCCAGCGCGAAGGCCAGCCGCCGCGTCCCGGCGGGCGCGGCGAGGTATTGGGCATGTGCGTGCTGGTGCCGCTGCGCGCCAGCGGCGACGAGGCCTCAGGCCCACCCGCCTGGGAGCTGATGAACATCGCGGTCGCGGAATCGCTGCACCACCGGGGCCTGGGCACCGCCCTGCTGCGCCAGGCCATCGCCTGGGCGCGCTCGCAAGGTGCTCCCCGCATCGAGGTCGGCACCGGCAGCTTCGGCGACCAGCTGGTCTTCTACCAGCGCGCGGGTTTTCGCGTGACGGGCATCGTGCGTGACTTCTTCCTGAAGCACTACACCACCCAGCTGTGGGAGCGCGGCGTGCAGCACCGCGACATGCTGCGCCTGACGCTGGAGCTGGGCACGGGCCGCTGAACGGCCGCCCCGCTCAGTCCGAAGACATCTTCATCAGCACCAGGCCCGAGACGATGAGCACGGCCGCGCCGATGCGCATGGCGCTGACCTGCTCGCCCAGGACCGTGATGCCGACCAGGAAGGCGCCCACGGCGCCGATGCCGGTCCAGATCGTGTAGGCCGTGCCCAGCGGCAGGCTGCGCATGGCCACGGCCAGCAGGCCGAAGCTGGCGATCATGGTGACGATGGTGATGGCGCTGGGCACCAGCCGCGTGAAGCCGTGCGATTGCTTCATCGAGAACGCCCAGACTACTTCGAGCAGCCCCGCCACCAACAGATAGACCCATGCCATGGAAAACTCCTTGTGAAGCCGGGTCGTCCCGGCGCATGCATGTCCCGATGTGGGGGAGGCCGTCCTCCTGGCAGAAGGGCTTGCGCCTCCTGCATGGCCGCCAGTTTAGGAGAAAGCCTTCAAGCCGGCCGCACCCAGCCTGTTGCCCCATTGCCGCCTGGGTGGTTGCTGCACAACAGCATCCAGGCTTCAGGCGGCCAGTGCCTCTTCCTGCTCGGCCAGCAGGATGTTGCCCACGGTGGCGCCCAGGCCGGCCACACGCTTGCGCAGCTTGAGCACGGCCTTGTCCTTGCTGATCAGCAGCGCCTGGTGCTGGCTGGCCAGGTCCAGGAAATGCTGGTCGTCGGGGTCGGTGCAGGCAAAGCGGATGCGCGGCGCATCGGCCACGTATTCGACGGCTCCGTCGAAGGCCGAGAGCACGCCCTCGACCGTCTTGCCGTAGAAGGCCACGCGCGGCGCGATCTGGCTGTAGTGCAGCACGCGTTCGAGCTCGATGCGCTGGGCCTGGTCGGCGATCCAGCGCATCTGCCCCTGCTCCACCAGCTCGCGGATCGGCGGAACATGCGGATCGTCGAAGATCAGCATGTCAAGGACCACATTGGTATCGAGCACCACGGGCCGGGGCAGGGGACCTTCGTAGCCGTCGTTGCACTGCGGCCAGCGCAGCACGATCTTCATGGCGCGGCGCCCTCTGCCGGGCCTTCGGCGGCCTTTCTGGGCTTGACAGCGCCACGGACCATGTCGAAGCGGAACAGCCGGCACTCGATGGGGCCGTTCCACATGGGCGTGCGCCGCGCTTCCTTCAGGCGCATCTTGCCGGGCAGCTTGAGGTCGGGCGTGAGCATCCAGGCGCTCCAGCCGCTGTAGTTCTTCTTCCAGTGGGTGGCCAGCTGGCTGAAGAATTCCACGCCGTCCTCGGTCTGGGCCGTCTCGCGGCCCGCGCGCTCGACCACGGCCATGCGCTCGCCGGCGCTGCGGCCGGCCGAGCCGGCTGCGGCAATGCGCTCGCCATAGGGCGGATTCAGCAGCATCAGGCCGGGCTGCTCGCAGGGCGGCATGCGCTGCAGCGCGTCGCCGCCGCGCAGCTGCACGGTCTGGCCCACGCCCGCGCGCTCGGCGTTGCGCTGGGCGAAGTCCACCATGCGGTGGGACACGTCGGAGCCATAGATGCCCACGGGGCTGTCGGGCAGGATGGCGGCCTCTGCCTCGTCCAGCATGGCTTCCCACACATGCCTCTGGAAGGGCACGAGCTTTTCGAACGCGAAGCGCCGCAGGATGCCGGCCGGAATGCGCCGGGCGATCTGCGCGGCCTCGATCAGCACCGTGCCGCTGCCGCAGCAGGGGTCGTACAGCGGCTGGGGATCGTCGCCGTGCGGGTCCCAGCCCGTGGCGGCGATCATGGCCGCGGCCAGGGTTTCCTTGAGCGGCGCATCGCCCTTGTCCTCGCGCCAGCCGCGCTTGAACAGCGCCTCGCCCGAGGTGTCGATGTAGATGGTGGCCTCGTCGGTCGTCAGGTGCAGGTGCACGCGCACGTCGGGGTGGCGCGTTTCCACGTCGGGGCGCACGCCCTTCCTGTCGCGGAAGCGGTCGGCAATGGCGTCCTTGACGCGCAGCGCCGCAAAGTTGAGGCTGGTCAGCGGGCTGTGCTGGGCCGTGACTTCGATCTTGAAGCTCTCGCGCGGGGAGAACCAGATCTCCCAGGCCACTTCGCTGGCGGCGCGGTACAGGTCGTTTTCGTTGCGGTACAGGGTCTGCGACAGCTGCACCAGCACGCGCTGGGCCAGACGGCTGTGCAGGTTCAGCAGCAGGGCGTCGCGCCACAGGCCGCGCACCATCACGCCGCCACGGCCGACCAGGAGGTCGTGGCCGCTCAGGCCGGTGATCGCGTGGACCTCGTCGGCCAGAAATCCCTCGACGCCGGCGGCGCAGGGCAAAAACAGATGCAGTTGGTTCATAGCTTGGGTGCCGAGCATACGCGCACCGCGATTCCCCGCGCAGGCGCCAGCCGAAACCCGCTTGCCTGCGCTTCGGCCCGGGCCTACAGTGGAAGCAACCGCGAGGGAGAGCACCATGAAGACTCGAACCACGCCCGTCCACACGGATTTCCTCGGCGCCACGCAGGCCGCACGCCTGGTGGCGCAGGTCGGCGTCGCCGCCTGCCTGGCCGGCCTGGCCGATGCCATCGAGCAAGACTTCGCGCGCTGGCCCGATTTCGAGAAATCGGCCCGCCTCGCCCACCATTCGCCCGGCGGCGTGATCGAGCTCATGCCCGTGTCCGATACGCTGGACTACGCCTTCAAGTACGTCAATGGCCATCCAGACAACGCCGACCGGGACCTGCCCACGGTGATGGCATTCGGCGCCCTGGCCGACGTGGCCACGGGCCTGCCGGTCTTCCTGTCCGACCTGACGCTGGCCACGGCGCTGCGCACCGCGGCCACCTCGGCGCTGGCCGCGCGCCGGCTGGTGCGGCCGGGCTGCCGCAGCATGGCGCTGATCGGCGCAGGATCGCAGTCCGAATTCCAAGCCCTGGCCTTCACCCACCTGCTGGGCGTGGAGCGGCTGCGCATCTTCGACATCGACGTCCAGGCCATGCGCAAGCTGGTGGACAACCTGGGCCATGCAGGCATTGCCGCCCAGCGCATCACCTGCTGCACCAGCAGCGCCCAGGCGCTGGAAGGCGCCGACATCGTCACCACGGTCACGGCCGCCAAGCGCCGCGCCTGCGTGATCGCCGATGCCGATGTGCGCCCCGGCACCCACATCAATGCCGTCGGCGGCGATTGCCCCGGCAAGACCGAACTGCCCGTGGAGTTGCTGCGGCGCGCGCGCATCTTCGTGGAGTTCACGCCCCAGACGCGCGTGGAAGGCGAGATACAGCAGTTGCCCGCCGACGCGCCCGTGACCGAGCTGTGGCAGGTCATCAATGGCCTGGCGCCGGGACGCGGGCACGACACCGAGATCACGCTGTTCGACTCCGTGGGCTTTGCGCTGGAAGACTATTCGGCCCTGCGCTGGTTGCGCGCGCTGGCCCACGACACCGGGCTGATGCAGTCGATCGACCTGGTGCCTTCGCTGGCCGACCCCCGCGACCTGTACCGGCTGGTGCGCGAGGCCGGGCAGGCAGAACGCGGCTTTGGCTGACACGGGGACTGCATACCATGGGTCCCATGAGCATGAACACCCATACGTCCCCGCAGACCGCACGCGCCCTGAGACTCATAGGCGTGCCCACCGACATCGGCGCCAGCCGCCTGGGCAGCGCCATGGGCCCCGACGCGCTGCGCGTGGCCGGCCTGGCCCCGGCGCTGCGCCAGCTGGGCTGCCAGGTGCGCGACATCGGCAACCTGGCCGGTCCGCCCAATCCCCAGACACCGCCCGAGCAGGGGCTGCGCCACCTCGCACCGGCCCGCGCCTGGATGGACGCCGTGCACCAGGCCGTGGGCCAGGCGCTGGACGATGGCGAGCTGCCGCTGATGCTGGGCGGCGACCACAGCCTGGCCATGGGCTCGATCAGTGCCGTGGCCGCCCACTGCCGCCGCCTGGGCCGCGCGCTGCGCGTGATCTGGCTGGACGCCCACGCCGACTGCAACACGCCCGATATCTCGCCCAGCGGCAACCTGCACGGCATGCCCGTGGCCAGCCTGTGCGGCCTGGGGCCCGAGCCGCTGACCGCGCTGTCCCAGGGCGGCGATCCGGCGCTGGATGCCGCCTCGCTGTGCCAGATCGGCCTGCGCAGCGTGGATGACCAGGAAAAGCGCCTGCTGCATTCGCTGGACATCGAGGTGTACGACATGCGCGCCATCGACGAGTTGGGCATGCGCGAGGTCATGCGCCGCGCGCTCGACGGCCTCGCCGGCAGCGACACCCACCTGCACCTGAGCTTCGACGTGGACTACCTCGATCCCGACATCGCGCCCGGCACGGGCACGCCCGTGCGCGGCGGCCCCAGCTACCGCGAGGCCCAGCTGTGCATGGAGATGCTGGCCGATACCGGACGCCTGGGCTCGATGGACCTGGTGGAACTGAACCCGGCGCTGGACCTGCGCAACCAGACGGCCGAGCTGGTGGTGGACCTGCTGGAGAGCCTGTTCGGCAAGAGCACGCTGGTGCGGGCCGATCGCTGAGGCCGCTCAGGCTGGCGAGAGCGAAATACGCCAGCCGTCGCCCGTTGCGTCCGTAGCGAAGCGCACAGGCACAAAGCGCTCGATCACCTCGAAATTGCTGCGCGCATGCGGCGTCAGTTCCGTGCAGGTGTAGCTGGCACCGCGCCCGCTGCGCCAGACGGCCAGCGCCAGCGGCAGGGCCCATTGGTCGGCCAGGTACGGGCCCAGGGCGGCCCGGCTGCCCTGGTGGCGGCGCACCTCGCGCGCCAGGTCATGCGCCACCTTTTCGGCGCTGATGCCCTTCATGCCGAACTGCGTGAACACTTCGCTCAGGTGCTCATAGGCCAGCGTGGCCAGCAGCGCGTTGCCCGGCCCCTCGTTCTGGCGCACGGCAGCCACCTGCAGCTGCTCGCCAGACCAGCCCAGGGCCTGGCCCAGATGGTCCAGTTCGCGCTGGGCCACCGCGCGTGGCAGCGCGGGCGCAAAGCATTCGGCATGGCTGGCCACGGGTGCGCCGCGTTCGGTGATATCGAAAGGCACCAGCCCATTGGTTGCCGGCGTGATCGTCACGTCCATCTCGCCGCCACCGGCCGGATAAAAGCCCAGCCGGCGCAGCCGCAGTTCGCAGCGCGCGCCCAGCCTGTGCAGCAGCGGCGCATAGCTGCGCTCCAGGAAATGGAAGGGCGGCGCGGCCGGGTTGTGGGTGCCGCCGCCCAGGGTCAGGCGGCTTTCGCCATCGGCCAGCATCAGCGCGGGCCACAGCGTCTGCAGCAGCAGGGTGCAACTGCCGGCCGAGGCGATCACGAAGCGGTACTCGCCCGCACGCACCGGCCCCGGTGTGAATTGCAGCGCCTGCGAATTCATCTCGGCGCCCTGCATCTGCGCGCCGCAGATTTCGGCGGCGGCATTGACGCAGGCCAGGTGCTGGCGCATCAGGCCCGGCTTGGCGCGCCCGGCACGGATGCGCTGCATGGCAAAGGGCTGGCCCGTGCACATGGACAGCGCCAGTGCGCTGCGCAGCATCTGGCCTCCGCCCTCCCCGGCGGAGCCGTCGATCTCGATCACTTTCATTTTTCTCTTTCATTCATTGCCGCCAAAGCGCGCCACGGCATCCCGCAGATAGCGGTCCAGCGGCGCCGCATCGGCCTGGTCCCCCGGATCGGGCGCATGGGCCATGGCATGGGCCAGCTCGCGCTCCAGGAAATCATGGACCCGCACCCGGCGCGACCCCTTGGCGGCCTCGCCCAGGCGCATCTTGAGCTCCAGCAGCTCGTTGAGCTCGGCCAGCAGGACTGCATCCTCCAGCGTGCCCGCCGCCAGCTGCGCAAAGCGCATGGGCGGCGCACCACGCCCCTCGCGTATCCAGCGCGCGGCCAGCAAGGGGCGCAGCACATAGAAGTATTTCTTGTAGCGCACCACATCACCCTGCAGGTGGGCGCGCAGGTTCTTGCGCGCCATGGCCACGTAGTGGTGGTAGCCGCGCACCGGCGAAAAGCCCTGCTCGGCCAGCAGATGCAGGCGCTCGGCCCAGGGCTGCTCCTGCCGGTAGACCACGGGCGAGCGCAGCCATTCGAGCAGCGTGGGGTTGGAGGCGCGCAGCAGCCCCAGCGCCTTGCGCAGCTCCCAGCCGCTGACATCGAGCTCGCCGCTGAGCGGCTGCTCTATGACATCGCGGCCCGGCGCCACCGTCAGATACCAGGGCAGGCGGTGGACGTAGATGAAGCGCACGTCATAGTCGCTGTCGGGCGAGGCAAAGCCCCAGCCGCGGCTGCCCGACTCGCAGGCAAACAGCACCGTGACCTCGTGCCTGCGCTCCACCTCGGCCAGATTGGCCAGCACCGTGGCGCGCATGGCATCGGAGACCGGATGCGCGCTCAATACCTTCTCTTCCCTCATGCTCTCATCCTGCTTTCTGTTCCGGAGGATGAGAGCCTGGGGCCCTCATCCACTCACCCTTTCACGCACACCACTTGCTTCAGGGTGTGCACCACCTCCACCAGATCCTGCTGCGCGGCCATGACCGCATCGATGTCCTTGTAGGCCATGGGAATCTCGTCCACCACATTGGCATCCTTGCGGCATTCCACGCCCTCGGTGGCCTTGATGTGGTCCGCCACGCTGAACATCTTCTTGGCCTTGGTCCGGCTCATCACGCGGCCCGCACCGTGGCTGCAGCTCTCGAAGCTCTCCGGGTTGCCCAGGCCGCGCACGATATAGCTGCGCGCGCCCATGCTGCCCGGGATGATGCCCAGCTCGCCGCGCCGCGCGCTCACCGCGCCCTTGCGGGTGATGAACACATCCTGGCCGAAATGGCGCTCCTGCTGCACGTAGTTGTGGTGGCAGTTCACCGCCTCCACATGCGACTCGAAGGGCTTGGCGATCACCTTGCGCACCGTGGCGATGAGGTTGGCCATCATCACCTCGCGGTTGCGCATGGCGAACTTCTGCGCCCAGGACACGCCGCGCACATAGTCGCCAAAGTAGCGGGCCCCTTCCTCGAAATAGGCCAGGTCCTTGTCGGGCAGGTTGCGCTGATGCAGTTCTGCGTCCTTCTTGGCCAGCTCGATGAAATGGGTGCCGATGGCATTGCCCACGCCGCGCGAGCCCGAGTGCAGCATGAACCACACGAAGCCCGCCTCGTCCAGGCAGATCTCGATGAAGTGGTTGCCGCTGCCCAGCGTTCCCAGGTGCTTGCGGTTGTTGGTGTTGGCCAGGCGCGGATGCAGCTCGCACAGCAGGTCGAACTCCTCGGCCAGCGTGGCCCAGACCTGGTCCACCGACACGGGCGGGTTCTCCCAGCTGCCTGGATCACGGCCCCGGTGGCGCGGCACCGAGCCATGCGGCACGGCCTGCTCTATCGCCGAGCGCAGCGGGCCCAGGTTGTCGGGCAGGTCCTCGGCGCGCAGCGTGGTCTTGGCAGCCATCATTCCGCAGCCGATGTCCACGCCCACGGCCGCCGGGATGATGGCCTTGATGGTCGGGATCACCGAGCCCACGGTGGCGCCTATGCCCAGGTGCACATCGGGCATGGCCGCGACATGCTTGAACACCACGGGCAGGCGCGCGGCGTTCTCCAGCTGCTTGCGCGCCTCGTCCTCGACGGGCACGCCCTTGGTCCACATCTTGATGGGGACGCCGTTTTCCACGTTGTGTTGCAGGTAGTTCATTGCGTTGTCCTTCAGTCTTCTTGTCTGTTCGTCTTGTTCAGGTCTTGCTGCCGCGCGGCTCATCCACGCATCAGGCGAGACAGGTCCCGCTTGCGGATGGCGCTGCCCAGGCTTTGATAGTCCCGCAGCGGGAATTCATGCTCCAGCCAGCGCTTTCGGTATTCCTCGACGCCCATGCCGCAATAAATACCGTCCAGCACGCGGTACACGCTGCGCACCACGTCCTCGCGGGCCATCTGCCCACGGGCCAGCACTTCATAGTCATCCATGGCGGTGATGCCCCAGCTGGCCCAGTCCGCGTACTGCCGCAGCTCGTATGAAAGGGTGTCGTGGTCACCCTCCATGCTCAGGTGCACTTCGCCGGGCTCGTCCATGAACACGGCGGCAGCGCGGTGCGCGCCCTTGGCCAAGGCCAGCGCCATGGCGGCCAGATCACCCAGCGAATCATGCAGGTAGGACACGGCACACACCAGTTCCTCCCCGGGCGTGCTGAACTTCAACGTCGCCCAGCCCGCCTTGCCCACCTCATAGCTCCATAGTTCTTCGAATGCGGCCATGGCCGTACCTCTCTTTAGTTTCTTCGTTGTCCGTTGTGCCCCGACCAGCCTGCCGGTCAACGCATCTTCACCAGCCCGTTGAGCACCTGATCCAGACCGCCGAACACGGAGATCTTGTCGATGCGCTCGGCCACGCGTTCCAGCGTCTCCAGCTCCTTCATGCGCAGGGCCACGGGGTTGTCCTCCATGACCTTGGCGGTGTTGAGCAGCGAGCGCGTGGCCGCCGTTTCCTCGCGGCGGCGGATCACGTTGGCCTGGGCCTGCTTTTCGGCCTGCACCACCTGGGTCAGGATGGCCTTCATCTCGCCTGGCAGCACGATGTCCTTCACGCCCACGCTCTCCACCACCATGCCGAAGGGCTGCAGCTTGGCCGCCATGTGCGCGGTCACCACGTCGTCGATCACCGTCTTGTTCTCCAGCAGCTCATCGAGCGTGCGGGTGCCCACGGCGGCGCGCAGCGCGAACTGCAGCTCCCGGTACAGGTGCTCGGCAGGCTTTTGCAGCTGGGCAAAGGCGCGCAGAACGTCGGTGTGGCGATAGGTGGCGCTCAGGTTCAGGCGCAGGCTGACCTTGTCGCGGGTCATGATGTCCTGGCCCGAGACCTCGACGGCCTGCAGGCGCAGGTCCACCAGCTCCACGGCAATGCTGCGGCCGAACTTCCAGAACGCATGGCTGCCGGCCTGCAGCAGGCGGTCCACCTTGCCGTCGATGGTCAGCAGCGCGCACTGGCCTGCGGGCACCTGCACCTGCAGCACGCCGTTGAGGCCGGACACGCTGCGCTGGCGCAGCTGCGTCTGGGTCAGGCGCGCCGCCAGGGCGGCGGGCAGCTCGGCGCCGGCCTGCAGGTCGACCACCTGCACGCTCACATCCACCAGTCCCTTCCAGTACAGGCGGCGCGTGCCGGGCGGCAGGATCTCGACCAGCACGCCGTTTTCGCTGCGCAGGCCCGCCTCGGTCTCGGACAGTTCCACGCGCAGGAATTCGGCGGCCACCACGGTGGGCTCCTGCGCCATCAGGTAGTCGGCCAGGCCGTGCGTGAAGGCGGGCTGCTCCAGGGCAAAGGTTTCCACGCGCAGCTGGTCGGTGCCGGCAAACAGCCAGTGCCGGCCGCTGTGCAGCACGCGCTCGAAATCGCCATTGCGCAGCAGCAGGGCCCGTTCGTTCTTCTTGATGGTGATGCGTTGGATCTTCAGCATTTCTTCTTCTCCTCGTTCGGCGTCTTCGCCGCAATCAATAGGGGTGCCGTTACAGCAGCGGCGGGGTTCCAGGGGGCACGGCCCGGGCCTTGCAGTGCGCCGTGGCGGCAACCCTGGAAACAGGTTGCAGCGTGGCTGGCTGCGGGCGCGGACCGTGCCGGGACCTGGCACAGCCGCCGCCGCTGACGGGGGGCGGCCTGGGGCTGCATCGCAACCCGGCGGCCACCTCCCGCGTTCGGCGGGTGGTCTTTCGACCGTTTCAATAGCCCGGCCTTGCGGCCGGAAGAGTGGACAGGAATCGAACCTGCGACAGTCCTCTTGCGAGGGTGCTCTACCAGACTGAGCTACCAGTGGCTGGCAAGCCTGGAGTCGAACCAGGAGTCCCTTGCGGGACGGTTTCCACAACCTTGCCGTCACCCAGCGCCTGCGGCGTGCGGCATGCGGGAAATCGACAGGCCCCTGGGGGCCCGGACTTCCGGCACCGGTGGGGCGGGCCTTTGCCCCAACCCCGGCCTGTGAGCGGTCACCGCCTGCACTGGATGCCTTGCTTATTGCGAGATGCGTGCCAGCCTGGCATCCGGCGTCAAAAAATTCTTCAACCCATTGATTTATTTGGATAAATATCAAATCACACTTTCCTTGATTTCTTCTTCAATCCAAAGAAACTAGAATTTCAGCTATCCAACTAGACAAAAACATGGAAAAGAAAAAGGTCGTCATCGGTTTTCTGGGTACGCAGCTGGACTCCGGCAGGGGCGCGGGGCGCTGGGAAAAATGGCGGCCGACCCTCTCCCTCATGCAGCACGAGGATCTGGTGGTGGAGCGGCTGGAGCTGCTCTACACGCCGCCCCATCTGGCCCTGGCGCAGCTGCTGCAGGGCGACATCGCCACGGCATCGCCCGAGACCCGGGTGAACCTCGTGCCCATGGACATTGCCGATCCCTGGGATTTCGGCGAGGTCTATGCGCGGCTGTTCGACTGGACGCAGGCCTATCGCTTCGACCCCGAGCGCGAGGAGTACTGGACCCACATCACCACGGGCACGCACGTGGCACAGATCTGCCTGTTCCTGCTGGTGGAGTCGCGCCGCATTCCCGGCGTGCTGGCCCAGACTTCGCCGCCCCGGCGCCAGCGCATGGGCGACCCGGGCAGCTATGCGCTGATCGACCTGGACCTGTCGCGCTACGACGTGATCGCCCAGCGCTTCGGCGCCGAGCAGAGCGAGGCCGTGCAATTTCTCAAGAGCGGCATCGCCACGCGCAATGCCGGGTTCAACGCGCTGATCGACGAGATCGAGCGCGTGGCCGTGCGCTCGCGCGCGCCCATCCTGCTCACGGGTCCCACGGGTGCGGGCAAATCGCATCTGGCGCGGCGCATGTACGAGTTGAAGAAGGCCAGGCACCAGGTGCAGGGCGAGTTCGTCGAGGTCAATTGCGCCACGCTGCGCGGCGATGGTGCAGCCTCGGTGCTGTTCGGCCACAAGAAGGGCGCGTTCACGGGCGCTGCGGCCGACCGCGCCGGCCTGCTGCGCAGCGCGCACCAGGGCGTGCTGTTCCTGGACGAAATCGGCGAGCTGGGCCTGGACGAACAGGCCATGCTGCTCAAGGCCGTGGAGGAAAAGCGCTTCTATCCCATGGGCAGCGACCGCGAGGTCAGCAGCGATTTCCAGCTGGTCGCCGGCACGCACCGCGACCTGCGCATCGACGTGGCGCAGGGGCGCTTTCGCGAGGATCTGTTCGCGCGCATCAACCTGTGGTCCTACGCGCTGCCGGGCCTGGCCGGGCGCCCCGAGGACATAGAACCCAACATGGACCACCTGCTCGCGCGCTCGGCCGACGAGACCGGCCAGATGGTGCGCTTCAACGTGGAGGCCCGCGAGCGCTATCTGCGCTTTGCGCGCTCGTCCGAGGCGCTGTGGAGCGGCAACTTCCGCGACCTGTCGGCCAGCATGACGCGGCTGGCCACGCTGGCTGACGGAGGGCGCATCTCCACGGCCCTGGTCGATGCCGAGATCCAGCGCATGCAGTGGCTGTGGCAACGGGGCGAGACAGCGCAGCCCGCCCCCGCCGGCGCCGGCTGCGGCCTTGATGCGCTGTTGCCCGCCGAGAGGCTGGAGCAGATGGATCTGTTCGACCGCATGCAGCTCGAAGCGGTGCTGCGCGTGTGCAGGCAATCGCCCTCGCTGTCCGATGCGGGGCGCCGCCTGTTCGACCAGTCACGCACCCAGCGCAGCGTGGTCAACGATGCCGACCGCCTGCGCAAGTACCTGCTGAAATTCGGCCTCAAATGGGATGACGTGGCCGGCCGCGCGCCTGCGGCCTGAGAGCATGCGCGCCCTGCGCGGCTACAGGGCCTTGCGCAGCGTGGTCGGGGGGATCTTGAGCAGTTCGCGGTACTTGGCCACGGTGCGCCGTGCGCATTCGATGCCCTGCTCCTTGAGCATGTCGGCCAGCTGGTTGTCCGACAGCGGCTTCCTGGGGTCCTCGGCTGCGACGAACTGCTTGATGAGCGCGCGCACGGCCGTGCTCGACGCGTTGCCGCCCGCCTCGGTGCCCAGGCCCGAGCCGAAGAAATACTTGAGTTCGTAGGTGCCCTGCGGCGTGGCCATGTACTTGGCCGTGGTCACGCGGCTGATGGTGGACTCATGCAGGCCCAGCGCATCGGCAATGTCGCGCAGCACCAGCGGGCGCATGGCCAGCTCGCCATGCACGAAGAAGTTCTTCTGGCGCTCCACGATGGCCTGCGACACGCGCAGGATGGTGTCGAAGCGCTGCTGGATGTTCTTGATGAACCAGCGCGCCTCCTGCAGCCGCTGCTGCAGCGCCGCATGGCCTTCGCTGCCCCGGTGGCTGCGCAGCGCGCTGGCATAGATGTCGTGCACGCGCAGCTTGGGCATGACATCGGGGTTGAGTTGCACGCTGAACTCCATGCGTCCCGCACCCATGCGCACGGGGCGCACGATGACATCGGGCACGACGATCTGGCGCTGCACGTCGGCGAAGCGCCGGCCCGGGCGCGGCTCCAGCCGGGCGATCAGGACCATCGCCTCGCGCAGCCGCTCCTCGCGCGCGCCGCACAGGCTGGCGAGCTTGCGCAGGTCACGCCGCGCCAGCAGGTCCATGGGCTGGGCGCAGATGTCCAGCGCGGTGCGCAGCACGGCCTGCCGATCCTCGTCCTCGGCACTGCCGTCGCCTTCGCGCTCGGCATCGGCCAGTTGGTCGCGCAGCTGCAGCGTCAGGCATTCGGCCAGGTCGCGCGCGCCCACACCCACCGGCTCCAGGCTTTGCAACAGGCGCAGCGCCACGGTGAAGCGGTGCACCAGTTCCTCGCACTCCTCCAGGTCGTCGCCCGCCAGGCCCTGTGCCAGCTCGTCGAGCGGGTCCTCCAGGTAGCCGTCGTCGTTGAGGTTCTCGATCAGAAAGCGCAGCGCGGCGCGATCCACCTCGCCCAGGCGCAGGCTCAGGGCCTGGCGATGCAGGTGGTCGGTCAGGCTTTCTGCGCTGCGTGCCAGCTCGGTGGCATCGGTCTCGTCATCGTCACCCTGGCCGCGCGTGCGGCTGGAAGGCGCATCGCTGCCCCAGTCGCGGTCGTCGTTGCCCGAGTTGGTCTGGCCATCGCCTTCCCAGCTCAGGGACTCGGCCGTGCCGGAGGTCTCGACAGCATCGCCGGAGGATGTGTCCGACGGCGCCTCCCATTCCACCGCAGCCGATGGCTGGTCCGCACGGCCTTCCTGGAAGGAGTCCGCGGCGTCGGCGCCGGGCGCCGCAGGCTCCGGGGCGCTGCTTGCCGCTTCGTGGTCGCCGTCGTCGTTCGCCAGCTCCAGGAAGGGGTTGTCGCCCAGCATCTGCTCCACTTCCTGCGCCAGCTCCAGCGTGGACAGCTGCAGCAGCTGTATCGACTGCTGCAGTTGCGGGGTGAGCGAAAGATGCTGGGAGACGCGCAGCGACAGTCCGGGCTTCAAGCGGCAGCTCCTTCGCGCAGGCAATCTCGCAGACGGGCCAGGCAGGGCATGGCGCTACATCCGGAAGTGTTCGCCGAGGTAGACGCGCCGCACTTCGGCGTTGTCCACGATCTCCTCGGGTGTGCCTTGGGCCAGCACATGGCCGTCGCTGATGATGAAGGCATGGTCGCAGATGCCCAGCGTCTCGCGCACGTTGTGGTCGGTGATGAGCACGCCGATGCCGCGCGCCTTGAGGAAGCCGATGATGCGCTGGATCTCGATCACGGCGATGGGGTCGATGCCGGCGAAGGGCTCGTCCAGCAGGATGAAACGCGGCTGCGTGGCCAGGGCACGTGCAATCTCGACGCGGCGGCGTTCGCCGCCCGACAGCGCCAGCGCGGGCGATGCGCGCAGATGGTCCACGCGCAGTTCCTGCAGCAGCGCCGTCAGGCGCTCCTCGATGACGCTGCGCGCCAGCGGCCGGCCCTGCTCATCCCTTTGCAGCTCCAGCACGGCGCGCACGTTGTCCTCGACGCTGAGCTTGCGAAAGATCGATGCCTCTTGCGGCAGGTAGGACAGGCCCAGGCGCGAGCGCTGGTGGATGGGCATGTTTCCCACGGCCTGTCCGTCGATGAAGATGTCGCCGCCGTCGCTGCGCACCAGGCCCACGATCATGTAGAACGAGGTGGTCTTGCCCGCGCCGTTGGGGCCCAGCAGGCCCACGACCTCGCCCTTCTTCACGGACAGCGACACGTCCTTGACCACCTTGCGGCTGCCGTAGGACTTGGCCAGATGGCGCGCCTGCAGGCTGCTGCCCTGTTCGGCGCGTGGGGAGGAAGCGTGGGCAGCGGGGGCTGAGGCCTCGGTACTCATCGCTTGGTACCACCAAGGCTGTCCAGGGTGTTGCTGGGCTGCAGGGATGTGCCCGGCGCGCCTGCGGCGGGAGCGCGCGGCTGCGAGCCCGGTGTGCCCTCCTTGGGCGCCAGCACGGCGCGCACGCGCCCGCCCTGGCCGGCGGTGGAGCTGGGCTGGCCGCCGCTGGTCTTTTGCCCATCGACGGTGAACACGTCGGTGAGGTTGTTGTAGACGATGATGGAGCCCGTGATCTCGTCGCTGAGCTGGCCGCCGCGATAGCGCCGCAGTTCGCCGCGGCGGATGAACTTCACAAGATCGGCCTTGCCGTCGTATTCGATGACCTCGCCCTCGCCTTCCACGAATTCCTCGGGCTGGCCGGGAACGGTGTCGCGCTTTTGGCGGAAGAAGGCGCGCTTGCCCGCTTCGGCCGTGACCACGCCGTACTGAAAGCCTTCGGGGTCCTGGCGCACATCGAGCTGGGCACCGCGCAGCACGATGGTGCCCTTGGTCATCACCACGTTGCCGGTGAAGACGCTGGTCTGCTTGAGTTCGTCATGGCGCAGCGCGTCAGCCTCGATGTTCATGGGCTTGGTGCTGTCGGCCTTTTCGGCCTGGGCCAAACCGGCGAAAGCCGCCAGGGCGGCTGCGAGCAGGAGGGGGGAAAGTCGTTGTTTCATGGAGGGCACGCTTCTTGCATCCATTGTAGGGGGTGTCGCGCGCAACCGTTCCTGGCGTCTTTCAAGCCGGGGGGCAAAGCGCTGACACGAAGGCACAAAAAGAGGTTTCCAAAAGCGACAGGCCCGCTCAATGGCGGGCCTGTCACGGGTGGTCTGGGCCGAGGCCCGGACCTCAGCCCTTGCGGCTGGTGGCGATCAGCTGATCGACCACGCGCAGCACATTGGTCATGTTCCCGGCCTTGGTGCCATCGGTGTAGTAGCGGCCCGCCACGCCCATGGCCGGCACGCCTTCCACGTCATAGTCCTGCTGCAGCTGGGTGGCCTTGCGCACCTGGTTGGAGACCGTGAAGGAGTTGTAGACCTCCTTGAACTTGGCCACGTCCACGCCCTGCTTGCCCACCCAGGCGAAGATCTCGTCGTCCTTGGCCAGGCGGTTGCGTTCCACATGGATGGCGTGGAAGGCGCGCGCATGCATGGTGTCCAGCAGGTTCATGCCTTCAAAGGCGTAGTACAGCTTTTGCTGGGGCACGAAGCTGGCGTTGAAGGCCACGGGCACGCGGTGCACGACCACGTCGGCCGGCGCCTGGTTCTTCCAGGCGGCAAAGGTGGGCTCGAATGCATTGCAGTGCGGGCAGCTGTACCAGAAGAACTCGACCACCTCGACCTTGCCGGCGCCGGCGCTGGTGGGTGCGGGCTTGGCCAGCTTGATGTAGTCCTTGCCCTCCTTGGGCGCTGCCGCCTGGGCCTGTGCGGCGGAGGTGCCCAGCGTCAGCGCGCTGGCAGCGGCTGCCGAGGCAGCCAGGGAAAAGTCGCGGCGATTCATCAAAACAAACTCCTCGTTCAATGCTGCAGATTAGGAGGCTGGGGTTTGCCAAAAAGTTCAGCGCTCTTGCTCAACGCTGTTTCAGCGAGCGGCGCGCACCAGCGTGGACTCGACCCCGGCGCCATCGAGCTTTTGCTTGAGTTGCTCGGCATCGTCGCGCTTGGTGAACGGACCCACGCGCACGCGGAAGATGGTGATGCCGTTTTGCTCGCGCTCGCTCACGCGCGCCTCCCACCCCAGCATGGCCAGCTTGGCGCGTTGCGCATCGGCATCGCCCTGGCTGCGGAAGGCGCCGGCCTGCACGAAGTAGTTGAAGGCGGCGTCGGCCTTTTCTGCCTTTTCCGCCTTCTCGGCGGCGGCGGAGCGCGACTTGACCAGGTCACCCAGCGGATCGGCCGAGCTCTTGCCATCGGCCTTGGTTTCGGGCTTGGCAGGCGGCTTGGCCGGGTCCACGGGCGCGGGCGGGGTGGGCGCTGCTGGCGTGGTGCTGCCGGGGAGGCTGGGCGTGACGGCAGCCGGTGGTGGCGGCGCCGGGTTCTTGCCCTGCAGCGGTGCGTTGGGGTCCCAGTTCTTGTTGCGCTGGGCCTCTGCCGCGTCCTGGTCGGCCGTCTTGCCGCCCTTGGAGAGAAAGGGCACGGGCACCTTGGTCACATAGACGGCGACGGCCAGGGCTGCTGCCAGCCCGACGATCATGCCGATGATGAGACCGATGACGGTGCCCCCACGTTGCTGTGTCTTCATAGATGGCTTGTCGCTCGAAGTTACATGCGTTGCGGGGCCGAGACGCCCAGCACTGCCAGGCCATTGTGCAATACCTGGCGCGTGGCCGAGATCAGCGCCAGGCGGGCGAGCTTGACCTTTTCATCGTCCACCAGGATGCGTTCCGCGTCGTAGTAGCTGTGGTACAGCGAGGCCAGTTCGCGCAGGTAGAAGGTCACGTCGTGGGGCGCATTGCCTTCTGCGGCCGAAGTCAGCATGGCCGGGTACTTGGCCAGCTGCAGCATCAGCGCCTGGGCCTGCGGGCCTTCCAGCGCCGACAGGTCCACGTCCTTGAGCGTGTCCGCATCGCCGCCCCAGGCTGCCAGCACCGAGCAGATGCGCGCATGGGCGTACTGCACGTAGTACACGGGGTTGTCATTGTTCTGGGCCACGGCCAGGTCCACGTCGAAGGTGTACTCGGTGTCGGGCTTGCGCGACAGCAGGAAGAAGCGCACCGCATCCTTGCTGGTCCACTCGATCAGGTCGCGCAGCGTGACGTAGGAGCCGGCGCGCTTGCTGATCTTGACTTCCTCGCCGCCGCGCACCACGCGCACCATGGTGTGCAACACATAGTCGGGATAGCCGGCCGGAATGCCCACGTCGGCGGCCTGCAGGCCGGCGCGCACGCGTGCGATGGTGCCGTGGTGGTCCGTGCCCTGGATGTTGACGACCTTGGAGTAGCCACGCTTGAACTTCTGGATGTGGTAGGCGACATCGGGCACGAAGTACGTGTAGTTGCCGTCCTGCTTGCGCATCACGCGGTCCTTGTCGTCACCGTAGTCGGTGGACTTGAGCCAGAGCGCGCCGTCGAGTTCGTAGGTGTGCCCGCCCGCGATCAGGCGCTGCACCGCGTCCTCGACATGGCCGTTGGTGTAGAGGCTGGATTCGAGGTAGTACTCGTCAAAGTGCAGGTTGAAGGCCTGCAGGTCCTTGTCCTGCTCGTTGCGCAGATAGGCGACGGCGAACTGGCGGATGTTGTCGTAGTCCTCGACATCGCCGTTGGCCGTGAATTCGCGGTCATCGGCCTTGACGGTCTTGCAGGCCTTGAAATCGTCTGCGATGTCCTGGATGTAGGAGCCGTTGTAGAAGGCCTTGCTTTCCGGATTCTCGGGATCGATGGGCCAGCATTCGTCGCCGGGCTTGAAGCCCTTGGCGCGCAGTTGCGTGCTCTTGGTCAGCGTGTCGATCTGCACGCCCGCGTCGTTGTAGTAGAACTCGCGGTGCACGCCCCAGCCCTGGGTGGCATAGAGGTTGCAGATGGCATCGCCCAGCGCGGCCTGGCGGCCATGGCCCACGTGCAGCGGGCCGGTGGGGTTGGCGGAGACGAACTCGACCAGCATCTTGGCGCCACGGTCGGCCTGCCAGCCGAATTTCTCGGCCTGTCCCAGCACTTCGCGGATGATCTGCTGCTTGGCGGCGGGCTTGAGACGGATGTTCAGAAAGCCGGGGCCGGCGATCTCGATGGCATCGACCCAGCGCTGGAAAGCCGGCGTGGCCTCCAGCGCAGCCTTGAGCTGTTCACCGAGCGCGCGCGGATTGAGCTTGAGTGGCTTGGCCAGCTGCATGGCGGCCGTGCAGGCGAAATCGCCATGGGCAGCCACCTTGGGGGATTCGAAAGCGGCACGGGCACCGGCGCCGGGCGACAAAGTTTCAAGCTCGCCGGCCAGAGCCGCGAGCAGTTCCTGTTTGACGGAGAGCATCGGCGGATTCTACGTGGCAGGCCTGCCCCATGCCGCCAGACAGGAAAACCGGGCCTACATGCCCCGCGCCCAGAACACCGCCACCACCGCGATCACAGGCACCACATGCGCCTGCCACATCACCCAGCGGCGCGTGCTGGCCACCTCGGCAGGCTGGGGCAGGCCCTGGCCGGCATCCAGCGCGCGGCGCCAGCGGCGGAAGGCCAGCGTGGGCTTGATCGACAACACGGCGCCGACCACGAACAAAGTCATCTTCAGATGAAACAGTGGCTGCGAGACGTACCAGGACATGCCCTTGACGCCCCACACCAGGCGCGCAATGCCGGTGAGCACCAGGAACACCACCGCCAGCCCGTAGATCATGTCCAGCCGCGCCAGGCGCTGGACCACGGCGGCACTCATCCACTCGCTGCGGCACAGCGCCGCCTGGCTGGACAGGAACACCACGAAGGTGAGGATGGCCAGCAGGTGAAGGCTGGCCAGAATGGCTTCTATCGTCATGGGGAATCCGTATAGAAATTGAGCCTCTTGGGCCATGCTGCATTACGCCAGAAACGGCGACCGCCATCGGGATGCCCGAGGCAATCGGTAGACCACTGCGGTCCTCCCGTCGCGCCGGCTCTTGCGTCGCTACTTCGGCAGTTCCGCGCGCAACCAGTCATCCAGCAGCGTCTTCTCATAGCGCAGGGGATCGTTGGGATACAGGTCGGGGCGCATCATGAAGGTCGCATCGCGCAGCTGGCGGCTGCCCTCGCGCAGCAGCTTTCCGTCGGCATCCAGCAGCTTGAAACGCAGGTCGATGCGCGGTGGGTAGATATCGCGGACGATGCGCACATCGGCGGCCTGGGGTCCGCGCCAGGGCTCGAAACTGCCGGCACGCTGCACATCGGTGAGGTGGACTTCAAGCCGCTGGCCCTGGGGCAGCCTGGGCGCGGCACGCTCGGCCAGGAACTGGGCCAGCGCATCGACCCAGGCGCGGCGCGCCTTCTCGGACTCCTGGGTTCCATTGCGCCCGGCATCGAACCGCGAGGGATCGTCAAAGGTCACGCTCACGATGCCGGCAGGCACCGCGCCCTGCCGCATCCCGTCCGGCCGGCCCTGCCCCGGCCCCTGGACGGCGCAGCCTGCCACCATCCCCAGGCAGGCGGCGCCCAGCGCCATGCACATCCAGCGCCGCCTTGCGGGGGGCGCGGCCTGCGTTGCGGATATCGCTTCCGTCGCGATCGACACTGCCATGCTCATTCCTCCTTGCTGGGCGGCCCGCTCAGGCCGCGTGGGTTCGACGCCAGAATTCCGGCTGCTCGTAATGGTGCTTGAGATAGTCGATCCACAGCCGCACGCGCAGCGGCATGTGCTTGCGCTGGGGAAAGACCACGAAGATGCCGTTCGGTGGGGCCGCAAATTCCTCCAGCACCGCCACCAGGCGCCCGGCGGCGATCTCGGCCTCCACCTCCCAGGTGCTGCGCCAGGCAATGCCCCAGCCGCCCAGGCACCAGTCGTGCAGCACCTGGCCGTCGGAGCAGTCCAGCGGACCGCCCGGCTTGAAATGCACGACTTCGCTGGTACCGCTGTCCGGGTGCGGAATGCGGAAGGCCCAGCCGCGCGTCTGCGAGGCATCGCTGGACAGCGTCAGGCAGTCATGCTGGGTCAGCTCGCTGGGGTGGCGCGGCGTACCGCGGCGTTCCAGATAGGAGGGCGTGGCCACGCACTGGCGCCGGTTGTCGGCGATGCGCACGCTGACCAGGGCCGAGTCGGGCAAGTCGCCTACCCGCACCGCGCAGTCAAAGCCCTCACCGGCCAGATCGACCACGCGGTCGCTCAGATTCAGGGAAATCGTCACATCGGGGTGCAGGTCCCGAAAACGCGGCACCAGAGGCGCCACATGCCGCCGACCAAAGCCTGCCGGCGCCGTGATGCGCAGATGTCCTGTGGCCTTGACCCCGCCCGCACTGACGCTGGCCTCGGCGTTGGACACATCGGACAAGAGGCGTTGGCAATCCTCGAGAAAAGCGCTGCCCTCGTGCGTGAGCGAGATGCGGCGTGTGGTCCGCACCATGAGCTTGACGCCCAGGTGCTCTTCCAAGGCATCCAGCCGCCGCCCCATGATGGCTGGCGCCACGCCTTCCGCCTTGGCCGCTGCCGTGAGGCTGCCGCGCGTGGCCACCGATACGAATGACTCGAATGCCTTGAGCTTGTCCATGACTGCTGTCCGTTTCTTTTCCGTGTTCTTGTGGGGCATGCGCATGCATGCCTGTCTCCTGGGGTCCGCCTTTTTGCGCAGTAGGCACTGGCTGTCTGCCATTTGCCCTTCGCACCGGGCTACATGCCAATTTCCGATGGTTTTGGCAGGCGCATAACCTTCCCACATTTTTGCGTAAAAGTCACGAGTTTTAAGATTTATGGTCTATTTATGTACGCAAATAAATCTAATAAAGTATTCCTTATAGTCAGGCCCGTAAAGGGTCCAGGCCAGTCTTTCCATCCATCCAACCGGGGTTCCCACCATGACCGATCGCACCCAAGCCCACAGCCTGCAGGTGGCCACAGAGCTGCACCGCTTCATCAATGAACAAGTGCTCCCGGGCACGGGTGTCGCGCCCGAGGCATTCTGGAAAGGCTTCGACGAGATCGTCAACGACCTCGCCCCCCGCAATGCCGCCCTGCTGGCCGAACGCGACCGCCTGCAGGCCGAGCTGGACACCTGGCACAAGGCCCATCCCGGCCCCATCACCGACATGGCCGGCTACCAGCAGTTCCTGACGCAGATCGGCTATCTGGTCGAGCAGCCCAAGGATGCCAAGGCGACCACCACCAACGTGGATGCGGAACTGGCCATCCAGGCCGGCCCCCAGCTGGTCGTGCCCATTCTCAATGCCCGCTATGCGCTCAACGCCGCCAACGCGCGCTGGGGTTCGCTGTATGACGCGCTGTACGGCACGGATGCCATCGGCGAGGACGGCGGCGCGGAAAAGGGCAAGGGCTACAACCCCGTTCGCGGCGCCAAGGTCATCGCCTTCGCACGTGATTTCCTGGACCAGGCCGCCCCGCTGGCCTCGGGCTCGCACAAGGATGCCGCCGGCTATCGCGTGGAAGCTGGCCAGCTGGTCGTCGCGCTCAAGAACGGCGGCACCACGGGCCTGAAGAACACCGCCCAGTTCGTCGGCTACCAGGGTGATGCCGCAGCGCCCTCTTCCGTGCTGCTGCTCAACAACGGCCTGCATATCGACATCCGCATCGACAAGACCACGGCCATCGGCCAGACCGATGCCGCCGGCGTGGCCGACGTGGTGGTCGAAGCCGCCCTGTCCACCATCCTGGACCTGGAAGACTCCGTGGCCGCCGTGGATGCCGAGGACAAGGTGGTCGGCTATGCCAACTGGCTGGGCATCCTCAAGGGCACGCTGACCGAAACCTTCGACAAGGGCGGCAAGAGCATGACGCGCGGCCTGAATGCAGACCGCGAGTACACCGGCGCCGACGGCAAGCCCGTCAGGCTGCATGGCCGTTCGCTGATGTTCGTTCGCAACGTCGGCCACCTGATGACCAACCCGGCCATCCTCTGGGGCAACGGCAAGGAAATCCCCGAAGGTATCCTGGACGCCATGGTCACCACGGCCATCGCCGTCCATGACATCAAGGGTCTGGGCGCCAACGGCATCCGCAACTCGCGCACGGGCAGCGTCTACATCGTCAAGCCCAAGATGCACGGCCCTGCGGAAGCCGCCTTCGCCAGCGAGCTGTTCGGCCGCGTGGAAAAGGTGCTCGGCCTGCCCGAGAACACCGTCAAGCTGGGCATCATGGACGAGGAGCGCCGCACCAGCGTCAACCTCAAGGCCTGCATCGCCGCCGCCGCATCGCGCGTGGCCTTCATCAACACCGGCTTCCTGGACCGCACGGGCGACGAAATGCACACCGCCATGTATGCCGGCCCCATGGTCCGCAAGGCCGACATGAAGGGAAGCGCCTGGCTGGCCGCCTATGAGCGCAGCAACGTGCTCGTGGGCCTGGGCCTGGGCCTGCGCGGCAAGGCGCAGATCGGCAAGGGCATGTGGGCCATGCCCGACCTGATGAAGGCCATGCTGGAGCAAAAGATCGGCCACCCCAAGGCCGGCGCCAATACCGCCTGGGTGCCCTCGCCCACGGCCGCCACGCTGCACGCCCTGCACTACCACCAGGTCAACGTGGCCGAAGTGCAAAAGCAGCTGGAGCAGACCAATGCCGACGCCGAGCGCGCCAACATCCTGGCCGACCTGCTGCAGGTGCCCGTGGTCAAGGAAGACAAGTGGAGCGCGGCTGAAAAGCAGCAGGAGCTGGACAACAACGTCCAGGGTATCCTCGGCTATGTGGTGCGCTGGGTGGACCAGGGCGTGGGCTGCTCCAAGGTGCCCGACATCCACAACGTGGGCCTGATGGAAGACCGCGCCACGCTGCGCATCTCCAGCCAGCACATCGCCAACTGGCTGCAGCACGGCATCGTGACCGAGGCGCAGGTGCGCGAGACCTTCGAGCGCATGGCCGCCGTGGTCGACCAGCAGAACGCGGGCGATGCGCTGTACAAGCCCATGGCCGGCCACTTCGACACCTCGATGGCCTACCAGGCCGCCTGTGACCTGGTCTTCAAGGGCAAGGAGCAACCCAGCGGCTACACCGAGCCCCTGCTACATGCCTGGCGCCTGAAGGTCAAGGCCGCCGCCTGACGCGGGCGGCGCCCGGCGCTTGAAAAAGCACCCAGGCTTGCCTGAGGTGCTTTTTTCATGGATCTACACTCAGAACCACGATGAGTGCCCCTCCCCCCGATGCCAGCCTGTGTCCGCTGTGCGGCCGCAGCAATCAGTGCGCCATTCTTGCGGGCGTTGATCCGCTGAACTGCTGGTGCATGGACACGCCGGTGGCACCCGATGCATTGGCCCGCATTCCGGAGCCCCTGCGCAACAAGGCATGCCTGTGTCCCGCCTGCGCACTTGGCACCGACAAGCCTCGACCGCCCGCGTCGGCCGATATGATGTCGCCGACCCAACCCCCTAGAACTTGATCCCTGAGGAGATTGACATGCCCACGTACCACGTCGAAATGATGGAAGGCCGCACCGTCGAACAAAAGCGCAAGCTGGTCGAAGAGATCACGCGCGTCTCGGTCGAAGTCCTCGGTGGCTCGCCCGAATCGGTGGACATCCTGATCACCGACATCAAGCGCGAAAACTGGGCCACGGGCGGCAAGCTCTGGTCCGAGCGCAGCTGAGGACTTTTCCTCCAACGCATGCAAAAGGCAGCTTCGGCTGCCTTTTTCCATGAAGCTGCAGCTTTATTTGCGCATTTCTCCAAGTGCCTGCAGCGCACTGGCAGCCACGGTCCACGGCACAGGATGGGAGTCTCTGGCCTGCCAGTACCTGGCAACCCCATCCATGGAAACCTGGGTCAAAACCACCTGGGCGGCGCCGGCCGCATAGGCTTGAAAAGCGGCATCGGTCATCCGTGCCTGGTAGCCAGAGAGATCGCCTCTACGGAAAAGCGCCCATGCGCCTTCGACACACTGCAGCTGCAGGCGCAGATGTGCATCGCCAGGCAGCAACGCTTGCATGAACAGATCGCGCGTGGCTTCATACGTCGTGGGAGCAGCACACAGCAGTGCAATGCGTGACTGGAGATCTCTCTGCAAGGCAGCAGCCACCTTGCGGGCCAGCATGCCATCGGCACGCCAGACCTTGTCACTGAGGCAATCCGCCACGGCCGGACCCAGGGTCGAACAGGTCAGCAGCACGGCATCGATATCGGCAGGGTCTGCCAGCGCATCAAGCTGCCGTGCCGTTTTCCGGCGAAGCGCCGCATCCATGCCGCCAGCAGCCTCCGCCTCCAACAACAGTTCCTCATGCACCTGATGAACGATTGAGTGGGCCGGCCAGCCCAGTGCGGCAGCAGCCTGCTCGAAGATCACGGCGTTGCTGTGCGCCGTATGCAGACAGAGGATGGGCATGGGTTTGTTCCGTTTTTTTGCCGTTGCACCGCATTGTGCTTGCAGCTGCTGCGCAAGGCGTTAGGCTATGGCTTGAACTACGCAAACAACGATACCGCCATGTGCCAGCTGCTTGGAATGAACTGCAACACGCCCACCGACGTGCGCTTCAGCTTTTCGGGGTTCACCCAGCGCGCGGGCAATACCGGCGACCATACGGACGGCTGGGGCATCGCCTTCTTCGAGGACAAAGGGCTGCGCCACTTCGTGGGCTATGAGCGCGCCATCGACTCACCCATCGCCAAGCTGATACGCGAGTACCCGATCAAGAGCCGCAACGTCATCGCCCACATCCGCAAGGCCACGCAGGGCGCGGTAAGCCTGCAGAACTGCCACCCCTTCGTGCGTGAACTGTGGGGCCGCAACTGGGTCTTCGCTCACAACGGAGATCTCAAGGGCTTCGCTCCCAAACTGCATGCCCACTTCCATCCAGTAGGCAACACCGACACCGAGCAGGCCTTCTGCTGGATTCTCCAGGAGCTTTGGAAGTCGCATGCCGGCCTGCCCAGCGTGCAGGAACTCACCCACACGCTGCGCGAGCTGGCCAGGCGCATCTCGCCGCATGGAACCTTCAATTTCCTGCTGTCCAACGGCGAAGCGCTGTGGGCCCATGCCACCACGCACCTGTGCTATATCGAACGACGCCACCCCTTTGCCCAGGCCCATCTGTCGGATGAAGACCTGGCCGTGGACTTCGCCCGGGAAACCACACCCCAGGACCGCGTGGCCATCATCGTCACGGCGCCATTGACCAAGAATGAGACCTGGACCTCAATCCAGTCGGGCGAACTCAAGGTCTTTGTACAGGGCGAATGCCTGCCGCTTTGAACCATTGCGCATTCAGGAATAAAAAGAGAGCGCGTCAGCGCTCTCTTTTTTTGGGTTGTCCGTTTTGGCTGTTCAGCCTGTTTCCCCGTTTCCTGTA
>NZ_JBICLB010000052.1:0-4670 GCF_043104845.1 Delftia sp. WSY_7 | reverse complement strand
CTGGGCAACCCGGCCCAGCCCTGTGCCGAATACCAGTTCCTGGGCGAATTCCTGCACTCCTACCTGGACACCTTCAGCCACCGGGACAAGGACAACCGGCCGTTCGATGCCATCAGCGCGAAGCTGGGCATAGGGCATGGGTTTGCGGGGTCCGAGCCGGATTACACCTATGACGAGGACATGCCAATACTGGGGAATATGCCTGATCCAGATATGCCTTATTGGGACAAGCGGGAGTATCGATCGCTGCAAGGAGAGAAGGCGGTTTATGAGTTTCTGACGCGGTATGGGAGCAAGCCGTCGGTCAGTTTTAAAGAGATAGAAAAAGTGCTGGAGAGATTCAATGCAATTCGCGAAAGTGGTGGCAACTCACCAGCTAAAATTGGCATGCTTCAAGAGACGATTAATAAATATATCCAAGATGGAAAAATAAAACCTGAAAAAGACAAAAGCGTTTCTACTGATGCCAAGATAAATTTCTCTGAAAAGTACCTAGATCAATATAACGAAGAAACCGCCAAGAAGAACAGGGAGAAATATCTTGGCGGACTCGCTGGTCAAGAGAAAAATTATCCTGGAGTATGTTTGCCAAGAAGTCCTATATGCAAGTCCGTTTAACCATGGTCTCTTTTTTTTTGGTACTGCAACCTCATGCATATGCAGTAGACACTTTGGACACTCACGAATCAGGTAATGGAACGAAAATCCAAAATGCAAAAAATATCAGAGAAACACCCTTGCCTTCAGGCTGCAAAGCAGTGAGATACACAGGTGGATATATATCAATCAAGGAGGCATTTGAAGGCTCGGGTCGCCATTGCGTAGTGCATAATTTTACTCAAAGAAAAGTTAGAGATTTAATAGATTGGAGTATTCGAGGATCTCCCACCGATGAAATTGGCAGAGGAAGTGTTTTAACTTTTTACAAAAACACAAATGCCGACTTGGATTTGCAAGGCCATGAAATTTCAGGAGCACCTTTTGAGAATACTCGTGGAGTTGGTCTCCTTGGGAAAAATCTAGCATTCCTACGTGTGCATCATGGAAAAATAGAAACCCCTGGACCAAGGGGTTTGGGTGTGGATATGGCACCCAATATTTCTGCGTGGAAAAGAATAAAAGAATTGACTGAGGATTTTCCAGTCACGCAAACAACCGACTGGAATATCAAAATCAAGGAGTTCAACGAAATCCCCTGGAACTACACCCCACCCACCTTCTACACCGCAGAAAACCTCCAAATCAAATCCGGCGGCCGCGCCGTCATCATGGCCGGCTCCGACAACGTGGTGCGCAACAACACCATCGAGGTCGATGGCCGCACCGCCGTCTACCTGTACGGCCCGCGCTCGCTGGTGGAGGGCAACACCTTCATCGTGCACATGGACCTGCGCGACAAGGCCCCGTTGCCCGCCATCCTCAAGCTGCGCGATGCCGATGGTTCCATCATCCGCAACAACCGCTTCATCGTGAAGCGCAGCGGGCTGTTCAGGAAGAAGGAAGAGGAACCCCAGGCCGGCATCAACCTGCTGGAGTCCAGGGACGTGGTGATCGAGGGCAATGTGTTCGAGCAGGTCGCATTGCCGGTGCGCAAGGATGCGGCCAGTATCACAACAGAGAGTGGAAACATTTCAAAAGGCAGCCCCTGATGGAATGGAGATATTCGACGGCCATATGCGGCAACCCACTCAACCGGATCGATCCCACCGGGCTGTACCAGGAGGACATGCACTACTACATGGTCTTCTTCCTGGCCCTGGCAGCCGGCCTGGACTACGAACCTGCGCGCATCACGGCGCTGGCTTCGCAGTACGTGGATGACAACCCCATCACCAAGCCGCTGGACGATGCCAACACCCTCACCACGGTGGGCTCGATCTTCAAGAACCACTGGCAACTGCTGTGGTACCACTTCACGCTGTCCGACGACAAGGGCACCACGCTGCCCCAGTACGCCAACGACAACGTCAACAGCGTGGTGGGCAACCTGAGCCCGCAACTGAACAACCTGCTCAACGCCAGCCGCCTGGGCAACCCGGCCCAGCCTTGCGCCGAATACCAGTTCCTGGGCGAATTCCTGCACTCCTACCTGGACACCTTCAGCCACCGGGACAAGGACAACCGGCCGTTCGATGCCATCAGCGCGAAGCTGGGCATAGGGCATGGGTTTGCGGGGTCCGAGCCGGATTACACCTATGACGAGGACATGCCAATACTGGGGAATATGCCTGATCCAGATATGCCTTATTGGGACAAGCGGGAGTATCGATCGCTGCAAGGGGAGAAGGCGGTTTATGAGTTTTTGACGGCGTATGGAACTAGGCCTGCGCTGGGGTTTGAGGAGATCAGGAATGTGCTCGAGAGATTCAATGCAATCAGGGAAGAGGGTGCGGATTTTCCTGGAAAGGCTAGATTTTTGAAAGAGACCATTAATAAACTGATTAAGGATGGAAAACTTAAACTAACCAAAAACACAGAAAATAGCGAAAAAACCAGAATTGTGGAAATAAATATAGAAAAGGGAGGTAGCGATGAATATAAAATAAAAGAGGCAGAGAAAAATAGAGGTAAATACTTAGAAAACCTTGCAGGTCAAGAACATAAATATCCAGGCGTTTGCTTGCCAGGCAGTAAAATATGCAAAGAAGTATAGTTTTTCTCTATTTTTCTGCTTTTGCTTGCATTGTCTTTGCAAGCTGCCAAGCTTTCCCCAAGAAACCACTCACGACGGAAGAATGGGCAGCGCGCCGCCATCCACCTAGCGACAAGGGCCCGCTGCCTGAGGGGTGCAAGCCCGTCAAGTATAGAGGTGGCTACTACCCTATCACGGAAGCTTTTGAAGGTTCTGGCCGTCACTGCGTCATTCATGACTTTGTGCAGCGTAAAGCGCGTGACTGGATCGAAGGGGGAATAGAACGTGGTAACCCACGAGGTGCAATTTTAGATTTCTACCACAGTAATAATGCTGACCTTGATTTGCGAGGACATCTTGTTACAGGAAGACCATTTAATAATAATAGCGGCATTGGAATATTATCTGGTGGAGAGGTAGTTTTCAATCTAAGAGTTCATAATGGAATAATAGAAACTCCAGGTCTATCGGGTAT
This sequence comes from Delftia sp. WSY_7, assembly GCF_043104845.1. Classification (NCBI taxonomy): domain Bacteria; kingdom Pseudomonadati; phylum Pseudomonadota; class Betaproteobacteria; order Burkholderiales; family Comamonadaceae; genus Delftia; species Delftia sp. WSY_7. Next base: position 1,563 of record NZ_JBICLB010000052.1, on the reverse strand, counting down.
TGGCGTAGAACTTTCTCCTAAATTGGGTGCACGCAATAGAATTGAGAAACTGGAGGAAGACTTTCCTGTAATAGAAAATTCCAGATGGAACATCGAAACCCAAAAATTCAATAAAATCCCTTGGGATTATTTCCCTCCCACCTTCTACACCGCAGAAAACCTCCAAATCAAATCCGGCGGCCGCGCCGTCATCATGGCCGGCTCCGACAACGTGGTGCGCAACAACACCATCGAGGTCGATGGCCGCACCCCCGTCTACCTGTACGGCCCGCGCTCGCTGGTGGAGGGCAACACCTTCATCGTGCACATGGATCTGCGCGATAAGGCGCCGCTGCCCGCCATCCTCAAGCTGCGCGATGCCGATGGTTCCATCATCCGCAACAACCGCTTCATCGTGAAGCGCAGCGGGCTGTTCAGGAAGAAGGAAGAGGAACCCCAGGCCGGCATCAACCTGCTGGAGTCCAAGGACGTAGTGATCGAAGGCAATGTTTTTGAAGAGATCACATTGCTGGTGCGCAAGGATGCGGCCAGTACCACAACAGAGAGTGGAAACATTTCAAAAGGCAGCCCCTGATGGAATGGAGGTATTCGACGGACATATGCGTTATGAGTTTTTGACGCGGTATGGGGCTAAGCCGGCGGTGAGCTTTAAAGAGATAGAGAAAGTGCTGGAGAGATTCAATGCCACACGGGAGAGTGGGAGCAATTCTCCAGATAAATTTGATTTGCTACAAAACCATCTAAATAAATGGATTAATGAGGGAAAATTGAATTTAACGAAAGACAATAAAAGTCAGATCAAAATAACAAAAATAGATTTGAAAGATAAAAATTCAGAGGAATATGACTTTGAGAAAGCAGAAAACAATAGAGAGGTCTTTCTTCGTGGTCTAGTGGGTAGGGAGAAAGAATATCCAGGTGTGTGTTTGCCAAGGAGTTTGTTATGCAAACCCGTATAGTGTGCATTTTAATAATATTTGTGCTGCTAGCTTTTTGGCGGACTGGGCATGCAGAAAAACAGCAATGGGAAAAATGGACCGAGAGCCAACACCCTCCTGTTGACTCAAAACTTCCACCCATATGGTGCAAGGCTGTGAAATATAGAGGTCAGAGAGTTCCAATATCAGAGTCAATCAAAGGTTCTGGTAAGCACTGCGTTGTTCATGATTTCGTTCAGCGAAAATCTCGTGACCTCATATCTGGTAGACAAAGAGGGTCTCCAATAAATGATGCTGGAACCGGAAATATATTAACGTTCTTCGAAAGCAGCAATGTGGACCTGGACTTGCAAAATCATCTCGTATCGGGATCGCCTTTTGAAGATACTCGTGGCATTGGAACTAAGGGGATTGAATTATGCTTTCTAAAGGTTCATAATGGAAAGATTGAAACACCTGGAAGATTGGGAATAAGCATAGAAATGGCTTCTGGAGATTCAAATATTAGGAAAAGAATAGAAATGATGAAGGAAGATATTTCAATAATTATTAAAACAAATTGGAATAGCGAGAACCAGAACTTCAACGAAATCCCCTGGGACTACACCCCACCCACCTTCTACAC
>NZ_JBICLB010000051.1:0-124359 GCF_043104845.1 Delftia sp. WSY_7 | reverse complement strand
TCGCCGTGCCAGTGCGCAAGGATGCGGCCAGCACCACGACGGAGTACGGCAACGCCGTGGATTCTCGCTAGGAGACGATGCGCGGGCCCTGCCTGCAGGCTCAGCGCAGGGGCAGCTGCACCACATGCGCGGTGGGCATGACATCGCCGAACACATCCTCGATCTCGGCCAGCGCGGCACGGTGCAGGCTGTCGGCGTCCACGGATTCGCCATTGCTGCGCGTGATGGCACGTGTGGCCACGGCGTCGCTGGCCACGACGACCTCGAAGCCCAGCGGCGCGGCATCGCGTGCGGCGCCGGCCACGCAGGCGTGCGTCATGAGGCCGCAGATGACTACGGTGGTGATGCCGCGCGAGCGCAGCTGGTCGGCCAGGTCGGTGCCGACGAAGGCGCTGACGCTGCGCTTTTGCACCACGGTGTCGCCCGCGCGCGGCTGCAGGCCGGGGTGGAACTGGACGGTGCTGCCATTGACGGCGAACACGGGTGCACCTTCCGGGGCAATGTGCTGGATGTGGAACACGGCAACCTGCCCGGCATCGGCCCATTGCAGCAGGCGCCGGGCCTGCTCCAGGACCTGCGGGCCGCGCGGGATGGGCAGGCGGCCGCTGAAGTACTCGTTCTGGAAGTCGATGACCAGCAGCGCCGTGGCACCCCGTGGCAACTGGCTGCGCCCCGGCGCGCCTGACAGGGCGCGGAGGGTGGGATGGCTGGTGGATTGGGTGGCCTGGCTGGCCTGTTCTGCGAGGGACATGCAGTGCTCCTGAAAACGGGAAGTGGTTGATGCCTGCAGTCTAGAAACGCACAGGGCCCACCACAACGCCATGGAGCGGCCAGCATCTGTGCAGGTTCTGCACAGATCGCCCGTGCTTTGAAAAATGCCCCATCTCTGTGATGGCGCATACGGCCTTGGGCCTTGCATCGCTCCAACCGGCTGCGTGCCGGTGAAGGTGGCGATGCCGCGTTGAACCATGGCCTGCGGCCCTCCCGATCACGGAAGGGCCGCAGGCCGGCACGGCGCTAGTTCTGCAGCTGCTGCCAGACCTTGTCCAGTCGCTTGATGCTGACCGGGTACGGCGTGCGCAGCTCCTGGGCGAAGAAGCTCACGCGCAGCTCCTCCAGCATCCAGCGGTACTCCTGCATGCGCGCATCGATATGGCCCTTGCGCTCGGCCACCAGGCGCCAGTAGCGCTGCTCCAGCGGGCGCAGCTCGGCCAGGCGGCTGGCGTCGCGCGCAGGGTCGGCGCGGTACTTGTCCAGCCGGCTGGTGATGGCCTTGAGGTAGCGCGCGTAGTGCTGCAGCTGGGTCCAGGGCGCGGCCGCGATGAAGTTCTTGGGCACCAGGCGCTGCAGTTGCTGGGCGGCGTCGGCCGTGGCGTCGGGCGCATTCTTGGTGTCCTTGATCTTGCGCTGGGCCGCCGCGTACTCGACCAGGATGGTGGAGGCCATGCGCGCCACCTCGTTGGCGATCAGCGTCAGCCGGCCGCGCCCGTCCTGCACGCGCTGCTTGAACTGCGCGTCGTTGGTGGGCAGCGGCTCCTGCAGGAAGGCGCGGTCTATGGCCACGTCGATGATCTGCTCGCGCAGTTCCTCCTGCGTGCCCAGCGGCATGTAGGCGACGGCCATCTTCTGCAGATCCGGGATGTTCTTTTCCAGGTACTTGAGCGCATCGCGGATCTGCAGCGCGAACAGGCGGCGCAGGCCCACGCGGTGGCGCGCGGCCGCGACCTCGGGCTCGTCGAAGACCTCGATGCCGACGGCATCGCCGTGGTCGATCAGCGCCGGAAAGCCGATCAGCGTCTGCCCGCCCCGGCCGATCTCCATCAGCTCGGGCAGCTCGCCAAAGCTCCATTCCTTGTAGCGGCTGTCGGCGGGCTGGCTGGGCCTGGCGTTGCTGGCGGGCTTGGCCTGGTCGGGCTTTTCCGCCTTGGCAGCGGGCGCAGGCTTCCTGCCGGCTTCGGGCGCGGTGGCAGCGGGTGCAGCAGGGGCCTCGGTGACCGAAGCCACCTTCAGCGCGGCCAGCGCCTGGAAGGCGCCGCGCGCCTTGGCGCCCAGTTCGGCCTTGAGCGCGCCCAGGTTGCGGCCCTGGCCCAGTTGGCGTCCATGCTCGTCCGTGATGCGGAAGTTCATGAACAGGTGCGGACTGAGCATGTCCAGCTTGAAGTCGGCGCGCTTGACGTCCAGCGAGGTCTCGTCGCGCACCTGCTTGAGCAGGGCATCGATCAGCGATCCCTGGCCCCAGCGCTCGGGCGTGGTGAAGAGTTCGGCCAGGCGCTGGGCGCTTTCGGGCAGGGGCACGAAGCGGCTGCGCGGGCGCTGCGGAAGGCTCTTGAGCAGGGCCTGGAGCTTGTCCTTGAGCATGCCGGGCACCAGCCATTCCACGCGCTCGTCGCTGACCTGGTTGAGCACGAACAGCGGCACGGTGACGGTGATACCGTCGCGTGCGTCGCCCGGACTGTGCAGGTAGCTGGCCGTGCAGTCCACGCCGCCGAGCTTGACCACCTTGGGAAAGGCCTGGGTGGTGATGCCGGCAGCCTCGTGGCGCATCAGTTCGTCGCGCGACAGGCGCAGCAGGTCGGCGTTTTCCTTGGCCGCCTCGCGGAACCAATGGTCGAAGGTGGCGCCGCTGAACACGTCCTTGGGGATCTGCTGGTCGTAGAAGGCGTAGATCAGCTCGTCATCGACCAGAACGTCCTGGCGGCGGCTCTTGTGCTCCAGCTCCTCGACCTTGCGCACCAGCTTGAGGTTGGCGGGCAGGAAGTGCCAGCGCGTATCCCACTGCCCCTCCACCAGGGCCTGGCGGATGAAGATCTCGCGCGCGGACTGCGGATCGATGCGGCCATAGCTCATGCGCCGGCCGTTGTAGACCACCAGGCCGTAGAGCGTGGCGCGCTCCAGCGCCACCACGTCGGCCTGGTTCTTGGACCAGTGCGGATCGAGCAGCTGCTTCTTGAGCAGGTGGGCGCCGACTTCCTCCAGCCACTGCGGATCGATGGCGGCGATGCCCCGGCCGTACAGGCGCGAGGTTTCCACCAGCTCGGCCGCAACGATCCAGCGCCCCGGCTTCTTGGACAGGTGGGCGCCCGGGTGCGGATGGAAGCGGATGCCGCGCGCGCCCAGGTAGGCGTCGCTTTCATCGCCCTTGTAGCCCAGGTTGCCCAGCAGGCCGGACAGCATGGACAGGTGCACGGCGTCGTAGCCCGCGGGCTCGGTGTTGACCTTCCACTTGTGCTCGTTGACCACGGTCAGCAGCTGCGAGTGGATGTCGCGCCATTCGCGCACGCGGCGGATGTTGATGAAGTTCTGGCGCAGCAGCTGCTCCCACTGGCGGTTGCTGAGCTTGTGCGAGGGCTCGTCATCCGTGCCGGGACCGGTGTCCTGCGGATGGAAGGCCGCCAACGCCTCGGCCGCCGGGGCGGCCACGCTCTGCCCGCCGCTGCGCTGGGCCACGGGCAGGAAGGCGGCATTGCGCGCCGACGGCTTGGCGGCCGGTGCCTGGGCCGTGGCCATTTCCTTGCGGCTCTTGGCCACCACCTTGCCGCCGCGCGCATCCTGCAGCCATTTCCACAGGCGCAGGTAGCCGCTGAATTCGCTTTTCTCGTCGTCGAACTTGGCGTGCTGCTGGTCGGCCTGCTGCTGGGCCTCCAGCGGCCGGTCGCGCACGTCCTGCACGGACAGGGCCGAGGCGATGACCAGCACCTCGGCCACGGCGCCGCGCGTGCGCGCCTCCAAAATCATGCGGCCCACGCGCGGGTCCAGCGGCAGGCGCGACAGCTCGCGGCCCATGGGCAGCAGCTCGCCGCGCTCGTCCACGGCGCCCAGCTCGCCCAGCAGCTGGTAGCCGTCGGCAATGGCACGGCCCGAGGGCGCTTCGAGGAAGGGAAAGTTCACCACGTCGCCCAGGCCCAGCGACTTCATGCGCAGGATGACGCCGGCCAGCGAGGAGCGCAGGATTTCAGGGTCGGTGAAGCGCGCGCGCGTGCCGAAGTCGGCCTCGTCGTACAGGCGGATGCAGATGCCGTTGGCCACGCGGCCGCAGCGGCCGGCGCGTTGGTTGGCCGCTGCCTGGCTGATGGGCTCGACCAGCAACTGCTCGACCTTGCTGCGGAAGGAATAGCGCTTGACGCGCGCCGTGCCCGCATCGATCACATAGCGGATGCCGGGCACGGTCAGTGAGGTCTCGGCCACGTTGGTGGCCAGCACGATGCGCCGGCCCGTGTGGCTGTCGAAGATGCGGTCCTGCTCGGCCTGCGACAGGCGCGAGAACAGCGGCAGCACCTCGGCATGGCGCAGCACGGGCTGCTGTGCCAGGTGCTTGCGCAGGTGGTCGGCCGCCTCGCGGATCTCACGCTCGCCGGGCAGGAAGACCAGGATGTCGCCACCCGCGCCGCCGGCCCACAGCTCGTCCACGCCTTCGGCGATGGCGTCGTTGAGGTCATGGTCGCGCTTTTCCTCGAACGGGCGCCAGCGCATCTCCACGGGGTAGGTGCGGCCCGAGACCATGATCACGGGCGCAGGCCCCTTGGGGCCTTCGAAGTGCCTGGCAAATCGCTCGGCATCGATGGTGGCCGATGTCACCACCACCTTGAGGTCGGGGCGCCGGGGCAGGATCTGTTTGATGTAGCCCAGCAGGAAGTCGATGTTGAGGCTGCGCTCGTGGGCCTCGTCGATGATCAGCGTGTCGTAGGCCTTGAGCAGCGGATCGGTCTGCGTCTCGGCCAGCAGGATGCCGTCCGTCATCAGCTTGACCGAGGCGTCCTTGGACAGCCGGTCCTGGAAACGCACCTTGTAGCCCACCACATCGCCCAGCGGCGTGTTCAGCTCCTCGGCAATGCGCTTGGCCACCGAGCTGGCGGCAATGCGGCGCGGCTGCGTGTGGCCGATCAGGTGGCCGCGCACCTGGCCCTTGTCGTCGGGCGTGGCGTTGACCTTGCCCCGGCCCAGCGCCAGCGCGATCTTGGGCAGCTGCGTGGTCTTGCCCGAGCCCGTCTCGCCGCACACGATGATGACCTGGTGCCGGTCCATGGCCTCCATGATTTCCTCACGGCGGGCGGATACGGGCAGGGATTCAGGGAAGCTGATCTTCAAAGGCATAAGGGGCTGGATTATCCCCGCGCCATGCCGGCGGCGCCACGCGGCTGCAGATTTCCATACGCCGGCCCTGTGCCGCCCGCATGAAAACCCCCGCATGCCAGGGCCTTCGCCAAGTCAGGCCAGCGGCATGCAAGGCATTGCGCACAATCGGCGCTCGCCTTGCCGCCCGCTCCCGGCGCTGGCCGCCTCACCCGCCTTCCTCGATCTGCTCCCCATGGTTACTCTTGCCGCCCTCGTCATCCCGCTATTGGCCCTGTGGCTGTGGTGGCCCGTCCGCCTGATGCCGCGCCGCGCCCGCCTGATGGCGGCCGTCGCCACGGCGGCCCTGGGCTGCACGCCCGCCCTGCTGCTGGTGCTGCTGCGCGAGGGCACGGTCGAGTACCGCACGCTGGCCTATCTGCAGGTGCCGGGCGGCTGGGTGCTGGCCCTGCTGCTGATGCTGGCCGTCTTCATCGTGCTGCGCGACGGCCTCTGGGCGCTGGCCGCAGTGAGCCGGCGCGAGGACTGGAAGCAGCGCCTGCACGCCCCGCTGCTCACGGCCGGCGCCCTGGCCCTGGCAGGCCTGCTGTCGGCCTGGGGCGTGACCAATGCGCTGCGCCCGCCCGAGGTGCACGAGCGCACGCTGCGCCTGCCCGGCCTGCCCGCCGGCCTGGAAGGCCTGCGCGTGGCCGTGCTGGCCGACATCCACGCCAGCCCCATCAACGACGCGCGCTATGTGCAGACCATCGTGGACCGCACGCTGGGGGCGCGCCCCGACCTCATCGTGCTGCCCGGCGACATGGTGGACGGCGACGTGGACAGCGGCCGCGCCAACATCGCGCCGCTGGCGCAGCTCAAGGCACGCCACGGCGTCTGGGCGGCGCCCGGCAACCATGAGTACTACAGCGGCTACGACGCCTGGATGGCCGAATTCCGCCGCCTGGGCCTGAACCTGCTGGAAAACCGCATGCAGCTGATCGATGTGCAGGGCGCGCGCCTGGCGCTGTCGGGCATCGGCGATCCGGCCTATGGCCGCCTGTCGCGCCAGAACACCGACCCGTCCGTGCCCGAAGGCGTGCCGCCTGACATCGACACCGTGGCCCGCCAGGCCAAAGAGGCCGGTGCGCAATACCACCTGCTGCTGGCCCACCAGCCCAAGACCGCCCGTGACAACGCTGCCCACGGCGTGGGCCTGCAGCTGTCGGGCCATACGCACGGCGGCCTGATCCTGGGCATGGACCAATGGCTGGTGGCGCCCGCCAATGACGGCTTTGTGCGCGGGGAGTACGAGGTCGGCGCCATGAAGCTCTTCGTCAGCGCCGGTGCAGGCCTGTGGGCCGGCTTTGCCGTGCGCCTGGGCGTGCCGGCCAGCATCGACCTGCTGGTGCTGCGCGGCGCCTGACCTTCAGGCCGCAGGCGCAACCGCTGCGCCCTGGATGCCGTGGCGCTGCAGTGCCTCGGCCACAAAGCCCGAGGCCTTGGCCTCTTCCACAAAGGCCGCCAGCACGCGCAGGGCCTCATCGCCCCGCCCCTTGGGCAGGCCCATGGCCTGCTGGATCACCATGAAGCGGCCCGGCAGCAGGCGCAGGCCGGGCAGGCGGGCGGCATCGGCCTCCAATTGCTGCTTGACGCCGGCGGCCACGTCGGCCGTCGATTCCACAAAGGCCTGCACCACGGCGGGCGAGGACACGGCGCGCTCTATCTGCGCATGCTTGAGCTCGCGGCTCAGGTACAGGTCATAGGCGCTGCCCTTGCCGACCACGACCGTGTGCCCGGCCCGGTCCACCTGGGCGTTGTCGGTCAGCGGCGAATCCTGGCGCACCAGGTAGCTGCCCTCGATCAGCACATAGGGTGCCGTGAAGCCGATGCCCGCGCCGCGCACGGGGTCCACGGCAAAGAAGCCGAAGTCGGCCTCCTCGCGCGTGACGGCATCCACCGACTTGGCGGCCGTGTCGAAGACCACCAGTTCCAGCTCCAACCCCAGCTGCTGCGCAAAGCGCCGGGCCAGGTCGATGGACACGCCCGCAGGCCGGCCGTCGGCATCCAGCCGCGCAAGAATGGGATTGCCGGTGTTGATGGAGGCGCGGATGCGGCCAAGCGGCGCGAGGGTGGACAGCAGCTGGGAGGAATGGTTCATGGATGGCTTTCGAAGTGGCAGACAGAAGGGGCGGCGGTCTTCAAACCTTCATTGTCTGCGCACACGGCCGGTGCAAGGTCCGGGTGTCATCTCACCAGCGAGCATGGCTTGCCGGTATCGGGTCTTGGATTGCCATTGCGTCCAGCACTGGAATTGGGGTTGGACTTCATCGCAATCCCTGCTGGTCAAGCGGCATGAAATCCGCGCACAACCCATTGTTATAAAAGGAAAAAACAACACCTTAAAATCAGACCATGTAGAGATCGTCTGAGGCAGAGAATGAACCTGGACAGCAAACTTCAGATATCGCTGAGCAAGCGCTCCGGCAACATCGTGCTCCGGCGAGATCTGACCAGATTGGCAAGCGCTTCCCACCTCAGCGAGGCCTTGCATGACTTGGTCTCGGACGGCCGCCTGATCCGCCTGGGCGCCGGCATCTATGCCAAGGCAAGGCCCGACGCCAGCGGCGATCCGCAGTTGCTCGCCCCCAGCGATGAGCTGGTCAGGGAGGTGCTGGACAGACTGGGAATCAGGTTTCGCAGCGTGGATCTGGTCAACGAGGCGGGCCAGGCCACGCTGCTGATCGATGCAGGCAGCCAGCGCGTCTCACGCAGGCTGAATCTGGGCGATGTCGCCGTGCGCTATGTCCGCAATCCCTCGGCACCTGATGAACCCGGCGAAACCTTGCCCGCAGACGTGAACGCCCTGCCCACCAAAGGTGTACGCCAGTTTGTCGAGCGGCTGGCCCGCACGCACCACATCCAACACCAGCGTACCGGACTGGACGACTATGCACAGGCAGTCACACGCGCTGCAGGAGATGAAGTGGAGCTCGACAGCACGGGCAAGCTGCTCGTGGCCTTGAAGAAAAAACATGTCATCAATGGCCGGCAGCTTGCCAGGCTGATGACCAATCACATGAGGGAGGTGCAGGATGTTCGATCCGTTCGGGGACTTCGAAAGCGCGGGCTACCTGCGCAACATTGAAGGACTGAAAGACGCCCGTGAGGTCAAGATCCAGGAACACCTCTTTTTCGAGGCCAACCTGGAAGAAGCACTTGCCTTTCTGGCAAGCATCCGGGGCCGGATTGGCTACCGCGATTTTTTGCGCGTTCACGCCATCCTGTTTTCCGACTTCTACCCCTGGGCCGGCCAGGACAGGCGTGCGCTGGGCGTGGGCCGGCTCGTCGGCAGGGGTGCAGGCCTGCAATTCGAAGTGTCAGAGCTGTGCCAGCGCGCCGTCGAATGGGGCCTGGACATGGGCAACGATGCAGGCACCCTGCGCGACAAACCTGGTGCTGTCATGGGCGCGTTTGCCTGGGGTCATCCCTTTCTCGACGGAAATGGACGCAGCATGCTGCTGATCCATGCCGAGCTGTGCCACCGCGCGGGCTTTGCCATCGACTGGCTGGCCTCCAACAAGGAGGCTTATCTGAAGGCACTGACCCAGGAGATCCAGAACCCGCAAGGCAGACACCTCGATGCCTATCTGCGCCCCTTGATCACCTCTGCCAACACGCAGACCACCTTGCTTGATCATCTTCGGGCATTGCCAGGGCTGAAGGGTCCGGGCGATGACGTGCATCGCCCGGACATGAACGTGGCATACCGGGCCGACGACCAGGAAGCAGCCCAGTCCTATCTGGAGATGAAGCGCGCACGCGGCGAGCATGCCGCTTGACAGCGGTACAGCAACCCTCCCCCTCCCCTACCCCTCATTGACCAGCAACGACAGCGCATGCGCCTCGGTAGGCAAAGGCACATCCCAGCGCTGCAGCAGGCAGAGCAGGGCCGCGTTGGTCAGCGTGGTGTCGCGCGCGCGGTTGCGGGCCAGCAGGGTTGGGCGGCTGGCTTCGAGGTGCACGAGTTCCACGCGGGCGCCGTAGGCCAGGCACAGGTCCACGGTCTTGCCGCGCATCTGGCGCGACAGGTGGGTGGCATTCCAGACAAAGGGCTGGCCCGCGCGCAGCAGGGCCTTGGCCTTGTCCACGGCATGGTGGGCGGCCGCGCCCTCGTTCTGGCCGTGGCGCAGGCCCAGCTCCGTACGCGCATCGTCGAAGGAGACCACGGGCAGGTCGCCATGGTGCGCCGCCACCCAGGTGTTCTTGCCGCTGGCCGGCAGGCCGCACATGACGATGGCGCGCGAGCCTTCCTGTGCGTGCAGCGCATAGTCGGGATGCAGCTGCGCGCCGCGGAAGTAGCGCACCGCCGTCTCGGCCGAGGCAAAGCGGCGTGGCGTGCGCAGGCAGCCCTCTTCCAGCGCGAACTCGCGCACCAGTTCGATGTTGACCAGCACGGACGCAATGTCCGGGCAGATGCGACCGCGCATGTCGGCCCGCGCCAGCAGCGTGAGCAAGTGCAGGTCCACCTGCCAGGACAGCTCGCGCACGATGAACTCGGGCGAGAGGCCGCGGCGCGAGTCGGCAAAGGCGAAGAACGGCACCTGGTGCACGGCGATCAGCCGGCAGATGGCCTCGCGCTGGTCCACGGGCGCGCCGGCTTCCCAGAGCATGAGCCGCGCATCCAGCGCACCCCGGCGCGAATGGCCGGGCTGGCCGATGCGGCCGTCCTCGCCCACCACGGTGGTCGAGCACTTGGCCACGTCGTGCAGCAGCGCGGCCAGGAAGACCGTCTCGCGCTCGGTGGCGGTGAGCGCCGCATGGCCGGGATCGGCCAGCAGCTCGCGCACCACCATCTGCGTGTGCGTCCAGACATCGCCTTCGGCGTGATAGACGGGGTCCTGCGGCGTGGTTTTGGCCTGCTCCAGCTGGGGGAAGGCGGCCAGGCAGGCCGCGAAGTCGGGGTCGGCGCCGGGCTGCGGCACCAGGGACTGGATCTGTTTCCAGTTCGTCATGGCAATCTCCTTGCGATGGGTCTGCGCTGCAGGCCTCACCAGCTTTTTGAAATATCGGCCGCAAAGATGTCTGCGCCCTCGCGCAGCCCGTTGGGGACGATGGGCCGCTCGCTGTGGTGCGAGCCCGAGTCGAGGATGACCTGCACGAAGTCCGGCCGCACGAACTTGTAGCGCGCCACGGTCTGGCCGTCCTGCTCCACCTTGAGGTAGAGGCCCTCGGCCAGCTCGGAGCCGTCGGTCTGCCGCCAGCACAGCGGCAGGTCCAGCTTCTGGCGGGCCACCACCTGCTCGAAGGCCTGGCGCCAGCGCGCGCTGCGGCCCAGCGAAGGGGCCAGCAGCGCCAGCAGGTCCTGCATGCGCCGGGGCGCCGCCCCGCTGTAGAGCACGGGCACCGAGACCACGGGCACGCCGGCCAGCAGGGCATGGCGGCGCGGCGTGTCCAGGAAGCACTGCGCCGAGCGGTCCCAGATGTCGAACTCGCAGAACCAGTGCGGCAGCGCGTCGTAGAACAGCGAGTGCTTGGCGTACATCCACTCGCCAAACACCTGGTAGCGGTCGTCCAGCAGGGACAGCAGCGCGCCCTCGTGGGCCTGGGCCCATTGCTTGAAGAGGTTGAACTGGCGCTCGCGCCCGCCGGGCCGCTCGCTGTCCAGGTAGTGGCCGCGCGACTGCAGCAGCAACTGGCCGTCGCCGGCAAAGCTCAGCGCGGCGTTGGCGCCGTCGAGCTTTTCCTCGACGACGATGTGCCGGCCGGCCAGCCGCTCATAGGGCACGGCGTCGTCCTGGTCACCGGACTGCAGGCGCGAGCCGCGCAGGTGCGGCGTACGGGGGTACTTGAGGATCTCGACGCTCGAAAGAAAGTGAGCGCCTTGGGCAATGGATGGGGTCATGTCGTGCTTTCCGAAAACGATGCAGCACCCCACGGCGACATGCCGTGGAGCGGGAAAAGCCGACGACGACGCCAGGCGCCGCAATGCAGGGGATGCAGCGACAGCGCGGCCTGGCCCGTGGTGGCCGGGCCGGCAGGCTGTCGAAGGGGAAGATGGCAGGACTGTCGGGGCCGTCCGCAAACCGGACGGTCAGCCGCAAGCCCTCAAAAGGCCACGCACCGCAGCGCACACGCAAAAGACATCCGGGGCAAGGCCAGGATCAGCGTGTGACGAAGTCGTTCAGCAGGAAGCTGTGCGGCGGGGCATGGTGCACCTCGAAAGGGTGAGGGTGGATGGGAGGGGTGCGAGTCTATCGCCCGTTGCCCCGCAGGCACAAGCGGCTGCGCGCCATGCCGGGCCGATTGTTGGCTGCTAGCCACGCACGGCGGACTTGAAGGCGGCGCCCAGCGCATCCAGCGCCGCGCGCGGCCGGCCTTCGCGCACGCGGGTGTGCAGCAGCACGGGCAGGCGCGGCAGCGTGGGCAGGCCCAGGCGCGGGCCCACGTCCACGGCGCCCAGGGCCAGCATGCGCGGCGCCAGCGCGGCCACGCCCAGCCCCGCCATGACGGCGGCCGAGACAGCGGCCACGCCACCGCCCACGAACACCTCGGTCCACGGCATGCGCGCCGTATCCAGCAGCTGCCCGGCCATGGCGCGCACGCCGCAGGGCTCGGCCAGCGTGGCCAGCGGCAGGGGCTCGCCCGCGCGGTGCTGCCAGCCGGGCGCGGCAAACCAGCCGAAGGGCTCCTCGGCCAGCAGCTCGCCGTCGTCACGCCCGGCATGCGTGCGAACGATCACCGTGTCGTACTCGCGCCGGTCGAACCCCTGCAGCAGCGGGCCGGACGATGCGATGCGGATGTCGATCAGCAGCTGCGGGTCCTGCGCATTCATGCGGGCGATCAGGGCCGGCAGCTCAGGCCCGGCCACGTGGTCGCTGATGCCGATGGTCAGCCGCTGGCGCGTGCTGACAGCCAGCGCCAGTGCGCGCTCATGGGCCTGCAGCAGTTCGCGCGCATGGGGCAGGAAGTCGGCACCCAGCGCCGACAGCTGCACATGGCGCGGCGTGCGCTCGACCAGCCTGCAGCCCAGCCTCTGCTCCAGCCGCTTGAGCTTGAGGCTGACGGCGGCCTGCGTGGTCTGCATGGCTTCGGCCGCGCGCGTGAAGCTGCCCAGGTCCGCGATGTGCACGAAGCCTTGCACGGCATCCAGGTCCAGAGGTCGTTGAATCATTGCAATCCATTATTACTGATATCAGCAATCATGGCTTTTCAAAATATCTGGTGCGGCCTACCTTCGAGGCTCCCACTACGCAAAGCAACGCAACTCAACTCAACGCAACGCAACGCAAAGGAGCCACACCATGCCCATGACCCGGATCAACATGCGCGCCGGCAAGTCCCCCGCCTACCGCCAGGCCATCTGCGACAGCCTCTACCGCGCCATGCGCGAGACCTTCAACGTGCCGGAGGACGACCAGTTCATGACCATCACCGAGCATGACGGCGACAACTTCCGCTACAGCGCCTCCTACCTGGGCGTGGCGCGCAGCGACGATCTGGTGCTGGTGCAGCTCACGGTCAGCAACACCCGCAGCCTGGAGCAGAAGATGGCGCTGTTCAGCCGCATCGCCGAGCTGCTGGTCGAAAGCCCCGGCCTGCGGCCCGAGGACGTGTTCGTCAACCTGGTCGAGGTGGACAAGGAGAACTGGTCCATGGGCCACGGGCTCGCGCAATACGCAACTTAAGACACGCGGATCGGCGCAACACCCACAGCAGCGCGCTCAGTCCGGCACACTCAGTCCGGCACAGCCAGCGCCGCCACGAATTGCTGGCCCACGGCGGTGATGATCTCGGCGCGCGCCGCCGTGCGCAGCTGCACCAGGGCGATCTGCCGGCTCTCGGCAGTCTGGGCAAGGGGCAGCACGCGCAGGCGCGGGTCGCCCTCCCAGCCATGCCGCGCCAGGTTGGGCAGCATGGCCACGCCCATGCCGTCGCGCACCAGCTCCACGATGGTCTCGATGGAGTTGAGCTCCAGGAACTCCTGGGGCTTGGCGCGCAGACGGCGCAGCGTGCGCTCCACCAGCTCGCCCGTGTGCTCGGTGCGGTCGAAGCGGATGAAGGGATAGCGCTCCACCATGTCGGCAGGCGCCGCTGGCCGGGCGGCGCGCGGCGCCAGCAGCACCATGGGCTCGGCGTACAGCGGCGTCCAGACCAGCGAGGGGCGCTTGATGGCCGGGTTGTAGACCACCACGGCCGCGTCCAGCTCATGGTTCTCCACCTGGGCGATCAGCCGGTTGGACTTGCCCGAGACCACATGCAGGTCCACCGCCGGATGGTGGCGCTTGAGCTCCAGCGTGGCGCGCACCAGCTGGCTCAGCGCCGAGACGATGGAGCCGAACTGCACGGTGCCGGCCAGCGGTGCGTCGGCCCGCGTGCCGTGCTTGGCCTGCTCGTACAGCGCCACCAGCTGGGTGGCAATGGGCACCAGCGCCCGGCCCTGCTCGTTGAGCGTGACCAGCTTGCCCTGGCGCGCGAACAGCTTGCGCTTGAGGTCGTTTTCCAGCGTGCGCATCTGCAGCCCCACGGCCACCTGGGTCAGCGCCACGCGCTGGCCTGCCGCGGTGAAGGAGCCCTCCGCCGCCACGGCCAGAAAAGTGCGAAGAATGCGCAGGCTTGGCATAAAAGTTTTGCTTTCAAGATTCGTAAGAAATTCCAGCTTTCACCAAACAGTTTCTATCATCAAAATCGCTGGCAACCGATAGCCGATCGTCCTGATCGCGCCCTCCCACTTCCCGGATTTCTGGAGATCTCCATGCCTGCACCCGTGTCCCGCCGCCTGCTCGTCTGCTGCGCCGCCCTGTTGACCTGCGCCACGCCCGGCTGGGCCGCGCCCGCCGCCGATGCCTGGCCCTCGCAGCCGCTGAAGATCATGGTGGGCTTTGCCGCCGGCGGCGCCAACGACATCGTGGCCCGCATCCTGGCCAAGGAGCTGCAGCAGCGCCTGGGCCAGAGCGTGGTGGTGGAGAACCGCGGCGGCGCGGGCGGCCTGATCGCCAGCGAAGTGGTGGCCAAGGCGCCCAAGAACGGCTACACGCTGCTGTTGGGCTCCATCGGCAGCAACACCGTGGCGCCCGTGCTGGCCAAGAAGCTGTCGTTCGACCCGCGCAAGGACCTGGAGCCCATCACCCTGGTGGCCGAGTCCGGCAACGCGCTGCTGGTGAACGCCGCCCTGCCCTACAAGACAGTGCAGGAAATGATCGAGGCCGCGCGCAAGGCGCCGGGCAGCATCAACTACGCATCGTCGGGCAACGGCTCCACCCTGCACCTGGCCGGCGCGCTGTTCGCGCAGCAGGCCGGCGTGAACCTGGTGCACGTGCCCTACCGCGGCAACGGCCCGGCCATCACCGATGTGTCGGGCGGCCAGGTGCAGGCCATCTTCTCGGGCATTCCGCCCGCCATCACCTCGGCCAAGACCGGCCAGACCCGCATCCTGGCCGTGACCACGAAGCAGCGCGTCAAGAACCTGCCCAACGTGCCCACCGTCGCCGAGGCCGGCCTGCCCGGCTATGCCTTCACGTCCTGGTACGGCCTGTTCACCACGGGCGGCACGGACCCGGCCATCGTCGAGCGGCTGGCCCAGGAAGTGCGCAAGATCATGGAGCGCCCCGAAGTGCAAGCCCAGTTCGAGGCCCAGGGCCTGGACCCCGAGACCAGCGACCCCAAGTCCTTCAAGCAGCAGATCGACCGCGAGCTGACGCGCTGGAGCCGTGACGTGAAGACCATGGGCATCACCGCCGACTGAGGCAGGTTCTTTCATGCACGCCTCTTCCTCTCCCTTCACTCCCGGCAATCCCTACGACTCCAGGCGGGTGCCCGTGTTCGCGCGCAATGCCGTATCCACCTCCCATCCGCTGGCGGCGCAGGCCGGCCTGCGCATGCTGTGGGCAGGCGGCAACGCGGTGGACGCCGCCATTGCGGCGGCGGCTACCATGACCATCGTCGAGCCGGTGAGCAACGGCCTGGGCTCGGACGCCTTCTGCATCCTCTGGGATGGCAAGGAACTGCACGGGCTCAACGCCAGCGGCCGCGCACCGCAGGGCTGGGCGCCCGAGTACTTCCACCAGCGCTATGGCCGCCAGGACAAGCCGCCGCGCCGGGGCGTGGACTCCATCACCGTGCCGGGCGCCGTCAGCGCCTGGGTGGCCCTGCACGAGCGCTTCGGCAAGCTGCCCTTTGACGCGCTGATGGAGCCGGCCGCCGAGATCGCCGAGCGCGGCTACCTGGTGCCGCCCGTGGTCCAGCAGAAATGGGCCGCAGGCGCGCCCGAGCTGCAATCGCAGCCGGGGTTCAGGGAAAGCTTCCTGCCCCGGGGCCGCGCGCCGGAAGTGGGCGAGCTGTTCCGCTTTCCCGCCGCAGCGCGCGCCCTGCGCGCCATCGGTGCCACGCGCGGCAAGGCCTTCTATGAAGGCGAGATTGCCCGGGCCGTGACCTCGTTCGTGCAGCAGCACGGCGGCTGCCTGGGCATGGCCGACATGGCCGCGCACGAGGTGCAATGGGTGCAGCCGCTGGCCAAGGACTACCGCGGCCACACTCTGCACGAGATCCCGCCGGGCGGGCAAGGCATTGCAGCGCAGATCGCGCTGGGCATTCTGTCCAACTTCGACCTGGCCAGCCTGCCCGTGGATGGCGTGGCCTCCCAGCATCTGCAGATCGAGGCCATGAAGCTGGCCTTTGCCGACATCTACCGCTACGTGGCCGATGCGGACATGGAGGTGACGCCCGCACAGATGCTCGACGACGCCTACCTGGCCTCGCGCGCCAGGCTCATCGATCCGCGCCGTGCGCAGGACTTCAAGGCCGGCAACCCCGTGCGCGGCGGCACCATCTACCTGACGGCGGCCGACGAGAACGGCATGATGGTCAGCTTCATCCAGAGCAACTTCTCGGGCTTTGGCTCGGGCGTGGTGGAGCCGAGCTTCGGCATCAGCCTGCAAAACCGCGGCCACGGCTTCGGCACCGACCCCCAGCACCCCAACCGCGCCAACCTGGTGGGCCCGGGCAAGCGCCCCTTCCACACCATCATTCCGGCCTTCCTGACCCGCGACGGCCAGCCCGTGATGAGCTTCGGCGTCATGGGCGGCAACATGCAGCCCCAGGGCCACATGCAGACTGTGGTGCGCATGCTGGACTACCGCCAGTCGCCCCAGGCGGCCTGCGATGCGCCGCGCTGGCGCGTCAACGAAGGCCTGGCCATCAACGTGGAAGGCGGCATGGACCCGGCCACCATTGCCGGCCTGCAGGCGCTGGGCCACCAGGTGGAGGTCATCCACGACCCCTACCAGGACTTCGGCGCCGGCCAGTTCATCTGGCGCATGGGCGATCCCGCCGTGGAGGGCTACCAGATCGCCAGCGACCCGCGCCGCGACGGGCTGGCGGCCGGGTACTAGAGGATCGGGAAAGTGCGCGCGGCGGCTACTCCGCGCGCAGGCGCCCCTGCCGGGTCAGCCGCGCCGCCAGTGCGGCCTCTTCGCTGACCAGGCGCTGCAGCACGGCCGCGCTGGCCGGGAAGGGCTCGCTGCCCAGCTCGCGGATCAGGCGGCTGAACTCCGGGTCGGCCACAGACTGGGAGATCCAGCCATACAGGCTGTCCACGCTGGCCGTGGGCACGCCCTTGGGCGCGAACACGCCCACGAAGGTGGTGGCATCGAACACCGGCAGGCCCAGCTGGGCCAGGTCGGGCACATCGGCCAGCCCGCCCCCGGCGCGCGGCCCCAGCACGAGCAGCGCGCGCAGGGCGCCGCTCTTGATATGCGGCGTGGAGCTGGTGATCTGGTCCACCACGGCATCGATCTGCCCGCCGATCAGATCGACCAGGGCCGGCCCCGATCCCTTGTAGGGCACGGGATTGACGCGCACCTTCACCGCATCTTCCAGCTGCAGCACGGCCAGGTGATTGGGCGAGCCCGGGCCGGCATGGCCCACGGTCACGCTGCCATCCCTGGCCTTCATCGCCTTGATGAAATCGGCAGCGGTCTTGAAGCGCGCGTCGTTGGCGCGCACCACCACGACCACGGGCGTGCGGCTGACCACGGCAATGGGCGCAAAGCTGTCGGCGCGGTAGGGCAGCTTGATCATCTCGGGCAAGGTGCCCAACTGGCCCGGCGTGGCCACCAGCAGCGTATGCCCGTCCGGCTCGGCGCGCGCCACCCAGCCCGAGCCCACGGCACCACCGCCGCCCGCACGGTTGTCCACGATCACGGACTGCCCCGCATGCCGGGCCAGCGGAATGCCCAGCGTGCGGGCCACGATGTCCACATTGCCGCCCGGCGCAAAGGGCACGACCAGCGTGAGCGGCTTGGCCGGAAATGCGCGCGCCTGCACTGCCGATGCAGCCGATGCCGCAGCCAGCGCCGCGAAAGATACCGCCGTGCGGATAAAGCCTCTGCGGCCCGATGTGATTCGATTCATTTTCTCTGTCTCCTGCTATTTGAAAATCAATGACCCCAATACAGGCGCGCGGGATTATCGACCAATACCGTGCGTCTGTATTCCTCTGGAACCCAATCCACCAATGCCTGCGCCAATTCGCCAGCGGAATTCGAACGGGCCTTTATTCCGGGATGCGGCCAGTCCGACCCCCATACGATCCGGTGCGGATTGGCCTGCACCAGGGCATGTGCAATGGGAGTCACGGCCGGGTCCACGGCCGATGCCGTTGCCGATATCCGGTAGGCGCCCGAGAACTTCACCCAGGCCCGGCCTTCCTTCATCAGCGCCTGCAGATTGCGGCTGCCCGGCCCGCCGGCACCCAGCTGGCGCGACGGGTGGCCGAAGTGATCCACCACCACGGCCACACCCATGTCGGCCACGCGCTGCGCCAGGCCAGGGTCTTCATCCACGTTCACCAGCAATTGCACATGCCAGCCCAGGCCCCGGATACGGTCGGCCACGGCCTGCAGGCTGGAGACGGAGACCCCGCCCGAAAACAGCGCATTGCACCGTGCGCCGCGCACGCCCAGGGCGTGCAGCGCTTCGATCTCCGCCTCCGACGTGTCCTCATAGATCACGGCCACGCCACGCATGCGGCCTGCTTCGGCATGGCGCAGCGTCTGCTTGAGAAGGCCGTGGTCGCGGCCATACACGCTGGGCTGGACCAGAACGCAACGGTCCACGCCCAATGGGCGAAAGGCTTTCCAATAATCGTCCATGGACGCGACAGCCGGTGTATAGGCGCGTTCCGCAATCAACGGAAAATCATCGGAACGACCAAATACATGGAAATGGGTATCGCAGGAATTTTCCGGAAACAGATATTGTTCCGCTGGATTTTCTGCTGCGTCGGAATCACCGGCACAGCGGTTGAAACTGGGTGAATTCATGGGCATTCATTTCAAAGCTGGTGCATTGTCGTGACGCACGTAAAATTCAGTCAAGCTCATCTTTGTCATCATCAAAATGAACAACATTCAACATGCAGAAGGCGCGCCCCGGGCTCCGGTCAACCTGCGCAGCATCGACCTCAACCTGCTGGTGATCTTCGAGGCCCTGGTGGAAGAACGCAGCGTGGGCAAGGCCGCCGCGCGGCTGGGCATCACCTCCTCGGCCGTCAGCCATGCGCTGCGCCGGCTGCGCACCCAGTTCAACGACCCGCTGCTGCTGCGCACGGCCGAAGGCATGTCGCCCACGCCCGAGGCCGTGCGCCTGGCGCGCAGCTTCCGCAAGGCCTTCAGCGAGATCGAAAGCGCCATCGAGGTCAGCAAGGGATTCGATCCGGCCACGGCGCGGCGCAATTTCCACCTGCGCCTGTCCGACTACGTGGGCGTGCTGCTGCTCCCGCAGCTGTGCATCCATCTGCGTGCAGTGGCGCCGGGCATCAGCCTGTCGGTGCAGTCCTTCGACGGCCGCCAGCCCTCGGACCGCGTCGAGTACGAAGGCGTGGAGATACGGCTGTCCGTCTCGCGCGGTCGCTCGGTGCTGTCGGCGTCACGCCGCCTGCTGGACGACCAGTGGATGGTGCTGATGCGCAAGGACCATCCGGCCGCCGCCTCCCCGCTCACGCTGGAGAAATACCTGGAGCAAGGCCACCTGAAGGTCACGGGCGTGGGCAGCAGCATCGTGGATGAACTCCTGGCCGAGCGCGGGCTGGCGCGGCGCGTGATGTTCCAGGTGCCCACCTGGCTGGGCATGGTGCCCGTCATCGAATCCACCGACCTGGTGGCCGCCATGCCCGCGCACTGGATGCACAGCGTGCTGTCCGGCTCCAACTGCGTGGCGCGCCCCATGCCCCTGCCCGAGCTGGCCCTGTCCATCGACGCCGTCTGGCATCCGCGCAACGACCATGACGCGGGGCACAAATGGTTCAGGGAGCTGATCCACCAGATCTTCCAGGAGGCGTACAGCAAGTCACAGCGCGGATATATACTTTGATACATACCAGCAGGAGGAATCGCCGTGACGCAGACTGCCAAGCTTTTCACCACCGGTCGCAGCCAGGCCGTGCGCCTTCCCTATGAATTCCGGTTCGAGGAAAAAGAGGTCTACATACGTCGCGACCCCGTCACGGGCGACGTGGTCCTGTCGCGCCGTCCCGACTCATGGCAAGAGTTCTTTGCGCTCGACGCCACCACCGACGTGCCGGCCGATTTCATGGACACCGCTGACCGAGCGCAGCCAGAGTCAGGCCGCGATCCGTTTGCCGACGAAGGCAGTGCGCGATGACACGCTACCTGCTGGACACCAACATCGCCAGCCACATCATCAAAGGCGATATCCCTGCCGTGCGCGAACAGCTGGTTCGCGTACCCATGCACCAGATCGCAGTGTCGGCGGTCACGCAGGCCGAACTGATATACGGGGTCGCCAAGCGCGGCCACCCTGCCGGGCTGTCGCTGCGGGTGACAGGGTTCCTGGCCCGCGTCGAGGTGCTGCCCTGGACGGCACAGGTGGCCGATGCCTACGGCCACCTGCGCGCCGCCTGCGAGGCGGCCGGCATCACGCTGGCCTCCATGGACATGATGATTGCCGCGCACGCCCTGCTCCTGCAGCAGCAGGCCGCGCAGGCCGGCGAGCGCTCGGTGCTGGTCACAAGAGACCGGGTGTTCAGCCGCATTCCCGAACCCGGACTGGCCATCGCGGACTGGACCACCGGCCCGGCTGGCTGAATCGGCGCTTAACCCAGCCCTCATGCTTTTCGGTGAAGATGCGGTCTTTCCGCCGCACAAGCCATGACACCAGAACAACACACTCCAGCGCTGCAGCGCCGCAACCTCGGCCTGCTCGTGGCCGCGCAATCGCTGGGGGGCGCGTCGCCGCCCATCATCATTTCGCTGGGCGGCCTGGTGGGGCAGCAGCTGTCCACCAATCCCACGGCCACCACGCTGCCGGTCAGCATCTACCAGCTGGGCCTGGCGCTGTCCACGCTGCCCGCGGCCTGGCTGATGCAGCGCATGGGGCGGCGCACGGCCTATGTGCTGGGCGCCATCCTGGGCGTGGTCTCGGGCGTGATCGCCGCCCAGGGCATTGCGCACTCCGATTTCGTGACCTTCTGCATCGGCACGGCGCTGGCGGGCTTTTACGCGGCCTGCGTGCAGAGCTACCGCTTCGCGGCCACCGACGCCATGACCGAGCCCGCCGAGCAGGCGCGCGCCATCTCGCGCGTGATGATCGGCGGGCTGATCGCGGCCATCATCGGCCCGCAGGTGGTGATCTGGACGCGCGACGCCCTGCCCATGACGCCGTTCGCCGGCAGCTTCTACAGCCAGGCCGTTCTCGCCCTGCTGGCCCTGCCGCTGCTGCTGGGCCTGAAGCTGCCGCCGCCCCAGGCCCGCGCCGTGGCGGGCGAGGCCCGGCCGCTGGCCGAGATTGCGCGCACACCGCAGTTCATCGTGGCGGCTTCGGCCGGCGTGGTCAGCTACGGCCTCATGGCCTTTCTGATGACGGCCGCGCCCATGGCCATGGTGGGCTGCGGCCACACGGTGGGCGAGGCGGCGCTGGGCATCCAGTGGCATGTGCTGGCCATGTTCGCACCCAGCTTCTTCACGGGCCGGCTGATCGCGCGCTTTGGCAAGCGCCGCATCACGGCGCTGGGGCTGGTGATGATCGCGGCCTCGGCCCTGATGGCGTTGATGGGGCTGGAGCTGCTGCACTTCTGGGGCTCCCTGGTGCTGCTGGGCGTGGGCTGGAACTTCGGCTTCATCGGCGCCACGGCCATGGTCACCGAGTGCTACCGCCCTGCCGAGCGCGCCAAGGTGCAGGCGCTCAACGATTTCCTGGTCTTCGGCACCGTGGCCGTGGCCTCGTTCGGCTCGGGCCAGTTGCTGCACACGGCCGGCTGGGACGGCATCAACACCTGGCTGCTGCCCATCGTGGGCGTGGTGCTGCTGATGCTGGCCATGCAGGGACGGGGTCGCGGCGCGGGCGCGCCGGCCTGAAGCCCCGACCGGTCAATCGCAAGGGTCCGCACGGCGGCTGCCCAGCCAGAGCACGGCCACCCAGCCCAGCAGCGCCAGGGCCAGCAGCACGGACAGATGCCATAGCGCCGCCTCCAGCGGCGCGCCGGCCTGGTTCAGTCGCAGCGAGGCCTGGATGGCGGCCGTGCTGGGCGACAGCCAGCGCAGCGCCTGCAGCAGTTGCGGCAGGGCCTCGGCCGGCCAGCTGAAGCCGCCGACGAAGGCCAGCGGGATGGAGGTGAACAGCACCACCTGCATGGCACGCTCGCGGTTGGCCAGCCACCAGCCCAGCAGCGCCGCCGCTCCCGCCACAGCCGGGACGAAGACGGCCAGCAGCGCCAGCGCGCCCCAGGGATTGCCGCCGCGCGGATAGTCGTGCCAGACGAAGATCCAGCCGAAGTAGTACAGGCCCGAGAGCCAGCCCAGCGTGCACAGCGCCAGCAGCCGCGCCAGCCAGGTGCGTGCCGGCGCCCTGTCCAATCCCTGCTCGCGCCAGGTTCCCACCAGCAGCGCGCCGCCCATGAGCAGCGTCTGCTGCAGGATGATGATGGCCACGGCGGCGACGACGAAGCTGCCGTAGCCTTCCGTCGGATTGAACAGGGCCTGCATCTGCAGGTTGACGGGCGAGCGGCTGGCCTGGGCCTGCAGTGCGCTCTGTCCGCCGGCCGTCAGGCGCCGCAGTTCCACGCCTGCCGAGACCGTGCCGAAGGCTTCGGCAAAACCGTACTGCACCTGCTTGGCGGCCAGCGGGTAGGCACCGTTGGCATAGACGGGGACCACGGCCTCTTCGCTGCGCACCACGCGGCGCTTGAGGTCGCGCGGCAGCAGCGCGTAGCCCATGACGCGGCCATCCAGCAGGGCTTGCTGCGCCTGGGCCTCGTCGCCCGTGACCAGGGTCACCTCGATGCGCGGGCTGGCCTGGGCAAAGCGCAGCATCTGGCGTGCCAGGCCGCTGCCGTCGTGCTGCACCACGGCCACGGGCACGCGCTGCACGACCTCCTGCCCATAGAACCAGGGATAGAAGAAGCCGTAGAGCACGGGCGCTCCCACCAGCAGCATGAGCACGCCCGCGTCGCCGAACACGGCACGCAGGGCGCTGATGAAGTCATGCGCAAAGCCCCTGGCCATCTCAGCGCCCTCCCCATTTGTCGGGGCGGGAAAGGCCGCGCGCCAGGCCTGCCGTGGCCAGCAGCAGCAACACCAGCACGGCCAGCAATAGCCCGGCCACCACGGGCAGGCTCTGCACGATGGGCGCGCCCATCTGCAGCTGCTCTATCTGCAGCCGCGCATAGTGGGTATAGGGCATGGACAGGGCCCAGGCACGTGCCGAATCCGGCATGGCCAGCAGCGGAAAGCCCACGCCGCTGAACGCAAAGGCCGGCGCCGACAGCAGGCCCGCCCCCGAAAGCGCCGTGCGCAGCGACAGCGTGAGCGCCGCCAGCAGCGCCCCCGCCGCCAGGCTCACGGCGATCAGCAGCAGCAGGGCCAGCGCCACCCAGGCCAGGCTGGCAGCGCCCTGCCCCGGATGCCAGCCCCGCCCGGCCGTGAGCCACAGCATGGCCAGCGTACCGCCCAGGCCCAGGCTGGCCCAGGACAGCGCCAGCTTGCCCGCCAAGGCGCCCGCAATGGCGCTCCAGCCGGGCTTTCCCGGGCCCGCAGCCTCGGCCATCCACTGGCCCAGCGTGCGGTCGCGCAGCTCGCGCCCCACGGACCAGGCGCCGGCCGTCATGCCCAGGATGTGCAGCAGCGCGGGAATCAGCGCCGCCGCCAGGAACTGCTCGTAGTTGGTGGAGATGTTGAACAGCGACACCAGGTTGGTGCGTATGGGCTCCATGCGCACGCGCAGCGCCTGGGCCGGGTCGCCGCGCTTGGCACGGGCCTGCATTTCCACGCCGGCCGACAGCGTTCCCACCACCTGGCGCAGGTCACGCTGGATCAGGCTGGAATGCGTGGCCAGCTGGGCGTTGTGCATGAGCACCACGTCGGCCCCCTGGCCCCGCTTGATGTCGCGCGCAAAGCCGGGCGGGATCTGCACCACGGCGTAGGCATTCATGGACTGCAGCGCCCATTGCGCCTCCGAGGCATTGAGCGCCTGCGACTGCACGGCCAGGCCCGGCGTGGCGTCCAGCATGCGCACCAGCTGGCGCGACAGGGCGCTGTGGTCCTGGTCCCAGACGGCGACGGGCAGGCGCTGGACCAGTCCTGCCGAGAAGATCCAGACCATGAGCAGCAGCGCCAGCAGCGGCACCCAGCTGACCATGGCCAGGTCCCAGGGCCGCCCGCGCAGCAGACGCCATTCGCGCCGCAGGCTGGCGGCAAAGGCCGTGGGCGGGTTCGCGCTCACTGCCGCCGGCCGCTCAACGGCCGCCTTCCACGACCACGCTCATGCCGGGCCGCGCGCCTGCAATGGGCTGCTGCGGCCGCGCGCGGACCTCGAAGGTGCGCGCATCGAAGCCCTGGCCCGCACGCGTGGCGCGCCAGGTGGCGAAGTCGGGCAGCACACCCAGGTAGTAGACCTCGAAGCCGACCTCGCGGTTGTCCAGGCCCGGCAGGCGGCCGGTGAAGCGGCTGCCCTGGGCAAAGCGTGCAAGCTGGTCCTCGCGCACATTGAGCACCACCCACTGGTCGGCCAGGTCCACCACGGTGACCACGGCCACGCCCTGCGGGGACAGCTCGCCCTGGCGGGCCAGCACCTGGACCACCTCGCCGCCCACGGGGCTGCGCAGCTCGGTCTCGGCACGCGCGGCCTCCACCTCGGCGACCACGCCCTGCACCTGGCGGGCCTGGGCCTGGGCGGCGCTGCGATCCTCCTGGCGCGCACCCGAAGCCGCCATTTCATACTGCGCACGCGCAGCCAGCGCCTGGTCGCGCGAGGCGCGCCAGTCGGCATCGGCTTCATCGCGCTTCTGGGCCGCAACCAGTCCCTGGTCGAACAGGCTTTGCACGCGGCGCAGCGAGGTCTGGGCCAGGTCGGCGGCCGTCTGGGCGCGCTGCCAGTTCAGGCGCGCCATCTGCACTTCCTGCGGGCGTGCGCCGGCCTGCGCCTTGTCGGCCTGGGCCTGGGCGGCATCGCGCGCGGCCTCGGCCTGGGCCAGCTTGGCGCGCACCTCGGGGCTGTCCATCTCCACCAGCAGATCACCGGGCTGGATCTTCTGGCCTTCGGTGACGCGCACCTTGGCGATGCGCGCCGTGACCTTGGGCGCGATGTCGGTCTCGCGCGCCTCCATCTGGCCCTGGAAATACAGGGGGGCGGGCTGCGCCGCACGCCAAAAGCCCCAGGCCACGAGCAGCAGCACGGCCAGCACGATGGCCAGGGCCAGCCAGGGGCGCCTGCGCCCCGGCGGCACGGGCGCGGGGCCGGGTGCTTCGGTGGCGCTGCGGGGATGGTCGGGCGTGGCTGTGCTCATGGTGCGTCGGGTGGGATCTGTATGTCGGCCTGGGCCATGAATCGGTCGAATTCCTCGCTCTGGCCCGTGCTCTCCAGCAGTGCGGCCAGGGCCTGCACATACTGGTTGGCCAGTTCGGCACGCTGGGTCTGGACCTTGGCGAGATTGAGGCTGGCATCGATCAGGTCCAGCGTGGTGCTGGTGCCTTCCCGCAGGCCGGCCTCGCGCAGCCGCAGCAGCTCGCGCGCAAGATCCTCCTGGGCCTGCTGGGCCTGGTACTGGCGGCGTGCCTGCTCCACGCCCAGCCAGTTCTTCTCGACCAGCAGCGCGATGTCGCTGAGCGCCTGGGCTTGGGTCAGCTCGGCCTGCTCGATCTTGCGCTGCGAGGAGGCGGCCAGCGCATCGCGGTCGATGCTGTCCCACAGCGTCCAGCGCACGGCCACGCCTGCCACCCAGTTGGGCTTGCCGCTGGTGTTGACCTCGCGCGAACCGAAGGCCAGCAGCTGCGGCCGGCGCAGCGCCTCCTGGGCGTCGTGCAGGGACTCGGCCTGGCGCTTCTTGGCCTGGACCTTGTCCAGACCCGGATGGTGCGACTGGGCCGCGGCGACGAAGCCGTCCAGCGGCGGCAAAGGCCGGCTGCTGACGAACAGCGGCGTACTGGGCAGCACCTGCCGCTGCGCCTTGACCGTGCGCGCCAGCGCCGCTGCGGCCAGGTCTGCGTCGTCGCGCGATTTGCGCGCCTGCTGCTCGGCGTCGGCCAGCGCGGCACGGGCCTGCAGGCGCTCCAGCCGGGAGATCACGCCCGCCTTGAGCATGCTTTGCGCGGCCGCGTCATGCACGCGCACGCCCTCAAGCGCACGCTCGCGCAGCCGTGCGACCCGCTCGGCCAGCTGGGCGCCGAAGTAGCGCTGCACCAGCAGCGAATGCAGGGCGTGGCTGCTGCTGGCGGCATCGGCCAGGGCTTCGTCGGTGGCAGCGTCCAGGCCACTGCGCACCGCATCGGACAGGCCGCCCAGGTACAGCGGCCAGACCAGGGACAGGCTGGCCGAGGCATTCGTGCTCTTGCGCTGCAAGGCATAGGAGGTGGGCAGTTGCGGCAGCGAGGGAATGGCCGGCCCCACCGAGGGCGGCAGCTGGCCGAGGACGCCGTCCAGGGTGCGCCGCGCAGGATCGAGATCGATGTCGGCATTGGCCGAGTAGCGGTAGCCCAGGCCCGTGATGGCCACGGAAGGCCCGCCCAGCCCCTGCGTACCCTGGCGTCTGAGCCGCGCGCTTTCCACGGCCTTGGCCGAGGCGGCCAGTTGGTCGGAGCCCTGCAGCAGCGCCTGGCGGGCCTGCACGAAGCTCATCGCGGCGGCAGCCTGGGAGGCCGGAGCCTCCCCTGCAGCCTGGGCCGCCCCTGCGACCATGCCCAGCGCCGCCAGCCACGGCACAAGGCGCGCGGGCCGCGCAAGCAACGGAAAAAACATGGAAGCGCTCAATGGCATGAATGGGGGCGCCTTGCGTGGTTCACCGATGGTGGCGAAGCTTACACGGGCTTGCAGGCGGGCCCCCGTCGGACAAGGTCCTGTGCCTTGTGCCCCCGGCACTGTGCAGCAGGGCCGATTTGCGTGGCGTTCCATCCCATTTCTGTGCGCAGGTGCCGCGCCATGCCGCTACACTGGCGCCTGCCTGCGCGAGCATGTCCTGGCGGACCTGTCCGCAGGCCTTTTTTTTCTGCCCGGCATCGGCCCGATGCCCCGACTGACCACCATGTCCACCGTCTTCAACTTCACCTTCGTCCCCTGGTTCCGGTCCGTGGCTCCCTATATCCACAAGTTCCGACACCAGACCTTTGTGGTGGGACTGACGGGCGAGGCCATCGCATCGGGCAAGCTCAGCTCCATCGTCCAGGACCTGGCCATGATCCAGGCCATGGGCGTGAAGATCGTGCTGGTCCATGGCTTCCGTCCCCAGGTCAACGAACAGCTTGCCGCCAAGGGCCATGAGGCCCAGTACTCGCGCGGCGTGCGCATCACCGACTCCGTGGCGCTGGACTGCGCCCAGGAAGCCGCCGGCCAGCTGCGCTATGAGATCGAGGCCGCCTTCAGCCAGGGCCTGCCCAACACGCCCATGGCCGGCGCGCGGGTGCGGGTGATCTCGGGCAACTTCCTCACGGCGCGGCCCGTGGGCATCGTGGACGGCGTGGATTTCAAGCATTCGGGCCTGGTGCGCAAGGTCGATGTGAGCGGCATCCGCAGCGCCCTGGACATGGATGCCATGGTGCTGATGTCGCCCTTCGGCTTCTCGCCCACCGGCGAGGCCTTCAATCTGAGCATGGAAGAGGTGGCCACGCGCGTGGCCATCGAGCTGAAGGCCGACAAGCTGATCTTCATGACCGAGGTGCCGGGCATCCGCATGGACCCCACGGGCCCGGCCGACGAGACCAACCCCATCGACACCGAGCTGCCGCTGGCCACGGCCCGCCGCATGCTGGCCGAGCTGCCCACGCCCGAGCAGCCCACGGACACGGGCTTTTACCTGCAGCACTGCGTGCATGCCTGCGAGCACGGCGTGGAGCGCAGCCACATCCTGCCCTTCGCCATCGACGGCGCGCTGCTGCTGGAGATCTATGTGCACGACGGCATCGGCACCATGATCATCGACGAGAAGCTGGAAGAGCTGCGCGAGGCCACGCCCGACGACGTGGCCGGCATCATCCAGCTGATCGAGCCCTTCGAGAAGGACGGCACCCTGGTCAAGCGCAGCCGCACCGAGATCGAGCGCGACATCGCCCACTACACCATCATCGAACACGATGGCGTGATCTTCGGCTGCGCCGCGCTCTACCCCTATCCCAGCGCCAGGACGGCCGAGATGGCGGCCGTCACCGTCTCGCCCAAGAGCCAGGGCACGGGCGACGGCGAGAAGCTGCTCAAGCGCATAGAGCAGCGCGCCAAGGCCCAGGGCCTGGACAGCCTGTTCGTGCTGACCACGCGCACCATGCACTGGTTCATCAAGCGCGGCTTCCAGCCCGTGGACCCCGACTGGCTGCCCGAGGCGCGCAAGGCCAAGTACAACTGGGACCGCAAAAGTCAGGTCCTGGTCAAGAAGTTGTAACCCCCTGAGGCGCTGTGCGCCTTCCCCCTCACGAGGGGGGCATACGGGCGGCCAGCGACACCCTCGGTGCGGGGGCGGCGCGGCCGGCCCAGGCCCTTCCTCGGTGTCTCTCGTCTTCAGGCCGCGCCAATTTTTTTGAAATCGCCCAAATCAAGCGACATGGTGGCGCAACTCAGCCTTGCACTGCTGCCTGCCAGCGTGCGGCCGCCTTGCCGGCCGCTGCCAGCGCCGCATCGCGCTGCGGCGCGTCGGCCGGGCATTCGGTGAGGTAGCCGGTCACCAGCAGCGGTGCGCTTTGCGGCGTGGGCCAGGCGATGACGGCATCGTTGGCCGTGCCGCGATCGCCGGTGCCCGTCTTTCCACCCACACGCCAGCCGGCCGGCATGCCCGCGCGCAGGCGCTTGTCGCCCGTGCGGCTGGCCACCAGCCACTGCTGCAGCAGCGCGCGGCCATGGCCGTCCAGCACCGATCCCAGCAGCAGGCGCTGCATGCTTTGCACCATGGCCAGGGGCGTGGTGGTGTCGCGCTCGTCGCCGGGCAGGCCTTCGTTGAGCTCGGGCTCCATGCGGTCCAGGCGCGTGGTCTCGTCGCCGCTGGCGCGCAGCCACTGCGTCAGCGCCTGCGGGCCGCCGCTGGCGTCCAGCAGCAGGTTGGCGGCCGTGTTGTCGCTGAGCACCACGGCGGCCTCGCACAGCTCGGAGATGGTCATGCCGCCGCCGTCACCGGCACGCGGGCCGCTGGCCGGCGAGTAGGGAACCAGCCGGGAGCTGGCGTAGTGCACGCGGCGCGACAGGCGCTCATCGCCCTGCTGCACGCGGTCCAGCACCTGGGCGGCCAGCAGCAGCTTGAAGGTGCTGCACATGACAAAGCGCTCGTCGCCGCGGTGGTCCACGCTGGCGCCCGACTCCACCTCCAGCACGGCCACGCCTAGCCGGCCGCCCACACTTTTCTCGATGCGCGCCAGCTCCGTCCTGAAGGCCTGGTCGGCAGCCCCCTGTTTTTTTGATGGCAGGGCGCAGCCGGCCAGCCCGGCCGCCATCCAGGCGGCCGCGCCGCCCGTCATCAGAAAATCGCGTCTTTGCATTGTTTTTCCTTTTCAGTTGCAGATCGACAACCGCAACGATAGCGCCGCGCCCAATCTGCGACCAGCGTGAATAATTGGCAGCATCCCTTAGAAAAACTATTGGCTCACCATGCAACTGCCCCTCAATGCCCTGCGCATGTTCGATGCGGCCGCGCGCCATCTCAACCTGACGCGGGCGGCCGACGAGTTGTGCGTGACCCAGGCCGCCGTCAGCCAGCACATCCGCAACCTGGAGGAGCGCCTGGGCAAGCCGCTGTTCCGGCGCCTGCCGCGCGGCCTGGCGCTGACCGACGAAGGCCATGCGCTGTGGCCTGCCGTGGCCGAGAGCTTTGCGCGCATAGAGCATTCGCTGCAGCAGGTGGCCGAACCGCGCCCGCGCGAGGTCCTCACCGTGGGCGTGGTCGGCACCTTCGCCATCGGCTGGCTGATTCCCAGGCTGGGCCAGTTCCAGCAGCAGCACCCCTACATCGACCTGCGACTGCTCACGCACAACAACCGCGTGGACCTGGCCGGCGAAGGGCTGGATGCGGCCGTGCGCTTCGGCGACGGCGCCTGGCAGGGCACGCGCGCCGAGCTGCTGCTGCGCGCGCCGCTGACGCCCATGTGCACCCCGGCCCTGGCCCAGCGCCTGCGCCAGCCGGCCGACCTGGCCGGGCAGACGCTGCTGCGCTCGTACCGCCTGCAGGAGTGGGAGAGCTGGTTCGCCACGCTGGACCAGAGCGCGCCGCTGGCGCGCGGGGCCATGTTCGACTCCTCGCTGACGCTGGCCGAGGCGGCCGCCCAGGGCGCGGGCGTGGCCCTGCTGCCGGCGCGCATGTTCCAGCACCTGCTGCAGCAGGGCCGGCTGGTGCGCCCCTTCGAGCAGGAGGTGGACACGGGCGCCTACTGGCTGACCCACCTGCGCTCGCGCGCACCCAGCGCGGCGCTCAAGACCTTCAGGCAATGGCTGCTGGCGCAGCTGCAATAGCCACGGACGCCCGCGGCAAGACCCGCAGGCCGCCCGACTTTGGCCCCGGCGCTATCATCTGCCGCTTTTGGCCCCTAGCCCCGTTCCCGCTCCATGACCCAGACCCTGCCGGTTCTCTACTCATTTCGCCGCTGCCCCTACGCCATCCGCGCCCGCCTGGCGCTGGCCCATGCCGGCCTGGCCTGCGAGCTGCGCGAAATCAACCTGCGCAACAAGCCGCAGGCGCTGCTCGATGCATCGCCCAAGGGCACGGTGCCCGTGCTGGTGCTGGAGGACGGCCGCGTGATCGAGCAGAGCCTGGATGTCATGCTGCACGCGCTGCGCGCCAATGACCCGGATGGCTGGCTGGCACCGACCAGCGGCTCGCTGCAGGACATGCTGGCGCTGATCGAGCGCAACGACGGCTTTTTCAAGCACGCCCTGGACCGCTGCAAGTACCCCGAGCGCTATACGGCCGAAGAGGTCAACCACGCCCAGGCCGATGCCCTGACCTGGCTGGCCGAGCTGGACGACCAGCTGGAGGCCACCGGCTACCTGTTCGGCCAGAACCCCAGCCTGGCCGACATGGCGCTGCGCCCCTTCGTGCGCCAGTACGCGCGCATCGACGAGTCGCAATGGAACGAGCAGCCCTGGCCGCACCTGCAGGCCTGGCTGCAGCGCTGGATCGATTCGGCCCTGTTCGCCGAAGTGATGGAAACCTACCCGGGCTGGGTGCCCGGCACGCGCGGCCCGGTCTTTGCCGCCGGCGGCGTGGGCAGCGACTGACGCCTGCCCGCCCCGTGTGCCCTGCCCCGGGGGTCGGCAGGGGCTGCGCACGGCAGGCAAAGCTGGCACAGTGGCAGGCTGTTGCCAACCGCATGAGCCTTCGCCGACATGACCCTCGCCACCCTGCTCGTCTTCTCCCTGGTCGCGCTGATCGCGATCATCACCCCCGGTCCCACCGTGCTGCTGGCCCTGGCCAATGGCTCGCGCCACGGCGTGCGCCGCGCCCTGCCCGGCATGCTGGGCGCCGTGCTGTCGGACTTCGTGCTGGTCGGCGCTGTCGCGCTGGGCCTGGGCGCGCTGCTGGCGGCCTCGGAGTTCTGGTTCTCGGTGGTCAAGTGGGCGGGAGCGGCCTACCTGGCCTGGCTGGGCCTGCGCATGCTGCGCAGCCAGGGCGGATCGCTGTCGGCACCCCAGGGTGACGGCAAGGCAGAGGCCGGCGCCGACGGCTACAGCGCCCGCACCGTGCTGTTCAAATCGTTCCTGGTCGCCGTGACCAATCCCAAGGGCTACCTGTTCTGCTCGGCCCTGCTGCCCCAGTTCATCGACCCGGCGTCCGCCCAGGCGCCGCAGTACATCGCCATTGCGCTGGTGTTCGCGCTCATCGATTTCCTGGTGATGCTGGCCTATGCCTTCGCCGGATCACGCGCCGCGCGGCTGCTGCGCGGGCGGGCCGTGATGTGGCTGGACCGCCTGTGCGGCGGCATGCTGCTGGCGCTGGCAGGCTCGCTGGCCTTCTACCGCCGCGCGTCGAACTAGGCGCGCCGCCCAAGAGCCGCGCCCCCCCCGCTGCGTCAGCGCGTCGTCCCCATGACATCGTCCAGCTGCAGCACGGCCGCCGCGTTGGCCGTGGTGGTGGCCAGGGTGTCGATGGCGCCGGTGCGCAGGGCGCCCAGGATGGCCGTGACCTTGCTGGATTCGGCCGCCACGGCGATGACGTTGGGTATGCGCAGCAGGTCCTCGCGGCTCAGGCCGATGACGCGGTCCTGCATGGGGGTTGCGGCCGGCTGGCCGTGGATGTCGATGAAGTCGTAGCCCATCATGTCGCCCACCGTGCCCGCGCGGCGTGCGTCCGAGATCTCCTGCGCGGAAAACCAGCCCATGCGGGCCATGTTGCTGTCCACGCTGACATCGCCCACGCCGATGAGGGCGATGTCGGCGCGGCGCGCCTTGTCCAGGGTGTGCCTGACGGTGTCGTTGTCCAGCAGCGCCTTGCGCAGTTGCGGATCGCCCACCAGGGCCGGCGCATAGAGCGATTCGGACTTACCGCCAAAGCGCGCTGCCAGGCGGCGCGCGATGTGGTCGGCGTTCATCGCCTCCCCGCCACGGTAGGAGCCGCCGATGGCGCTGACGAAGTGGCATTCCCGCCGTGTGGCGGACAGGGCGTGCTCGGAGACCGAGGACACGTTGCGCCCCATGCCCACGGCCACGATGGAGCCGTCGACCAGGATGCGCTCCAGCTCGCTGGCCACCAGCCCTGCCAGCAGTTCGCGCTGCCGGTCGGCATCCTTGTGGTCCACCGCGATCAGTGCGCGCTTGATGTGAAAGCGCTCGGTCAGCTGCCGCTCCAGGTCGGCGGACACCAGCGAATGCGGCCGCACGCGGATCTCGACAATGCCCTCTTCCTGCGCGCGGCGCAGCAGCCGCCCGACGGTGGCGCGCGAGATGCCGAACTCCTTGGACAGTTGGTCCTGCGTGCATCCATCGACGTAGTACAGGGTCGCCAGTCGCGTCAGGTCGCTTTCAGTCAAGGGTGCCTCCAAGGGTGCCGGGAAAGGCGCGCAGTGTAGCGCCGCTCACCGGGCCTCGCCAGCGTGGGGCAGCAGCAGGACCTTGACCGAGTCCATGGAATCGGCCACCCGGATGGCGCTCTCCCACTCCGACAGCGCATAGCGGTGGGTGACGATGCCCTCGGAGGTGACCAGGCCGCGCGCCAGCAGGTCGATGGCGATGGGGTAGCAATGGGCGCTGAGGTGGGCGCCGCGCAGGTCCAGTTCCTTTTCCTCGCCGATGATGGACCAGTCCACCGTGGTCTCGCGCCCGAAGACGCTGAACTCCACGAAGCGGCCGAGCTTGCGCACCAGGTCCAGCCCCTGCGTCACGCCCGAGGGCGCGCCCGTGGTCTCTATGTACACATCGCAGCCATAGCCGTCGGTCAGCGCACGCACGATGGCGCGGGCATCCTCGCGCGCGGGGTTGATGGTCACGTCGGCGCCGCAGCGGCGTGCCAGCGCCAGGCGCTGGTCCGACAGGTCCATGACCACCAGCCGGCGCGGCGTCTTCAGGCGCGCCACCTGGGCCATGAGCAGGCCCAGCGTGCCCGCGCCGGCGATGACCACCACATCGTCGAGCTGGATGTCGCCGCGGTTGACGGCATGGATGGCGCAGGACAGCGGCTCGGTGATGGCCGCATCCTCGAAGGCCACGCTCTCGGGAATCCGGTGCACCACGGCGCGGGCGGACAGGCGCATGTACTCGGCCATGCCGCCATCGGCCACCTGGCCCTGGAAGCCGTAGACATCGTGCACCTCGCACATCCAGCGAAAGCCGGTCCTGCAATAGCGGCAGGCATGGCAGGGCACGATCTGCTCGGCGATCACCCGGTCACCCAGCTGCACGCCGTGGTGCTCCTGCGCGCCCTCGCCCACCTCCACCACATGGCCCCAGAACTCGTGGCCCGCGATCACCGGCGGGCGCACATAGGCGGGGCGGCCTTTTTCCGGATCTCCCCAGAAGCGCGGCGCGCCAGCCCAGCATTTGCAGTCGCCCGCGCAAATGCCGCAGGAAGCCACGCGGATGACCAGCTCGCGCGGCCCGGCCTGCGGACGCGCGACGCGTTCGAGCCGGTAATCCCTGGGGCCGTGGCAGACCACGGCCAGCATGTTCGTATCGGCGGCGTCAGGCAGGGTGTTTTGCATGGAACTCTCCCGGGTTGCAGATGGTGGACAGGACGTGGGCGCAGCGCTTCATGACCTGCGGCGCGAACTGTCGAGCAGCACGGCGCCGACGATGATCACGCCCTTGATCAGTTGCTGGTAGTACGAGGACACGCCCAGCAGGTTCAGCCCGTTGTTGATCACGCCGATGAGCAGGGCTCCGACGACCGTGCCGCCCAGGCTGCCCGTGCCGCCCGACAGGCTGGTGCCGCCGATCACCACGGCCGCGATGGCGTCCAGCTCGTAGGACACGCCGGCCTGCGGCAGCGCCGCCGTGGTGCGCGACGCCAGCAAAATGCCGGCCAGCCCCGCGAGCAGGCCGCTGACCACATAGACCAGCAGCACGATGGCGCGGGTGTTGATGCCGCTGGTCTTGGCACTGCGCAGGTTGCCGCCCACGGCGTAGATGTAGCGGCCATACACGGTGTAGCGCAGCACGAAGGCGAACACCGCGACGGCAACGGCAAAGATCACGATGGGCATGGGCACGGGGCCCAGCTGGCCGGCGCCGATGGCAAGAAAGCCGTCGGGCAGCTCGGACACCGGCATGCCGTCGTTGTAGATGTAGGTCAGGCCACGCGCCGCACTGAGCATGCCCAGCGTGGCCACGAAGGGCGGCACCGCGAACCAGGCCACCAGCAGTCCGTTGACGCCGCCCAGCAGCATGCCCACGCCCAGCCCGGCGCCCACGCTCACCGCCAGCCCCTGGCCATCGGCCGCCAGCCAGGCGCCGACCATGCCGGCCAGCGCCAGGATGGCGCCCACCGACAGGTCGATGCCCGCCGTCAGCACCACGCACGTCATGCCGATGGCCAGGATGCCGTTGATGGAGGTCTGGCGCAGGATGTCGGCCCAGTTGCCCCAGGTCATGAAATGGGGGTTGGCCAGCGCCAGCGCGGCGCACAGCGCAACCAGCGCGATGACCACGCCGTAGCGCTCGCGCAGGCTGCGCAGGTCCAGCGCGCGCCGCCCCAAGAGCGGCGGCGAAGATGCGGCTTGAAGATTCGTCATGGAGGACTCCCGCGTTGATGGAAGAAAGGCGTGGGGCCGGCAGGCCGCTCACTGGATGGAGTAGCCCCCGTCGATGACGATGTTCTCGCCCGTCAGCATGCCGGCGTGCGTACCGGCCAGGAACACGGCCAGCCGCGCCACCTCCTCGGGCTGCGCAAAGCGGCCCGTGGGGATGAGTGCCCGCATGGCCTCCCCCACCTGCCCGGCCCAGGCCTTGCG
This sequence comes from Delftia sp. WSY_7, assembly GCF_043104845.1. NCBI lineage: Bacteria > Pseudomonadati > Pseudomonadota > Betaproteobacteria > Burkholderiales > Comamonadaceae > Delftia > Delftia sp. WSY_7. The sequence continues at coordinate 89,458 of NZ_JBICLB010000051.1, read as the reverse complement.
GCCCAGCGGCGTGTCAACCACCGTCGGCGAGATGGCGTTGACGGTGATGCCGTCCGATGCCCACTCCAGCGCCAGCACGCGCGTCAGTCCCACCAGGCCCGCCTTGCTGGCGCAATAGGCGGCATGGCGACTGAGCGCGACCACGCTGGCCTGCGAGGCCAGGTTGATGATGCGTCCGTGGCGCTGGCGTCGCATGGCCGGTGCCACCGCCTGGGCCAGCAGCAGCGGCGCCGTGAGATTGACGGCCAGCGTGCGCTCCCACGCCGCCTCGCTGATTTCGCCGGCCGGCTCCAGCAGCGCCACGCCGGCGCTGTTGACCAGGATGTCGATGCGGCCCGTGGCCTCCAGCACCGTGGCCACCGCCTGCTCCACGTCCTCGGGCCTGGTCACATCCACCGCCAGCGCCAGGTGGTGCCGGGGCTCCGCCAGGCTGGCAGCGGCCACGTCCAGTGCCTGCCGCTCCAGGTCCACCAGGACGACACGCGCACCGCCTTCGGCGAGCTGCCGGGCAATCGCCAGGCCGATGCCGCCCGCGCCGCCGGTGACCAGGGCCGTGCGGCCGTCGAAGTCCCGCTCCAGGCTGTCGGCGCTCATTTGCGCACCTTCTGCAAGAAGGCGTCGGCATTGGCGGGCACGATGGCTGTCCAGGGCACCTCGTAGGATTTGGCCGTGCCATCGCCCCAGGGCATGGCCTGGGCATACTCGCTCCATACCACCGAGCGCGGCCGGTAGGACGGGCCGACTAGCTGGCGCAGCAGCACATCCAGCGCGCCCTGCGCCTGGGCCTGGGCGTCCTGGAAATTGGTGGTCATCTCGCCGCGCTTGACGGCCGTGATGGCGGCGGCCACGCCGTCCACGCCCACCACCGGGATGGTCTTGATATCGATGCCCTTGGTCTTGATGGCCTGCACCGCGCCCAGGGCCTCGTCGTCGTTCTGGGCGATCACGCCCTGGATCTGGCCCGGGAATGCGGTCAGCCAGTTCTCCATCAGTCCCATGGATTCGGCGCGCGACCAGTTGGCGGTCTTGCGCGCCAGCACCTTCACGTCCTTGTGGCGGGCCAGCACCTCGTCATTGCCGCGCGCCCGCTCGATCTGTGCCGACTGGCCTATGGGCCCCTCGATGACGACGATATTGCCCTTGCCGCCGATGGCCTTCATCAATGCCTCGGCCTGCATGCGGCCGGCCACCACATCGTCATTGCCCACGTAGGAAGTCAGCACATCGCCCTGCACGCGCGTGTTGGAGCCCACCACGGGAATGCCGGCCTTCACCGCCTTCTGCACGGGCGCCGCACCCGCCTTCAGGTCGATGGGCACGAAGAGGATGCCGTCGTACTTCTGCGTGATCATGGTGTCGAACTGGTTGCTCTGCGTCAGCGCGTCGTAGTTGCCGTCGAACACGGTGATCTGCACCGTGCCGTCCTTCACGGCCGGATGCGCCTTCAGCTCCTTGGTCCACATCTGCATGAACTCGCCCTTGAGCCCATAGACGGCCGCGCCTATGCGGTAGGGCTTGGCCGGCGATGGCACTGGTGCTGGTGCCGACAGCGGGGCCGGAGCCTGGGCCCGGACCTGCGCTGCGGCCAGGAACAGCCCACCGGCAAGCGCGGCGGCAAGCACGGTGGTGAAGCGGAAAAACGGCATGGTCATGTCTCCTGTGTGTTGTGAAAGGCAAGGGGAAAAACGCAGCACGGGCAGCGCCCGGGCTCAGGACGCGAGGTGCATCAGCGCCTCCTGCGTGATGCCGTGGCCGGCCACCACGCGGTCAAGCCGGCCTTTGCGGAAGATGGCAATGCGGTCGCTCAGCTCCAGCAGTTCCGGCGCCTCGGAGGACACCACCACCACGGCATGGCCCTGCGCGGCCAGCGAGGCCAGGAAGGCGTACACCTCGCGCTTGGCGCCTTCGTCGATGCCGCGCGTGGGCTCGTCGCACAGCAGGCAGACGGGGTTGGTGGCCATGCAGCGGGCCAGCACCACCTTCTGCTGGTTGCCGCCGCTCAGGCCCGAGACCGGCATGGCCGGGCTGGCCAGCTTCACGCGCAGGCGCTGCAGCAGGCCGCCCACCAGCACGCGCTCTGCCGCGCCATCCACCACCCCGGCGCGCTGCAGGCCCGGCAGTGCGGGCAAGCTGGCGTTGAAGCGCACCGAGGAGCTCATCACCAGCCCCGTGGCCTTGCGGTCCTCGGTCACCAGGGCCAGACCCGCCTTGATCGACGCCGCCGGATTGCCGCGCGGCAGGGGCCGTCCGCCCAGGCTCGCCTGCCCCTGGTCGGCGCGCGTGAGGCCGTACAGGCAGTTGAGGAATTCGCTGCGGCCCGATCCCATCAGTCCGTAGATGCCCAGCACCTCGCCGGGGGCAACGTCCAGGCTGATGTCCTCGAACTCGCCCCGGCGCGTGAGCCCCTGCACCGACAGCAGCGGCTCGCCCGGCGCCGCAGCCCTGCGCTCGCTGGCGGCAGCGCGGACCTCCCGGCCCACGATGAGCTTCACCAACTGCCGCCGGTCGATATCGGCCAGCGCGCCGGTCTGCACGAAGCCGCCATCGCGGAACACCGTGTAGCTGTCGGCAATGGTGAAGATCTCCGTCAGGCGGTGCGACACGTAGAGGATGCCGGCGCCCTGCGCGGTCACGCGGCGTATCGCGTCGAAGAGGATGGCGGTCTCGCTTTCGCCGATGGCCGAGGTGGGCTCGTCCATGATGATCAGCTCGCTTTGCCGGCTCAGGGCCTTGGCAATCTCCACCAGCTGGGTCTGCGCCAGGCTCAGGCGGCCCATCTGCGCGCGCGGATCGATATCGAAGCCCAGCTGCCTGAGCAGCGCATCCGCCTGCTCCAGCAGCGCGGCATGGCGGACCACCACGCCGGCGCGCCGGGGCTCGCGGCCCAGGAAGATGTTCTCGGCCACGCTCATGCCCGGGATGGGCGACAGCTCCTGCGTGATGATGGACAGGCGGTGCGCCAGCGCCTCGTGCGGCGTGGCGAAATCCACCGGCCGGCCCTTGAGCAATATTTCGCCGGCATCGCGCCGCAACAGGCCCATCACGATGTTCAGGAAGGTGGACTTGCCTGCGCCATTGCCGCCGCACAGCGCGTGCACGCTGCCGGCCTGCAGCTCAAGGCAGCCGTTGCGCAGCGCAGGGACGCCGCCAAAGCTCTTGGCCACGCCGCGCGCCTGCAGCAGTGCGGTGCCGGTGCGGGTGCCGGTGTCCATGGTCACGCGCCCTGCCCGCGCCCGGCCGCGGCGGCCTGCGAGCGTTCGAAGCCGGTGATGGCATCCACCTTCAGGGCCGAGCTGCCGCCATCGAAGCGCGATGCGAGGAAGCGGTCCACGATGGCCTTGGCCAGCTCCACCCCGATCACGCGCGAGCCCAGCGTGATGATCTGCGCGTCGTTGCTGCGGCTGGCGCGCTCGGCCGAATAGGTGTCATGGGCCTGCGCGGCGCGGATGCCTGCCACCTTGTTGGCCGCAATGGCCATGCCTATGCCCGTGCCGCACAGGAGAACGCCGCGCTCATGCCGGCCCTGGACGATGGCCTGCGCCACCGCGATGCCGATGTCGGGGTAGAGCACCGGCTCGCCGTCGTGCGTGCCGAAGTCGGCCACTTCGTGGCCCTGGGCCAGCAGGTGCTGCTTCACGGCGTTCTTGAGGTCGCAGGCGGCTTCGTCGCAGCCGATGGCCAGCTTCATGGCATCCCCTTCATTACAAAAGACCATCACATGATCATTTGATCAATGTTTTACGAGAGTCTTCTCAATCAAAGAGCAGTTGTCAAACAACGATAGCTATGTGAGTCGGCAAGATGAATACGTAACCCGTTGAATTTTCTACAAAATTCATCAAATCCTATCGTTTTCCCTTGGCTATTGAACAGCCAAAAGGCATTGACACGCCAATTTCAACAAATCGAAAATGACCACTCAATGATCATATGAACAGTCTTCGGCACACCCGCCGGGACTGCACCTGGAGGAGACAAAGGCATGACGACCAACCGCGTGATCAACGACCCCGACCGGGTGGTGGAGGACATGCTCCAGGGATGGATCGCCGCCCATGGCGACACCCTGCGCATCGACGAAGGCAATGCCCGCGTCGTGCGCCTGCATGGCGCGCCACGCAGGGGCAAGGTGGGCATCGTGACGGGCGGCGGGTCGGGGCACGAGCCGGCCTTTCTGGGCTATGTGGGCGCAGGCCTGTGCGACGCCGCCGCCGTGGGCGAGGTGTTCTCGTCCCCCACGGCCAGAAGCTTCTACGACGCCATGCGCGCGGCCGATGGCGGCGCCGGCGTGGCCTGCCTGTATGGCAACTACGCAGGCGACAACATGAATGTGGCCATGGCCGTGCAGATGGCGACAGCCGAAGGCATGGCGGTCAGGACCGTGGTGGCCAACGACGACGTGCCTTCTGCCGCGCGGGGCGACGAGGCCAGCCGCCGCGGCGTGGCCGGCGAGATCCTGATGTGGAAGGTGGCGGGCGCCCGGGCGGCCATGGGCGCCAGCCTCGACGAAGTCATCGCCATCGCCCGGCACGCCATGGCCCGCACGCGCAGCATCGGCATCGGCCTGTCGGCATGCACCATTCCCGCCGTGGGCAAGGCCAATTTCCATATCGAGCGCGGCAGCATGGAGGTGGGCATAGGCCACCATGGCGAGCCCGGCATGTCCGTGCACCCCACGACCACGGCGGCCGGGATGGCCGAGCGCATGCTGGGCGCCCTGCTGCCCGACCTGCCCTTCGCCCCGGGCGACCGCGTGGCCGTGCTGCTGTCCGGCCTGGGCGCCACGCCGCTGATGGAGCAGTACATCCTCTATGGCGAGGTCGCCCGGCGCCTGCAAGAACGCGGCATTCATGTGGCCTTCCGGCTGGTGGGCAATCTCTTCACCTCGCTGGAGATGATGGGCATCACACTCACGCTGATGCAGCTGGACGATGCGCTGGAAGCCTGCCTCAAGGCGCCCTGCCAGTCAGTCGCCCTGACCCTGGCCGGCGGGCTGCCGCCCCAGGCGCAGGAGGCCATTCCAACGCTGCCCTCTGTTCCGGCACGGACGCCGGCACAGGCGCAGGAACAGGCACAAACCGCCCGCCCCCCAGCCGCAAGGCGCACCAGCCAAGGGCCGGCCATCGCGCTCGATGGCGCGGGCAGCATCGTGCGTGAACTGATCACGGCCATCGTCGGCCACCGGGAGTTCCTGAGCGAGATCGACGGCCTGATCGGCGATGGCGATCACGGCATCAACATGGCCAAGGGCTTTTCCGGCTGCGGCGCACGGCTCGATGCCATGGACGCCGGCCAGGCGGCGCAGCTGCCTGCGGCGCTGCAGCAGCTGTCCCAGGCCTTGATGGACGATATCGGCGGCTCCATGGGCCCGCTGTACGGCAGCTTCTTCCAAGGCTTCGCCGATGTTCTTGGGCCGGAGCAGGAGATGGATGCCGCCCTGTTCGGCCAGGCGCTGGCGCGGGCCGTCGCCGATGTGCAGGGGATGGGCAAGGCCCGGGTGGGCGACAAAACCCTCATCGACACGCTGGCCCCGGCCCTGCAGGCCTACCGGCAATCGCTGCAGGCCGGCGCCGGTTTCCGCGAGGCGCTGCAGGCCATGGAGGCCGCAGCCGAGGCAGGCAAGGAATCCACGCGCCACCTGCAGGCCCGCATCGGGCGCTCGGCCCGGCTGGGGCCGCGCTCCATCGGCGTGCTGGACGCGGGCGCCACGTCCTGCTGGCTGATTCTGAGCACCCTGGCGCAGTCGCTGCAGCGGCGACTGGCGCAAGCCTCAGCCTAGGGCTCAGCGCCTGCGGGCAGCGCCGCGCACCAGCAGCACCAAGACGGCCACGCTCATGATGGCGAAGCAGATGAAGGACCAGTTGGCGATGGAGCCGCCCAGGAAGCTCCAGTCCACGGCAACGCAGTCACCCGAGCCACGGAAGATCATGGGCACGGCACGGCTGATGGAGTAGTTCTCGATCATTCCGTAGAAGTCGCGCCCGCAGGTGGCGAACTCGGGCGGATACCACTGCAGCCAGCTCTGGCGCGCGGCGACGAAGGCGCCAAAGCCTGCGGCGACCAGCGCCGCGATGCCCCAACCCATCAGCCAGCCGCGCCCGCCGCGTGCGCTGCCCAGGCCCGCGAAGATGGCCACGCCGATCAGCGCGTAGCGCTGCACGATGCACATCGGGCAGGGCTCCAGCCCGACCACATGCTGCAGATACATGCCGAAGGCCAGCATGGCCACGCAGGCCAGGCTGATGAGCGCCAGGATGCGGCGCGGAGCGTTGTCAAACCATTGAAGCATTCTTGTCTTTCGTCACCCGGTTGAATGAAATCAGGGCTGCGGCGCCGGCCCGGCGCTGCAGCCCTGTTCAGCGGGTGCAGGAAACCGTTGCCGCGCCGTCAGATGCCAGCCGCCTCGTCCAGGAACACCTTGGCGCGGCGCGGTGTCACCACCAGGGTTTCCCCCTCGCGCAGCGCCATGTCCCTGAACTGCTGCGCAGGAATCTGCGCCTCGATCAGGCCACCCTCTTCGGCATTGTCCGTGCTTTCGGTGCTCTCCGATGGAATAAGTTCCAGGCGCGCAATGGGCCCCACGACGATGGCGCGGGCCAGCTGCACGACGATGCCCGTGGGCCGTCCCTGGACGTCCAGGTTCTGTCCTGGCGAGTAGCGCTCCACCTCCAGATCGTGCGGGCGCACATAGGCGAAGGCCTTGCTGTCGCTGGCGCCCTTGGCGTCGTGGCTGTCCAGCTGGGTGCCGTCGTCCAGGTAGACGCGGCCATCGCTGGCGCGGCCCTTGAAGAGGTTGACGTCGCCCAGGAAGCCGTAGACGAAGGGCGTGGCCGGGTTGTCCCAGACCTGCTGGGGCGTGCCTTCCTGCTCGATGCGGCCCTGGTTGATGACGACCACGCGGTCGGCCACTTCCAGTGCCTCTTCCTGGTCGTGGGTCACGAAGATGGAGGTCACATGCAGCTCGTCATGCAGGTGGCGCAACCAGCGGCGCAACTCCTTGCGCACCTTGGCATCCAAGGCGCCGAAGGGCTCGTCGAGCAGCAGCACCTTGGGCTCCACCGCCAGGGCGCGGGCCAGCGCGATGCGCTGGCGCTGGCCACCCGACAGCTGGGACGGAAAGCGGTCCGCGATCCAGTCCAGCTGCACCAGCTTGAGCAGGCTCATCACCTTGTCGCGGATCTGGGCTTCGCTTGGGCGCTGGCTGCGGGGCTTCACGCGCAGGCCGAAGGCCACGTTCTCGAACACCGTCATGTGGCGGAACAGCGCGTAGTGCTGGAACACGAATCCCACGTTGCGCTCGCGCACATGGACGTCGGTCGTGTCCTCGCCGCTGAAGTGGATGCTGCCCACGTCGGGCGTCTCCAGCCCCGCGATGATGCGCAGCAGCGTGGTCTTGCCGCAGCCCGAGGGGCCGAGCAGCGCGATGAGTTCGCCGGACTGGATGTCCAGGCTCACATCGCGCAGGGCCTGGAAATCGCCGAACTGCTTGCTGACGTTGCGTATTTCAATGCTCATGGTCTTGCTCTTGCTCTTTTCTGGTCGGGGCGCGGGCCTCAGGACACCTGCGGCACACGGGATGCCTGGGAAGCCGGCGTGGGGCGCTCGGGAGGCAGCTCGGCTGCGGCCTTGGCCTGGTGCTCGGCACGCCACTCGGCCACCGACTTGATGACCAGGGTCACCAGGGCCAGCAGAGCCAGCAGCGATGCGGCAGCGAAGGCGGCAACGGACTGGTACTCGTTGTAGAGGATCTCCACATGCAGCGGAATGGTGTTGGTCTGGCCACGGATGTGGCCCGAGACCACGGACACCGCGCCGAACTCGCCCATGGCGCGCGCATTGCACAGGATCACGCCATACAGCAGGCCCCACTTGATGTTGGGCACGGTGACCTTCCAGAAGGTCTGCCAGCCCGTGGCACCCAGCACGATGGCGGCCTGCTCCTCGTCGCTGCCCTGCGCCTGCATCAGCGGGATCAGCTCGCGCGCGATGAAGGGGAAGGTCACGAAGATGGTGGCCAGCACGATGCCGGGCACGGCGAAGATGATCTTGATGTCATGCTCGGCCAGCCAGGGGCCGAACCAGCCGTGGGCGCCGAACACCAGCACGTACATCAGGCCCGCCACCACGGGCGAGATCGAGAACGGCAGGTCGATCAGCGTGATCAGAAAGGCCTTGCCACGGAACTGGAACTTGGCAATGCACCAGGCCGCCGCCACGCCGAACACCAGGTTCACCGGCACGGCGATCAGCGCCGTGATCAGCGTCAGCTTGATGGCCGACCAGGCATCGGGCTCCTGCAGGCCGGCGACATAGGCATCCCAGCCCTTGCGCAGCGCCTCGGTGAACACGGCCGCCAGCGGCAGCACCAGGAACAGGCCGATGAAGGTCAGCGCAATGCCCGTGAGAATCCAGCGCACAGCGCGCGGCTCGGTGGTGGAGAGCTTTTCACGCCGGCCCTTCGGGGGCGCCGTGAGCCTGTACAGCACCAGCACGGCGACCAGCACCGCGCCAATGATCTTGAGAAGCAATGCTTCCTGTGGAGACAACGCCATCTCAAGCCCCTCCCGAATGCTTGCGCTGCCATGCCTGCAGCGCGTTGATGACCAGCAGCATCACGAAGGAGAACAGCAGCATCACCACGGCCACGGCCGTGGCGCCGGCGTAGTCGTATTGCTCCAGCTTGCCGATGATGATCAGCGGTGTGATCTCGGAAATCATGGGCATGTTGCCCGCGATGAAGATGACCGAGCCGTACTCGCCGATGGCGCGCGCGAAGGCCATGGCAAAGCCCGTGAGCAGCGCGGGCGTGATGGCCGGCAGGATTACCTTGTAGAAGATCTGCCAGCGCGAGGCGCCCAGGCTGGTGGCCGCCTCTTCCAGCTCCTTCTCGGAGTCTTCCAGCACCGGCTGCACCGTGCGCACGACAAAGGGCAGGCCGATGAAGATCAGCGCAATGACCACGCCGTTCGGGTTGAAGGCCAGCTGGATGCCGTAGGGCTCCAGGTACTGGCCCACCCAGCCGTTGCCGGCCAGCAAGGCGGTCAGCGAAATGCCGGCCACGGCCGTGGGCAGGGCAAAGGGCAGATCGACGAGCGCATCGACGATCTTCTTGCCCGGGAACTTGTAGCGCACCAACACCCAGGCGATCAGCAGGCCGAACACCAGGTTCACGCAGGCCGCCGCAAACGAGGCGCCAAACGTCAGCCGGTACGAGGCCAGCACGCGCGGCGAGGCCACGGCCTCCCAGAACTGGGGCCAGGTGAGCGAGAAGGTCTTGAACAACAGTGCCGACAGCGGGATCAGCACGATCAGGCTCAGATAAAACAGCGTATAGCCCAAGGTCAGCCCGAAGCCGGGCAAAACGCGCTTGGCGCCGCGCCCTTTGCGCGCCGCACCGGACGGTGCGGGCACAGGAGCGTCGGCGCCAGGCCTTGGGCTGGTCGGAACGGCAGACACCATGTTGGATTCCAAATCAGCCAATGTGGGGAGGGGGCCTCAGGCGGACTGCGCCGCCTTCATGCCTGCTTGCGTGCTTACTTGCCGGGGACGTAGATCTTGTCGAACTGTCCGCCGTCGTTGAAGTGCACCTTCTGGGCTTCGGACAGCGAGCCGAAATACTTGGCCACGGTGAACTGCTTGATGGGCTTGAACACATCGGCATGCTTCTTGAGCACGGCCTCGGAGCGGGGGCGCAGCGCGTGCTGTGCGGCGATTTCCTGGGCTTCGTCGGAGTACAGCCAGGCCAGGTAGTCGTGCGCCAGCTGGCCCGTGCCCTTCTTGGCCACGGTGCGCTCGACCACGGCCACGGGGTTCTCGGCCACGATGGACACCGAGGGATGGACGGCATCGACCTTGCCCTTGCCGAATTCGCGCTCCACGGAAACCACTTCGGACTCGAACGTGATCAGCACGTCGCCGATGTTGCGTTGCAGGAAGATGCTGGTCGCATCGCGCCCGCCCTTGCCCAGCACGGGCACGTTCTTGTAGAGCTGCTGCACGAACTCGGCCGCCTGCGCGTCGGTGCCGCCCTTCTCGCGCACCGAACCCCAGGCCGCCAGGTAGGCGTAGCGGCCATTGCCGCCCGTCTTGGGATTGACCACCACGACCTTCACGTCGGGACGGGTCAGATCGCTCCAGTCCTTGATGTTCTTGGGGTTGCCGTTGCGCACCAGGAACAGCATGGTCGAGGTGGTGGGCGATGCGTCATTGGGGAATTTCTTGGCCCAGTCCTTGGCGACCACGCCGCTGTCGGCCAGGAACTGCACGTCGGTCGTGGTGTTGAAGGTCACCACATCGGCAGCCAGGCCGTCGTTGACGGCGCGCGCCTGGGCGCTGGAGCCGCCGTGCGACTGGTCCACCTTGATGTCCACGCCCTTGGTCTTCTTGTAGTGGGCGACGAAGGCGGCGTTGTAGTCCTTGTAGAACTCGCGCGCCACGTCGTAGGAGACGTTGAGCAGCTGGTTCTGCGCCGATACGGTTCCTGCGGCGGCCAGCGCCAGGGTGGCCAACAAAGTCTTGAGCTTCAAAGAATGCATGGTTCGCTGCCTTTTATTAGTGGACATCTCTGCGGTGGATTCACAGACAGTCACATTGTGCGAACGCTGGCTTAAAACTCAAAAGAATATATTTTTGTTTGTTAATGGCCTGCTTCCATATAAGAAGCCTGGCCCACCGTCTTCGCCAGCCGCCACCTCACAGCCCGGCGGCCCAGGGGGCGCCCGCGCCTGCCGGCACCGCTGCCCGTGCACCGGCAACGCGCGGCGCACGCACGGCAGGCCGGGGTTGCGCGGGCTGCCAGCTGTCGCCCTGCATCAACGACTGCAGCAGCGCCAGGCCCAGGGGCCAGTCGCCGAAACCCGATTCGACATTGATGTGCCCCGCGTTCTGCAGCCGCACGAACTCGCTTCCCCAGGCCCGCGCATAGGCGCCGGCCCGGCGGATCGGACAGTAGGGATCGTTGCTGCTGGCCACCAGCACGCTGCGGTAGGGCAGCGGCGCATAGGGCACGGGCGCAAAGTCGGCCAGCTGGGCGCGGCGCTCGGGATCGGCCGGCGCCACCAGCAGCGCACCCTGCACGCGGGCGCTGGCCTCGGGCCCCATGTGCGCGGCCGTGATGCAGCCCAGGCTGTGGGCGGCCAGCACCACGGGCTCGGGCCAGGACAGCACCAGTTGCTCCAGCGCGGCCACCCAGGGTTCGCGGTGCGGCACGAGCCAGTCGTCCTGCTCCACCCGCTCGGCATGCGGCAGCTGCTGTGCCCACAGGCTTTGCCAGTGGTCAGGGCCGGAGTTGCGCCAGCCGGGCACGATGATGATGCGGTGGGGATTCATGGGTTCTCCTGGACTGTCCATTGCTGGACATGGGCCCCGATTGTGGAGAACGCCGCCGACGATCCCAACGAACGATTTGTTGTTTTCTTATGGCTTGGCGGGGTGCAGCCTCAGCGCACCACCGGCTCGCGCGTGGCGTGGCTGTTGCGCCCCGGCACGGTCTCTCCCAGGAAGTCCAGGAAATGCCGCACGGCCGGCGCCAGGCCGCGCCGCGAGGGGAAGACCGCATGCACGATGCCCTGCGGCGGCTCCCAGCCCGGCAGCAGATGGACCAGCCGGCCTTCGGCCAGTTCCTCATGGCACATGTAGTCGGGCAGCCAGCACATGCCGCTGCCGGCCAGCGCCGCGAATTTCAGCGTCAGCAGGTCATCCACCACATAGCGCGGCTGCAGCTGCAGGCGTTGCTCGCGGCCTTCGGGGCCGACCAGCAGCAGGCTGGACTGGCCATCCACCGCCGACATGGACATGCTGTCCAGGTGCTGCAGGTCGGCCAGTGCACGCGGCGTGCCCTGGCGCTCCAGCAGCTCCGGGCTGGCCACGAGGATCTGGCGCGCCACATCCAGCCGCTTGACGACCATGGAGCCGCTGTCCTCCAGGCTGGGGCGCACGCGCAGCGCCACGTCAATGCCCTCCTCCACCAGGTTCACGGGCCGGTTGGTCACCTGCATTTCCACATGCACCAGCGGGCAGCGCTGCAGGAACTGGGGCATGAGCTCGCCCAGCACGGTCTGGGCCAGGGTGACGGGGCAGCTCACGCGGATGGTGCCGCGCGGCTCGGTCTGCACCTCGGCCACGGTGTCGGCGGCGGCCAGGGCCGCATCGCGCATGGCCTGGCAATGGCGCAGATAGGCCTCGCCCACCTGGGTCAGCGAGAGCTTGCGCGTGGTGCGCTGCAGCAGGCGCACTCCGAGCCGGGCCTCCAGTTCGGCCACGCGCCGCGACAGCCTGGACTTGGGTATGCCCAGCGCCCGCCCGGCAGAGGCGAAGCCGCCGCGCTCCACGACCTCGGCGAAGTACAGCATGTCGTTGAGATCCATCATGTCGCTCGTCCCTCCCTGTGCTCATTGGCTGCAAATTCAGGACAATCTATCGCAATTTCTGCGGCTTATCAAAGACTCTGTCCAAATTCACAATTGATCCCATCGTCGGCCCTACAAGCTTTCCCGAATGGCCGATCCCAACCGCGATCCCAACCGACATCCCAGGAGCTTTTCCATGCAAGTGCTGCACATCGACTCTTCCATCACCGGCGCCGCTTCGGTGTCCCGCCAGCTGACCGCCCAGACCGTGGCCGCCCTGGTGGCCGCCAATCCCGGCGCCAAGGTCGAGTACCTGGATCTGGCCGTGAACGCCCCCGACCACCTGAACGCAGTGTCCATGGGCTTTCGCACCGGCCAGGCCGCCACGACGGAAGCCGAGCGCGCACAGAACGCCATCTCCGAAGCCCTGGTGAGCCAGTTCCTGGCGGCCGATGTGGTCGTGGTCGGCGCTCCGTTCTACAACTTCACCATCTCCAGCCAGCTCAAGGCCTGGATCGACCGCATCGCCCAGGGCGGCCGCACCTTCCGCTACACCGCAGCCGGCCCCGAAGGCCTGGCCAAGGGCAAGAAGGTCATCGTGGCCTCCACGCGCGGCGGTGTGTACTCCACCAGCGAAATGGGCCAGGCCCTGGAGCACCAGGAAAGCTACCTGAAGACGGTGTTCGGCTTCCTGGGCATCACCGATGTGAGCATCGTGCGCGCAGAAGGCGTGGCCATGGGCGATGAGTCCAAGGCCAAGGCCCTGGAATCGGCCCGCAACGACATCGTGCGTGCAGCGGCTGCCGCCAATCAGGAAGCGGCCATCGCCGCCTGAGCTCGGCCTTGCGCATAAAAAAGCGCAGGCACCCTGACCGGGGCGCCTGCGCTTTTTGCTGGCCGCCGAGCCTGGCAGCCGTCGCAATCAGCGCACCAGCGGACTGGTGCGAACGACGGCGTACGCGCCGGCGATCAACAAGCGGTCCTGGCGGTCGAAAGCAATGGCTTTGACGTGCAGCAGCTTGCCAGGCAGCGGCCCCAGCTCGTATGCCAGGGGTGCGCTGTCCACACGTCCTGCCACGATGCTGAGCTGCCCGCTATCCGAAAGCTTTTGGACCAGGGTGCTGCGGTTGCTGGTCACAACGTAGATGCCATTCCTGCTGTCCAGGGCCATGGAAGTCACGTTGTCATCCAGCCTAGCCAGCGTTTGGCCTGTCGTGTAGTTGAGGATTTCTCCACCACGGGCCACCAGCAGTTGCCCATTGCTGGCGACGGCGAGCGCGTTGAAACCTTCGCCTGGCAACGTGGTGACCTCACCATCGGCCGTGACCTGGCGCAGCCTGTTCCAATCCAGCACGAACAGCCGGCCATCGGGCGTACGTCGCATGGCATGGGGGCCGGAAAAAATCGCTGCAGCGCCAACGCCATCCCTAGGGCCACTTGAATTGGGCCCACCACCGGCCAGCGCCCGCACTGCGCCCGATGCCTGCTGCACCCAGACGCCCATGCCATTGCGGGGCATGCCTCCACTGAAGACAGCGCACTCTGCACAGGTCAGGCCATCCGCAACAAAGACCTCGCCACTGCCACCTGCTGCAATAGCGCGCGGATACAGATAGTTGCGGGGCTCGCCCCAGTCGCGGTCACCCCCTGTGGAGAAGGTGGACACCACACCTTCCCCCGCAATCCGGCGAATGCGAGAGCGCTCGGGTGTGGGGCAAGGCGGCTGCGGTGACACAGGCGGATATACATCTTCCGACACATAAATATCGCCAAGCGGCGAAAGGGCGAGATCGGTGATTCTCGAAAACCGCGCCTGCGCGCCCACGCCGTTGACCTGACCACAGTGGTCCTGAGCCAGTGCGTCGGGCTTGCTTGCAAGCGAACCCGCCAGCAGCGACATCTGCACAGGCGCCGGCTGCGGCTCGACAACTGAGCCATTGCCATCGCCTCCCCCACCGCCGCACGCCGCCAAAACGGTCACCAATGCCACGCTCAGCGCGCCGCCCCTGCACAGATTTTTCCAGCCCTTTTTTTGCATCTTGTCTCGCCCTTATGGATGAATGTCGTCATGTACGTCACGCCAGCAGTCTAGTGGGCGTTACCAAACAAAACAGGTATCCGCTTTTTCCGCTTCTTTGAAAAATCCAATGCCTGCCTGGCCTTGCACGACACACGAAGCTGTTAGGCTGAACCATCACCGCCATATTCGCGGCTTCGTCCGACACGAACCGTCTGTATTTCAGAAAGTCGGCGGACCTGCCGATATCCAGGCAGCCTCATTGCATTCACTGCCTTCCATCCATGCCAGCCACAAGTCCCCGCCCCCATGTCCGGCCCCGCGGCCCTGTCCATGCCCGCCCTCCGTCCGATGAAAACCTGGTGATCACGGTGATCGCCGTGTCCCTGCTGGCCATCACCGTGGTGGGCATTGGCGTCTACCAGTTCCTGCAGTACCAGCGCGAGCAGGATCAGGAGCAGCTCAATTCCCGCGTGTACCGCAGCTATGTGCGCAACACCGACGAGGCACCTGCGCCCGAGGAGCCCGAGCAGCCTGCCGCAGCGCCCACCCCCGCCAAGCCCAGCCAGCAGCAGCTGAACCAGGAAATGACGCGCAAGCTGCTGGCCCATCCCGGTGTGACGCCCGGTGCCGGCTTTTCGGCGCCCGGTGTCAAGTCGACCGGCGTGGTGATCATCGACGCCATCGACCAGGCCCAGGCGCGCGAGAAGGCATCGTCCGCCGCGCGCCCTGCTGCGGCGATTGCCAACCCGTCTCCCGCTTCCTGACGCTGCCTGAGCTCTGCGCTCGCAGGCCCCCCCCGACGCAAAAGCCCGGCATTGCCGGGCTTTTTTGTGTCTTGAGCGGCCTTGCCGCGCCGTTCACTGGTGCTTGCGCGCCCAGGCCGCGAACTTCTGCACGAAGCCGTTCACGAAATCGCGGCTGCCGGCGCCGATGGAGCCGTCTTGGGCAAACAGGCCGTCCTTGGCCTGAATGAAGATTTCGGGCTGGGCCAGCGTGGGCATGTCCAGGTAGGCCAGCACATTGCGCAGGTGCTGCTGCGCCAGCGCCGTGCCGATGGCACCCACGGAGACGCCGGCCACGGCAGCGGGCTTGCCGGCCCAGACGCTCTTGCCGTAGGGGCGCGAGCCCTGATCCAGCGCGTTCTTGAGCACGCCGGGAATCGAGCGGTTGTACTCGGGCGTCAGGAACAGCACGGCCTGGGCCGACTGGATCTGGGCGCGGAACTGCTTGACCACATCCACCTCATTGCCGTCATGGTCCTGGTTGTACAGCGGCAGGGCATCGATGGCGACCTGCTCGAAGACCAGGCCTTCGGGTGCCAGGCGCGCAATGGCGTCGGCGAATTTGCGGTTGAAGGAATCCTTGCGCAGGCTGCCCACGATGACAGCGACCTTGATCTGGCTCATGCATTGCTCCTGGAGGAAGTGGCGAAAAACGGGTGGGAGGCGTACCTCCCGCAGGCAGCCATTATGTGGCTGCCTGCAGGGCGCTTACTGTAGGAAAGTGGGCTTGGCATAGCCCTGGAACTTGCTGTCCACCACGGCCTTGAACTCCGCCGAACGGTAGACCTCGGCCAGGTCCTTGGCCCATGCCGCGCCCTGGTCCTTCTTCTTGATGGCCACCACGTTCAGGTAGTGGTCGGGGGTCTTTTCCAGCGAGACGGCCTCGGTCAGCTTCAGGCCCGAGGAAATGGCGAAGTTGCCGTTGATGATGGCGTATTCGGTATCGCCCAGCGAGCGCGGCAGCTGCGCGGCTTCCAGCGGGATGAACTTGAGCTTGCGCGGGTTCTCGGCCAGGTCCTTTTCGGACACGCGCAGCGGGTCGATGCCGGGCTTGGCCTTGATCAGGCCGGCCTGCTCCAGCAGCACCAGCGCGCGGGCCAGGTTGCTCGGGTCGTTGGGCAGGGTCACGCGGTCGCCTTCCTTGGCCTCGGCCAGGGTCTTGCGGGTCTTGGAATACACGCCCAGGGGGGCGATGGGGCCTTGCACCAGTTCCACCAGGTCCAGCTTCTGGTCGGCCGCGAACTTCTGCAGGTAGACACGGTGCTGGAAGAAGTTGGCATCCAGCGAGCCCTGGGCCAGCGCCAGGTTGGGCTGCACGTAGTCGTTGAACTCCACCAGCTTGACCTGGTAGCCCTTCTTTTGCAGCAGCGGCACGATGCCCTGCTTGAGCTGGTCGATGTTGGAGCCTGCCGTGCCGCCGATCACCAGCTGCTTCTTGTCGGCCTGGGCGTGGGCGGGCAGCGCCAGCACGCTGGCAGCGGCAAGGGCGGCGGCCGAGGCCAGCAGATGGCGGCGCACGAAGGAAAGGGATGCGGTCATGTCGGAATCCTTTTTTTGGGAGGGAGCGGGAAGAAAGAAGAAAGCGGGTCTGGACAGCGCGCTCAGCCGCGCTTGTCCAGGCGGCGGGCCGCCGTGTTGCCCACGAACTGGATGACCTGGACCATGGCCACGAGGATGGTCACGGTGAGCACCATCACATCGGTCTGGAAGCGGTAGTAGCCGTAGCGGATGGCCAGATCGCCAATGCCGCCGCCGCCCACCACGCCGGCAATGGCCGAGTACGACAGAAAGCTCACGGCCAGCACGGTCAGCGCCAGCACCAGGCCCGAGCGCGCCTCGACGATGAGCACGCGCCAGACGATCTGCAGCTCCGAGGCGCCCATGGCGTGCGCGGCCTCGATCACGCCGCGCGGCACGTCGCGCAGGCACTGGTCCACCAGGCGTGCCAGGTAGGGAATGGCCGCCACGGACAGCGGCACGGCCGCAGCCAGCGGGCCGATGGAGGTGCCGGCCAGCCAGCGCGTGAAGGGCACCAGCGCGACCAGCAAGATGATGAAGGGGAAGGACCGCACGGTATTGACCGTCCAGTTCAGCACGGCAAAGGCCGGGCGGTTGTCCAGCGACTGGCCGGGGCCCAGCAGGAACAGCAGCACGCCCAGCGGGCCGCCGATCAGCACGGCGGCCGACAGGCCGATGCCCAGCATTAAAAGGGTCTGGCCCATGGCCAGCCACAGCTCGGGCAGGATTTCGACGATGTTTTCAGACATGGGAATACGGAAGCTAAAAGAAGAGGAAAACGGGACCGGGCGAAAGCCCGTCAGTGCTCGGAGCCGCCCACGGCGCGCAGCACCACGGGGCGGGTGGCGCCGCGCTCGCGCAGGGCCTTGTCGGCGCGCTCCACGCGCAGGGCCTCGAGTTCGCTGCCCAGCAGCGTGGCGCGCTGCGGCGCCTCGTAGGCCCGGCCCTGCGGCAGGGCGGGCAGCGTGAAGCGTTCTGCCACCTGGCCCTGCTCGATGATGGCCACCTCGCTGCACAGCGCATCGACCACGGCCAGCTCGTGCGTGACGATGACGATGGTCACACCCAGGCGACTGTTGATGTCCGCCAGCGTGGCCAGGATGGAGCGCGTGGTCTCGCTGTCCAGCGCCGAGGTGGGCTCGTCGCACAGCAGCACCTGGGGGCGCGGCGCCAGGGCACGCGCAATCGCCACGCGCTGCTTCTGACCTCCGGACAACTGGGCCGGATAGCTGCCGGCCTTGTCGGCCAGGCCCACGATGTCCAGGCATTCGCGCACGCGCTGCTCGATCTGGGCGCGCGAGTGGCCGCCATGGATGCGCAGCGGAAAGGCCACGTTCTCGAACACGCTGGCGTTCTGCAGCAGGTTGAACTGCTGAAAAATCATGCCGATGTTCTGGCGCGCCTCGCGCAGCGCGCGGCGGCCCAGGTCGGTCAGGCGCTGGCTGGCCACCACCACCTCGCCGCTGTCGGGACGCTCGAGCAGGTTGATCAGGCGCAGCAGCGTGGACTTGCCCGCGCCGCTCTTGCCGATCAGGCCGAAGACCGTGCCCTGGCCAATGTCCAGCGACACCGAACGCACGGCATCGAAGTGCTTGCCATCGGCTGTTACAAATTTCTTTTGCAGGTCGCGCAGGCGGATCAGCGCGTTTTCCGGGGCGAAATCGGCGGTCTGGACGGTCATGGAGTCTCGGTTCGGCAGTGAAAACGGTCCTGGGATCGACAACGGCAGCCTTTGCACCGCCATCTCCAGGCAATGGCGCGCAATTTCCGGGTCCTGTGCTGCGCAGTTGGACGCAGTTGCAAGCCGATGGGCATGCGTTGTCTTGCGTCGTCGCCAAGCACAGGCGAATCCCCAGGATCTGCCGTCATTAGTGTTCTAACGAGTGTGTTGCAAAACGTTGTTCAAACAAAAGAATAAAAAATACGGTGCTTATATCGATTGCCGTCTTTCAAGCCTTGATGTACGGCCTGGACGGCATTGCTAGAATCCGCCCCCGACAGGCCTGTACAACGGCAAGATTCCTTGTGGTTGCGTGCATTACAGGTAAGTACCCGCTTTCATTCGCCATGCCTGAATCCTCCCGAACTGCCGACTGCCCCGCCTGCGCCGCCAGCCTGCGCGTGGAAGCGGTGCGCCTGCGGCGTGGCATCACAACCGTCTTTGACGGCCTGGACCTGCAGCTGGACGAGCCGCGCGTGGGACTCATCGGCGACAACGGCGCGGGCAAGACCAGTCTGTTCCGCCTGCTGTGCGGCCTGGATGCGCCGCAGGCCGGGCGCGTGCTGCTGGACGGCACAGAACTGCACGAGGCCCGCGCCAGGCGGCCGGGCCAGGTCGGGCTGATGTTCCAGAACCCCGACGACCAGATCATCTTCCCCACCGTGGAGGAAGAGCTGGCCCTGGGATTGCGCCCTTCGGGCATCTCGCGGCGCGAGGCCACGGAGCGCGCCCGCGCCCTGCTGAGCAGCCGCGGCCTGGCCGACTGGGCACCGCGCGCCGTGGCCGGACTCAGCCAGGGCCAGCGCCAGCAGGTGTGCTGGCTGGCCCTGCTCATTGCCGCGCCGCGCGTGCTGCTGCTGGACGAGCCCTTCGCCAGCCTGGACCTGCCGGGCCAGGCGCGGCTGGCCAGGGACATCGCGGCCGCCGAGCAGCAGGTGCTGGTCTCCACCCATGTGCTGGACCACGTGCGCAGCTTTGGCCGCGTGCTCTGGCTGGAGCGTGGCAAAGTGCGCGCAGACGGCCCCGGCCATGAGGTCTGCGCGGCCTATGAAGCCGACGTGGCCCGCCGGCTGCAAGCGCAGGACTGACGCAGGAGCCGGCCGCCATGGGAAGCCTCTACAGCGAATACACCAGCTGGCTCCATGCCTGGAGTGCGGGCCGCAAGCTGCTGCTCATGGCGCTGCTGGGAACGGGCCTGTTCCTCATCGATTCACCGTGGCTGCTGGCCCTGGCCGGCGCCGCCTGCGGCCTGCTGTGGCTGTCGCTGGGCCGCGCCACCGAGGGCGCACGGCGGCTCATGCTGTCGGTCACCGTGGCCGCCCTGCTGGTGGCCGCCTTCCATGTGTGGATGCAGCATTACGCCCTGGCCGCCTCCAGCGCGCTGCGCCTGGTCTGCGCCTCCACGCTGGGCATGGCGCTGACCGTGAGCACGCGCCCCAGCGATCTGGTCGATGTGCTGGAGCGGCTGCTGGCGCCGCTGGAGCGCATCGGCATCTCCCCCGAACAGGTGGCCCTGCAGCTGGCATTGATGCTGCGTTTCACCGAGCATTTCTTCGTGCAGTGGAAGCGCATGGACGATGCCCACCGGCTGCGCACGGGGCGCGCCGGCGGCCTGCGCCTGATTGCGCCGCTGACCATCCACATGCTGCAGGCCACGCGCCGCGTGTCCGATGCGCTGTGGGCGCGCCTGGGCCGCTGAGGCCTGCCCTGCCGATTTGCCCTTCCGATTTGCCCTGCTGAACTGCCCTTCCTGACCGACAGCGAGAACTCTCCATGACCGCTCCCTCCACCGTCTCACGCGCCTCGGCGCGCTCCATGGCCCAGGTCTCGCTGTTCGCGGCACTGATGGCCGTCATGGGCCTGATTCCCAAGATCGACCTGCCGCTGGGCGTGCCCATCACCATCCAGTCGCTGGGCGTGATGCTGGCCGGCGTGATGCTCGGCCCCTGGCGCGGCATGCAGTCCATGCTGCTGTTCCTTGCGGCCGTGGCCGTGGGCCTGCCGCTGCTGTCGGGCGGGCGCGGCGGCATTGCCGTCTTCATGGCGCCCTCGGCCGGCTACCTGCTGGGCTACCCGCTGGCGGCCTGCATTGCCGGCCTGGTCATGCGTGCGCTGCCCCAGGGCTCTGCCCGGCGCGCGGCGCTCAGCGCCTTTGCGGCCTCGGCGCTGGGCGGGCTGGTGGCCCTGCATGCCTTCGGCGTGCTGGGGCTGATGCTGATGGCCAAGCTCAGCCTGTCGCAGGCCTTCATGGCCACCTTGCTGTTCGTGCCCGGCGATCTGGTCAAGTGCGTGCTGTGCGCCCTGGTGGTGCACACGGTGGCGCGCGGCATGCCGGACTGGCCGTTCGGAGGCCGCCAGCATGGCTGAGCCATCCGCGCGTCATCCGCTGGCCGCGCCGCTGCAGCACCCGTGGACCCTGGTCCATGGCCCGCTGGAGCATTGGGCGCGGCAGCGCCCCGATGCGATGGCGCTGCAAAGCGAGGCCGGCCAATGGAGCTTTGCCGCGCTGCATGCCGCCGTGCTGCAGCGCTCGGCCGCGCTGGTGGCCGGCCAGGCGCCAGAGATGCTGCTGGTGGACACGGGCGGCAGCGCCAGCACCGTGGATGCCATCGTCGAATTCCTCGCCATCCTGCACAGCGGCCGCTGCGCCGCCGTGGCCGATCCTGATTGGCCCGATGCCGTGCGCAACCGCATCGAGGGCTGGCTGCCCACGGCGCCCAGCGCTCTGGCCGAGGCCACGGCCACCGGCGCCTTCTACACCGGCTTCACCTCGGGCAGCACCGGGCTGCCCAAGGGCTTCATGCGCCACCACCGTTCGTGGACAGAGAGCTTTCGCGTCTGCCTGCAGGACTTTGGCGCCGTGGCCGCGCAGCGCACCATGGCGCCCGGGCGCATCTCGCATTCGCTGTTCCTGTTCGGCGTGATGCAGGGCCTGTGGTGCGGCGAAGGCGCCGTGGTGCAGGAGCGGTTCTCGGCAGCACGCTGCCTGGCCAGCCTGGCGCGCGGCGAAGCCCCCTGCCTGGTCGCCGTGCCCAGCCAGCTGCTGCTGATGCTGCAATGGGCCGCACACCGCGCGCTGGCGCCCGTCCCCGAGGTGGAACTGATCATGATCAGCGGCGCGCGCTGGATGCGCGCCCAGACCCCAGCCCTGCGCGCGCTGTTTCCGCGCGCACGCATCATCGAGTTCTACGGTGCCTCGGAGGCCAGCTTCATCGCCTGGATGGAGGCCGACGAACAGGCCCCGCCCCAGGCCGTGGGCCGGCCCTTCAGCAATGTGCAGTTGCAGATCCGCCCCGCCACGCAGCAGCCCGGCGACCAGCCCCTGCAGCCGGGCGAGGACGGCCTGATCTACATGCGCAGCCCCATGCTGTTCATGGACTATGTGGGCGAGGCGCGCGATGGCACGGCCGCGCTGCGCGATGGCGAGTGGCTGTCCGTGCGCGACATGGGCCATATCGATGCCGGCGGCCAGCTGTGCCTGGCCGGGCGCCAGAGCCGCATGCTCGTCACCCAGGGCAAGAACCTGTTCCCCGAAGAAGTCGAAACCCTGCTGGCCGCGCACCCGGGCGTGGCCCAGGTCTCCATCCAAGGCCTGCCCGACGCGCTGCGCGGCATGCAGGTGCACGCCGTCGTGCAATGGCACGGCGCAGCGCCCGCAGGCTCCGCACAGGCGCTGGCGGCCTGGCTGCGCGAGCGCCTGGAAAGCTACAAGCTGCCGCGCCAATGGTGGAGCTGCACCGACTGGCCGCAGACCGCCAGCGGCAAGACCGACCACGGCCGTCTGGCGCGCGCGCTGGCGGCCACCGCCACGGACACTGGCCGGGCACTGCCCGGCGAACCCGCGCTGCTGCCCCTGCCATGAGCCCGCACGACGCCCCCGTCATCCTGGCCTGGGCGCGCAGCCCCGTCGCCCCCGTGGGCGGTGCGCTGCGCGAGCTTGCCGCGCACGAACTGGGCGCGCCCGTGCTCCAGGCCTTGCTGGCCCGGGCCGGCCTGCCTGCCCGGGCCGTGGATGCCGTGGATGCCGTGGTCTTAGGCAACGCCCTGGGCGCAGGCGGCAACCCGGCCCGCATGCTGTCCCTGGCTGCGGGCCTGCCGGAGCGCTGCGCGGCCCACAGCGTGGATACCCAGTGCTGCTCGGGCCTGGACAGCGTGGCCCTGGCTGCAGGCCTGCTGCTGTCGGGCCAGGCCGATATCGTGGTGGCCGGTGGTGCCGAGGCCTGGAGCCGCGCCCCCATCCGCCAGACGCGCCCGCGCCATGCAGGCGAGCTGCCCGTGCCCTTTGAACGCCCCGCCTTCGCCCCCGATCCCGCACGCGACCCGGACCTGCTGCAATCGGCCGCCGACCATGCGCTGGCCCATGGCATCACCCGCGCCGTTCAGGAGGCCCATGCCATCCACAGCCACGCGCAGGCGCTCGCGCACCGCGACCGGCTGGCCCAAGAGATCGTGCCCCTGGCCGGGCTGGACCACGACGCCTATCCGCGCGCCTTGAACCCGGCCCGCGTTGCCCGCATGCCCGTGGTGGCCGAAGCGGGTGGCGCCGTTGACGCCCATGCACGCCAGCGCCATGCGCTGAGCACGCCCACCATCTCGCCCAAGGCCGATGGTGCCGCCCTGGTGCTGCTGGCCACGCCGCAGGCCTGTGCACGCCTGGGCCTGCAGCCACGCGCCCGCTGGGTGGCCAGTGCCTCGCTGGGCCATGCGCCCGAAACACCGCTGGTCGCCGCCGCACTGGCGGCCCAGCAGGTGCTGGAGCGTGCAGCCGCAGCGCTGCAGCTGCCTTGCCTGACTGCGGAAGAGCTCCAGGCTGTGGAGCTGCACGATGCCTTCGCCGTGCAGGCCCTGGCCTTTGCCGAAACCCTGGGCCTGCCGCTGCAGCAGCTCAACACCGGCGGCGGTGGCCTGGCGCGCGGCCATCCCATAGGCGCATCGGGCGCGGTTGCGCTGGTGCGCATGCTCTCAGACCTGCACCGCACGCCAGCAGCCCACAGACCGGCCCTGGGCCTGGCCGCCATTGCAGGGGCTGGCGGCATAGGCGCTGCCTGCCTGGTGCAGGCGCTTTGAATCCATGGACTCCGCATTTCCCATGTCCGCCAACCCACCGTCCGACACCCTTCCCTTTGGCGATGCGCATGAGGCCCTGGTGCACGCGCGCCGCTCCGTGCGCGCCTACCGTCCCGATCCCGTGCCGGACGCGCTGCTGCACCATTTGCTGCAATCGGCCCGCCGGGCGCCCAGCGGCGGCAACCTGCAGCCCGGCCAGTTCATCCAGGTGCGCGGCAGCCTGCGCAGCGCACTCACACAGGCGCTGCTGGCCGACTGGCAAGGCGGAGCACCTGAGCGCGAGGACTACGGCTACTTCCCCCGCCCCATGCCCATGGCGCTGCGCAAGCGCCAGGTGGCGTCGGCCCAGGCCCTGTACAGCGCCCTGGGCGTGGCCCGCGAGGACCGCGCCGGGCGCGACGTGCAGTTCGGCCGCAACTACCGCTTCTTCGATGCGCCCGTGGCCCTGGTCGTGAGCATCGACGCCCGCTTCGGCGCAGGCGGCTACATGGACCTGGGCATGACCCTGTACGGCCTGCAAATGGCCGCAGCCGCCCAGGGCCTTGGCAGCTGCGCCATCGGCGCCCTGGCCTCCTACCCCGACACCGTTCGCCGCGTGCTCGACCTTGCGCCCGGCGAGCACATCGTCTGCGGCCTGGCCCTGGGCTGGCCCGACGAGGCCGCCCCCGTCAACCGCACCCAGACCACCCGCGCACCGCTGACCGAATACTTCAAAGTGCTGGGGGAATGAAAAAAAGCTGCCGAAATCGGCAGCTTTGCGAGCTCGCGCCCACTAGTACGGGTCATGGCGATGGCACCACCAAGGCCCAACCCGGGGACACCGAGGAAGGGCCTACGCCGGCCGCGCCGCCCCGCACCGAGGGTGTCGTCCCCCTCCCCCGCGAAGCGGGTAGAGAGGGGGAAGGCGCGTCAGCGCCTCAGGGGGTGCGTTCTTCAAAACGCAGGAATCACCGACCCCTTGAACTGCACATCGATGAACTGGCGCACTTCATCGGAGTGGTAGGCCTTGATCAGCTGCGCCACCCAGGGCTTGCCCTTGTCGGCATCGCGCGCGACCAGAATGTTCACATAGGGGTTCTTGGCGGCTTCCTGCGCAATGGCATCGGTCTTGGGGTTCAGGCCTGCCGAGATCGCGAAGTTGGTGTTGATGGCCGAGGCGTCCAGGTCATCCAGCGAGCGTGGCAGCTGGGCTGCGTCCAGCTCCACGAAGCGCAGCTTCTTGGGGTTGGAGACCACGTCCAGCGGCGTGGCCTTCAGGCCCGCGCTTTCCTTGAGCTTGATCAGGCCCTGGGCCTGCAGCAGCAGCAGCACGCGGCCACCGTTGGTGGGGTCGTTGGGGATGCCGAACTTGGCGCCCTGGGGCAGGTCGGCCAGTTGCTTGATCTTCTTGGAATAGATGCCGATGGGGAAATTCACCGTGTCGGCCACCCAACCGATCTTGTAGCCGCGGTCGCGCACCTGGGCGTCGAGGTAGGGGCGGTGCTGGTAGCTGTTGGCATCCAGGTCACCGGCAGACAGCGCGGCATTGGGCTGCACGTAGTCGCCGAATTCAACGATCTGGATCTTCAGGCCGTTCTTCTCGGCGACCTTCTTGACCTGCTCCATGATCTGGGCGTGCGGGCCGGCCGTGACGCCGACCTTGATGGGCTTGTCCTGCGCCTGCGCGGGCATGGCCAGCAGGGTCATGGCGGCGGTGCTGGCAATCGCTGCGGCCGTGAGCGTGCGGCGGAGGAAATGGCGCTTGGTGGGCATGGATGCGGTTCCTTGTAACCTGTCAAAAACACAGGCGCACACTGTAGCGCCAACACAGCGCGCGGCGACCGTACCGGCACACTGCGGCTAGACAGTTTTTTCAGTAGCTCACAACCGGCGCCGCAGCGCGGGCGTCAGCGGTCCTGGAACTCGGGCGTTGCCATGACCTGGTGGGCCACGACATCCAGTACGGGATGGGGTTGCTCCTGGCGGTCTATCCAGACCTTGGGCGTGAAGCTGCCACGCAGCGCCACGGCATCGCCTTCGATCAGATTGCGCAGCACCTCGCAGGCCTGGGCGTCGAATGCAACCACATTGACCGGGATGGAAGTGCCATCGGATGCCTCGGAACGCACGCGGGCCACCATGAAGGGGCGCCGATTGCGGTCGCTGCGGTGTTCGGGCGTACCGGTGAGTCTGCCGGTAATCAGTCCATCCATCATGTGCGAGACCAGGAAGAAATCGTCAGTTACAAAAGACGCCATTGTAGGTGCAGGTCTTACGCATCCAGACCTGGCGGCGCATCTTCACGGTGCATGGAGTTTTCTGCGCTGGCTACCCTCGCCATCCGCGAGGGAGCCGCCTGGCGGAACTGCACCCGCCCTTCGCCGCAAGGCACAATCGCGCGCAAAATCGAACGTACAAAGCAAAAAGCTCCTGACGTTTCCGTCAGGAGCTTTGCGTTATGGTCGGCGTGGCGGGATTCGAACTCGCGACCCCTTGCACCCCATGCAAGTGCGCTACCAGGCTGCGCTACACGCCGAAGCATTGAATTATAGGGACTAAAAACGGGCCTTCAGGGAAAACGCAGAGATTTTTCAAAAATGTCTGCAAATTCCTGAAATGGCGACGATCAGCCCCCCGCATCTTCTCACCCCTGATGCGTGGCGCGCACGTGGTCCAGCAAGGCCTCCAGCGGATGGCGCACCTGGCGTTCGGACAGGCGCTTGACCTGGCTGCGGCAGGAGTAACCGGTGGCCAGCGGCTCGCCCAGATCCTGCTTGCCTTCGATCTGCCGGGCCCATGACTGGGCATAGATCGTCTTGGAGGTTTCGAGGTTGCGCGCCTCATGCCCGTAGGTGCCCGACATGCCGCAGCAGCCCGTGGCCTCCACGCTCAGGCGCAGGCCCCGTCGCTCGAAGAGCTGTGCCCACTGCTTGCCGCTGTCGGGCGCGTTGGTCTTTTCGGTGCAATGGGGCAGCAGGCGGTACGCAGTGCCTGCACTGCCCTCGTTCGTGCGCGCCTCGGGCAGCACCTGCTGCAGCCATTCCTGGGGCAGCGCCACCTTGGGCACCTCGCCCATACCCGGCACCTTGAGGTATTCCTGCCGATAGGCCAGCGTCATGGCCGGGTCCAGCCCCACCAGCGCCACACCGGGCTGAGCCAGTTGCGCCAGCTGCGCGGCATTGCGGATGGCCGCCTTGGCAAAGGCGCCCATGAATCCCTGCACATGCAGCGGCTTGCCATTGGGCAGCAGCGGCGCCAGCCAGACCTGGAACCCCAGGCGCGCCGCCAGCTCGATCAGCACCTGCAGCTGGCCGGTCTCGAAGTAGCGGGTGAAGCTGTCCTGCACGATGACCACGCTGCGCGCGCGCTGCTCGGGCGAAAGCGCGGCCAGCGCCTGCGCATCGGCCGCGCGCACCTTCCATTGCCGCAAGGTGGCTGCCAGGTCCAGCCGGCTCAGCAGCGGGCCGTCGACCATGCCGATGCGCCGGCTGAGCACATCGCGCATCCATGGCGAACCCATCACCCCGTTGTAGAGCGCGGGCATGCGCGCCAGCCACGGCATGGTGAACTCCAGCGAGCCGATCAGGTAGTCGCGCACGGGCCGCAGGTAGCGGCGGTGGTAGAGCTCCAGAAAGCGCGAGCGGAATTCGGGCACGTTGACCTTGACGGGACACTGCCCGGCGCAGGACTTGCAGGCCAGGCAGCCGGCCATGGCGTCATAGACCTCGTGCGAGAAATCGGCCTCGCCGCGGCGCGCCGCGCGGCTGTTGCGCCAGCGCGCGGCCAGGCTGGACAGAAAGGGTTGGGGCCGCTGCGCGACCTCCAGCACGTTCACGCCGGCCTGCCCCTGCAGGCGCAGCCATTCGCGCATCAGCGAGGCCCGGCCCTTGGGCGAATGCACGCGCTGGCGCGTGGCCTTCCAGGAAGGGCACATGGCGTCGTCCGGGTCGAAGTTGTAGCAGGCGCCATTGCCGTTGCAGTGCATGGCCGCGCCATAGCTTTGCCATACGCGCTCGTCGATCTGCCGGTCCAGCTCGCCGCGCGTGGTGACGCCGTCCACCTTGAGCAGCAAGGTCTTGCTGGCCGGTGGCGTGGCGATCTTGCCGGGGTTGAGCTGGTTGTGCGGGTCGAAGGCGGCCTTGAGCTGCTGCAGCGAGGGATACAGCTCGCCGAAGAAGGCCGGCACATATTCGGAGCGCAGGCCCTTGCCGTGCTCGCCCCACAGCAGGCCGCCATGGCGCTGCGTGAGTTCGGCCACCGCATCGGAGATGGGGCGCACCAGGGCGGCGTCCACGGGGTTCTTCATGTCCAGGATGGGGCGCACATGCAGCACGCCGGCATCGACGTGGCCGAACATGCCGTACTGCAGGCCGTGGCTGTCCAGCAGCGCGCGGAACTCGGCAATGAACTCGGGCAGGTTCTCGGGCGGCACGGCCGTGTCTTCGACAAAGGGCTGGGGCCGCGCCTCCCCCGCCACGTTGCCCAGCAGGCCCACGGCGCGCTTGCGCATGGCATAGACGCGGTGCACCGCCGCATTGCCGGCCGCCAGCGTGTGGCCCAGCCGCTCCACGGAAGTATCCGCGCCCAGGTGGGCGAGGAAGGCCCGCACGCGGCCATCAACCTCCTGCGGATCGTCGCCACTGAACTCCACCAGGTTGATGCCCAGCGTGGGGCGCTGGCCGTCCTGCGGGAAGTACTCGGCCACGCTGCTCCAGACGAAGTCCTTCATGGCCAGCAGCAGCACCTTGGAATCCACCGTCTCAATGGACAGCGGCCGGTGCGCCATCAGCGCGCGCGCATCGCGCAGCGCATCCATGAAGCCCGCATAGCGCACGTTGACCAGGACCGAGTAGCGGGGAATGGGCAGCACGTTGAGCCGCGCCTCCACCACAAAACCCAGCGAGCCCTCGGCGCCGCACAGCACGCTGTTGAGGTTGAAGCGCCCGTCGCCTTCGCGCAGATGGGCCAGGTCATAGCCGGTGAGGCAGCGGTTGAGCTTGGGGAATCTGGCCTCGATCAACTCCGCCTGGTCCTCGCTGATGCGCCGCGCCGTGCGGTGCACCTTGCCGATGCGCCCCGAATCGGCGCACATGCGCTCCAGCGCCTGAGCATCCAGCGGCGCGCTGTGCAGGCGCTCGCCGCCCAGCAGCACGAAGTCCAGCGCCAGCACGTGGTCGCGCGTCTTGCCATAGGTGCAGCTGCCCTGCCCGCTGGCATCGGTGTTGATCATGCCGCCGATGGTGGCGCGGTTGGAGGTGGACAGCTCGGGCGCAAAGAACAGTCCGTATGGCTTGAGCGCGGCGTTGAGCTGGTCCTTGACCACGCCTGCCTGCACGCGCACCCAGCGCTGCTCGGCATTGATTTCGAGGATGCCGTTCATGTGCCGCGACAAGTCCATGGTCACGCCATGCGTGAGCGACTGCCCGTTCGTGCCCGTGCCGCCGCCGCGCGGTGTCAGCACCACATCGCGGAACTCAGGCCTCGCCAGCACCTGCGCCGCCCTGGCCACATCCTCGGCGTGACGCGGGTAGATGGCCGCCTGCGGCATGCGCTGGTAGATGGAGTTGTCCGTGGCCAGCACGGTGCGGCTGGCATGGTCCGTGTCCACGTCGCCCTCGAAGCCGGCGGCCTTCAACGCTTCAAGAAACTCAAGGTATTGGGCAGGCACGGGGGCGCTGGCGTGGGGCAGTGGGGCAATCGACATGGAAGGCAAGGTGGGGAGATTTGTTGCTGGCGATCAGCCCAGGAAACCCATGCATGCAATACACGATTTCAGGCCGACCATGCCCGCAAGTATCTCTACACTCATCCTCTGGAACAAACGAAAATTGCAGCCGCGAACACTGCATAAAACTCATGAATTACCGACGCCTGACGCCCTCCATGTCCCTGCTGCTGGTCTTCGAGGCGGCCGCGCGCCACGAAAGCTATGCGCGAGCGGCCGAGGAGCTGTCGCTCAGCCAGAGCGCCATCAGCCGGCAGGTGCAGACACTGGAGGCGCAGCTGGGCATCAGCCTGTTCCGCCGCGAGGGCCGCACGGTGCGCCTGACTGATGTGGGGCGCCGCTACTTCATCGACCTGGGCGCCGCGCTGGGCCGCATACGCAGCGCCACCCTGCAGGCCATGTCACGCCAGTCCGGCGGTGGCACGCTCAACCTGGCCACCCTGCCCACCTTCGGCTCCAAATGGCTGCTGCCGCACCTGCATGGCTTCTACCAGGCGCAGCCCGGGGTGACCATGCACATCCATTCCCGCATAGGCGACATCGACTTCGACAGCGGCGAGATAGACGCCGCCATCACCGTGGGCACGGGAGACTGGCCCGGGCTGACCGCGCACCGCCTGTACCACGAGTTCCTGGTGGCGGTGGCCAGCCCGCAGGCGCTGCAGCAGGCCGGGCAGGCAGCAGCCTCGCCGGACTGGGCGGGCCAGCAGGTGCTGCTCACGGTGGCCAGCAACCGGCAGGCCTGGAGCGAGTGGTTCACGCACTATCGGCTCGATCACCGGCAGATGCGGATAGGACCGAGCTTCGAACTGACCTCGCACCTGATACAGGCCGTGCTGGCAGGCATGGGCGTGGGCCTGGTGCCACGGGTGCTGGTGGAAGAGGAGATAGCGCGCGGTGAGCTGCACGTGGTGGGAGACGCCATCCCCAGCCAGCGCAGCTACTACCTGGTCTATCCCGAGAGGAACGCGACACTGCCGGCGCTGGCAGCCTTCCGGCAATGGCTGCTTGAGACCTGCGCCCAGGGTTGATTCCCGCGCAACGGCCGCTCCCCTTCAGCGGTTGGTAGCGGTTGGCGATGGCACAAAGAAAAACGGACCACAGCCAGAAGCTGTGGTCCGTATTCATTTATGGTCGGCGTGGCGGGATTCGAACTCGCGACCCCTTGCACCCCATGCAAGTGCGCTACCAGGCTGCGCTACACGCCGAAGAATTCAATTATATACAGCTTTTTGCTCTCAAATAGAAAGCAGCGCACGAATCTGCAAAAGCTCCTCGCGCACGGCCTCCGGCTCCAGCGGAACGCTGGCCGCGGCATCGCCACCGAGCAGCGGCGCGGCAGCCGGCGCCGACACCGCGACACCGGCCTGCAGCGCGGGAACCACGGCAGACCCCGAGGCCTCACGCAGGCGGTTGCGCGCGCCATTGATGGTGAAGCCCTGCTCGTAGAGCAGCTCGCGGATGCGCCGGATCATCAGCACTTCGTGGTGCTGGTAGTAGCGGCGGTTGCCGCGCCGCTTCATGGGGCGCAGCTGCGTGAACTCCTGCTCCCAGTAGCGCAGCACATGCGGCTTGACGTCGCACAGATCCGCGACCTCACCGATGGTGAAGTAGCGCTTGGCGGGAATCTGGGGCAGAAGTGAAGCCATGGCAAATGTGGATGAAGTCAGGATGTGCAATGCCGCTGGCGCGCGGACGCCGATCCGGGAAGAAGGCCGAGCCTACTGCACAGCTCGCCTGCAGGCCAGCACCCTGTCGTAAAAACAGCCCATCCACCGCGAGGCAGACAGGCTGGCGACAGCTGGCCATGCAGGCCCGGGCAGGCTTTCCTCAGGCCTGGGAGCCCGATGTGCCTTCCTGGATCTGCTCCTTGAGCTTGCTGCTCGCATGGAAGGTCACGACGCGGCGCGCCTCGATCGGAATGGCCTCGCCCGTGCGCGGATTGCGCCCCGGACGCGGCGCCTTGGTGCGGATCTGGAAGTTGCCGAAGCCCGACAGCTTCACATCCTCGCCCGACACCAGGCTTTGCGAGACCAGCTCGAAGAACGCATCCACCATTTCCTTGGATTCGCGCTTGTTCAGGCCGATCTCGTCGAACAGCAGATCCGCCAGCTGCGCCTTGGTCAGCGCAGGCGAATCAAGACTTTCCACCGCCAGTTCCATCACAGGATCTCCTTTCACGGCATGCACCCTCCATCATGCGCGCAGGCGCGCACCCAGACGCTGCTGCAGCTGCTCGAGCACGGCCTGCACGGCCTGCTCGATCTGCACATCCGTCAGCGAGCTGTCGTCATGGCCCAGCGTCAGGCGCACGGCCAGGCTCTTTTCGTCCTGCGCCAGCGCGCCCGGTGCCGCTGTCTCGCCGGCCTTGAGCGCCTTGGGACGGAACACATCGAACAGCACGGCAGAGCGCAGCAGGCCGCCGGTCTGGGCAGCTTCCACCGCCTGCATGAGCTGGGCATGCGTGGTCTTTTCGTTCACGACCACGGCAATGTCGCGCTCCACGGCCTGGTGCTTGGCCACGGGCTTGAACACCGGCACCTCGCGCGCCAGCACGGCATCGAGCTCCAGCTCGAACAGCACGGGCGCCTGGGCCAGATCCCATTGCTGGCGCCACTGGGGATGCAGCTCGCCGATGAAGCCGATGGACTGGCCATCGAGCAGCACGCGTGCGCAGCGGCCCGGGTGCATGGCCGGATGCTCGGCCGGCTCGAACACGGGCTTGCGCGGCGCCAGCAGCGCCTCGACATCGCCCTTGACGTCGTAGAAGTCGACCTTGGTCTCGCCACGAGCCCATTGCAGCTGCTCGGCAGCTCCCCAGGCCAGGCCCGCCACGCGCATGGGCTGGTAGAAGCCCTTGACCGTGGTGTCGCTGTCAACAACGCTGTCATCCTTGAGGAAGACACGGCCCAGCTCGAACACGCGCACGCGCTCGGCCTTGCGGTCGGCATTGAACTTGAGCACCTGCATGAGCGAGCCGATGAGGCTGGAGCGCATCACGCTGAGCTGGCTTGCGATGGGGTTGAGCAGCTGGATGGGATTGGCGTTGCCGGCCAGATCCTTCTCCCACGCGGCTTCCACAAAGCTGAAGTTGATGGTTTCCTGGTAACCCAGATCGGCCAGCGCACGGCGCACGGCGAACTGGCTGCGGCGGTTTTCGGCGCGCAGCTTGGGCGCAATGGGCGCCAGCGGCTTGGTCGTGGGCAGGTTCTCGTAACCCACCATGCGCGCCACTTCCTCGATCAGGTCTTCCTCGATGTTGATATCGAAGCGGAAGCTGGGCGGCGTGACGGTGAGCACGCCGTCGCCCTGCTCCACCGGCAGGCCCAGGCCGGCCAGCGCATCGTGGCACTGCTGCTGCGTGAGCGGCATGCCGATGACCTTGGCCGCACGCGCCACGCGCAGCGTGACGGGCTTGGGCTGGGGCATGTTGGACTTCTGGTCGTCGATGGGGCCGCAGACGGTCTCGGGCGTGCCGCAGATCTGCAGCACCAGCTCCGTGATGCGCTCGATGTGCTCGACGGTCAGCTCGGGATCGACGCCGCGCTCGAAGCGGTGGCCCGCATCGGTGGAGAAGTTGTAGCGGCGCGAACGGCCGGCAATCGACTTGGGCCACCAGAAGGCCGCCTCGATGTAGATGTGGCGCGTTTCGTCGGACACGGCCGTGGCGTCGCCGCCCATGATGCCGGCCAGCGATTCGACTTCGCGCTCATCGGCGATCACGCCCACCTGTCCATCGACGGTGACGGTGTTGCCGTTGAGCAGCTTGAGCTGCTCGCCTTCCTTGCCCCAGCGCACCTGCAGGCCGCCGTGGATCTTGTCCAGGTCAAAGATGTGGGAGGGGCGGCCCAGCTCGAACATCACATAGTTGGAGATGTCCACCAGCGGCGCCACGCTGCGCTGGCCGCAGCGCGCCAGGCGATCGACCATCCACTGCGGCGTCCTCGCCTGGGTGTTGACGTTGCGCACCACGCGGCCCGAGAAGCGGCCGCACAGGTCGGGCGCCTCGATCTTCACGGCCATCCTGTCCTGCACACCCACCGCAGCAGGCGTGAACGACTGGGGCTTGAGCGGCGCACCGGTCAGCGCAGCCACTTCGCGCGCCACGCCATAGACGCTCAGGCAATGCGCCAGGTTGGGCGTGAGCTTGAGCGTGAACAGGGTGTCATCCAGGTTCAGGTATTCGCGGATGTTCTGGCCCAGGGGCGCGTCCAGCGGCAGCTCCATCAGGCCGCCATGGTCCTCGGACAGCTTGAGTTCGCGCGCCGAGCACAGCATGCCGAAGCTCTCCACGCCGCGCAGCTTGCCGATCTTGATGAGGAAGGGCTTGCCGTCTTCACCGGGTGGCAGCTCGGCCCCCACCGTGGCGCAAGGCACGCGGATGCCCACGCGCGCATTGGGCGCGCCGCAGACGATGGTCAGCAGCTCGGGCCCGCCCACATCGACCTGGCACACGCGCAGGCGATCGGCATTGGGATGCTGCTCGGCAGCCTTGATCTCGCCGACGACGATCTTGGTGAACGGCGGTGCCACGGGCTCCAGCTCCTCCACCTCCAGGCCGGCCATGGTCAGGGTGTCGGCCAGCTCTTGGGTGGTCAGCGGCGGATTGCAGAACTCGCGCAGCCAGGATTCGGGAAATTGCATATCAGACTCTTTGGCGTTGGTTCGGTCCGCGCGCCGCGGCGCTGGCGGACCCCATGAACGTATTGACGACTCTCATTCCAAGCCCCCGAACAGCCTGACCATGCGACTGGCGTGGTTCAGGCCGGAGACGCCGAGCAAGAGCCGCCTCGCGGCGAGGGCGTCGTCCCCCTCCCGGGGGGATGGCGCGCAGCGCCTCAGGGGGCGATCCATTTCTAACGGAATTGCGACAGGAAGCGGATATCGCCGTCAAAAAACAGACGCAGATCGTTGACGCCATAGCGCAGCATGGTCAGGCGGTCAGGACCCATGCCAAAGGCAAAGCCGATGTACTTCTCGGGGTCCAGCCCCATGTTGCGCACCACGTTCGGGTGCACCTGGCCGGAGCCGGCCACCTCCAGCCAGCGGCCGGCCAGCGGGCCGCTCTGGAACTGGATATCGATCTCGGCGCTGGGCTCGGTGAAGGGGAAGAAGCTGGGACGGAAGCGCAGCACCAGGTCGTCGCTCTCGAAGAAGGTCTTGCAGAAGTCGGTGAAGACCACCTTCAGATCCTTGAAGCTGACGTTCTCGCCGATCCACAGGCCTTCGCACTGGTGGAACATGGGCGAGTGCGTGGCATCGCTGTCCACGCGGTAGGTGCGGCCCGGCGCGATCACGCGGATCTCGGGCATGCCCTGGCCGGCGTCCAGCCGCTCACGGTATTTCTTGACGTGCTGCACGGCATGGCGCACCTGCATGGGGCTGGTGTGCGTGCGCAGCAGATTGGGGGCCTGTTCCGTGCCGCCTTCCACGTAGAAGGTGTCGTGCATGGAACGGGCGGGATGGTCTTCGGGCGTGTTCAGCGCCGTGAAGTTGAACCAGTCGGACTCGATCTCGGGGCCCTCGGCCACATCGAAGCCCATGGAGCCGAAGATGCCCTCGATGCGCTCCAGCGTCAGCGACACGGGGTGCAGGCCGCCCTGGCCACGGCGACGGCCCGGCAAGGTCACATCCAGCACCTCGGCCTTCAGGTGGGCCTGCAGCTCGGCATCGGCCAGGGCCTTGCGGCGCGCGGTCAGCGCGGCCTCGATGCCTTGCTTGGCCACGTTGATGGCGGCTCCGCGCGACTTCTTCTCTTCGACGGAAAGCTGCGCCATGCCCTTCATGAGCTCGGTCACCTTGCCCGACTTGCCCAGAAACTGCGCCTTGGCGTTTTCCAGATCAGCGGGGGTTTGTGCCTGCGCGAACAATTGCTGCGCGCTTTCGACCAGAGAATCCAACTCGTTCATATCGACTCTTTATCGACTGTGAAAAGAAACAAGGGCTAGCAGCCTTTTCAAGCCCTAGCCCTTGCTGTTTGCGCTGCAAGCCATCACGAGGATGGCCACAGACCGTTATCTCAAGCAGCCAGCTTGGCCTTGACTTGATCAACGATGCTGCTGAAAGCAGCCTTGTCGTGCACCGCGATATCGGCCAGCATCTTGCGGTCGATCTCGATGGCTGCCTTCTTCAGGCCGTTGGCGAACTGGCTGTAGGTCAGGCCCAGTTCACGTGCAGCGGCGTTGATACGGGCGATCCACAGACGGCGGAACACGCGCTTCTTGGCACGGCGGTCACGGTAGGCATATTGCCCAGCCTTCATCACCGCCTGCTTGGCGATGCGGAAGACATTGCCGCGGCGGCCGCGGAAACCCTTGGAAAGGGCCAGAACTTTTTTGTGACGGGCGCGGGCCGTTACACCACGTTTGACGCGAGGCATGTGTTTTCTCCTTGTTCGTCAGTGAATTACAGGCCAGCCATCGGCAGCATTTGTGCGATAGAGCCCATGTTGGTCTCATGCACAGACACTGCACCACGCAGGTGACGCTTGTTCTTGGTGGTCTTCTTGGTCAAGATGTGACGCTTGAAGGCTTGACCGCGCTTGACGGTGCCACCGGGACGAACGCGAAAACGCTTCTTCGCGCTGCTCTTGGTCTTCATTTTGGGCATTTGAATGCTCCTGTTGTTTGTGCTCGTGAGGCGGCTCGCAACACTGCGCGCACTTGCTGGCCCCGAGACACTTCTGTGCCAGCCCGGAGGCCGGCAAGAACAAGGGACATGGAAACCATGTCCCTTGCATCGCACGCCCCGCGCAATCGACTCGCGCAAGGCCTGCAAATTCTGTCGCCCCTCAGCGAAGGGCGAAACCGCGATTATGCCTTATCAGCCACCGCAGGTGCAGCAGAAACCTCTGCTTGCGGTTTGCCACCGGTGGTGGGCTTCTTGCGCGCAGGGGCGATCATCATCACCATCTGGCGGCCTTCGAGCTTGGGGAACTGCTCCACCTGGATGGAGTCCGCCAGATCGTCACGCAGACGGTTCAGCAGGTCCAGACCGATCTGCTGGTGCGTGATTTCACGGCCGCGGAAACGCAGCGTGATCTTGCACTTGTCACCATCGGCCAGGAATCGGCGGATGTTGCGCAGCTTGATGTTGTAGTCGCCGTCGTCGGTACCAGGGCGGAATTTCACTTCCTTGATTTCGATGACGGTCTGCTTGGCCTTGGCTTCGGCAGCCTTCTTCTGTTCAAGGTACTTGAACTTGCCATAGTCCATCAACCGGCAGACAGGCGGAGTGGCCGTGGCGGCGATTTCCACCAGGTCCACGTCCAACTCGCCCGCCATGCGCAGCGCTTCCTGCAGAGGCACGATGCCCAGCGGCTCGTTCTCCGGGCCGGACAGACGCACTTCAGGCGCCATGATTTCACGGTTGAGACGATGCTTGCGCTCTTCACGGTGGCGCCGATCACGAAATTCAGTAGCTATGGTTCTCACCCTTGGATTTAAGTTGCTACAACAGCGTAGCCGCTTGTGTGCAGTACACGCCAAACGGCTAACGCCTTTGGAGATGCTCCGTCAGGCCTTCGCCGCGATGTCCTTGGCCACGAGTTCAATGAACGCGTCGACCGACATCACTCCGAGGTCCTTGTTGCCCCGTGCGCGCACTGCCACTGCACCAGCGGCCTTCTCCTTGTCGCCTGCAACAAGGATGTAAGGCAGCTTTTGCAACGAATGCTCCCGTATTTTATACGTAATCTTTTCGTTGCGCAGATCTGTCGCCACCCTAAGGCCTTGATTCGGAAATGCTTTTTGCAGCTTTTGCGCGACTTCCCGCACATAGTCCGCCTGCGCGTCAGTGATATTGAGCACGGCCGCCTGCACAGGAGCCAGCCATGTCGGCATGGCACCGGCATGCTGCTCGATGAGGATGCCGATGAAACGCTCCAGGCTGCCGACGATGGCACGGTGCAGCATCACGGGGCGATGGCGATCGCCGTCTTCACCCACGTATTCCGCATCCAGGCGCTCGGGCATGGAGAAGTCGACCTGGATGGTGCCGCACTGCCACTGGCGACCGATGGCGTCCTTGAGCGTGTACTCGATCTTGGGACCGTAGAACGCGCCATCGCCGGGCGAGATCACGTACTCGCAGCCCGAAGCCTCCAGGCTGTTGATCAGCGCGGCCTCCGCCTTGTCCCAGCTTTCATCGGAGCCGATGCGCGCCTCGGGGCGCGTGGCGACCTTGTAGATGATGTCGCTGAAACCGAAGTCCGCGTAGACCTTTTGCAGCAGCGTGGTGAAGGCCAGCACCTCGGGCTGGATCTGGTCTTCGGTGCAGAAGACGTGGCCGTCATCCTGCGTGAAGCCGCGCACGCGCATGATGCCGTGCAGGCCGCCCGTGGGCTCGTTGCGGTGGCACTGGCCGAATTCGCCGTAGCGCAGCGGCAGGTCGCGGTAGCTCTTGATGCCCTGCTTGAAGATCAGGATGTGGCCGGGGCAGTTCATCGGCTTGAGCGCGTAGTCGCGCTTTTCCGACTCGGTCGTGAACATGTTCTCGCGGTACTTGTCCCAGTGGCCGGTCTTCTCCCACAGGGTCTTGTCCAGGATCTGCGGACCCTTGACCTCCTGGTAGCCGTTGTCGCGGTACACGCGGCGCATGTACTGCTCGACCTCTTGCCACAAAGCCCAACCCTTCGGATGCCAGAACACGGTGCCTGGCGAATGCTCGTCGATGTGGAACAGATCCAATTCACGGCCCAGCTTGCGGTGGTCGCGCTTTTCGGCCTCCTCCAGCATGTGCAGGTACTGCTGCAGGTCGTCCTTGGTAGCCCAGGCCGTGCCGTACACGCGCTGCAGCATCTCGTTGCGATGGTCACCGCGCCAGTAGGCGCCAGCCACCTTCATCAGCTTGAAGAACTTGAGCTTGCCGGTGCTCGGCACGTGGGGGCCGCGGCACAGATCCTCGAAACCGCCTTCGCGGTACAGGCTCACATCCTCGTTCGAGGGGATGCTGGCGATGATCTCGGCCTTGTAGTTCTCGCCCATGCCCTTGAAGTAGGCCACGGCCTCGTCGCGCGGCAGCACGCGGCGCACCACGGGCTCGTCCTTGGCAGCCAGCTCGGCCATGCGTTTTTCGATGGCGACCAGGTCCTCGGGCGTGAAAGGACGCTTGTACGAGAAGTCGTAGTAGAAGCCATTCTCGATGACGGGGCCGATGGTGACCTGGGCCTCAGGAAACAGATCCTTGACGGCGTAGGCCAGCAAGTGGGCCGTCGAATGACGGATCACGTCCAGGCCATCTGCATCCTTGGCCGTCACGATGGACAGGGGCATGTCCTTGTCGATCACAAAGCTGGTGTCCACCACCTTGGCGTCGTCGCCCGTGCCAACCTTGCCAGCCAGTGCAGCCTTGGCAAGGCCCGTGCCTATCGATGCAGCCACTTCGGCCACGGTGACCGGACCGGGATACTCGCGTTGCGAACCATCGGGAAGCGTAATGTGGATCATGGGATTCCTAAAAATATTTCTCAGGGGGGTGCGCCATCCCCCAAAAGCAAAAAAGCGCGGAGCCGGGTCCGCGCTTTGTTGGGGTCGAGGGAATCTCGTGCAGGCGCGAACCGCCAGCCGCTAGCGGCCGGTGTACATCTCCGATGTAGTTCGCGGTGTCATAACCATGATGCCTTTCTCGCCCTTGTCAGTTGAAAACTCCTTGCATTTTAACCCCAGCAAAGAAAAAGCGCCCGAAGCACAAGGCCCCGGACGCTTTCTCACCCCTATCTACCTGAAGTTGCACTCACCGAAGCCGCGCTTCAGTGGAATTGCTCCTCTTCCGTGGAGCCGGTCAGCGCCTTCACGCTGGACGAGCCGCCTTGGATCACCGTGGTCACGTCGTCGAAGTAGCCTGCACCCACTTCCTGCTGGTGGGACACGAAGGTGTAGCCTTGTTCGCGGGCTGCGAATTCGGGCTCCTGCACCATGTTCACGTAGTGCTTCATGCCTTCGCCGTTGGCGTAGGCGTGGGCAAACTTGAAGGTGTTGAACCAGTTGATGTGGATGCCGGCCAGCGTGATGAACTGGAACTTGTAGCCCAATGCAGACAGCTCTTCCTGGAAGGAGGCAATCTGGCTGTCGTTGAGGTTCTTCTTCCAGTTGAACGAGGGCGAGCAGTTGTAGCTCAGCAGCTTGCCTGGGCAGGCACCATGCACGGCCTGGGCGAACTCGCGGGCAAAGCCGATGTCAGGCACGCCGGTTTCGCACCACACCAGGTCTGCATAGGGTGCGTAGGCCACGCCGCGGCTGATGGATTGCTCCATGCCGTTCCTGACCCGGTAGAAGCCTTCCTGCGTGCGCTCGCCGGTCAGGAACGGCTTGTCGTTGGCGTCATGATCGGAGGTGATCAGGTTGGCGGCTTCAGCATCGGTACGGGCCAGCACGATGGTGGGCACACCCATCACGTCGGCGGCAAAGCGCGCGGAGATCAGCTTCTCGACGGCTTCCTGGGTAGGCACCAGCACCTTGCCACCCATGTGGCCGCACTTCTTCACTGCGGCCAGCTGGTCCTCGAAGTGCACGCCTGCCGCGCCAGCGGCAATCATGTTCTTCATCAGCTCGAACGCGTTGAGCACGCCGCCGAAGCCGGCTTCGGCATCCGCCACGATGGGCAGGAAGTAGTCGATGAATTCCTTGTCGCCGGGGTTGATGCCACGGCTCCACTGGATTTCGTCGGCGCGCTTGAAGGTGTTGTTGATGCGGCGCACCATGGTGGGCACCGAGTCATAGGCGTACAGCGACTGGTCGGGGTACATGGTTTCGCTGGTGTTGCCGTCGGCAGCCACCTGCCAGCCCGACAGGTACACCGCTTCCAGGCCGGCCTTGGCCTGCTGCATGGCCTGGCCCGCAGAGATGGCGCCAAAGGCATTCACGTAGCCTTTCTTGGCACCGCCGTTGATCCTGTCCCAGAGCAGTTCCGCGCCGCGCTGGGCCAGCGTGTATTCAGGCTGCAGGCTGCCGCGAAGACGCACCACGTCAGCGGCGCTGTAGCCACGCTTGACACCCTTCCAACGGGGGTTCTGCGCCCAGTCTTTCTCAAGGGCGGAAATCTGTTGTTCGCGGCTCAGTTGCTGGGTCAGGGATTGGGGCATGTTGCTCTCCTGGGAGGTTGTTGAAACAAGCGGCTTTCTTGCGTCGGCCTTGGGATCAAATTTAAGTCTTATAGAAGACTCGATCAACATCTTGTGTCTTATACAAGACTAAATTTTTCTTCATAAAAATCAACAGCTTATTTTCATATTTTTCAATATGAAATTGCATTTCTCGTATTGAGAAAAAATGGCGCAACGCAGCAATCCAATTTTTCACAATGCAAAAAGAAGATTCCATGCAGTGAAAAATTGCCACAGCATGGCAAGCATTCGCGACACAGGTATGTCACGGGTGCCTGCCGTGCTCGCAGGTACCATCGCGCGTTCAGGCAGCGCCACCGCCGCCCCAAACTCCACAAGCCGTGAACACCTCCCATCGCAGATCTGCCTATGCCTGCCTGGCGCTGAGCATGTCCCTGGTCGGCAGCTATGTCGCCCTATCCAAGCCCTTGGCCGCCATTTTTCCGGTGCTGTTGCTGGCCTGGCTGCGCTTTGGCATAGGAGCCATCGCCATGCTGCGATGGCTGCGCAAGCCGGCTGACGAGGCTCCCTTGCCGCGCCGCACACAAGGACTGCTGTTCCTGGAGTCGCTGTTCGGCAACTTCCTCTTCACCATCTGCATGGTTACCGGCGTCAGCCTGACCAGCGCCGTCACGGCAGGCGTGACCATGGCCGCCGTTCCGGCCGCCGTGGCCTTGATGAGCTGGCTGTTCCTGCGCGAGCGCGTGGCCGCGCGCACCTGGCTGGCCATTGCACTGGCTGTGACCGGCATAGGCTTGTATGCACTGTCGCGCCCCGACGCGGGCACCGCGGCAGCCTCTTCGACCTCGTCGCAGGCATGGCTGGGGCAGATGCTGCTCGTCGGCGCCGTGCTTTGCGAGGCGTTTTACGCCGTGATCGGCAAGCGCCTGACCACATCCCTGGGGCCCAAACGCATCACATCCATCGTCAACCTCTGGGGATTTGCGCTGTCAACTCCCTTCGGGCTGTATCTGGCCTGGCACTTCGACTTCGGCAGCGTGCAATGGAGCATCTGGGGACTGCTGCTGTTCTACGCCCTGGCTGCCTGCGTGTGGACCGTATGGCTGTGGATGACGGGCCTGCGCAGCGTGCCAGCCTCGCAGGCGGGCACTTTCACGGTTTTGCTGCCGATCAGCGCCGCCTTGGTCGGCATGTGCGTGCTGGGCGAACGGGTCACATCCATGCAGGCGCTGGCCTTCGCGATCGCCCTGCTGGGCATTTTTGTGGCTACCTGGCCCGCCCGAAAACTCTCTTCGGAACCTTCTTCCACAAGCGAGGCCCGCCTCCTCTGAGAGCGCTGACTCCGACGGCCCTCCAGCCATGGCGGCCCCCGAAAGGGAGCAGGAATGCAAAAACTCTTCAAAAAACAGCGCCACAGCAACAAATCGAGGCAAAAATTTGACGGGTGAGCTTGGAAGACCGTTTTTTTCCCATTAGCATCAGCCTGCCAGTGGATAGCGACGGTTTTTCGCTGGTAAAGAATCCACTCCATACTAGGAACAAGCAACATGGCAACTGCAAAGAAGGCAACGGCTGCTCCGGCAGCTCCCGCAAAGAAGCGCACTCCCAACGCCGCCTTCATGAAACCCCTCACCCCCAGCCCCGCTCTGGCTGCCGTGGTGGGTTCCACCCCCCTGCCCCGCACCGAGATCATCAGCAAGCTGTGGGTCTACATCAAGGCCAACAAGCTGCAAGACGCTGCCAACAAGCGCATGATCAACGCTGATGCCAAGCTCAAGGAAGTGTTCGGCAAGCCCCAAGTCTCGATGTTCGAGATGGCTGGCCTGATCGGCAAGCACGTCAAGTAATCCCCGGGCCTGCCCCACGGATGAAAGCCGGCCCATGGGCCGGCTTTTCTTTTTTCCGGATGTCTGCCACCGGCGATGCGCCATCGCCCACCCTCCAATGCCATGAGCCAAGTGCCCGCACTGCAAGCCGTTCCCGACGGCATCATCAATCTGGCCGACCACGAGATCCAGGCGCGGCAGCGGTTGGACGACAACGCCTGGGCCTACTTCTCGGGCGGCGCGGCCGATGAGCACAGCCTTGCCGCCAACCGCAGCGCCTGGGATGCGCTCACGTTGTGGCCACGCGTACTCAGGCCTCTTGCAGGGGGAAACACACGGCTGCAACTGCTGGGGCGAGAGCTGGCCTGCCCCCTGCTGGTCGCCCCCATGGCCTTCCAGCAAATGGCGCATGCCGACGCAGAGCTTGCAACAGCCTATGCGGCTGCGGCGCTGGGCGCGGGCATGGTGCTCAGCACCCAGGCCAGCCTGCCGCTGGAGACTGTGGCGAAGGCCGCACAGCTCACGCCGACCCGCGGGCCGCTATGGTTCCAGCTGTACCTGCAGCACGACCGGGGCTTTACCAGGCAATTGATCGAACGGGCCGAGGCGGCAGGCTACGAAGCACTGGTGCTGACGGTGGACGCCCCCGCCAGCGGCGTAAGGGACCGTGAACGCCGCGCGCGCTTTAGCCTTCCCGCCGGCATTTCTGCCGTCAATCTGCAGGGCCTGGCTCCATCTCCGGCCGTCCGGCTCGCACCGGACCAGAGCGCACTGTTCGACGGCCTGCTGCAGCATGCGCCCACCTGGGATGACGTTGCCTGGCTGCAGCAGCAGACACGCCTGCCAGTGCTGCTCAAGGGGGTGCTGCATCCGGCTGACGCGCTGCAGGCGGCGAGATCGGGCGTGGCAGGCATCATTGTTTCCAACCACGGGGGACGCACGCTGGATACCGTTCCCTCAACGGCCACCGCACTGGCGCGCGTCACCAAGGCCTTGCGCAACTCGGGGCATGCGCTCCCTGTGCTCGCCGACGGCGGCATACGGCGAGGCACCGATGTGCTCAAGGCCATCGCTCTCGGTGCAACGGCTGTGCTGATAGGCCGCCCGATAGTCTGGGGTCTGGCCAATGCAGGTGCCGCTGGCGTGGCCCACGTACTGAGGCTGCTGCGCGACGAACTGGAGGTCGCCATGGCCCTGACAGGCTGTGCAACCCTCGCGCAGGCCACTGTGGAACTGCTGGATACCGAGTAAAGCGCAAGGCCATACAGCCCTACAGACAACCAAGAATTGCAAATGCGATGAATTCTCATTTATAATTTTTCATCTCATCAATAGCCAGCCATTACTGCCTGTAGCCATGATCGTCTGTGTATGTCGCCGGGTTTCCGACCGTGAGATCGCACGCCACGCTCACGCTGGCATGAGCTTTGACGAAATCCAATTCGAATTGGGTATCGCCATGCAGTGCGGCCGGTGCGAGAGTTGTGCCCGGGATGTGGTGGCGCAATGCTGCGCAACCCAGCCCGTGGCGGCCATACACAACGAGATCGCGGCCCAGACCGTCCAGCTTGCCAACAATATCCTGGAGAGCAAAGCATGGTCCTCCTCTCAGCACTTGTCGGCAGCCTGATCCTCGTCGTTACATGCACCTGGTGGATCCTGCGCAGCTGATACTCCGTCTTCCGAGCGACAGCACCCGGCACCTATCCGCTGTCAGCTCCTTCTGTCTCTATGTCCCAGTCTGATCGTTTTGGCCCCCCCGGGGGCCTTGGCCGTAACGTGGCCATCGCGGGTTCGGTCGTGGTCTTGCATGCAGCAACCCTCTGGGCGATGCAGCATGGCCTGCTCCAGCGCGCCCCCGAAGAGGTCATCGTGCCAGCCCAGGTGATCGCGGAATTCATTTCGCCACCCGCGCCCGAGCCCGAGGCCCCCAAGCCACCTCCGCCGCCACCGCCCCCCCCCAAGCCACAGCCGGTCGTGAAGAAGGCGCCGCCTCTGCCCAAGGCCATTGCCGATCCCAAGCCGGCACCTGCGGCGCCGCGAGGCACGCTGGAAGACGAGCCCAAGCCCGTCGTGGAGGCACCGCCGGCCCCCCCGGCACCGCCCGCCCCACCTGCCCCGCCCGCGCCTCCTGCCCCTCCGGCACCGCCCAAGATCGAGCTGCCATCCAACAATGCCGCCTACCTGAACAACCCGGCGCCCAACTACCCTGCCATCAGCCGGCGCATGGGCGAGCAGGGAACCGTGATGCTGCGCATCTTCGTGGATGCGCAAGGCCTGCCTCAGAAGATCGAGGTCAGCAAATCCAGCGGCTACGACCGTCTGGACCAGCAGGCCGTGGACGGCGTCAAGAACTGGAAGTTCGTCCCCGGCAAGAGCAACGGCACGCCAACCCCCATGTGGGTTACGGTCCCGGTCAAATTCACCCTCAATTGATTCTCAGGAGTATCCATGGATTCCCAATTCGGCATTGCCCACGTCTGGACGCAGGGAGACTTCGTCACCCGTGCCGTCGCCGTCATCCTGCTGGCCATGTCGGTGGCCTCTTGGCTGGTGATGATCATCAAGGCCCTGGACATCGTGAAGTTCAAGAAGTAC
Organism: Delftia sp. WSY_7; assembly: GCF_043104845.1. Taxonomy (NCBI): domain Bacteria; kingdom Pseudomonadati; phylum Pseudomonadota; class Betaproteobacteria; order Burkholderiales; family Comamonadaceae; genus Delftia; species Delftia sp. WSY_7. The sequence continues at coordinate 44,814 of NZ_JBICLB010000051.1, read as the reverse complement.
GCCCGCAACGCCCAGGACTTCTGGCACAGCCCCGACCTGGCCAGCGGCCTGGAAAAGCTCGGCAATGACCGGTCCAACCCCTTCCGCTACCTGGTGCTCGAAGGCCGCGAAGCCACTGCCCACCACCGCAAGACCAGCGCCCACCTGCACGACACGCTTGACATCAGCGACTGGGTGACCCGCTGCATGCGCAACGGCATCAGCGAGTTCACGGCCCGCCTGCAATCGGGCCTGGCCATTCTGGCCTCCGTGGGCTCTACAGCTCCCTTCATCGGCCTGTTCGGCACCGTCTGGGGCATCTACCACGCACTGGTCGCCATCGGCCTGTCGGGCCAGTCCTCCATCGACAAGGTGGCAGGCCCCATCGGCGAGGCGCTGATCATGACGGCCCTGGGTCTGGCCGTGGCCATTCCGGCCGTGCTCGGCTACAACGCCGTGGTGCGTGGCAACAAGTCCATCCTCAACGCACTCAACAGCTTTGCCCACGACATGCACGCCTACTTCGTGACCGGCGCCCGTGTGTCCATCGACGGCAAGGAAGCCGGCAATGTGCTGCCGCTGAAGAAAGGCGCGTAAGCCATGGCATTCGGAACAATGGATGATGACGGCGAAGAGGTGATGAACGAGATCAACATGACGCCGCTGGTCGACGTCATGCTGGTGCTTCTGATCATCTTCATCATCACCGTGCCGGTGATGAAGCATTCGGTGAACGTGGACCTGCCCCGCGCCACCAACCAGCCCGAAGACGTCAAGCCCGCCACCGTGCGCCTGGCCGTGTCCGCTGATGGCCAGTACCACTGGAATGGCGTGGCCGTGAGCGATACGCAGTTCGAGGAAAACCTCAAGGCCGAGGCAGCCAAGGAGCCGCAACCCGACCTGCACATCCAGGGCGACAAGGAAGTGCGCTACGAGCGTGTTGCCCAGGCCATGGCCGCCGCCCAGCGTGCCGGCGTGCGCAAGATCGGCTTTGTGACGGACCCCGTCAAGTAGGCCGCGAGAGCGGCATTCGTTGCCTGGCGCTCAGCGACAACGGCCCTTCGGGGCCGTTTTCCATTGCGGCCCGCTCTTGGAACAAGCTCGCGAGGTGATCAGGCGTTCGGTCGTTCGGTCGTTCGGGGGGCAGAAACCACAATGAGAGTAAGTCTCACTTGATTTTCAATTGAGAATTGTTATCATTCACAAAACTTTCCAATTTTTGAGGAATTCCCTGCATGTCTGCCACTTCCGCCGCCACCTCGCATCTGTCCGGCAACTCCACAGCCCAGGCCTTTGCAGCGCTGCAGGCCGCAGCATCCGCAGCCCTCAGCGGGGCCGCCAGCGGACTCGACAGCACCTTGCTGCTCAATGGGCAAAAGGCTGTGACCATCGTGCACAACGGCACACCCTATCGTCTGCAGGCCACCAAGCTGGGCAAGCTCATCCTGACCAAATAACCAAGATTGCAGCCGTCGGCGGGTCATGTTCGGGTCCGCTGACCGCTTCTTTGTTTCATCGTGGGGCGACCTTGGGGCTTCCAGTCCCAAAGGTCGATTAGCCAGCCAACGGAATCTTCGGATTCTGCGTAGCCAAGCATTTTTTCCCTGCGCTGCAATGTGGATCGCTTCAAAGAAAAAGCCCCTGTACCTCAGTACAGGGGCTTTTTCTTTGCCTCATGAATCGGCCCGAAAGGCAGATTCATGCAGGGTGCATCAGGGGCTTTTTACAGACCCAGAGCCGCAATGCCGGCGCTGGCCACCTGGGCATCCTCGTTGGCCTTGACGCCGCTGACGCCCACGGCACCCAGGCACTGGCCGTCCTTCATGATGGCCACGCCGCCTTCGAGCAGGCCGTCCACCGTGGGGGCGCTCAGGAAGGCCGTACGGCCGTTGTTGATCATGTCTTCATAGCCCTTGGTGTCGCGGCGGCCCAGGGCAGCCGAACGGGCCTTGGACGGAGCGATATGGGCCGAGACTGCGGCGGCGCCATCGAGGCGCTGCAGCCACAGCAGGTGACCGCCGTCATCGACGATGGCAATGGTCACGGCCCACTTGTTCTTCAGCGCCTCGGCCTCTGCGGCGGCGGCAATGGCCTTCACGTCGGCCAGTTCGAGTTCATGCTTGGTCTTCATAAGATTGCAGTTATCCATTCCATCACAAATGTCCTATAAGCATAGCAATCGTATGAGGACTGACAATGCATGCGCAGAACAAAACATTCGAAACCAAACCATGGCAGCGGCTCGGGGTATTGCAAGCGGCGCGCGAGCCGCCACCTAGAATGGGCAAGTCGCAACAACACTCCTTCGGAGGACTGGCCACATGAATGATCAAGTCACCACACTGGGCTCTGCGGGCTACGGTGTCTCGCAGCAAGAGCGCAATCGCGTATTGCGCAACACCTACTGGCTGCTGGCCCTGAGTCTTCTCCCCACCGTGCTGGGCGCTTGGCTGGGCGTGGCCACGGGCATCACGCGCTCGCTGAGCGGCGGTCTGGGGCTCATCGTCTTCCTGGGCGGCGCCTTCGGCTTCATGTTCGCCATCGAGAAGACAAAGCACTCGGCAGCCGGCATTCCCGTGCTGCTGGGCTTTACCTTCTTCATGGGCCTGATGCTGTCGCGCATGATCGGCATGATCCTGGGCTTCAAGAACGGCTCCGAGCTGATCATGACCGCCTTTGCAGGCACGGCCGGCGTGTTCCTGGTCATGGCCTCGCTGGCCACGGTGATCAAGCGCGACCTGTCGGGCATGGGCAAGTTCCTGTTCGTGGGCGTGCTGGTGCTGTTCGTGGGCTCCATCATCAACGTCTTCATCGGCTCCACGGCCGGCATGATGGCGATCTCGGTGGCGGCCATCGGCATCTTCAGCGCCTACATGCTCTATGACCTCAAGCAGATCATGGACGGCGGCGAGACCAACTACATCAGCGCCACGCTGGCCCTGTACCTGGACCTGTTCAACGTGTTCCAGAGCCTGCTGGCCCTGCTGGGCATCATGGGCGGCGAACGCGACTGATGCCGCACGCGCCAAGGCTGCGCCTTGCGTGCTGCAACACCAAAGGCCTCCTTCGGGAGGCCTTTTGCATGTCCGGGATCATCATTCGTGCAAGGCGGGCTCAACTTTTTCCGGGTCGTGCCGATAATCTCGTCAAGATGACCATGCCTAATCTTCCCCGCACCTTCGCCATCCTGCTGCTGCCCACGCTGCTTGCCGGCTGCAAGCTGGATGATATTCCGGGCCTGGGGCCGGACCCCCGCGCCGTCGCCAAGGAGGCCGAGGCCAAGGCCATTGGCGGGGCCTGCCGCCATGCCCTGCGCGGGCTGGAAGATTGCTACACGCTCAACCCCAAATCGCCCAAGGCCCTGGTGTTCGCAGGCTGGAAGGATATGGACGAGTACATGCGCGCCAACAAGATCGAGGGCACGCCTTCGGTCCTGGGCCAGAGTGACCGCCGCCGCAGCGACAAGGAAGATGTGCCTGCCGAGCCTTCGCCAGGACGCAATCGCAGCTGATCCGGCAGGCATCCGGATCCGGCCGCAAAAAAGCCGTGGCGCCCTCAGGCGGCCACGGCTTTTTCATGCAGGGCCTGAGGGGCCGCCGTCAGTCCACGCGACGCTCGAACACCGCCATGCTCTCCACATGGGCCGTGTGCGGGAACATGTTGACCACGCCGGCCGAAACACAGCGATAGCCGGCCAGGTGCACCAGCAGACCGGCATCGCGCGCCAGCGTGGCGGGATTGCAGCTGACATAGACGATGCGCTCTGGAAAGCTCCAGGCCTCGTGCCCTGCCGGCAGGGGCTCGGCACCTTCGGCGCCGATGCGCGCCTGGTGGATGTCGGCCAGGGCCTTGGACAGCGCAAACGCTCCTTCGCGCGGCGGATCGACCAGCCACTTGCCGGCGACGCCGTCGGCGAACAGCATCTCGGGCGTCATCTCGAACAGGTTGCGCGCCACAAAGCGCGTGGGCGCGAGCTTGTCGCCCTCTGCGCGCTGTGCGTTGTTGGCCGCGTAGTTTTCATGGGAACGCTTGACCAGGGTGTCGCTGCCCTCGATGCCCAGCACCTCGCGCGCCTGCGTGGCCAGGGGCAGGGTGAAGTTGCCCAGACCGCAGAACCAGTCGATCACGCGCTCATCCTTCTTGACATCCAGCAGTCGCAGCGCGCGCGTGACCAGCACGCGGTTGATGTGCGGATTGACCTGGGTGAAGTCCGTGGGCTTGAACGGCATGGTGATGCCGAAATCGGGCAGGCCGTAGTCGAGTTGGGCGCCTCCCTGCTCCATGAGGTGCACGGTGTCCGGGCCCTTGGGTTGAAGCCACCACTGCACGTTGTGCTCGGCCGCGAAAGCGCGGAGCCGGGCCTGATCGTCCTCGGACAGCGGCTCCAGGTGGCGCAGCACCAGGGCCGTGACGGAGTCGCCGCAGGCGACCTCGATCTGCGGGCAGGTTTCGCGCGCATCCATGGAGGCGATCAGCGCGCGCATGGGCAGCAGCATGGCATCCACATGGGGCGGCAGGATCTTGCAGGTCTCCATGTCGGCGATGTAGCGACTCTTGCGCTCGTGAAAGCCCACCAGCACCTTGCCCTTCTTGGCCACGTAGCGCACCGACAGGCGCGAGCGGAAGCGGTAGCCCCAGGACGGACCTTCGATGGGGCGCAGCAGCGTCTCGGGCCTGACCTTGGCCAGATGCCAGAGGTTGTCCTCCAGCACGCGCTGCTTGATGGCCACCTGGGCAGCGACGTGCAGATGCTGCATCTTGCAGCCGCCGCAGGCGCCGGCATGCAAGCCGAAGTTGGGGCAGCCGGGGCGCACGCGCTGGGAGGATTCGCGGTGGATGGCCGTCAGGCTGGCGGCTTCCCAGTTGTTTTTCTTGCGATGGGTGTTGGCGCTGACCAGCTCGGTCGGCAGGGCGCCGTCGATGAATACCACCTTGCCATCGCTCTTGCGGGCCACGCCCTGGGCGTCCATATCCATGGACAGCACCTGCAGCCAGCCTTCGGGCAGTGCAGGGGCGTCGGCGTCGGCTTCGGGCAGGTTGTCGGGGATCTTGTTGTCGCGGGGTTCACTCATGGGGCCAGATTGTCTCAGGCTCTCCGATTGCCCTGGTGGCGCCCCCCCAAAAAAGCCCCGAACTCGCTTTTGCCCCTCAGGAGCGCGGCGTGCTGCTGCGGCCCAGGTCCCGCTGGCGCTCCTGGCGTGCACGCGCCAGCTGTTCGCGCTCGGCCAGCAGATTGACTTCAGTGAGGCAGTTGAACTCGTCCAGCGTGAACACCATGGTGGCGCCGCGCTCGATCTTGTCCACGGTCTGGTGCAGCGGCAAGGTCAGGTCCACCGGCGGGCGGTTGGAGCGGTAGATCAGCTCCTGCTCGGGCGTGTAGACGGAATAGCAGGCGGCAGACGCAGCCTGCGCCAGCGCGCAGGCGGCCAGCACGGTGATGGCACGCAGGTTTTGCACAGCAGTCATGGTGTTCCCCTCAAAACGACGGCCCGCCTGTGTATGTACTGGGTGGCAGGCCAGGCTGCCCAGCATTATGGAGCAGCACATGCCGCGCCCCGCCAGGTGCAGCCTCCGCGCTGCAGCCGGTCTGGATTTTTCAGCTTTCACAAATTTCTCTCTTGACAGAAATTTCAGGCCTGCAGACACTGAAGCCATGCAACTGAGTCCCATCGCACACCGTTTCATCCACCATTGGGGCGACATGGGCAGCTCCTGGGGAGTGAACCGCACGGTCGCCCAGATCCACGCCCTGCTGTTCTTCCATGGCCTCCCGCTCAACGCGGAAGAGATTGCCGACACGCTGGGCGCCGCTCGCTCCAACGTGAGCAACAGCCTCAAGGAACTGCAAGGCTGGGAGCTGATCCGCACCAGCCGCAGGCCCGGCGACCGCCGCGACTATTTCGAGACCTCGTCCGATGTCTGGGAGCTGCTGCGCACCATCGTGCGAGAGCGCAAGCAGCGCGAATTCGACCCAACCTCGGAGATGCTGCGCGAACTGATCGCCGAGCCCGGTTTCGATGCCGAATCCCCCGACACCCAGGACCGCGTGCACGAGACGCTGCGCCTCATGGAGTCACTGAGCATCTGGACCGACGAGATGCTGCGCCTGTCGCCCTCCACGCTGGACAAGCTGCTGCGCCTGGGCGCCAGCGTGCAGCGCTTCGTGCGCTCCGAGGCCGCTGACACCCGCGTCAAGCGCGGACGCTGAGCCTGAAATTTCCGTCACAAGAGAAACTGGAGGTCACCATGCGCATTCTGGTCTGCGGCGGCAACGGCTTCATCGGCCGCCATATCGTCAACCTGCTGGCCCTGGCCGGCCATGATCCCGTGGCGCGCAGCCGCCATTCCCTGCCTGCGCTCGACTACGCCAAGGCCACCACGCCCGAGGCCTGGCTGCCGCACCTGGCGGGCGTGGATGCCGTGGTCAATGCCGTGGGCGTGCTGCGCGACAGCGCCTCCCGGCCCATCGATGCCATGCACGCCCAGGCCCCCATCGCCCTGTTCGATGCCTGCGCGGCGGCCGGCGTGCGGCGCGTGGTGCAGATCTCTGCCCTGGGCATAGAAGGCAGTGCCACGCGCTACGCCACCACCAAGCGCACCGCTGACGAGCATCTGCTGGCACTCACGGCAGCCGGCCATCTGCAGGGCTGCGTGGTCCGCCCCAGCGTTGTGTTCGGCGCTGGCGGCGCCAGCAGCGAGATGTTCCTGTCCATGGCGCGCCTGCCAGCGCTGCTGCTGCCGCGCCCCGTGCTGCAGGCCCGCGTGCAGCCGGTGGCCGTGCGCGACCTGGCCGAGGCCGTGGCCGGCCTGGTGACGAGCCCCGAGCCCGTGGGCATGATCGAGATCGGCGGCCCCCTGCCCTTGCCGCTGGCCGCACTGATTGCCAGCCTGCGCGCGCAGATGGGCCGCGCCCCCGCCCGCGTGGGCACGCTGCCCGGCTGGCTCACCCGCGCCAGCGCACGCGCTGGCGACTGGGTCAGCGCCTCCCCCTGGTGCAGCGAGACACTGGCCATGCTGGCCAGCGACAACGTCACCGATCCGGCCGGATTGCAAGCCCTGCTGGGCCGGCCCGGCATTGCTCCCGCCCAGTTGCTGGCCACGCTGCGCCATGGGTGAACACCGCCTGCGCCAGGTGCCCCCTTCACAGCGCGCCATGCACCTCAGCCTGATCGCCGTCTGGCTGGGCACGGCCCTGGTCAGCGCCATCGAGCACCGGGGCCTGAGCGTGCAGGTGCTGGCCGATGCCGGCATCCACGATGCGCGCTGGCAGACATTCCTGGTCTGGAGCGGCCTGCTCGCCGACCTGGCCGTGGGCATGGCGCTGTGGCTGCGGCCGGGCCGGGAGAGCTATCTGGCGGCTTTGTTGCTGATGGCCGCCATGACCGTGCTGGCCACGGTGCTGCAGCCCACGCTGTGGCTGCATCCGCTGGGGCCGCTGCTCAAGAACCTGCCGATCGCAGCCATGCTGCTGCACCTGATGTCGGCGCCCGTCACGTCCAAGGAGTCCGCATGAATCTCTACCTGTTGCTCAAGACGCTGCATATCGCGTCCAGCGTGCTGCTGGTCGGCACCGGCCTGGGCTCGGCCTTCTACATGTTCTTCGCCAACCGCAGCGGCAGCGTCGCTGCGCAGGCCGTGGTCAGCCGCCTGGTGGTGCGTGCGGACTGGTGGTTCACCACGCCCTGCGTGGTCATACAGCCTGTGAGCGGCATTGCCCTGGCCCATATGGCGGGCTGGCCGTTGACCACGCCGTGGCTGGCACTGTCGCTGGGCCTGTACCTGCTGGCCGGCGCCTGCTGGCTGCCCGTGGTCTGGCTGCAGGTGCGCATGGCCGCCATGGCGCGCGGCGCGCACGCAGCGCAGGCCGCCCTGCCCGCGCTGTATGCCGTCTATGCCCGGCGCTGGGAGGCGCTGGGCTACCCGGCCTTCATCGCCATGGCCGTGACCTACTACCTCATGGTCAACAAGCCGATGCTCTGGGGCGGTTGAGCATCGGCAGTGCCTCCAGTGCCTGGCCTCAGAGCTTGGCAATGGACACTTCGGTGGACTTGACCAGGGCCACCACGTCGGAGCCCACGACCAGGCCCAGCTCGTCCACCGAGCGCGTGGTGATCACCGAGGTGACCACGCCCCAGGGCGTTTGCACATCGACTTCGGAGACAACGTCACCACGGATGATTTCGCGCACCTGGCCCTTGAACTGGTTGCGCACGTTGATGGCTTGAATGGACATGTTTTTCTCCTGGGGATCAAAAGGAATCAGAGGAAGGTTGGGGAAAACGAAAAGTCAGACCGCCCAGCGCAGGCCATGGGCCGGCACGCCGGGCCAGGCCGTGGTGTCGGTCAGCGGGTTGGAGTCGGGCTCGGCGGCGGGCTTTTGCAGCACGCGGTCGAGAATGCGTTGCTCGATGGCCGCCAGCGCCACGCTGCCGTGCACGCGCGGCCGCGGCAGGGCAATGCGTTCGTCCAGCGCGATGCGGCCGTCCTCGATCAGCACCACGCGGTCGGCCAGGGCCACGGCCTCCTGCACGTCATGCGTGACCAGCAGGGCCGTGAAGCCGTGGCGCTGCCACAGGCCTTCGATCAGGCGGTGCATCTCTATGCGGGTGAGCGCATCGAGCGCGCCCAGCGGCTCGTCCAGCAGCAGCAATTGCGGGCGGTGCACCAGGGCACGCGCCAGGGCCACGCGCTGGCGCTGGCCGCCGGACAGGCGCGCCGGCCATTCGCCCTCGCGGTCGGCCAGGCCGACCTGGGCCAGCACTTCGCGGCCACGCTCCTGGGCCGAGGCGGGCAGGCCCAGCGTCACATTGGCCAGCACGCGCCGCCAGGGCAGCAGGCGCGCGTCCTGGAACATGATGCGCGTGCCACCCTGCGCGCCCTGCACGGCGCGGGCGGGCTCGCCGTCCAGCAGCAGGGTGCCGGCCGTGGCCTGCTCCAGGCCTGCGACCAGGCGCAGCAAGGTGCTCTTGCCGCAGCCGCTGCGGCCCACGATAGCGACGAATTCGCCAGGCTCCACCTGCAGCTGCACTTCGTGCAGCACCTCGCGCTGACCGTAGCGCTTGGTCAGCCCGCCGGCCTGCAGGCGCACGCCACGGCGCGGTGCGGATTGGGGGGATGCGGACTGCGGTGCATCGTCGTTCTGGGCCAGGCGGTCGCTGACGTCCAGGCCATCGGCGTCGAACGAGGCCTCCCAGGCCATCGCCGGCGCGGTGGTGTTCAGCTCCACGGCCTGTGCCAGCGTGGTCTTCATGCGGTTCCATCGGCTCATGTCGTGCTCCTTGTGTCACTTGGGCTGGTAGCCCGGATGCCAGCGCAGCCACCAGTGCTCCAGCGCACGCGCAAACCAGTCGGCCAGCTTGCCCAGCAGGGCGTATAGCAGGATGCCGACCAGCACCACGTCGGTCTGCAGGAACTCGCGGGCGTTCATGGTCAGGTAGCCGATGCCCGACTGCGCCGAGATGGTCTCGGCCACGATCAGGATCACCCACATCAGGCCCAGCGAAAAACGCAGGCCGACGAGGATGGAGGACAGCGCGCCCGGCAGGATGACCTCGCGGTACAGCTGCCAGCGCGTGAGGCCGTAGCTGCGCCCCATCTCGATCAGCGCGGGGTCCACATTGCGTATGCCGTGGAAGGTGTTCAGGTAGATGGGAAAGAACACCGACACGCTGATCAGGAACAGCTTGGCGCTCTCGTCGATGCCGAACCACAGGATGACCAACGGAATCAGCGCCAGCGCGGGAATGTTGCGCACCATCTGGATGGTGGAGTCCAGCAGCGTCTCCGCCCAGCGCAGCGAGCCCGTTAGCAGGCCCAGCGCCAGCCCCAGCCCGCCGCCGATGGCCAGGCCACCCAGCGCGCGGCCCGCGCTCACCTGCACATGCTTGAGCAGCTCTCCCGACTCGGCCAGCGCCTGCGCGGCGCGCAGCACATCCAGCGGAGCGGGCAGCACCCGCGTGGACAGCCAGCCCCACGCCGAGGCGGCCTGCCAGACGGCGATCAGCGCCAGCGGCACCAGCCAGGGCACCAGGCGGCGGCCCACGCCGGCCGCAAAGCGCAGCAGCGGCGACCAGGAATCGCCGGCCGGGGGGGCCGAGGAGGCCGGCAGCGCAGTAACGGTACGTGCATCGGACATGCGTGACTCCCTCAGCTTTGCGACGCGCGCGGCGAGTACAGGTTGGCAACGGTCTCGCCCAGGGGCCCGCCCACGCCGCCAGCCAGCCTGTCGCGCACGGACAGCGGCAGCAGCGGGAAGACCAGTTCGGCAAAGCGGTAGGCCTCTTCCAGGTGCGGATAGCCGGACAGCACGAAGGTGTCTATGCCCAGGTCCGCGTACTCCTTGATGCGGTCGGCCACGGTCTGTGCATCGCCCACCAGGGCCGTGCCCGCGCCGCCGCGCACCAGGCCCACGCCGGCCCAGAGGTTGGGGCTGATCTCCAGCTCGGCGCGCGTGCGGCGGCTGCCGCCGGCATGCAGGGCGGCCATGCGGCGCTGACCTTCCGAGTCCATGCGCGCGAAGGCGGCCTGGGCCTGGACCACGGTCTCGTCCTTGAGGCGGCTGATCAGGCGATCGGCATCGGCCCAGGCCTCGTCCTCGGTCTCGCGCACGATGACGTGCAGGCGGATGCCGAACTTCACGCTGCGGCCATGGCGCGCCGCCTTCTCGCGCACATCGGCAATCTTTTTGGCCACCTCGGCCGGGGGCTCGCCCCAGGTCAGGTAGGCATCGACCTGCTCGGCGGCCAGGTCGTGCGCGGCCTCGGACGAGCCGCCGAAGTACACGGGCGGATACGGCTTTTGCAGCGGCGGGAACAGCAGCTTGGCGCCCTTGACCGAGAGGTGTTCACCTTCGTAGTCGAGCGTGCCGCCCTCATGGCTGCGCTCAAGGATCTCGCGCCAGATGCGGATGAACTCGGCCGATTGCTCGTAGCGCTGCGCATGGTCGAGGAAGACGCCGTCGCCCTCCAGCTCGGCACGGTCGCCGCCCGTGACCAGGTTGATCAGCAGCCGCCCGCCCGACAGGCGGTCGAACGAGGCCGCCATGCGCGCCGCCAGGCTGGGCTGGTGCAGGCCGGGACGCACGGCGACCAGGAACTTCAGGCGCCTGGTGACCGGAATCAGGCTGGAGGCGACGACCCAGGGGTCCTCGCAGGAGCGGCCCGTGGGAATCAGCACGCCCTCGTAGCCCAGGCTGTCGGCCGCGATGGCGACCTGCTTGACATAGTCGTGGCTGAGCGGGCGGGCGCCCTCGGCCGTGCCGAGGTAGCGGCTGTCGCCGTGGGTGGGAATGAACCAGAAAACCTGCATGCGCTGCTCCAGTCAGGGGACGGAATCGAGGAAGGGAATCAAAGGGCGGAAGAAGGCCGTGCCGCCGCAGGCTCGGCCAGCCGCGCGTACTCGGCCGCCGAGGGCCGCCAGACGATGTCGGCCACCTGCACCTGGCGCGGAATCAGGCCCAGCCGAAAAAACGCATCGGCCACGCGCTGCTGGTCCACCACGGTCTGCGCAGCCAGCAGGCCCACGGGGGAGCTGGGCCGGCGCGCAATGAAGCGGCTGACCACCGCCGCATCCAGGCCGCTGAAGCCGGCCACCAGGGCCACGGCCTCCTGGCGTGCGCTCTGGGCCAGGCGATCGGCGCGCGTGAGCTCGTCGAACAGCGCGCGCAGCACCTGCGGATGGCGCTCCACCAGTCCGCGCGCGGCCAGGTAGAACGAGGCGTTGCCCGACAGGCCTTCGCCATTGGCCAGCACGCGCGGGCGAATCGCCAGCTCGGTGGCCGCGTAGAACGGGTCCCAGATGGCCCAGGCGTCCACGCTCTTGCGCTCGAAGGCGGCGCGCATCGGCCGGGGCCAGGTAGACGGGCTGGATCTCGTTCCAGGCCAGGCCCGCCTTGTCCAGCGCGCGCACCAGCAGGTAATGGGCGCTGGAGCCTTTTTGCAGCGCCACGCGCCGGCCCTTGAGGTCGGCCAGGGCGCGCAGCGGCGAGTCCGACGGCACGAGGATGGCCGAGCTCTCGGGCTTGGGCGGCTCGGCGCCCACGTACAGCAGGTCGCGGCCCGCGGCCTGGGCAAAGACCGGGGGTGAATCGCCGGTCAGGCCGAAATCCAGGCTGCCGGCGGCCAGGGCCTCCAGCAGCTGGGGGCCGGCCGGAAACTCCAGCCAGCTGACCTTGGTGCCCGCAAAGCGCTTTTCCAGCACGCCTTGCTGCTTGAGGATGACCAGGTTGACGGCCGACTTCTGGTAGCCGATGCGCAACTGCTCGGGCCCGGCCACGGCGGCCGGCGTCTCGGCGCGTGCGTACTGGCCGGCCAGGCTCCAGCTGAAGGCGGTGGTGCCCAGCAGTTGCAGGGCCTGGCGGCGCACGCGGTCCAGGCGGGGCTTCTTGGAATTGGCATTCATGGTGCGGACTCCTTGCAGTGGGCTCAGGGACGCGACGCGATCAGGTCCACCGGCGCGGCATGCAGCAGGTTGAGCTTGCGGGGGATGAGCTTGAGTTCGAAGAAGGTGTCGGCGATCTGCTGCTGCTCGGCCAGGATCTCGCGCGTCACGGACGAGGTGCCGAAGCGGGCACGGCTCAGGTACAGCTCGGTGATGGACTTGTCCAGGCCCAGGATGCTGGACAGCTCGGCGGCAGCGGCCGTCTGGTTCTTCGAGGCCCAGCGGTCAATCCCATCGACCTCTTCGATGGCAATGCGCAGCACATCGGCATTGCGCGTGGCGAAATCGCGCGAGGTGAAGTAGTAGGCGCGGTTGTTGACCACGCCCGTGGCATCGGCCAGCAGGCGGGCGTCCAGCGTCTTTTGCGCGGCAGCCAGGAAGGGGTCCCAGATCAGCCAGGCATCGACGGAGCCGCGCTCGAAGGCGGCACGCGCATCGGCCGGCGCCAGGAAGACGGACTGCACATCGCCGTACTTCAGGCCGTGCTTTTCCAGCAGCTTGACCAGGAAGTACTGCACGTTCGAGCCCTTGTTGTAGGCCACGCGCTTGCCCTTGAGGTCCTGCACGCTGCGGATGGGCGAGTCCTTGGGCACGATCACCGCCTCCAGCCCGGGGCGCGGCACGGTGGCGCCCGCATAGACCAGGGGTGCCCCTGCGGCCTGCGCAAAGATGGGCGGGGCCTCGCCCACATCGCCGAAGTCGATGGAGCCCACGTTCAGCGCCTCCAGCTGCACGGGGCCGGCGTTGAACTCGATCCAGCGCACGGATACGCCCAGCGGCGCCAGCCGCTTTTCCAGCGTGCCCCGGCTCTTCAGGATGGACAGCCAGCCCTTTTGGTGGCCCACGCGCAGCACGCGGTCACCCGCCTTGTCCTGGGCCAGGGCCGGGCCGCCCACCGTGGCGACTGCTGCGGCAAGGCCCGCGCCCAGCAGTTGGCGTCGGCGCCAGTTGGCTGTGTGTCGGGGTAAAGAATCAAACGAGACCATGACGGACATCCTTGGAAGAGTGGTGCGTGGTGCGTGGCGCAGACAAAGCGCTGCCCATGCATGCGCGCGGCATGCAGCCAAAAAACAAAAAAGGGAATGCGGAGCAAGGGGCGGCCGCCTGCAGGGCCAGGCCTGCAGGCGCACCGCACGGAGTCGTCAGGTGCTACATCGCCGGCTGGCGAAGGCCACGGTCTCGAAGCGAAGAAAAGAGCTGGATGCCACCACGCCTGCCTTGCCTGCCTTGCCTGCCACTCCTGCCTTGTGCATCCGCACGCCTGCCTGCGCCGTGCGGCGCGCGGCCGGCAAAGAGTGGCGGGAGGTCAGGAAGATGGACATGGCGGATCGTGGGAGGTTGGCAGGTGTCTGGGAAAGCGGGTGAATTCAGTGGGTGGGCGCCGGCCGGGCCGGCGCGCCGCACTCACTTCTTGGTGTAGATCTGGTCGAAGCTGCCGCCGTCGGCAAAGTGATCCTTGTCGGCCTTGGCCCAGCCGCCGAAGGCCTGGTCAATGGTGACCAGCTCCAGCTTGGGGAACTTGTCCGCGAACTCGGCCTTGACCTTGGCATCCGTGGGACGGTAGTAGTTGCGGCCGGCGATGCGCTGGCCTTCCTCGGAGTACAGGTACTTCAGGTACTCCTCGGCCACGGCGCGCGTGCCCTTCTTGTCCACGACCTTGTCGACCACGGCCACCGAAGGCTCGGCCAGGATGGACAGCGAAGGCACGACGATCTGGAATTTGTCGGGACCGAACTCCTTGAGTGCCAGGAAGGCCTCGTTCTCCCAGGCCAGCAGCACATCGCCCACGCCGCGCTGCACGAAGGTGATGGTGGCGCCGCGCGCGCCCGTGTCCAGCACGGGCACGTTCTTGAACAGCTTGCCGATGAAGTCCTTGGCCTGTGCGTCGCCGCCGTACTTGCGCTTGGCGAATTCCCAGGCGGCCAGGTAGTTCCAGCGCGCACCGCCGCTGGTCTTGGGGTTGGGCGTGATCACCTGCACGCCGGGCTTGACCAGGTCGTCCCAGTCCTTGAGGTTCTTGGGATTGCCCTTCTTCACCAGGAAGACGATGGTGGAGCTGTAGGGCGCCGAGTTGTGCGGCAGGCGCTTTTGCCAGTCGGCCTTGAGCAGGTTGCCGTTCTTGACCAGGGCGTCGATGTCGCCGGCCAGCGCCAGCGTGGCCACGTCGGCGTCGATGCCGTCGATGATCGAACGCGCCTGCTTGCCCGAGCCGCCATGCGACTGCTTGACGCTCACGTCCTGGCCGCTCTTGGCCTTCCAGTGCTTGGCGAAGGCCTGGTTGTATTCCACGTACAGCTCGCGCGTCGGATCGTAGGAGACATTGAGCAGTTGCACCGACTGGGCCAACGCCGGCAGAGCCGACAGGGTCAAGCCCGCGATCAGGCCGGCGGCGACAGGAAACTTGATAAAGTGGCGGCGAATTTTCATTGGAGTGTCGGTAGAGAGTGGAGACGACGGTCTGGTGCCGTGGAAAGCATTCTCAAAGCCAACTCTTAAAACTCAAACCAATAAGATTTCAGTTTGTTATTCCCAAAACATCTGAATCTCTGCAAGACAAGGACTCAATTCCCCATGGCACGTACCGTTCACTGCATCAAGCTTGGCGTTGACGCTGAAGGCCTGGATTTCCCGCCCTACCCCGGCGAGCTGGGCAAGCGCATTTTTGAAGGCGTGAGCAAGCAGGCCTGGGCCGACTGGCTCAAGCACCAGACGATGCTGGTCAACGAAAACCGCCTGAACCTGGCCGACGCACGCGCCCGCCAGTACCTGGCCCGCCAGATGGAAAACCACTTCTTCGGCGGCGGCGCCGATGCGGCGGCCGGCTACGTGCCTCCTACGGCCTGAGCCGCTTCGTGCCCTTTCACCGCCCCCGTCGCACCGCGCCGGGGGCGGTTTCATTTGCGGTGCCGCAAACGGCCGCCGCCCAGAGACCGCCTACAATGCCCGCCTTCTTGCGCTGGACGGCGCAGTGGCCGCACACCCTGCGGCGCGGGCCGGTCTTCATCCGAGGTTTTCCGTGCTTCCATCCGTCTCCCTGCTGGAATCGTTCCAGGCATCGCAGTTCACCGTCATGCTGGTGATCTACCTCGTGGCCATCACGGCCGAAGCCATGTCGGGCGCGCTGGCGGCGGGCCGGCGCAACATGGACATCTTCGGCGTGGCCGTGATCGCCTTCGTCACCGCGCTGGGCGGCGGCACCATCCGCGACATGGTGCTGGGCCACTACCCCATCGGCTGGACGCAGCACCCTGAATATGTCTACCTGGTCATCTCGGCCGGGCTGCTGACCATCGTCGTGGCGCGCCACATGCACCATCTCAAGCAGGTCTTTCTGCTGCTGGACGCCATGGGGCTGATCGCCTTCTCGCTGATCGGCTGCAACGTGGCGCTGGAGCTGGGCTACCCGCCCGTGGTGGTGGTGATGTCGGGCATGTTGACCGGCATCAGCGGCGGCATTCTGCGCGACGTGCTTTGCAACCAGGTGCCGGTCGTCTTCCGGCGCGAGCTGTATGCCAGCGTGTCGCTGGCCGTGTGCCTGCTGTTCCTGGGGCTGCGCACGCTGGAAGTGGGCTCCAACCTCAGCACCGTCGTCTGCTTTGCCGGCGGACTCACGCTGCGCCTGGCCGCCATCCGCTTCAAGTGGCGGCTGCCCGTGTTCTCCTACCAGCAGCGCTGGGAGGAGTAGTTCTGCCCCTTGCCCATGTCCGAACCCATTGACTGGCTGCCCGATGGCACGCCCTACAGCCCGCGCTTCGGCGACCGCTACCACAGCGAACTCGGCGGCCTGGACCAGGCCCGTCATGTCTTTCTGGGCGGCTGCGGCCTGCCGGCGGCCTGGGCCGATGCGCCGCAATGGCGCATCCTGGAGACCGGTTTCGGGTTCGGGCTGAATTTCCTCGTGGCCTGGGAAGCCTGGAAGGCCGATCCCCGGCGCCCGAGGCTGCTGCATTTCGTCTCGGCCGAAGCCTTTCCCGTCAGCGCCGACGCCATGCGCCAGGCCATGCCGCGCAAGCCAGGATTGCGCCTGCTGGCCGAGGAGCTGGCCGCCCGGTTCCAGGGCCTGCTGCCCGGCGTGCACCGCCTCGCCTTCGAGCAGGGCCGCGTGCTGCTGACGCTGTACATCGGCGATGCCCAGGCCATGCTGCGGCGCCAGCAGATCACGGCCGACAGCATCTACCTGGACGGCTTCACGCCGGAACTCAACCCCGAGCTCTGGAGCGCCGATACCCTGCGCGCGCTGGCGCGCCATTGCCGGCGCGGCACGCAGCTGTCCACCTGGTGCGTGGCGCGCACGGTGCGCGATGGCCTGGCACAGCACGGCTTTCAGGTGCGCAAGGTCGATGGCGTCCCACCCAAGCGCCACAACCTGCATGCCGTCTTCGACCCGGCCTGGCAACCGCGCGGGCCGCGCGGGCCGGGAGCACAGCCGCAGGAACCCATCACCCCACGGCGCTGCATGGTGCTGGGTGCAGGCATCGCCGGTGCGGCCGCCGCCGCCAGCCTGTCGCGCCGTGGCTGGCAGGTCACCGTGCTGGATGCTGCCGAGGCGCCTGCAGCGGGCGCCTCCGCCCTGCCCGCGGGCCTGTTCTGCCCCCATGTCTCTCCCGATGACAGCCTGCTGTCCCGCCTGAGCCGCGACGGCGCACGCCTGACCCTGGCGCAGCTGCAAATGCTCTCCGGCCAGGGCCTGCTGCAACCGGGCACGGACTGGTGCGATACCGGCGTGCTGGAGCACGGCGTGGAAGCCGCCCCGCGGCTGCCGCGCGACTGGCAATCCCCCGGCCCGGGCGACCACTGGAGCCGGCCCGCAAGCGCCGATCAACTCTCGGCGGCCGGCCTGCCCGCCGACGCCCCTGCCTGCTGGCATGCGCAAGCTGGCTGGGTACGCCCGGCACGGCTGGTGCAGGCGCAACTGGCGCTGCCGGGCGTGCGCTGGCAGGGCCGCGCCTGCGTGGCGCGTCTTGCACGCACCGACACAGCCGGTGGCGCGCCCGTCTGGCAGGCCCTGGATGCACAGGGCAATCTGCTGGCCGAGGCTGAACTGGTCGTTCTTGCACTGGGCCCCGCAACGAATGCGCTGCTGGAGCACAGCCTGGGCGCCCAGGCCGCCTGGCCGCTGCAGTCCATACGCGGCCAGGTCAGCTGGGATGTGCACACCCCGGCCAGCGCGCAGGCCATGCCGCCCTTTCCCGTCAACGGCCATGGCAACCTGGTGCCTGCCATGCCGCTGCCCGGCGATGCAGCCGGGCCAGGCTGGGTCATGGGATCGACCTTCGAGCGCGACCAGACCGCGCTGCCGCCCAGCCCCGGAGACCAGGCCGCCGCCCATGCAGCCAATGGCGCCAAGCTGGCGCAGCTGCTGCCACGTGCCTACCAGGGCCTGCAAGGCTTCTTCGACGCGCCACCGCGCGCCACCTGGGGCGCCGTGCGCGTGGCCTCGCCAGACCGGCTGCCCGTGGTCGGACCGGTGTCCGATCAGGCTCCCGGCCTGTGGGCGCTGACGGCCATGGGCTCGCGCGGGCTCACCCTGTCGCTGCTGTGCGGCGAGCTGCTGGCAGCACGCCTGCACGACGAACCGCTGCCCCTGGATGCCAGGCTGGCGGCTGCCCTGGCCAGCGAGCGCCTGGGCCGCAGGCGCTGAGCCGTTGTACCGCCCGGCCGCTGGACGGCCGGGCATTCACACAACGGCCTGAAAGAAAGCCCGAGTCTTCCCGCAGACGGTTTTTTGTCACTCGTTATATTTGTTAGTGCATATCGCTAGAATCCGGAACCTGTTTTCAAAAGGAAACAACCAGCCGCTCCGCGTCCACTCACACAACCACCGAAAATCGTGCCCCTCCAGCCCCGCTACAGCGCCCCAGCCTCCTCCCCTGCCTTCCGCCTGCAGTCCACGCTGGCCCACGCCCTGCTGCTTGCGGGCCTGGCCGCCAGCACCCAGGCACAAGCCCAATCGGTCACGTCCGCAGCACAGGCTTCGCAGACCTTCCAGCTGGGCACGGTCGATGTGCACGGTGCGCGTGATGAAGCAGAGTCCATATCCGGCGATGAACAGCGACTGGGCGCCGCCGAGATGCGCCAGCGCAATGCCGACACCGTGGCCGACGCCGTGCGCCTGCTGCCGGGCGCCACGCTGTCGCGCAACAATCGCAACGAGGAAATGATCTACCTGCGCGGCTTCGATCCGCGCCAGGTGCCGGTCTTCGTGGACGGCGTGCCCCTGTACGTGCCCTATGACGGCTATGTGGACTTCGGCCGCTTCACCACGTTCGACCTGTCCGAGATCCGCGTGGCCAAGGCTGGCGCCTCGCTGATGTATGGCCCCAATACGCTGGGCGGCGCCATCAACCTGGTCACGCGCAAGCCCGTCAAATCGTTCGAGGGCGATGCGCGCATCGGCGCAGGCGCAGGCGGCGAACGCAAGGCCGCCGTGAACCTGGGCGGCAACCTGGGCACCTGGTACTACCAGCTTGGCGCCTCCTACCTGGACGCGGACAGTTTTCCGTTGCCCCAGGGCTTCAAGGACTTCAAGAAGCAGCCCACCGACACGGGCAACTACCGCGACAACGCCTACCGCACGGACAAGCGGCTGTCGTTCAAGCTGGGCCTCACGCCCAATGCCACGGACGAATACGCGCTGGGCTATGTGCGCCAGGAAGGCAAGAAGGGCAACCCCGTGTATACCGGCAGCGCCACGGGCAAGAACGTCATCCGCTACTGGCGCTGGCCCTACTGGGACAAGGACAGCGTGTACTTTCTGAGCACCACGCGCATCAATGCCGACAACCTGCTCAAGACACGCATCTACCACGACACCTACCAAAACGGCCTGGACATGTACACGGACGCGAGCTACTCGCGCCATGACCCCACCAGCAGCTACAAGGACGTGAGCCAGGGCGCCAGCGTCGAGTGGGCCAACTACAGCTTCAAGGGCCATGCGCTGCGCCTGGGCGCGCACTACAAGATCGACGAGCACACCGATGCCGCCTCGGCCAAGGACCCCAGCAAGCACTACCGCGACGTGACGCGCTCGCTGGTGATCGAGGACACGATCTCCCTGGCCGAGCGCTGGAGCCTGAACCTGGCGCTCAGCCACGACCAGCGCGATGCGCGCGAGGTCTATCAGTGGCCCACGGGCTCCGCCAGCGCGACCAATGGCGTGGCCAAGCTCGGCTATGCGCTGGGCGGCGGCAGCGAGGCGTATTTCATCGCCTCGCACAAGACGCGCTTTCCCACCATCAAGGACCGCTACTCGGCACGCATGGGCACGGCCCTGGCCAACCCCGACCTGCAGCCCGAGACGGCCAACCACCTGGAGCTGGGCGTCAGCGGCTCGCCCTGGCAGGGCGGCCAGGGCCAGGCCGCGCTGTTCTACAGCCGCGTGCGCAACCAGATCCAGACCGTGGTCGTGGCCTCTGCCGAATGCGGCGGCACCACCTGCAACCAGGCGCAGAACGTGGGGCGCACGCGCAACATCGGCATGGAGCTGTCCCTGGCCCAGCAACTGTCGGCGCAATGGGGCGTGAACGCCGGCTACACCTACCTGAACCGCCGCAACACCAGCGACTCCAGCATCACGCTGACCCACACGCCGCGCCACCGCCTGCTGGCCGGCGTTCAGTGGCGTCCGCTGGCGCAGTGGGAATTCAATGCCGAGGTCGAGACCGAGAAGGGCCGCTACGTGCCGCTGTCGGGCAGCGGCCAACTGCAGACGCTCAAGCTGCCCGGCTACGGCATTGCCAACCTGCGTGCACGCTACAAGCCGCGCAGCGACATCACCGTGGACTTTGGCGTGGCCAATATCGGCGACAAGTGGTACCAGTTCGATGACGGCCTGCCCATGCCGGGCCGCAGCTGGTATGTCAACCTGGGCTATCGCTTCTGAGGAGCGGACCTGGCGCGAAGCGCCCGCCCACGTCTGCCTGCGCTCCGGGTCCAGCCAAGCTGCCCATGGTCAACGACACCGGGGTCGGGCAGGAGTACAACAGCCCCGTTGATACGCATCAACCTGCATGCCATGAACACGCCCTTCACCACCCTGCCCCTGGCCGCCCTGGTCCATCCCGACGACGAGCATGCAATGGAGCTGCTGCTCGAACGCGTGGCGCGCCGCCTGCAAGGCGCGGGCTGGCGCGTGGGCGGGCTGGTGCATCGCCAGGACCGCTATGCCAACGGCAACAAGCGCATGCAGCTGTTCGACCTGCGCAGTGACCGCCAATTCGAGCTATCCCAGGACCTGGGCTGCGCCTCGCGCGCCTGCAGCCTCAACCCCCAGGCCCTGGCCCAGGCCAGCGCCGTGCTGCGCCAGGCGCTGGACGATGGCGTGGATCTGGTGGTGATCAACCGCTTCGGCATCGTCGAGGCCTCGGGGCAAGGCTTTGCCGCCGAATTCGCGGCCTTTGTCGAGGCCGGCACGCCTGTGCTCACGGCCGTCGCGGCCCGCCATCTTGAAGACTGGCGCAGGTACACCGGCAGCCTGCATGCCGAGCTGGCAGCCGATGAGGTGCAGATCGAGCAATGGTGCCAGGCACAGCTTGAGCGCCGTGGCTGCGCCAGCCCCATCCCCTGACTTTCATGACCGATCTTCTGTTCACCCGCCGCCGCTGGCTGGGCCAGGCCATGGCGGCACTGGCCTCATCGGCTCTTGTTCCCGGCCATGCCCAGACCACGACCATTGCCGCGCGCATAGGCCAGATACCGGACGCGACCAAACTGCGCCGGGTGTTTGCTGCCGGCCCCCCCGCAGGCGTGCTGGTGGCCACGCTGGCACCGCACAAGCTGCTGGGCTGGCCCCAGCAGCTGGACGATGTCTCGCGCGCCTATCTGGGGCCCACGCTGCAGGCGCTTCCGCATCTGGGCCGCCTGTCCGGGCGCGGCAGCACCATGCCGCTGGAGTCGCTGCTGAAGCTGCAGCCCGACCTGGTGCTGGACGCCGGCACGGCCGATACCACCTATATCTCTGCCACCGAGCGGCTGGCGCGCCAGACCGGCCTGCCCTGCGTGCTGATCCAGGGCTCGCTGGCCGACCACGCACGCCAGTTGCGCGAGGTCGGCGCCCTGCTGGGCGAGGCCGCACGTGGCGAAACCCTGGCCCGCCATGCCGATGCCGTGGCGGCGCTGGCGCAGCGTTCCACCCAGGGCATGGCACCGGCCGAGCGCCCGCGCGTGTACTTCGCGCGCAGCGCCAACGGCTTGGAGACAGGGCTGGCGGGCTCCATCAATGTGGAAGCCGTCGAGTATGCGGGCGGGTGCAATGTGGCCGCCGATGCAGGGCGTGGCGGGCTCACGCGCGTGTCCATGGAGCAGATCCTGGCCTGGGACCCGCAGGTCATCGTCACGCAGGAACCCGGCCTTGCCGAGCGCATGCGCCAGGACCCGCTGTGGCGCGGCGTGGCCGCCGTGCGCTCGGGCCGCGTGCACTGCGCGCCGGTCTGGCCCTTCGGCTGGCTGGATGGTCCGCCCGGCGTCAACCGGCTCATCGGCGTGCGCTGGTTGCTGGAAAAGCTCCACCCGCAGGCGCCGGCCCTGCAGGGACTGCCGCCGTTGGAACGCGAGGTGCGCGACTTCTACCGCCTGTTCTACGGCGCCGACCTGTCGCCCGCAGCGCTGGGCAGGCTGATGGAGACTGCGCGTTGATGCCTGCCACAGGCCGCCGCATGGGGTGGGTGCTCGCGCTGGGCTTGCTGGCCGCCGTGCTGCTGTGGGCGCTGGCGGCGGGTCAGTTCTCCATCGCGCCGCAGCAGCTGTGGCAGTCGCTGCTGGCGCGCGCCACGGGCACTGCCTCGCCCTTGTCCGCCAGCGCCGAGACCGTGCTCTGGAACATCCGCCTGCCACGCATCGCCGCAGGCCTGGCCGTGGGCGCCACGCTGGCGGCGGCAGGCGCAGCCTACCAGGGCATGTTCCGCAACCCGCTGGTCTCGCCTGACATCCTGGGCGTCTCGGCCGGTGCCGGCCTGGGCGCGGTGCTGGGCATCTTCCTGGGCTGGTCCATGGCGGCCGTGCAGGCCCTGGCCTTTGGCGGCGGGCTGGCCGCCGTGGCCGTGGTGGTGGCCATCAGCGCCAGCGTGCGCCGCCATGACCCGGTGCTGGTCCTGGTGCTGGCCGGCATTGCGCTGGGCGCGCTGCTGGGCGCGGGCATCGCCCTGGTCAAGACGCTGGCCGACCCCAATACGCAGCTGCCATCCATCACCTTCTGGCTCATGGGCGGCCTGAGCGCCGTGACCCTGCCCGAGCTGGGTGCCACGGCACCCGTGATGCTGTGCGCCCTGCTGCCCCTGATGCTGCTGCGCTGGCGCATCAACCTGCTGGGCCTGCCCGACGAGGAGGCGCTGGCCCTGGGCGTGCCCGTGGCACGCCTGCGCCTGCTGCTGGTGGCCTGTGCCACGCTGGGCACGGCGGCCGCCGTATCGCTGGCCGGCATCGTCGGCTGGGTGGGGCTGGTGGTGCCGCATGTGGCGCGCCTGCTGGTCGGCCCCAATTTCGTGCGCCTGCTGCCGGCCTCGGCACTGCTGGGCGCGGGCTTCGTGGTTGCGGCCGACACCCTGGCGCGCAGCGCGGCGCGCATCGAGCTGCCGCTGGGCATTCTCACGGCCCTGGTCGGCGCGCCCTTCTTCCTCTACCTGCTGTCGCGCACGGGGCGCAATGACTGAAGTGCAGGCCCCACCCGTGCTGCAGACGCTGGCCCTGGCCACGGGCCATGGGCGCCGGCGCGTCAGCCAGGGGCTGGACCTGGCCATTTCCGCAGGCGAGGTGCTGTGCCTGCTGGGCCCCAACGGCTGCGGCAAGACCACTTTGTTCCGCACCGTGCTGGGCCTGCTGGCGCCGCTGGCCGGAGAGGTGCGCGTGCAGGGCCAGCCCGTGCACAGCTGGCCGCGTGCCGAGTTTGCGCGGCGCGTGGGCTATGTGCCCCAGGCGCAGGCCGGCGTCTTCGGCTTCGAAGCGCTGGACATGGTGCTCATGGGCCGTGCCGCGCGCCTGCCTGCGCTGGCCCGGCCTTCAAGTGCCGACCGTGCCCTGGCGCTGGGCTGCCTGGAGCAGTTGGGCATCGCCCATCTGGCGCTGCGTCCCTACACCGAGCTGAGCGGCGGCGAGCGCCAGCTGGTGCTGATCGCACGCGCCCTGGCCCAGGAGCCCGCGCTGCTGGTCATGGACGAGCCCACGGCCAGCCTGGACTTCGGCAACCAGATCCGCGTGCTGGACCAGATTGCCGCGCTGCGTGCACGCGGCATGGCCGTGCTGCTGTCCACCCACCAGCCCGAGCATGCGCTGCAGGTGGCCGACCGCATCGCCCTGCTGGGCCGCGGCGGCCTGCAGGCCTGCGGTGCGGCGGCGCAAGTGGCGACACCGGCCGCGCTGGCTGCGCTCTATGGGGTGAGCGAGGCAGCCGTGGCGGCGCGGCTGCCCGCAGACCTGGACAGGCGCAGCGTTGGCATCTAGTGCTTGGGAACGGGCAGCTTCCAGCCAGGCGGGGGCTGCAGCGGGCGACCTGCGTCCTTGAGCATGCGCTCCAGCAGTTGCTGTTCGCTGTGGATGGAGGAATCGGACAACAGCCGGACAAACGGATCGCCACCCGCCTGCATGCTCAGTGGGTTGGACTCGTGCATCAGCCAGTCCAGCTGGCGCCGCCGGGATTGCACTGCAGCGCGCTCGGCCGGGGTTCTGGCAAGCCAGCGCCGTATCGCCAGTCCAAAGGCCTCATCCAGCACGGTGGATGAGCGTTCCGTCATCAGGTGCGCCACATGCAGGCAGTCGGCATCTCGCGCCGGGGCATCGCCCCGCTTTTCGGGTTTGCAGGCATCGATCAAGGTCCGGTAGCCGGGCAGTTCAAAGGCCGCCCAGATGCCCATGGCCGTGATGGCAGCGCCTTCCTCGGGGCGGTAGGGCTGCCCACCTCCAAACGCCTGCAACTCCTCGGCCGTGGGCGGGTGTTTCAGCAGCACCGACTGCATCCAGCGCACGCCCTCATACATGTGCAGGTCCGCATAGCGGCTTTCGCGCGCGGCAGTCAGCAACTCCTGCGGCCCCAGCGCCTGCCACATCAGCGCAGTGAGATTGCTGGGTTCCAGCGCCAGCCAGCGGCGCGCAGCCTGCGACCGCAACTCGCCTTCACGTTCAGGCGCCCTGGCAGCCAGCAGTTGGTAGGCCAGCACGTCCTGCCCGGCCCGCTCCAAGGCGGCCTGGCGCCATTGCGGGGCTCGGCTGTCGGCATCCTCTTGTAGGAAGGGTGGGACCGACAGATTGATCAGGATGGCCGCAAAGGCCAGATCGCGCCCGCTGCCGGAACCGGCCAACTGCGCCGCCACGCGATGCAGATACGCATCCCAGGCTGATTCCTGTGCGGATTTGTCGGGTTCAGGCATGTCAGCTGTGTGCGCTGCTGACAACAGGGACGGCGGCCGTGCCGGCTGCCGGGCCTGCGCCTGAGCAGCAGTTGCCAATGCCAAGGCCAGCCCGATGGCGGCACAACGGTTTCGCATTCTGAAATCCTCCCTCTGGCCGGAAAGCATATCGGCCGCCCATGCGTTTGGCATGCCCAGCCCCGCAAAGCCTGCTGCCATTCACTTATATCCATATCCACATACTTGCAGGACAAAACAATCGTTTGCTTCTATAAGGCCATTGCTTACATTCCCCTCCATGCAGGGTTCTGCGCGCGTTTCCCGCAAGTGCCTCGGTGCCACGCGATGAGCCCCTGCACCGCCGCCACTGGCGGCAGTCGAAGACCCCACATCCGAAGCGCCATGTACCAATACACCGAATTCGACAAACAGTTCATCCGCCTGCGCGCCGAGCAGTTCCGTGACCAGCTCGAACGCTGGCAGGCCGGCAAGCTCTCGGAGGATGAGTTCAAGCCCCTGCGCCTGCAAAACGGCTGGTATGTGCAGCGCTACGCGCCCATGCTGCGCGTGGCCGTTCCCTATGGCGAGCTGTCCAGCGCCCAGCTGCGCGTGCTGGCCCGCGTGGCCCGCGAGTACGACCAGCCCGACACCGCCCTGCTGGCCGAGGCCCGCGCCACCCAGGCCAAGCTGGGCGACATTCCCCTGCACGACGGCCGCCGCATCGGCTCCGACCTGAAGTTCGGCTACGGCCACTTCACCACGCGCACCAACGTGCAGTACAACTGGATTCCCCTGTCCAAGGCCGCCGACGTGATGGACCTGCTGGCCAGCGTGAACCTGCACGGCATCCAGACCAGCGGCAACTGCATCCGCAACATCAACAGCGACGCGCTGGCCGGCATTGCCATCGACGAGATCGCCGACCCCCGCCCCTTCACCGAAATCCTGCGCCAGTGGAGCACGCTGCACCCCGAGTTCAGCTTCCTGCCGCGCAAGTTCAAGGTCTCCATCAGCGGCGCCGAGGAAGACCGCGCCGCGCTGGGCTGGTACGACGTGGGCCTGCAGCTGCTCAAGAACGAGGCTGGCGAGCTGGGCTTCAAGGTGCGCGTGGGCGGCGGCATGGGCCGCACGCCCACCATCAGCCCGGTGCTGCGCGAGTTCCTGCCCTGGAACCAGCTGATGAACTACCTGGAAGCCGTGATCCGCGTCTACAACCGCTACGGCCGCCGCGACAACGCCTGGAAGGCGCGCATCAAGATCCTCGTGAAGTCCGAGGGCCAGAACTTCATCGACCAGGTCGATGAGGAATTCCGCCAGATCGTCGAGGTCGAGGGTGGCCCCCACACCATCACGCAAGCCGAGTACGACCGCGTGGCCGCCAATTTCCGCGAGCCCGAGCTGGACCTGTCGCCCGCCAATGCCGAGGCCGAGACCCTGGCCCTGCTGCGCACCGCCGCCGAGGAAGACAAGGACTTCGGCCGCTGGCTGACCAGCAATGTGCGCCCGCACCGCCACCCGCAGTTGCGCGCCGTGCTGCTGTCGTTCAAGCGCCTGGGCTACGCGCCCGGCGACGCCACGGCCGACCAGATGGATGCCGCCGCCGCGCTGGCCGACCAGTTCTCGGCCGGCGAGATGCGCGTCACCCACGAGCAGAACCTGCTGCTGCCCTGGGTGCGCCGCGACCAGTTGCCCCAGCTGTACAAGGCGGCCAAGGCCCTGGGCCTGGCCAAGCCCAACATCGGCCTGCTGACCGACATGATCGCCTGCCCCGGCGGCGACTTCTGCTCGCTGGCCAATGCACGCTCCCTGCCCATTGCCGAGGCCATCACCGAGCGCTACCAGGACCTGGACGAGCTGTGGGACCTGGGCGAGATCGACCTGCACATCAGCGGCTGCATCAACAGCTGCGGCCACCACCACAGCGGCCACATCGGCATCCTGGGCGTGGACAAGGACGGCAAGGAGTGGTACCAGATCACGCTGGGCGGCGCCGACGGCTCCCACCTGTCCGGCCCGGCCACGCCCGGCAAGATCATCGGCCCCTCGTTCAGCGCCGCCGAAGTGCCCGGCGTGATCGAGGCCCTGCTGGCCACCTACCGCGAACAGCGCCAAAGCGAAGGCGGCCGTTTCGAGACCTTCATCGCCACCGTGCGCCGCGTGGGCATCGAACCGTTCAAGGCCGCCGGCAATGCAGCCCGCCACCCCGCCAAGCACACCGAGGAAGCGGCCGCCTGACCCCAGGTGAGAGCCGCAGGAGATCCCCATGAAAATCATCGCCGCCCACGAGCACCAAAGCCCGGCCGAAGGCCAGCAGACTGTCATCGCCCCGGCCAATGACGCCGACCCCTTCACGCTGGACCTGACCGGCGTGCAGCGCATCGACCTGCACTTTCCCAAGTTCACCGACGGCCGCGCCTTCAGCCAGGCCCGCCTGCTGCGCAAGCGCCTGGGCTTCCAGGGAGAAATCCGCGCCACGGGCGACGTGCTGATCGACCAGCTGGTGCAGATGCAGCGCTGCGGCTTCGACGTGGCCGTACTGCGCGAAGGCGTGGACATCTCCGATGCCCAGCGCCAGCTGGACCGCTTCCACGGCTTCTACCAGGGTGATGCCGTCCATCCCGAGCCCCACTTCGTCAAGGCGGCCTGACATGGGTGCGCAAAGCTTTCTGTCGCGACAGGCATCGGCCAAGGCCACCGAGGTCAACGGCCGAGCCAGCAGCGGCTTTGCCGACAAGCTGGCCGCCACCGAGGCCTTGCTGCGCGAGGCAGCGGCGCTGGGCGCCGAGGCCGTGACGCAGGCCTCCAGCCTGGGCGCCGAGGATGTGGTGATCACCGACATCATCCACCGCCTGGGCCTGGACATCCCCGTCTTCGTGCTGGACACCGGCGCGCTGCACACCGAGACCCTGGCCCTGCTGGAGCGCACCCAGTCGCTGCCCGGCCTGAGCGTCAAGGTCTACCGGCCGCAGCTCGAATCGGTGATCCACTTCATCCGCGACAACGGCCAGGACGCCATGTACCGCAGCATCGAGCTGCGCAAGGCCTGCTGCGGCGTGCGCAAGATGGAGCCGCTGGCGCGCGCGCTGGCCGGCAAGAGCGCCTGGATCACGGGCCTGCGCCGCGAGCAGTCCAATGCCCGCGCCGACGTGCCCGCCGTGGACCGCAGCGAGGTCGAGACCAAGGGCCTGACCAAGTTCAACCCGCTGACCGACTGGACCCAGGGCGATGTCTGGCACTACATCGCCAGCCATGGCGTGGACTACAACCCGCTGCACGACCAGTTCTATCCCAGCATCGGCTGCGCACCCTGCACGCGCGCCGTCAGCCTTGGCGAAGACTTCCGCGCCGGCCGCTGGTGGTGGGAGGACGAAGCGGCCAAGGAATGCGGGCTGCACGCCAAGAAGTGAAACGACAGCGTTTGACACCGATTTGATTGGAAACCAAGAAATGAACGCCCGTGTGGACACCTCCGTGCTGAGCCATCTCAGCAACCGCCACCTCGACGCCCTTGAAGAGGAAACCATCTTCGTGCTGCGCGAAGTGGCCGCCGCCTTCGAGCGCCCCGCCCTGCTGTTTTCGGGCGGCAAGGACTCGCTGGTCATGCTGCGCTGCGCCGAAAAGGCCTTCGGCAAGGGTCGCATCCCCTACCCGCTGCTGATGATCGACACCGGCCACAACTTCCCGGAAGTGACCGATTTCCGCGACCTGCGCGCCAAGGAGCTCGGCGCCGAACTCATCGTGCGCAGCGTCGAGGACTCCATGGCACGCGGCACCGTGCGCCTGGCCCATCCGGGCGAAAGCCGCAACGTCCACCAGTCGGTGACGCTGCTGGAGGCCATCGATGAATTCCGCTTCGACGCCCTGATCGGCGGCGCGCGCCGCGACGAGGAAAAGGCCCGCGCCAAGGAACGCATCTTCAGCCACCGCGACAGCTTCGGCCAATGGCAGCCCAAGGCACAGCGCCCCGAACTGTGGACGCTGTTCAACACGCGTCTGGCCCCCGGCGAGCACTTCCGCGTGTTCCCCATCAGCAACTGGACCGAACTCGACGTGTGGCAATACATCGAGCGCGAGCAGATCGCCCTGCCCAGCATCTACTACACGCACAAGCGCGAAGTGGTGGAACGCCGCGGCCTGCTGGTGCCCGTGACCGAACTCACACCGCCGCGCGACGGCGAGGAAGTCGTGGTGCGCGACGTGCGCTTTCGCACCGTGGGCGACATCACCTGCACCTGCCCCGTGGAAAGCGATGCCGCCACGGCGGCCGACATCGTGCTCGAAACCCTGGCCGCCGATGTCAGCGAGCGCGGCGCCACACGCATGGACGACAAGACCAGCGAAGCCTCCATGGAAAAGCGCAAGAAGGACGGATATTTCTGATGACCACCGCAAGCATTGCCGCCGGCGCAGCCGTTGCGGATTCCCCCGCCACCGAGGCCTCCAACGCCTCGGCCCTGCGCTTCATCACCTGCGGCTCCGTCGACGACGGCAAGAGCACGCTGATCGGCCGCCTGCTGGTGGACACGCGCGCCGTGCTCCAGGACCAGCTCGCCGGCGTCACCAAGAGCGGCGAGACCGACCTGGCGCTGCTGACCGACGGCCTGTCGGCCGAGCGCGAGCAGGGCATCACCATCGACGTGGCCTACCGCTACTTCGCCACCGAAAGCCGCAAGTTCATCATCGGCGACGCGCCGGGCCATGAGCAGTACACGCGCAACATGGTCACCGCCGCCAGCAGCGCCGACGCCGCCGTGGTGCTGGTCGATGCCACCAAGCTCGACTGGAAGAACCCGCAGCTCACCCTGCTGCCGCAGACGCGCCGCCACAGCCTGCTGGCCCACCTGCTGCGCGTGCACTCGCTGGTGTTTGCCGTCAACAAGCTCGACGCCGTCGAAGACCCGCAACTGGCCTTCGTCCACATCCGTGGCGCGCTGCAGCGCTTCACGGCCGAGGCCGGCATTTCCTCCGCGGCCACCGTGCCCGTCTCGGCCCTCAAGGGCTTCAACGTGGTCAACGCCGAGCCCGGCTGGGCCGGCTACGACGGCCCCAGCCTGCTGCAACTGCTGGAGCAGTTGCCCAACACGCCGACCGACACCGGCCTGGCGCTGGCCTTCCCCGTGCAGTGGGTGGAGAAATTCTCGTCCTCGGCCGATACCAGCCAGGGCCGCCGCGTGTTCTGGGGCCGCGTGGCCGCAGGCCGCGCACGCGTGGGCGACGCCGTGCAGATCCTGCCCAGCGGCCAGCAGGCCGTGATTGCCCAGGTGCTGGACCATGCCCGCGTTCCCGGCTCCATCGACGCAGGCCTGTCGGCCGGCATCACGCTGGACCGCGAGGTCGATGTCTCGCGCGGCGACTGGCTCGTCGCAGCCCCTGCGGCTGCAGCGGCCGCTGCCGATGACGACTTCGACGCCCCGCAAGCGCAGCCCGCATGGCCCAGCAAGCGCGAGCTGACCGCCACCGTGGCCTGGATGGACGAGCAGCCGCTGGTCCCCGGCCGCACCTACCTGGCGCTGCACGGCCACCGCTGGATCAAGGCCAAGGCCCGCCGCGTGGTGCACCGCCTGAACATCCACACGCTGGCCCAGGAAGAGGCCACCCAGCTGGAGCCCAACGCCATCGGCCGCGTGGAGCTGCTGCTACAGGAAAGCATTCCCGCGGCGCCCTTCGCCCAGGCCCGCCAGCTGGGTGCGCTGATCCTCGTGGACACGGCCAGCCACGCTACCGCAGGCGCTGCACTGCTGGATTGAGCAACTGGACAGTCCCGCTTCGCGAGCCGGCACATGCCGGCTCGTGGGCTTTCAGAAAACCGCAGCAGTCCGCGCCAGAATCTCTTGCATGTGCAGGACCGTGTTCCGAAAAATTCTAGAATCCCGGGTTGATACCGACATTCACACCGCAAATAAAAGACTCCCATGACTCACGTCGTCACCGAAAACTGCATCAAGTGCAAATACACAGATTGTGTGGATGTCTGCCCCGTGGACTGCTTCCGCGAAGGCCCCAACTTCCTCGTGATCGATCCTGACGAGTGCATCGATTGCGCCGTGTGCATTCCCGAATGCCCGGCCAATGCCATCTTTGCCGAGGAAGACGTCCCCGCCGACCAGCTCGCCTTCATCAAGCTCAATGCCGAGCTGTCGCTGGAAAAGGGCTGGAAGAGCATCACCAAGCGCAAGGCCTCGCTGCCCGACGCCGACGACTGGAACGGCAAGCCCGGCAAGCTGGACCAGCTCGAACGCTGAAGCCGCGCAGCCCATGCAAGACACCTCCGGCGCGCAACCGATCCAGACCGATGCCCTCGTCATAGGCGCAGGCCCGGCGGGCCTGTTCCAGGTGTTCCAGCTGGGGCTGCAAGGCATCCGCTGCCATGTCGTCGATGCCCTGCCCCATGTGGGCGGGCAGTGCGCGCAGCTGTACGGCGACAAGCCCATCTACGACATTCCCGGCATTCCGGTGTGCACGGGCCATGAACTGGTCCAGTTGCTGCAGCGGCAGGTCGCGCCCATGGACGCGCAACTGCACCTTTCCCAGCAGGTCGCCCAGCTGCAGCGCATGGACGATGGCCGCTGGCTGGCGCAGACCTCGCAAGGCCTTGAACTGCATGCGCGCAGCGTCTTCATCGCGGCTGGCGTGGGCGCCTTTGTGCCCAAGGCGCTGAAGGTGCCCGGCGTGGAGCGGCTGGCTGCAGGCCAGCTCCACTACCATCCCGCCGATCTGGACATGGTGCGCGGCCGGACCGCCATCGTCCACGGTGGCGACGAAGAGGCCGTGGCCGCGGCCATTGCCTGCGCCGACAAGGCCCAGACCACCTGCCTGCTCTACCGCCGCGACGCCTTCCAGGCTTCGGCGCCGTTGCTGGAGCGCCTGCAGGAGCTGCGCGACAGCGGCGCCATCCGCGTGGTGATCGGCCAGATCACGCAACTGCATGCCGACTCAGGCCTGCTGCGTGCCGTGCAGTGGATGGATGGCGAAGGGCAGGAGCATGAACTGGCGGCGCAGCAACTGGTCGTCTGCCTGGGCATCTCCCCCCGCCTGGGCCCGGTCGCCGAATGGGGCCTGGCCATGGAGCGCAAGCAGCTGCTGGTGAACCCTGCAACCCAGGCCACCGATGCGCCAGGCATCTATGCGATCGGCGACATCGTCAGCTACCCGGGCAAGCACAAGCTGATCCTGTGCGGCTTCCACGAAGCCACCATGGCGGCCTTTGCCGCCGCCGAGTACCTGCAGGGCGAGAAACCGCTGCTGCAGTACACGACGACCAGCGCACAGCTGCACGCCATCCTCGGCGTTTCCCATCCGGACGCCTGAGCTTGGTGGTCGCCGCCCGGCGACCCTACAGTTCGGCGCGGCAGTGCCGATAAGGTGGGCAGCGTCCACTCATGCACATCAAGCCTATGGTTGCCACTCTAGAAGCCCCTCCCAGCACTGCCGTCGCGCCACCGGCCGATCCGCGCAGCTTCACCTTCCAGATGCCGCTGTTCCGCCCGGGCACGCAGGTCACACAGAACGGGAAGGCCGAGAAGGTCAGCCACGTCATACTGCGCCGCCGTGAACTGATGGTCTATCTGGTCGGCCATGAAGACCCCGTCAGGCCAGAGCGGCTGAGCATCGCACCCTCGATGTTCACCACACAGCGGCGCCCTGAAGCCCTGAGCTGGATTCTTTGACAGAAAACCGGGCCTGGGCCCGGTTTTTCATCGACGACCCTTCGAGACTCAGGCCTCGCCGCGCCCGGCCATCTTCTGGCCCAGGCGCACGGGCGCGGCATGTGTCCACTGCGCGTTGAAGCGCAGCCCTGCCGATGCGGGAAACAGCATGACCACGGTGGAGCCCAGCTGGAAGCGCCCCATTTCCTCGCCCTGGCCCAGGACGATGGACTGGTCGTCGTAGCGCCAGTCCTGGATGCGGCCGGGCCGCGGCGGATTGACGATGCCGTGCCACACCGTTCCCATGCTGCCCACGATGGTGGCCCCCACCAGCACCAGCACCATGGGACCGTGGTCCGTATCGAAGACGCAGACCACGCGCTCGTTGCGTGCAAACAGGCCCGGCACGCCGCGCGCCGTGACCGGATTGACCGAGAACAGTTCGCCGGGCACATAAATCATCCGACGCAACCGGCCGGCACAGGGCATGTGGATGCGGTGGTAGTCGCGCGGGCTCAGGTAAATGGTGGCGAAATGCCCGTTGTCGAACTGCCGCGCCAGCTGTGCATCGCCGCCGACCAGCGCCGTGGCGCTGTAGCTGTGCCCCTTGGCCTGGAAGATCTGCTCGCCCTCGATGGCGCCGATCTGGCTGATGGCGCCATCCACAGGACAGACCCAGTCAGCCGAAGCCAGCGGCCGCACACCGGGCTTGAGCGCCCGCGTGAAGAACTCGTTGAAGCTGGCATAGGCCGCAGGATCGGAATCGGCCGCCTCCGACATGTCCACGCCATAGCGTGCAATGAAGCGACGGATGACTGCCGTGGTCAGGTCACCCGCACGCGCCTGGGCCAGGCGCCCCATGACGGCAGTCAGCGCCTGCTTGGGCAAAAGATACTGGGAGAGAACGGCAAGTCGATCAGACATCGAGGTTTTGCTATAAAAGTAATAGAAGCTGTGGGCGGATTCTAGCCAACCCGCGACCATCGCCCCTCCTCGGCCACCGCGGCCTTCAACCCTGGCCGGACCACCCCAAAGCCTCGCGCACGTTTTTCGAGGCCATCTCATCACACGCGGATGACAAAAGCCTCGCCGTTCCAGCACGAATCCGACCTGTGTTTTGCGTACGATGGCCGCTTTGAGCACCGCCCGCACGGCGACGAATACAACACTGTAGAATCAGGAAGTTTAGGTGTTGCCGGGCTTCGTCTTTGCGACACCGTTGTGACCTGGTCCTCTGTCCGGTCTGCGCCTTTTGCGCAGAACATCCACAGCCTTTTCAGCCTGACCACGTACCCCATGTTCTGTGGGCCAGGCAAGGTTTTCGTGGTTCCGACAAATGAGTGCCGCAACCGACCCAGACCTAAGAGATTGAACACATGGCCAAAGAAGAACTGATTGAAATGCAAGGCTCCGTCACGGAAGTCCTGCCTGACTCTCGCTTTCGTGTGACGCTGGAAAACGGACACCAGCTGATCGCCTACACCGGCGGCAAGATGCGCAAGCACCATATCCGCATCCTGGCTGGCGACAAGGTATCGCTGGAGATGTCGCCCTACGACCTCACCAAGGGCCGCATCACCTTCCGCCACCTGGCCAACCGTGGCCCCGGCCCTGGATCGCGTTGAACAGAAAATTCGCACATTGCGAAAATACCCATTTTTTTGACGCTACAATAGCGTTTTAGTCGGAGCGTAGCGCAGCCTGGTAGCGCATCTGCTTTGGGAGCAGAGGGTCGCGAGTTCGAATCCCGCCGCTCCGACCATAGAATCAAGGGGTTAGCTCGAAAGAGCTAACCCCTTTCTTCTAACCAAATTCCGGGTCTTCTAACCAGTAGCCGCAAAAAGACAAAGCCCTCTCGGCACCATCACGGCAGCCGAGGGGGCTTTTTTGCGTTTGGGCTCAGACGACCGGGCCGGCCTGGAACACTTCGACCGGCGCCACATGGAGCAGCTGTGATGCGTCGGCGACCGTGCCCGCCAGCCATTGGTCAGCATCTGCTAGTTCGATCGGGATCACACTGCGCTTGTCCTGGCGGTCGGCCAGCCGGAGGAAGAGTTGCTTCCAGGGCGGCCAGAAGACTACTGCATCGAGCAGCAGGCGGAGGACTGGTTCGTGGTGCGGGACCCCGGTGGCCGGATTGTGCACAGCGGTCTCGGCCCCGTGCAGATCCTGCCAGTACGCCATGGCTGATGGCCTCACCTGGGGTGGCCAGCCCACTGAGCCGGGCTGGTACGCGGTCGTCCGACTGTGACAGCCGAGTTTGCTGCCCCTTTTCCAATACGGCCCTTGAACCGGGTTGACCGTCAGAAGCGCTAACGACGGGAAGGCGCGGACATCCATTGATTGCAATACACCACGCAGACATCTAAGATGTTTCTTCGGCTAATTTAAATTTCAAAAGATCCACTGGTCATATCACCGTAATAGAAAAGCTTGCTTTCCGTCGGGTGAGTTTCGCGCTTGACAAGGCCAGCCTTATCTAAGCGTTCGCCGAATTTGGCAACCTTCTGTACGTAACAGCCAACATCGTCAGCAATCTGTCTGGCAAGAACTTGGTCTTCGCGAGCTGCCGAACGTATGGAGCCGATGATCTTCGTCTCTTCTTCGGTGTACTGAAGTCTCGAATCAGCCGATTGTTGACTGACTAGGTCAGCTCTGTCTCTTGGACAAAACATCAGCTGTGTCCCAGCAACTGTGAGCTCACTTTCCGCATATACCGTGCCGCATTGCGGACACCGAAATGTCGTTTCTGCGGTTACTCCGAAGTACTTCTCAAATCTAGTCAGCGCATCATCAAACGCAAAGCGCTGCTGCCTTATCACATTTTTGTCAGTGGTAAATCCGAGGTTGTTCTCCTCGCAGACCCCAAAGTCGAAGCAGTACAAGTTCCGCGATGACCGCTCCTTTTTTGTTGTGCGTCCTTTTGTCAACAAGTGGACTAGAAAGAACATGTTCAACATCGACAGCATTTGCTCGTTCCGAGCCAAGATCATGAAGTGACTTGCTGCCACTTCATGCACCTTCGTTTTTTCTGCCTGCGCACGCGTAAGCAGCGCATTCCACATGTCTTCGTGAAACGACGGTATCGCAACGCCATCTCTCGCTGCGCCTAAGAGCTGGTTGAGGTATGCGGTCGAGGCGTAGCGGATTCCGAAGCTAATGTCTGATTTCCGAATCTTGCGCGCACCAGCTTGTCGCGATCTACTCCAACTCTGCTTCAGCACAATGCCAAGAGTACGTGGAACCCCCATCGCAGATTTGCTAAGAAGGGCGTGCGTCTCTGCGGGTTCCTCAAAGATCTCATCGGGTGAAGGACAGGAGTAGGCAGAAAGACGAGAGCGAACAATCTTTTCAGAGTAATCCGTCAATCCCTCCATCGCATCATTAAGTGAGAGGGAACGTTCGACGAAAGTGTCTAGATCTAGTGAAAGCTCAAACAAGTCACGCTGCAAAATGATGGCACTTCCCAGGGAGTACTTGTCGGTGATGGCGCTCAGCTTAATGAACACGCCTGCATGTGAACCCAGCAACTTCTTCAAGAGAGTAGAAAATCGGCGCTGCAAGTCCGTCGAGAGAGCTGAGAACTCGTCTATGAATAAGTAGGTCGCAGATATCCCCGCCTTCTCTCGCAAATCACCAAAAATACGAAGGATGTCGGTAACCGTGAGTCGATAGCTGGTTCGCGTGCTGTAAGAGCGTTCATTTGTACGTGACTCGCTACGTCCCTCATTCAGTTTTGCTGTGATCGATGGATCACTATCGCTGAGTGTTGCTGCGAGCTCAGCGCCCTTTGTCTGCGTTGACCCAGACGACTCTTTAAAATCGACCGCGGAGGATCGGTCAATTACTCGGGGCAGGCCCTCGCGTAAAAGTCGTGCGATGCCATCAAGGACTCCTCTTACCTCGGCGACTTGATTGCTTTCGGCTGCCCTGAATAATTTGGAAAAATATCCTGGCTCTTGAGCCAAAGCAGGCCAAAAACGAGTGAGTTGATCCGTAATAGCGTCGCAGACATCACTGACAAAGGCATGCTCGAACGCTACAAAATCCGTATCGGCAACATCCTCGATGTATTGGCACTTACTCAGATCCAAATAGATGCCTAGCGTCTTCTGCTTGGGAGCGACGTGTTCCGGATGATCGTTACGCCAGGATTGCATACATCCCACGAACGCTCGGTATAAGAGTGTCGTCTTGCCAGTCCCACGCCGTCCGACGATCAACTGGTCGGTGTCAGACAGCACCTCCGGGATTAGGCCAAAGTAGTCAACGTAGTATTTCGCGAGTAGACCCAAACGCTCCGTATCGTTCAACGATATGTAGTCCGTGCGGAGCATCGAGTTGAATGCTTCCGTTATCTTGGTGTCGGCGTATGCAATCATCTGGGCTTAAAGTCAGCGGTCATTTAAACCGAAGCATGACAGCAGAGTGCCTCGGCAAGGAACCGATGATTATCGTTCAATTTGTAACCACCCAGTTCAGGGTGAACACGCATAGGCTAGACCTGTACTGGCACCATCAACTCCACGCCAGCAATGCATCCCAGCGAACGTCATCACGTGATGTACGCGAGCTTTAACACCACGATTTGTCAAGGGCATTCAGACACCGCGTAACCATGGCGATCTCGATGTGTCCCCTTGGTACCAGTAGTCACACACCTAGCAGCGGACGCGCTCGCCGCTTGCCCGTCACGGCCGCTGACCTAGATCTGATGTCCCGACGAAGAAAGCTCTTGAAGGAATGCGGACTTTCTCCGGGGAGGTCGGCAAATGTCAGGTATTGGCCGTGAACAGCCTGCTGCCGCACACGCAGCAGGAATGCATGCCTGTCGGCGTGACACCTTTGGCCAAGTGTCTTGCATCCGCGTAGCATCAGCGGCTGGCCATCAGCCGATGGCGAGAGGTCTGCACCGTGCGCTGACCAAGCATCAAGTGCCCTCGGTGGGGTGGTCTCTGGCGCGGCTTCGGCAGGTCCTAGCCTTCCGGCTTCCCGTGCCATTTGACCTGCAGGCACAATGTCGTGGTAAGAAGCGGAGGGAAGCATGAGTGATTGGGACTTTTTGCATGAGATGCATGATCGCGGGTATAGCGCGGACGAAATCGCTGACGCGGCTGGCAGTGGCGCCGCGCCCTGGGAGTGGGAATACATTGACCGACAGTGGGCAGAGGCTCAGCTTAAGAATGAGCCAGCAGAGGACGCTTCCTCAGTCCAGTCCATTCAGAGCAGAGCTGGGTTCCCATTCAGCATTCTGAGGCAGGCGGAAATCTTCGAGGATTTGGTTGACTGCGCAGCACGCCACTTTAAGAACACGGGGCGCTATTTACAGGTATGGGGCGAACTCGGAGAAATCTACGCAGAGATCAAGTTCGGACTTCGCCGCCACGCGACACATGCGCCTGGCTCTGATGGCACGATCGACGGAAGGCTCGTGGAGGTCAAGACTATCTCTCCAGAGAAGACCAGTGATCGTGCACTGGTAAAGCGTCAGGGCGACTTTGAGCAGCTGCTGATTGTCCGCATTGATCGGGACTTCCAGTTCCAAGGAAAGCTCATGGACCGCAGCGAGCTAAAGGGCGGGTTGGGCAAACATCTGCACGGACGCATGAACTAGCACTCTAGCGGGACGTGCAGGCCGGCCGGTAGGCGCGACATCTTGGGCCACGCATCCCCCAACCAGCGAAGCGTCAGCGGCGCCGTGCACGCCGTCAGCGAGACCAACATCCGCACCTCGTAACGCTCTCGGCGGTCGATCTCGGCCAGGTTAGCTCTTCAGTCGCAGGCCGACCCGTTGCAGTCGTACATCGCGGGCCTGTCGGTGTCGGCTTGGCAGCGAAAGCGGAGGCTTGGTCGCGGTGTTCTTTGGTTATGCAGATGCCCGATATCGACCCGTTGGAATCATTCGCAGCGCCCGATCAACGACTGCTGTGCAGCGGTTGCGGTCCTTTGGTAGCGAGGAGCCGGCCGCCCGCTTTTTTCGCGGAGATGCCCTCTACTAACCTAATCAATGGATGTTTGCCGTCCTCGAGAGGCCATCTACTCGGAGTGGGAAGCGGGCATGGGTTGCCGCTACTGCAGATTTGAGCTTTACTTGATAAATTGGATTGGAGTTCAGCGCAGAAAGCCCACCCAAGACTGAAGGCGTCGTCAAATACCTGCGAGAGAACGTCCTGTCCGCCAACAACCGTAAGCTTATTCTGTAGACACATATCCGAGGTGGCGAACGTGACTAAAAGAAGATGGTGGCTGACACGGGCCGGTCGGCCCTCGTGAGCAAGGCGCCACCAAGATAGGGCAGTTGCTGGTCGAGGGCATCCACCACGATCACGCTGCAGCGCTCGACGTGCTTGTGTTCGAACACACCAGAGGCAATCTGTTCGGCACCTTCCAAAAACTTGCCGGGCTGCCGCTTATCCCTTACTCGAATGGCCAGCGCTGTGTTGCCCCATTCAGGTCCAACGAGCGCGATGGTGTCTTTTCCATCTCGAACTGGCTTGCCTTGACGGATGCGCCGGGCAATCTTCTGGACCTCGCGCTCGAAGTTCTGCTGTTGGATTGGGGTGAGAGACAAGAGGGCGCTGGTCAACTCGCTCCAGCCAAACATCGGGCGCTTTGAAATCTGCTCACAGAGGCGATTGAACCAGGCAGTGGTCGCCCGGCGCGGCTTTCGGGCAGGCCTGCCTTCATCCCTAGCTGTGTAATATCGATCCAGCCGTGCGGAGTAACCGTTCAAAGTGATGCTCTGCTGACCAGGTTGGAGTCCGCCGAAGTTCAGCGAGGTGTCCAAGTACAGGCCCAGCATGTCGAGTTCGTCGCCAATCACCTTGTGGGCAAGCATGGTGGAAGCGCGCTGGCGGATGTAATGCAGCCTGACATGTGGCTGCTCAAACAGGTCAATGAGGACCTCCAGGTCCGCCAGCGAGATGCAAGGTGCGAGAGGGTACAGGTTGTTCAGCACACCGGCCTGCGCCAAGAGGGTGGGAACGCTCTGCACGGTTGCGAAGTCGTGCAGGCTCACGGATAAGCGCACGACCGCAGTCACCTTGTCCAGTGAAAGTGGGAAGTCCATTTGGGGTGCACTACCAGCCGAACGCAGAGCAATTTCTTGCTGCAGCTTCGCGGCTAACCGACCAGACTGCTCCGAAGGCGTAACAATGAGCTCACGCACATCCCGAAGAAGTCGGTTGGGAGCGCCACGTAGCGCAGGCCAAGACACTTTGGCCGACTTTGCCTCCACCAGCAAAATGGTGGAGTCGAATCGAAGCATAGCGTCAGTCTCAAACTCTTGGTCACCATCGCGCCACTTGAAGCTTGGCACGACTTGGACATCTGGAAATGCTACTTTCAGAAGGCGTTCGACTTCCGATTCAAGAAATTGTGCTCGCACATTACTAAGACGCTTGGCGACTTCTGGGAGTGGCTTCACGAGTTCGTCAATGATTGGGTAGACAAAGCTCATCAGGGTCTGGGGCAGGGCGCAGAAGTACTGTCCTGGGGAGTCAAGAGCGATGAGCGGCTTGAGCCAGACCGGATTGCTAAGGAAAAGCTGTTCGACAGGTGTGTTTGTCAGCGCTCCAAAGCTGAGACTCAGCTTGCACAGCAGGCCTTCCAAGGCAGCGGACGGCAATCCTGTCTCCTCAGCAATCTGGTCGCTCGCGAAGACGAACTCTTCTGCGAGGTAATGGTCTGCGATCGGAAGCAAGGCGGCTTTCAGACGATGCGTCGTCAGCGCCTCGCGCTTAAGTTCTGCTGCGACCTCGGCAGTTTTGCCATCGAAGGGAAATCGAGCAAAAAATGCATCCACCATCTCATCCACAGTAACAAGGCAGAATACCTCTTGCACTCGCCCAAAGTGGTCGCTTACACGCTTTTCTTGTCGACGAACCAAGTATTCGAACAGCTTGACGACGTCGCTGGCCGCCAAGCCGCAGCGTGCCGTGAATTGCTGGTCGATGCCTGACAGCAGCGTCCCAGAAATTCGAGTCACGCTGGAGAAGTATCCCCAATTACGAACCACGGCGGTGTGTGCTCTCAGGTACTCTTGCACGATTTGCAGAGCGCCGTCATCCGCTGTCAGGGGCCTATCAATGCTTTCTCGCGTGGGCAATCGAGCCTGATGCTGAGCGAAAAAAATCCGGGGCAACTGCTCGAAGAGGACCTGAATGTCGTCTGGTGTCGAAGATAGAAATAGCGTGCTGGGCTCCAAGCGAAGGTACATAGCCTGCAGGAACTCGACATGCCCCTGCTGTACTTCCGGTGTTGCTCTATCCCTGGAATTTTTTTTAGTCACAAATCGCATGAGCGCGTAGCTCGCCATGACGGCCAGCGTCTGGAAGGGGGCCATTCGTGCGGTCAGTGTCTCGACTTCAGTAAGGGCGTCAGCAAGTTCGCTGCGTGCCTGCTCCCCTACCGCAACAACCCAGTCTTTGCGCTCTTTGTCGGTCAGCTGCGAAAACGGGATGCTCTTGAAGACGGGCCCCCGTGCGCTGCCGGAGCTGGGTTGCTGGAGCTGATTGCGTCGTTTCATATCGGTAATGCGGTAACCCGTACCAAGGAATTTAAAGGATCAGCAGGCTATCGCCGTAGACTGTCATCGCCAAGCATGTTGATTTCATCTGAAATTGACCCAGTATGACGATGTACTTGGACGCGCCTTCTCGAAGTCGCGGCTAATTCTGTATTTTTGAACGGCATTGAATGCTGTGCAAGAACCATCGGCATGGTCGCACTCAAGCGCGCCTCTGCGTCATGAGCGTAAGCCCGCGTCCTGATCTGCTCTGCAGTAGCCGCCGATAAGCGCAGGCGACTGGAATCACTTGGCTGGCGATCAGCAGGCAAGCCTTGGCGCGCTCTTCCGCACAGCAGTCATTGGTCGTAAAGGGAATGACCGGCCGCGATTAGCCTGAAGCAGCCGCTCAAGAGCGCTCCACAAGTGACTGCTCCTGGCCGTGAGCGATCCACTACCGCCCGCGCAGCAGGAGCACACGCCTGTCAGCGGGAGACGTTCGGCCAAGCATCCCGCATCAGCGCGGCGTCAGCGGCGTGGCCATCAGCCGCTCGCGCGATGTCTGCACCGCGCTCTGCCATTCGCCCACCTCGGTCTGCCAGCTCTTGGAGTACGGCTGTGCAGGTTGAGGCGTACTGAGCGAGGGCGGGCTGGGCAGCTCCCGCGATGCGCTCGGGGAGGTCGGCAAAGTCGCCCCGCATGCCTGCAGTAGCAGTGCGCAGCTCGCGCAGACTGCGGTCAAGATCCTGCCGTGCGGCCTGATTGCGCTGGACCGTGGCTTGAAAAGTTGCGAGTGCATCGGTCAATCCTTTTTGGAATCCAGCCATGTCGCGCACAGCCTGCTTTGTGCGGCCCAATTCGGCGCTGGTCTGTTGGTGCTGCAGCTGCTCTATCTGCATGCCATAGCGTTGGCCCTGGATCCACCACGCGCCGCCAGCACCAATCGCGAGCGCCACAGCGGCCCCAGCCAAGTGAGTTGACAGCGGGCTGATCATTGCGAAACCCTCGCCAGCAGGCCAGCGCTGAAATGCCCGTCCCTGCCCCACTGCGCGCACAACTCGCGAGTGGCATCGCGGCGATCAGCAAGACCAGGCAGCCGAGTGGACACGCCGTTCACGGTGCCGTAGACCCATCGAGGCATCTGCAGGCATGCAGCATCGAGTTGCCCAGCGTTCGCCAGCCGCATGACCGTTGTGTCAGGGGCAAGCGCCGAGGGTACGTTGTAGGCCATGTCGATAAAGCTGGCCTGCACCCACACGTTGTATGTGTCCCAGTGCCGCAGCGCGCGACGCGCCTGGCGCTCGGCCTCGCGGTATTTGGGACGCTCCAGGCGCTCGCAGTCCTCGGGACTGTAGTAGCGCCCCGCCACAACTTCGGGGCCTGTGACGCCCGCGCAGACGGTCAGCGGCTGCCCCTTGCCCAGGCGGTCGATGTAGGGCGTGCCGATGTGCCGGCCGCTGCTTTCGTAGTGCAGCCCGATCTCGCGGGCCAGCGCCACGGCGGGGCTGGGCCCGGCCTCCTTCGTAGCGACGTAGCCTCCAGCTGCAGTGGCAGCCAGGCCGGCAGCCGTGGCGAGCAGACGATTGCGGAGGGTCTCGTTCATCGGCCACCTCCCCCTACCATCAAGGCTTTCCAGAACGCAATCCCCGCCGTGCCCAGCATCACGATGTAGGTGATGGGCTTGGCGACCTTGCCGATCCAGTTGAGCACCCGAAATGCGCCCTTCATCGCAACGAAGTACTTCACCATTTCCTCTGTGTTCGCCTGCACCTGTTGCGTGGCCACTGTGTTGGCCTGCAGTTCGTGCTCAATGCGCGTCATTCGCATGTCGCCCTCATCCAGCCGCGATGTAATGGACTTCGCGGTATGGGGGGCCAGGGCGTTGCCGTAGTCGT
The DNA here is from genome assembly GCF_043104845.1 of Delftia sp. WSY_7. Taxonomy (NCBI): domain Bacteria; kingdom Pseudomonadati; phylum Pseudomonadota; class Betaproteobacteria; order Burkholderiales; family Comamonadaceae; genus Delftia; species Delftia sp. WSY_7. Next base: position 2,012 of record NZ_JBICLB010000051.1, on the reverse strand, counting down.
CCTGCATTGATTTCCTCCTGTGTTGTTTCTAGATTTCGATACGCACGAAGGGGAGCAGTGGCGCATCCCCTGTGATCGCCTGCCCCTGGATGTAGACGCTGTCGCCCAGCGCGCTGCCCAGCGGATTGCGCACACGCAAATTCCCGCCCCCAGGCAAGTCCACAGTGGCCATCCCATCGCCATCGACCGCTGACACGGTGCCCGTGAGCACAGGCTCGGCCGGCAGCAACTGCTGCAAACGCTTGAAAAGGTTGGTAGTGGTCATGTGGCTGCCCGCTCCACCGTGATTTGTTGCCGGACCACGGGCATTGATGCACTGAGGCGAGTGGCACGGACCAGGCCCCGCCAGGTCTGGCCCACATCGGCGACCTCGATCAACTGGCCCGGCTGGATCAATCCTGGCGCGCTCCCGCCCGTCACCAGCGGCATGGTGATGCTCTGGATCAGCTTGCTGCCCGCCCCGGCCAGGACCACTGCACCGCGCTGGCGTGCTGCAGTCTCATCGGTGATGAGTGCATCCGTCACCTGCGGCGCGAGCTGCTCCCCTGCCGAGCCTGCACGCAGTACATGCCCCAAGATGCCGCCGGCTTGACCGCTGACATAGACAGCGTTGTAGGGCGCCCGGGGTTCGGGCCGCAGGTCATCAGTTGCGATGACATCGGCTGGCATTGACACATCAGGCACGGCCGCCGGCCAATTCCAGGGCAGGACGGGAAACCGGGGTGCAACGATAAGCCGGTCCTGGGTTCGATGGCTACGGACCACAGCACCCACGGCCTCTGCCACCCGCATGACCGCAGACAACGGTGTGCCACGATGGTTCCACACACCAGCAGGCACCAACCAGTCCGGAATTGTCCAATCAAGGTCCACGCCAGTGAACTCAAGCGCCTGAATCAGAAGCTGCTGCGCAGTAGCGGGCGAATTCCCCAACCACGTTTGCTCAGGCATATAGGGACTGCCCAGCAGCGCGCTGGTACTGACTCCCTGTAACGCCACCCTATGCTCACCGAATCGCCTGGTGCGTGCCAGGCTTTGCACCACGAACACAAAGTCCACCCCGTCGACAGCCACGCGGATTCGCACGGGAATGCCACCGATTGGTGCGAGTTGCTCCAGCAGGTGGCCCGGACCGTTGGCGGACAGGCTCCATGCGAAGCCATCGTCATCGCTGGCGATAGAGACATCCGTCAACGCCACGGGCTCCATGCTCGGCAGCAGCACCGCCTCCATTGAATGAACTGTCATGTAGACCTTTAGAAGTGGGATTTGATAGCGCGGAGGCTCTGGATCGGGGCCTGGCTTGCAGCACACAAAAACCAGATGCCTGCTGCCGGACCAGGGCTCCACAAACACCAGGTCCACCGGCCCACCGACGACAGGCACATAGCACGGAGGCTCTATCGGCGGCTTCGGGCCGGGCGGCGTGATACCTGGGCGCGGGTGCCATGCCTCCTCGTACCGGCCCAGCACCGCGATACGCACCGCCCTGCCGTCCTGCATGTCCGTGCGGACAGCAGCACCCAGGAGCACACCCGTGCTGAAGGCCTGGGCGACCGAATGCCGGCGCCGCAGTGCCTCCTCGAACTGCTGCTGCGACACCATACTGACGCGCTCGGCCTCCTGCCAGGCCTGGCGGGATGCAGCGCGCGTGCGCGTGGCCTCTTCGTAGGCCTGACGAAGCGTGCGGGCTACGCGCTGGCCGTCCTGCCAGGCCGCCTGCGTGGCGTGCGCCAGGCGCTGGGCCTGCTGCCACGTCTGCCACAGCAAGGCCGAGATGGGCACGGCGGCCTCGCCACGCTTCTGCACAGCAGCCAGCACGGGCGCGGCCTGCTCATAGGCGCTGCGCAGAGCAGCCCGCGCCGCTGTCGCCTCCTGCCAGGCGCCGGGCACCTGCCCCACGGTGGGCCGGGCCACGTTGATGTCTATGCCGAAGGGCACTGTGCCGCGCAGACCCGTGATTCGGCCCTGCGCTGTAGCGGGCACAAGCGTGCGCACGACGGCCACACCAC
>NZ_JBICLB010000050.1:0-1099 GCF_043104845.1 Delftia sp. WSY_7 | reverse complement strand
GTACGGCCGCCTTCGCGGATAGCGAAGCGCAGACCTTCTTCCATGGCGATGGGGGCGATCAGCTTGACGGTGATCGACACGTTATCGCCAGGCATCACCATTTCCTTGTCGGCGGGCAGCTCGATGGAGCCGGTCACGTCGGTCGTGCGGAAATAGAACTGGGGACGGTAGTTGTTGAAGAACGGAGTGTGGCGGCCACCTTCGTCCTTGGACAGCACGTACACCTCAGCCGTGAAGTGGGTGTGGGGCTTGATGGAGCCGGGCTTGCACAGCACTTGGCCGCGTTCCACGTCTTCACGCTTGGTGCCGCGCAGCAGCAGGCCCACGTTGTCGCCAGCCTGGCCTTGGTCCAGCAGCTTGCGGAACATTTCCACGCCGGTGACGATGGTCTTCTGGGTGTCGCGGATACCGACGATTTCGATTTCTTCGCCGACCTTGATGATGCCGCGCTCAACGCGACCGGTCACCACGGTGCCACGGCCGGAGATCGAGAACACGTCTTCCACGGGCATTGCGAAGGCACCGTCCACAGCGCGCTCGGGCGTGGGGATGTAGGTGTCCAGGGCTTCAGCCAGACGCAGGATGGCGGGCTCGCCCTTGTCGCTTGCGTCACCTTCCAGGGCCAGCTTGGCCGAGCCGCGGATGATGGGGGTGTCGTCGCCGGGGAAGTCGTACTTGGCCAGCAGCTCGCGCACTTCCATTTCGACCAGCTCCAGCAGCTCTTCGTCGTCCACCATGTCGCACTTGTTCAGGAACACGATGATGTAGGGCACGCCCACCTGACGAGCCAGCAGGATGTGCTCGCGGGTCTGGGGCATCGGGCCGTCAGCGGCCGAGCACACCAGGATAGCGCCGTCCATCTGAGCAGCGCCGGTGATCATGTTCTTGACGTAGTCGGCGTGGCCGGGGCAGTCAACGTGAGCGTAGTGGCGGTTGGCCGTTTCGTACTCGACGTGGGCGGTGTTGATCGTGATGCCGCGGGCCTTTTCTTCAGGTGCTGCGTCGATCTGGTCGTAAGCCTTGGCTTCGCCGCCGAACTTCTTGGACAGAACGGTGGCGATGGCAGCCGTCAGGGTCGTCTTGCCGTGGTCCACGTGAC
>NZ_JBICLB010000004.1:0-1594 GCF_043104845.1 Delftia sp. WSY_7 | reverse complement strand
TCGGTGTAGGTGTAGCGGTGCAATGCGTCCTGGACTGTGCGGCCCTGGCTGTCGCGCTGCACGGGCGCTGGTGCTGACGGTGCGTTGTCCTGCACCAGCCTGCCGAAGCCCTGGTAGCGGTAGTCGGTCTTGTGCAGGCCGGCTGGTGGCCCCTCCTGCTCGATGGCGCGGATGCGCGGGCCCACGCCGTAGCGGTAGCGCTGGCTGAGGATGGGTGCGCTGCCTTGTGATGTGCCTTGTGATGTGCCTTGCCCGGTGGTCTGCTGCGTGAGGCGCCCGGCAATGTCGTATTGGCGCGAGGTGGCCAGGCCATTGCCTGCCGTGTAGTGCTGCAGGCCGTTGAAGGCGTCTGTTTGGATGTCGCCGACCACCGTCTGCGCGGGCAGCAGGCGTTCGAGCAAGCCTGTGGCGCCGGCGCCCAGCCAGTGGTCGCTGGCCTGCAGCAGGCCGGCCACCCAGGCGCTTTGCAGTTGCAGCCCTTGCATGCTGGCGCCGTCGCTGGCGGGGCCGCGCCGGGTGACGAGCACGCGGCCATCGGCCAGGGTGCGGCTGTGGACCCGGCCGTCCGGGCCATAGCGCGTGGCGGTGCGATAGGCATGCTCGGCCTGGCCGTCGGGCGTGGCCAGCCCAATGGTGCGTGCCACGGGGCGGCCCAGGGCGTCGTATTCGATGGACTCGCGCTGCCAGTTGCTGTCGATGGTCTGCAGCAGCCGGCCCTGGTAGTGCAGCAGGGTTTGCGAGGAAGAGCGACGATCTGCGCCGGGCGCCGCTTCGTAGCGCTTGGCCAGCAGACGCCCGCTGGGGGCGTATTGGTAGTGGGTGCTGCTGCCGTCGGCGCGGGTGTGCACCAGCAATTGATCGGCTTCGTTGTAGCGTGCGCTTTGGCGGCCATGATCGGCAAGCTGGAGCCAGACGGTGCGGCCGAAGTCGTCGTGCAGGGCCTGGCGGCGTTCGGCGGGTTGGGTGCTCCGGGATTGGCTGGTGATCTGCTCCATCGCCGCGCTGGCCGGGCCTTGCAATGCCAGCCGTACCGCCCCATCGGGCGTTTGCGACAGGCTGGCATGGAGACTGCCGTTGTCCAGCCAGCGCGTGCGGGTGTCGTCGCCATCGGTGTGCTGGAGCAGCTCGCCCGCGTCGCCGTAGGTGTAGCTGTCCAGGCGCCCATCGGGCAGGAGGCGGTGGCTCAGGCGCCCTTGCGCATTCCAGCCGTAGTAGGCCGCACGTTCGGGGAGGTCCTGGCCTTCGCGGTACAGGCCCAGCCGCTTGATGCGGCCTTCGCTGTCGCGCTCGATCTGGCCCCGGTTGCCCAGGCCATCGAGCCTAGCCTGGGTGCTGCCCTGGTAGGCCCAGGTGATGCTGCGGCCTGCCGTGTCGATGGCCTGGCTGGGGCGGCCCAGGGCGTCGTGGCGGATGCGGTATGGATTCAGGCTCAGCCGGCTGCTGGCGCGGGGCTGGCCGTCGGCGTCCAGCAGCCAGCCGCTGGTGGTGATTTCTTCGGCCTGCAGGGCGTTGGCGGACAGGGCGCTGTAGCGCATCTGGCGCTGAAGGCGCCGCACGCCGTCGTCTTCGGTGCGGGTCGTGATGCGCCCGGCCT
>NZ_JBICLB010000049.1:0-308 GCF_043104845.1 Delftia sp. WSY_7 | reverse complement strand
TCGGAGAAGGCGATGCAGATGTCGCCCTGCCCGTCGATGCGGCCCTGCACATCGATGCGCCCGCCGATGGGCGAGAACTTGATGGCATTGGCCAGCACATTGCGCACCACCTGCTGGAAGCGCACGGGGTCGGCCTTGGCGATCAGCGGGGCGTCGTCGAGTTCGAGCCGCAGGTCGATGAGCTTGTGCTGCTGCTGCGGCTCCAGCTCGCGCACGACCGGCCGGATCAGGCTGCGCAGATCCGTGCGCTCCAGGTGGATGGTTCCCACGGCGCTGTCCAGCTTGGCCACATCGAGCAGGTCATTGAC